>NZ_JAGQBU010000032.1 GCF_024345795.1 Synechococcus sp. J7-Johnson
TGCTGTCTGCAACGATCGACGCCAGGGCGTCGATCTGGGCAGAGCTGAGGAATTCGCCGCGGGCATCAGCCTGAGCAACGACCTTGGTGAAGGCGTCGAACATGTAAAAAAGCTCCTGTTCTCGACGGGTGGGGGTCGGGAGTTGGGTGATCAATAACGAGAGCGCCAAAGGCGAACTCGCGTGCCGAGTACGAAGACATCTCGCATGGACCGGATGAATCCGGCTGGTCGGCTGGACCGACCGCTGGCCAGACGTGGCTCGACTTGGCTTGAGTATTTTTATCCCTGGCCCCGTCGGCTCGCTCGATCATTCACAAATGGTCATCCCGGGGGCAACAGTGTTGGCTCGCAAGCTCTTTGCTGCCTTGGCAGGAGCCCACGGCCCCGCCGCTGGGCCCTGCTCCGCCCGTTATGTAGAAATATGAACAGTAAAAACCCGAGGTTGGTTCGTTGTTTAGCCCGTCCCGGTTCCCCGGGTCAATGGCCTTAGCTGAGGCCGGCTCCCATCGGGAGGGCACGACAGGGGCCATCATGTTCTTTCCTGACTTGGCCCAGGGATTTTGCAAGGGGGTGATCGGACCCATGAAAAAGCCCCCTCAAGGGGGGCTACTCAGTGGTGGTGTTGGCTGTAAATGATCCTGGTGGATTTGACGAGCCTGACTCAGACGTAAAGCCGAATCACCTTCAGGCTCCGGAGCTGTCGCCGGAGCCGCTGACACTCACGCCGGTAATGGTGCCGCCCAGGCGATGTACGAGTCGCATGGTTTCATTCATGCGGGTGTAGGGCACCTGCATGGTGCAATCTGAGCTACGCACGTAGTCGTTGTTGGCCAGCCCAGTGACCTGGATCGTGACTTGGCGGTTGCTGCTGAAGCTGCTGCCGCGGGTGCCTGCAGAGACCTTCATGGCGGATGGGGAACGACGGGGATGGGGAGGAATCAGTTGACCGGGCTGACGCTGGCGATGCGGCCGCCTTCGCGCTGGATCTGCCGCTGGTAATCGAGCAGCTTGGCAAACGGGATGAACCGCACCCGGTTGCTGCGCTTGTGCAGGCGATAGTTGTTGAAGCCGGAAATCTCGACCCGGTAAGTGCGGCCCTGCTCGCCGGCGCCCACTCCCATACGGGTGACACCATCGGAGTTGACCGAACGGAAAGCGGAGCCCTTGGCGTTGGGGCTGACCACGGGAATCGGTGCCTCCTTGTGCACCGAGGGATTCAGTCGCGACTGATTCTTGGCGATATCGCCCTTGATCGAAGCCGCAGCACCACGGGTCAGCTGCAGCATGTAGGAGAACTGGAGCCCCTGCTGGCCGATGGAATAGTTCCAGCCGTGCAGATAAGGAACCTGCTCTTCGCCGAACCGATCCTGGTACTCGGCGCTGTCGATGTAGGAATCGATTTCAGCGTCGAAGCCTTCGTTTTGTAGAATCGTGAAGTGGTGCAGCATCTCAGCCTTGTTCTGGGGCGCCCGACCGAGAAGATGCTTGTGGTTCAGTTCGATGAAGCGATAGGGATTGCTGTTCTCGAAGAAGCGCTGCCTGTAAAGGTTGCTCTTGGCCACTTGGCGCACGAACTCGCGCACACTCAGGTATCCCCGGCGGAACAGCGATTCAGGGCCCTCCAGCCGCTCGCTCTTCATCACATACTGGTAACCGAGAACTTGCTGGTAGACCGAGCGAATCAATCCTGCGATGTCGGCTTCGGTAGCGTTCGACCAATTG
The DNA here is from genome assembly GCF_024345795.1 of Synechococcus sp. J7-Johnson. GTDB lineage: Bacteria > Cyanobacteriota > Cyanobacteriia > PCC-6307 > Cyanobiaceae > Regnicoccus_A. The sequence continues at coordinate 1,723 of NZ_JAGQBU010000032.1, forward strand.
TCCTTGTCGCGGACGTTCGCGAAGCGATCGATGCCCAGGTAGGCAGCGTTGACGAGTGTCATGGGCGTGCAGGCCGGGAAGAGAAGGGAGACGTAGGAGGTCGGGGGCTGTCGAGGCGGTGCTGGACACAGGCCACAACGTTCCCGACGATGCTGTCTGCAGCCGGATCCTATGGGGGCCGTTACGCTCTCACCGGCGCTTTTCAGAATCGTTACAAACTCGCTCCCCTGGCGCCCGCTGCTGAGGCCGATACCATCCGGCCATCGCGGTCACTGCATGACCCATGACAACGATGACAACGACACCTGATTCCGAGGCTTGGCCCCTGCGCTTCAGCGTTCAGCTCAATGCTCTCGGTGAGCTCACTGAAACTCTCACTTTGCGCCTCCTGGAGATGGAGGATCGTCTGCTCCTCTTGGAAGATCAACAGTTCCGGTTGCTGGATCGATCAGGCCGGGATGGTGTCGATTCAGCCGCTGTTCTCGACCTTCTGGAGCAGACCGATGATCGCCTGATGAGGCTGGAAACCCTGCTGGATCAGCCTGCTCATCGCCAGGCTTCAGAAGGCATGGCCCCTGCTGGAGGCCTGGTAAGGCCCTTGCGTGTGCTTGGCGTCGCCGCCGATCCTGCCCCAGAGAACGAGTACGGGGACAGCTCGGAAACGGTGTTCCCAGACGAGGGGGAGCAGCCCTTCATGGATGAGCTGAGCGCTTAAATCAGGACATCGGCTCAGGTCTGCTCCACCTGGATCTGAGGCTTCAGCCGAGTGAGCCCGTTTTGAGCATCGCGGCCGCGGTGGTGATCAGGATGCGCAGCAGTTCCACGCCGCCGATGGCCGCAAGCCCCAGCCAGATGGTCTGAGCCAGCTTCGGCGGCTGACCGTCGACCCAGGCAGGGGAGCGCAGTCCCCGCTCCAGTTGTGCGCCAGCGCTGAACGGGCCGGCAGGGGCGCGGGATGCACTGATGTCGCGCCAATAGGAGGAATAGCGCGGAGCCTGCTGGTTGAAGGGCTTCTCCCCCAGGCTGCGGCCGGGGAGGACGCGCGAGCGCTGGTAAGGAACTTCATCCTCGCCGAAGGTGTCGAGATATTCAGGCGAGTCGAGCAGGGCATCGACGAAACTCTGCATTCCTTCGGTGGCAATCAGAATCGAGAAGGCTATCCTCTCGCGCTCGCCATGCACGGGCCTGCCGAGAACACGGCCAACCACCTGCTCTACGACTGCGTAGTTGCTGTTGCAACGGTAGAAATCTCTGCGGAACTTATCTGAAAGGAGCAGGCCTCGTATGAACTGCTTGGTGCTGATCTGACCGCGGCGCAACCTGGACTCAAGCCCCGGTTCCCTGTCGGCTTTGAACGCATGGAAGAAGATCTGACGGTAGGCCCTCTCGATCAGTTCATCCATGGCCTGGGGGCTGCGGAGCACCCCTTCCGGTGTCCGCCGCGGCTCTTCTTCACTACCCACCGCCAAGCTGGTGACGCGGGCATTGAGGGCGATGGGATTGAGTTCGATCAGGGGCAGAGCCATGGAGTGCCAGAGGAATGGGCGATGAACATAGGCACCTCTGTTGAGCACAAACCCCTAGTGACAAAAGACCTCATAGAGCTTTACTATAACTGACCAATTTATTTGACTAGCTTCATTATCTTTTGTTGCGCACCAGCTTGATCGAGCCCTGATCGGGACTGGATCAGGGCCTCCAGCTCTCCAGCCAGGCGATGGGAATCTCAGCGCTGAAGTCGTCTGTGCGCTGGAATTCAAACGGCCCCGCCAGGGATCCCCAGAGCTGGTCATGGGTTGATGGGTCGTGCCCCCTGTCGATCGTGCGCATCGACGTGCCGTCGATTTCGAAGCTGCTCACGAGGTAGGCCTTGGCTCCCTTGCGTTCCACCAGGCAACGGCAGCCGGGTTCGACCTCCCCGACGAAGCCCTCACCCTTCGGTTGCACCACATAGGTGCAACCGTCGAGCAGGCGCAGATCCTCCGTTTGGATCTGCGCCATGCGCTCAGGATCCTCCACAGCTCCCCAGAACCGACGCTCGTCGTGGATGGCGTGATTGTGAATTCGCAGGCTGCCATCTGTGGCGCTCTCAGCACGCAGTACCCGGATGCGGTAAGGCTGGCCGGGTGCGAAGGCGTATGACTGCTCCAGCAGCAGGGAGCCTGGATCCAGCTGCGGAAGCGGCCGAAAGCGCACCAGGATGTGGGCGTAGAGGGGGGGGTTCTCGAAAGCCTGGTCCTGATTGCTGAACCCAGCGCTCAGCATCCGGACCAGGCGCGTCAGGGAGCTGGTCATAGGGCAAATCCTATGGGGCCGGCCTACCTCAGCGCCCTCAGCGCTGGAGCAGGCGCAGGCGAAATTCCGCGACCTGGCGCACCAGCTCCGGTTGGCTCAGGGCGAAGGGGTGATCGCTCAAGGCGCTGATCACGCCTTGGAGGGCGGCTTCACGGGCGCCTGAATCGGCGGGATCGAGGCTGCCGATCCTTCCCCAGGCCTCATCGAAGGCCATTCCGTAGCTGTCGGCATTGCTGAACTGTTGGTTCGCGGGTCGCTCGGGAGGGGTTCGCATCACTTCAGAGCAAGGCAGCTTGGAGGTTCGCCCACCAAAGTGATGGGCTAAACCCTTCAACAAGGGCTTTAAAAAAGAGTGCCAGGACCCAGATTTGAACTGGGGACACGGCGATTTTCAGTCGCCTGCTCTACCAACTGAGCTATCCCGGCCGGCCGCTTGGCAGCACCGCAGGATCTTAGATCACGGCCCGGAGCAGGAGTCCGGGCCAGGCAGAGCAGCCCAATCACCGGGTAGCCGGCCTCTTCAAGGGCAGCGGCGGCGGCCATGGCTGTGGCTCCTGTGGTGAGAATGTCATCCACCAACAGCAGACCCTGCCTGGAACGACGGCTGCGGGAGACTCCGTCTGGGACGACCCGGAAGGCCCCTTCCTGGTTGAGCGCCCGCAACCGGCGGTTGAGATGGTGCTGACCCAGCGTGGCCCGGCTGCGCTCCAGGGGAGCCAGGCGGGGCAGGCCCAGCCCCTGACAGATCAGCAGTGGCAGGGGGTTGGCCCGTTGTTTCCAGCTGGGGATCGCCACGACGCTCAACTCCCGAAGCGGTGCCGGCAGGGTCGCGGCCAGGGAACTGGCCAGGCAGGGGATCGCCTGGTTACTGGGCTTGCGCCGCTGGCGCAGCAGAAGGCTGCGCAGCGCACCTTGATAGGAGCCCAGGGCCCACCAGGGGATGGGCTCAAGACCACACAATCCTGTCTGGGTCTCGAGATCCAGAGATTCGCGGCAGACGTGGCAAGGCTGCGGTTGTGCACGCCCCCTGCCTCGTTCAGGCTCGGCCGGTCGGCCGCAGAGCGGACAGGTGGCCTGGGTGATCAGCTCGAGGCATCCTCTCAACAGGGTCTGGACCATGACGGCGATCTCCTGGGAGGAGTGCAACGTTGCCGTTCAGTGTTCCCAGCTCATTACTCGGGCAAGGCCTTGAGCATCGCCACCAGTGTGCGATGGGCGTCTTCGCTGTCGTTGAGCACGTGATCGAAGGGCACCGAGAGGTTGGCGCCATCCACCTCCAGGTCCATCGCCTCCGGGCTCACACGCAGCATGCGGGCGGTGCTGGCCTGCTGCGCCCCGCCATAGTTGCGGGCGTAGGCCAGCACCGCCTCGCCATGGTCTTTGTTCATGTGGCGGCAGATCCGATCGCTGACGGCTTCGGTGAGGGGATCGCTGGCCATGGCTGCAGGGCAAGGGTCAGGGCTGATTGTGGCTGAGAACTGGCTCAGACAAGGGCGAACCGCTGCCAGAGCAGCAACCCCAGCCTGATGGCACTGAAACTGACGTAGCCGGCCAGGATCACGAACAGAGCCATTGAGATCACGGTTCGCAGTCGTTCGTTCATGGGCTCTTGGCAGAGGGATCAGGCTTCCATCTTCGGCGTTTAGTGCGGCCCCTTCAGGACGCGGTTGGCCAACCGTGCCATACCCACGGCCGGCGTCAGGCCCGGACGGCTGAACACCGGCAGGCCGATCGCCTGTTGTCGTAGCTGACGCCACTGGGGATTGCGGGCCCCGCCCCCCAGGCTGATCACCCGCCGCAGCCCAGGTGCACCCAACTGAGCGAGGCGCGCCCATCCCTGGGCCTCGATCCGGGCCAGCCCTTCCAGCAGCCCCTGCAGGAACAGCGCATCGCTCACGGGCCGGGGCTCCAGGATCGGCAGCAGATCAGGGTCGTCGTGGGGGAAGCGCTCTCCCCTCAATGGCAGGGGCCTGTAGTGCAGCCCGCTCGGCCTGGAGGTATCGATCTGACGGCTGAGCCGCTCCAGCTCGGCATCGCTGAAGAACTGGCGCAGCACTCCGCCGCCGGCGTTGGAGGCACCGCCCACCAGCCAGCGTCCCCCCAGCCGATGGCAGCTGATCCCTGGGGCTTCGATCGGGTCTGCGACGAACTGTTTCAGCACCAGGGTGGTGCCCAGCACCGTGACTCCTTCACCAGGAGTGGGATCGGCCGCCAGTACGGCGGCGTTGGCATCGGTGCTGCCGGCCACCACCAGGCAGGAGCCCGGCAACCCCAGCGCAGAGGCAGAGCCTGGAGCCAGTGGCCCCAGCGCCAAGCCGCTGGCAACCACCTCGGGCAACGCTGCCGCCCAGGGTTGCCGGGCCAGGTCTCCCGTCCAGTGCTGCTGTCTGAGGTCCCAGCCCAGCCGCAGGTTGTTGCCTTCCTCGCCCCAGCGCCAGTCGCCCAGCAACCAGCCCATCAGCCAGTCGGCCTGGTGGCGCAGCAGCAGATCTGCGGTCGCCGCGCCCCCCACAGCCGACGCCTCCCCCGTGAGCGGGCCAAGTAATCGCAGGGCTCTGGCCAGGCTGCCGCTCACGCTGGCGGCAGCGCAGCCGGCAGGAACCAGAGCCGCCAGAAGCTCAGCCTGCTCAGGACAGGCGAGGCTGTAGGCCAGGGCGGGCCCCAGGGGTGTGCCATCGGAGCGGCAGGCCAGCAGGGTGCCGGAGGTGCCATCGAGGCTGATGGCGCCCAGTTGATGCCTGAGCTGGATGGGAAGGTCCCGCACCAGAGTGATGAGCCCCTGCCGCCAGCCGTTTGGATCGTCAAAGCTGCTGGGATAGGCAGTGGCCCGCTCGGCCAGTACCTTCTCTTCAGCGTCGATCACCGCCAGGCGGATGCCGCTGCTGCCCAGGTCCACCCCCGCTGCCAGGGGGCAGATCAAGGCGCCGCCCCGGCGACTGGCCATGGGGGGCTCAGGCGGCTGTCTGGCCCACGGGAACCCGATCGGCGGTGGCTTGCTGCAGCCGGGCGGCGGCCTCACCCACGTCCTCCCAGGGAAGATTCAGGTCGGGACGGCCAAAGTGGCCGTAGGCAGCCACATCCTGGTAAAAACGGCCGCCCCGCTGACGGGGGAGATCGCGCAGGCCGAAGGTCTCGATGATCGCGCCGGGGCGCAGGTCAAAGTGTTCCTGCACCAGAGCAGTGAGGTCGTCGTCGCTGATTTTGCCTGTGCCGGAGCTCTGCACCAGGATGCTCACGGGCTTGGCAACGCCGATCGCATAGCTGAGCTGCACTTCCACGCGCCGGGCGAGACCAGCGGCCACCAGGCTCTTGGCCACGTGGCGGGCGGCGTAGGCCGCGGAACGGTCGACTTTGGTGGGATCCTTGCCGGAGAAGGCTCCACCGCCGTGGCGCGCCGTTCCGCCATAGGTATCGACGATGATCTTGCGCCCGGTCAGGCCCGCATCACCCTGGGGGCCACCCACCACGAACTTGCCGGTGGGATTGACCAGAAAGCGAACCGCAGCGCGCTCGGGTTGCAGCGGCAGATCGGCGGTGGCTGGGATCACCACATGGGTCCAGAGGTCATCGGCGATGCGCTGGCGCAGGCCCGCCTCATCACTGATTCCGTCGATCTCGGCCATGTGCTGGGTGGAGATCAGCAGGGTGTCGATCGCCACCGGCCGATCGTTCTCGTAAACGACGCTGACCTGGGTCTTCCCATCCGGCAGCAGGTACGGAAGGGTGTTGTCGTGCCGCACCTGGGCCAGCCGGCGTGCCAGCCGGTGGGCCAGGCTGATCGGCAATGGCATTAATTCCGGGGTTTCGTCGCAGGCGAAGCCGAACATGATGCCCTGGTCACCAGCACCCACCAGGTCGAGGGGGTCGCCGTCATGGTCGTCGGCCTCATTCACGCCCTGGGCAATGTCGGGCGACTGCTGGTCGAGGGCGGTGAGCACGGCACAGCTGTTGGCATCGAAGCCACCGGCTTTGGCGCCGCTGTAGCCGATCGTTTCGATTACGCCCCGCACCAGGCTGGTGATGTCGACGCGGGCCGTGGTGCTCACCTCGCCGGTGACCAGGCAGAGACCGGTGTTGACCACCGTTTCGCAGGCCACCCGGCTGGCGGGGTCGGCGTTCAGCAGTGCATCGAGAACGGCATCGCTGATCTGATCACAGATCTTGTCGGGATGGCCCTCGGTGACTGACTCAGATGTGAAGACGTAGCGGCTCATCCAGGCTTGCAGCGACTTCTGGCTGGCCGAGCTTATCGCCCGGCTCTGGTGATGGGTGCATCCCAGATGAACCAGCCACCTGCAGCTCGTGCCAATGATCCAGGCGCGGCAGGTGCTCCGGCAGCGGCGGCCTGCTGCTCCAGCCGGCGCTGTAGCCCAGGGCCAAGCCCACCCCTGCCCGCTCGGCCATGCGCAGATCACTGCCGGCATCCCCGATCAGGGCACAGGCGGAAGGGCTGACCCCAAGCCTGGAGCAGACTCCATGCACTGCCGCCGGATCCGGCTTGGCAGGTTGCATGTCGGCGCTCCAGATCTCCTGGAACAGCTCAGCCAGCCCGTGGCCACCCAGGAACCGGTGGATTCCCTCGCTGTCGTCGTTGCTGATCACCGCCAGCTGCACCCCTGAGCGGTGAAGCTCCAGCAGCAGAGGGGCCACTCCCTGGCAGAGCGGTGCCAGCGGGGGCTCGCCCGGACGATCCCCGTCGCTCTGGAGCTGCTCACGATCGATGGCAGTGAACACGGCTTCGCTGTGATCCAGAGCTTCCGGCCAACCAAGGCCCACCTGACAGAAGGCGGTGGCTGTGGAGATCAGATTGTGGGTACGACTCGCCACTGCGGTGGTGCCGGCCGGGTTGAGCTGATCGCCCACCAAGCCATAAGCCCGCTCAAGCAGGTCCTGAAACTGGCAGCGGTGGGCTTCAGGAACATGCTCAAGGCAGGCCTTTAGACGGGCGCGGCTCAGGGCCAGGAGGCCTGGTTCACTCAGGCTGAGGGTGCCGTCCTTGTCGAAAAGGATGGCTTCAACCGATCCGAGGGGCTGACCACGCAGGAACAGTTGAACCATCGGATCGGTGCAGGCGTCCCAGGTTATGGCGCTCAGTCGAGCGTGACGCCCATCGGCTCGTTCTCCTCGGCCTGCTCAAGCAGCATCTGCTTGTAGCGGGCGGCCATTTCCTCGGCCTTGTCGAACACCTTCTGGGGATCGGTGAGCATGTCCCCTGGTTCCGGCTCGAGAGCTTTGGTGGAGAGGGAGATGCGTCCCCGCTCGGCGTCGAGGTCGATGATCATCACCTTCATCTGGTCGTTCACATTGAGCACCGTGTGGGGTGTCTCGATGTGTTCGTGGCTGATCTCGGAGATGTGCAGCAGACCGCTGACCCCGCCGATGTCGATGAAGGCTCCGTAGGGCTTGATGCCGCGGACGGTGCCGATCACCACTTCGCCCACTTCCAGACGATTCATCTTGCGCTCCACCAGGGCGCGGCGATGGCTGAGCACCAGGCGGTTGCGCTCCTCGTCCACCTCAAGGAACTTGAGGGGGAGAAAATCAGCGACGAGGTCTTCCTTGGGCTTGCGGGTGCTGATGTGGCTGCCGGGGATGAAGCCACGCAGGCCTTCGACCCGCACCAGGGCGCCGCCGCGGTTTGTGGCGAACACCTCGGAGTAGATGGTGGCGTCTTCCTTCTGAAGCTGCCGCACCCGCTCCCAGGCCCGTTGGTACTCGATGCGGCGGATCGAGAGTGAAAGCTGGCCGTCCTCGTTCTCCTCACTCATGATGAAGAACTCACGGACCTCGCCCGGCTGCAGCACGTCGCTGAGGGCCTCGACCCGGTTGATCGAGACCTCCTGCAGGGGCATGAAGGCTGCGGTCTTGGCTCCGATGTCGATCATGGCGCCCTTGGGCTCCATGGCGAACACGGTGCCGTTCACCACGTCACCGGGCTTGAAGTTGTAGTCGTACTTACTCAGCAGGGAGGCGAACTCCTCCAGCGTGAAGCCGGCGCCGTCGGTGTCGCGACTGGCGACGCGGCTGCTGGGATCGTCGGCTGTGGGGACCTCTTCCGGAATGTCGAGGTTCAGATCAGCCGAGGTTTCGTCTGTCGGATCGAGATCTGTCAAGGCTTCGCCTGTCGGATCCAGTTCGACCTCGGTGCTGCTGATCTCGGAAGGGGTCACTGTCATGGAAGGGTGGCGGTCTGCCCACGGCAGAATGAAGGATGTGCGTGCGTGCCTGCCCGCCGACAGACGCACGCAATCCACCATCATACAAATCCACCCACTTCGGGGCTCAACGCACGGCGGCAAGCGCGCCATCGGGGCGCTGAGGGGAAGACGACCGACGGCTGAGGCCTTCGAGGGTGGCGACGAAGTCACTGATGCCCTGAAACTGCCTGTAGACAGAAGCAAAGCGCACGTAGGCAACCTCGCTGATCTCGCTGAGTTGCTGCAAGACCAGTTCACCGATCTCAGCACTGCTCACCTCGCGGCCATGGCGCTGCTGCTGCAGTTGCAACTCAATGTCGTCGACCACGGATTCGAGCCGTGCTGGCTCAAGACCGGTTTTTTCGCAGGCTCGCACCAGGCCGTGCAGAAGTTTGTTGCGGCTGAAGATCTCTCGGGTGCCGGTGCGCTTGATCACTGTGATCGGCACGGTTTCCACCCGTTCATAGGTAGTGAAGCGAAAGTCGCAGTGGAGGCACTCACGTCGCCGCCGAACACTGCGGCCAGCGTCAGCGGATCGGGATTCCAGCACCCGGCTATCGGTGTGTTGGCAGGAGGGACATTGCATCCCTTGGCGACCCACGCGGTTTGGTTAGTGGAAGTGTAGTCAGTAGAGCTCCGATTGAGAAGTGAGGAGTGCTCACAGCTGCACCGGTGTATCTGCTGTCGTAGCCCATGTAGCAACGTTCTCGCTGGAGCGGGTTGGTTGGTGATGGCTCCCGGCATGAAAAAAGCCCCCGCCGGGGCGGGGGCTTGATGGCTCAAAGGCTCCTGTGAGCCTTTGATCTCACTTGCCGATCTTCGGAGGATCGCGGAAGGCGATCGCAAAGAAGAGGGTGGCGATCGCCAGGGTGAGAATGAGGATGTAAGCGAAGCTCTCCATCGAGAATCTCCTGAGTGGGGGCGATCAGCTGAGCTTGGTGCCAGCCGGTGGGATGTAACCCTCGGGGAGACGGCGGGTGCTGCGGTCTCCCAGCTTCTGGAACAGACCGAATTCCACCTGTTCTCCAAGGTCGGGGTCGATGCCGGCGAACACATCCCGGTACAGGGTGCGGGCGCCGTGCCAGATGTGCCCGAAGAAGAAGAGGAGGGCGAAAGTGGCATGGCCGAAGGTGAACCAGCCGCGGGGTGAACTGCGGAAAGTGCCGTCTGAGTGGTAGGTCTCGCGGTCAAATTCGAAAGCCTCACCAAGCTGGGCCTTTCGGGCCAGTTTCTTGACCGCAGCAGGGTCGGTGTAGGTCTGGCCGTTGAGAGCACCACCGTAGATGGTGGCTGTCACGCCAGTCTGCTCAAAGGAATAGCGGGCTTCGGCGCGACGGAAGGGAATGTCAGCCCGAACAATGCCCTGATCGTCTTCGAGAACTACTGGGAAGTTTTCGAAGAAGTTGGGCAGGCGGCGCACCTGAAGGTTGCGGCCGTCCTTGTCGGTGAAGCTGATGTGGCCCAGCCAGCTGGTGGGAAGGCCGTCGCCGTTCACCATGGGGCCGACCCGGAATAGACCACCCTTGGCCGGACTGTTGCCGACGTAATCAAAGAAAGCCAACTTCTCAGGGATGGCGCCATAAGCCTCTTCGGCACTGGAGCCGTTCTCGAGGGCTGTCTGGACCCGGCGATTGATCTCGGTGCGGAAGTAGCCCTGGTCCCACTGGTAGCGGGTCGGGCCGAACAGCTCTACCGGTGTGGCCGCTGAGCCATACCACATTGTTCCGGCCACGATGAAGGCGGCAAAGAACACTGCAGCGATGGCGCTGGCAAGCACTGTTTCGATGTTGCCCATCCTCAGAGCCTTGTAGAGGCGCTCTGGTGGGCGGGTGGTGATGTGGAAGATGCCGGCGATGATGCCCACGATGCCTGCGGCGATGTGGTGGGCAACGATGCCTCCCGGGTTGAAGGGGTTGAACCCTTCCGGCCCCCAGGAGGGCTGCACTTTCTCGATGTGTCCGGTGAGACCGTAGGGATCGGAGATCCACATCCCCGGACCGAAGACTCCGGTGAGGTGGAAGGCGCCGAAACCGAAGCAACCAAGCCCGGCGAGCAGCAGGTGGATGCCAAAGATCTTGGGAAGATCCAGGGCTGGTTCACCCGTGCGGGGGTCCTGCCAGATCTCAAGATCCCAGTAGGTCCAGTGCCAGATGGCGGCCAGGAAGAGCAGGCCACTGAAGATGATGTGGGCGGCTGCCACGCCTTCGAAACTCCAGAAGCCCGGGTCGACGCCGGTTTCTCCGGTGATGCTCCAACCGCCCCAGCTGCCTGTCACACCCAGGCGGGCCATGAACGGCATGACGAACATGCCCTGGCGCCACATGGGGTTGAGCACCGGGTCGGATGGATCAAAAATGGCGAGCTCATAAAGCGCCATGGAGCCGGCCCAGCCGGCGACCAAAGCGGTGTGCATGAGGTGCACGGCCAGCAAGCGGCCCGGGTCGTTGATCACGACCGTGTGCACCCGATACCAGGGCAATCCCATGGGGGTCAGGTCCGGGGTAACTAACAGCTGCCTGTGACGACATGACGCCATCACAACCAGTGGACGATCAAAAAGGATCGTTCCGTGTTGGGGATCGTAAGGGGTTCTCCAGGCCTGCGGGAGTGTTGTCGTTGAGCTGAAACGAGCCGTAGTGCCGTATCCGGTGGTTTAGGTGGTGAGCTGTTTACAAAACGCAACTTGCGGGGCTCAGAATGGGGGCTCCCGCGACTGTTTCTGATGCCTGTGATCCGCTTCGTCCGCGAGGGCCGTGATGTGGAGTGCTACCCCGGCGAAAACCTGCGTGAGGTGGCTCTGCGTGAGAGGTTGGAGCTCTACGGGCTCAAGGGGCAGCTCGGCAATTGCGGTGGTTGCGGTCAGTGCATCACCTGCTTTGTCGATGTGGTGGCAGAAGCGTCGCCGGGCGCGCTGACGCCGCGCACCTCCGTGGAGGATCGCAAGCTGCGCCGACGCCCCGAAGGCTGGCGGCTTGCCTGTCAGGCCCTGGTGCAGCGCTCGCTGGTGGTGCTCACAAGGCCCCAGGCGGGCCTCTCCGATCGTGAGGTGCGGCTGGCGGCCGCCCGGGCAGAACCCTTGCCGGCCGGGCCCACAGCCTGGCCGGCAACCGAAGAGCCAGCCGCGGCCGAACCTACGGGAATGGAGTCAACCGCTACGGCCGGTGAAGCGTCGGAGGAAGGCCCGGTCGGTGGGTGATACGGTCGCCACACGCCATTCTCAACCCGCTCGAAAGCTCCCATGGAAACCAATGACCTGGGTTTTGTGGCCAGCCTCATGTTCGTGCTGGTTCCGGCGGTCTTCCTGATCGTTCTCTACATTCAGACCAACAGCCGCGAGCAAGGTTGACCGGATCTTGATCAGCTTTCAAGCGCTCCGATCACCGGACTGTTACTCATGATGAGGAGTTGCCCACAACCGTGATTCACGGTTGTGGGCATTGCCGCGATTAAACCGAGCCAGTTAACTGCAATGGTCTCGGTTCCCAGTGCATTGGTGTCAGCGATGCCTTCACTTGGCTCAGCGGCCTGATTCGGGCTCCCGAACCAGCAGCACAGGTGCTGGTGCATGCACTCGGATGTAATCGCTCACTGAGCTGCCCAGCAGTCGGTCAATGTCGACCAGGTTCTTGGCGACCAGAGGCCTGCGGTCCTGGGAGGCGATCACCAGCAGGTCGGCTTTGATCTCTTCAGCCATGGCACAGACGCCGCGCCCAACATCGCCGGTGCCATGGACCCCCTTCAGTTCAACTCCGAGGGCGCGGGCCCGCTGAACAGCTTTCTCGATCACCAGGTCGGCGGGGGTCTTGCCGCCGCGGCTGGGCTGGATGTCCTGGCGGGAGATGTGAACGCCTGTCAGGGTGCCTCCGGGGATCTCCCGAACCAGTTCGCAGGCGATCCGTAGGGCGTCGTCGCCCACACCCGTGCCGTCGAGGGTCACCAGCAGCCGGTTCACATGGCGCACGTAGAGGTCGTCACGTACCAGCAGCATCGGACGAGTCGAGAGCTGAAAGACGTATTGGCTGGAGCTGTTGGCCAGGATCGACTGCAGCCGTCCCAGCCCTCTCGACCCCATCAGAATCAGATCGGCATCAAGCTCGTCAGCCACCTTGAGCACGGTCTGCTTGGTATCGCCCTGGCGGATGATGGCGTTCACATCGGCGGGATCCAGGCCGAGGCGCTTGATGGCGTCGGCCACGATGCCGGCGGCCTTCTGCCAATGCTCCTGAAAATCGTCGCCTGCCTGCTCCGGCACCACGTGCAGCAGGTTGAGCCGTGCCTGGCGGAACGCCGGGAGCTCGCGCAGCATGCGCACCATTTCTTCAACGTGGCCCTTGCCGGAATCGGCGATCAGCAGGTTGCGAAACACGAGGCTGCCTTGGCTCTCCGGCAGCCTATGGCCGGTATCAGTCTGGTCGGGCCCTGGCGGGAGAGGCTGTAATGGAGTGGCAAAACGAGCAACCAAGCTGGCTGTTGCGGCGACGGGTTCTGCCTCAGCACACCGATCACGGGGGAGTGATGTGGCACGGTGCCTATCTCGCCTGGCTGGAGGAGGCCAGGGTGGAGGCCCTCGCAGCGGCGGGGCTCCCCTACGCCACCCTCTCGGCCCGGGGACTTGAGCTGCCGGTGCTGACCCTGCAGGTCGACTACCGCCAGGCTGTGGGCCATGGTCAGCTGGTGGAGCTGCGCAGTCAGGCCCAGCCCCGTCGTGGACTGCGGCTGCCCTGGATCAGTCGCTTCATGCTCAGCGGCGAGCTGCTGGCAGCAGAAGCCCGGGTGGAACTTGCGCTGGTGCGGCGCCAGGGAGCGGGCCTTCAGCTGATGCGCCGCTATCCGCCGGAGCTGGAGCTGGCGCTGCAGCGGCTGATCGACGGACCCGGCAAATCGTGCTAGTACGGATGTACTGAAAGGCAAGGCCATGGGCGAGTTGCTGTCGCTGTCCGTCGCGCGTGGCTTGTGGGGAGGAGCTGCCACCGCTCCAGCTGGCTTGGCCAGTGCTTCCTTTCCAGGCCCTTCGGATTGCCCCTGTCGGTTCCCCTCTGGCCTCGCTCCTGGTTCCAGCAAGCGCTGGGCTGAGCAGCGCCAATGGTGGCTGCTCTGGAGCATCTGTCCTGGTCTGGGCTGGCGCCGCCTGGGCGAGCTGGATCGGTCCTGTGGTGGGCTGGCGCAGGCCTGGACGGCCAGCAGCACCGAGCTGGCCGCTCTGAGCGGATTCGGGCCAGGCGTGCTCGCCAGCATCGAGGTTCACCGTCAATGCTGGGGTCCGGATCCGCTCGGAGCGGGAGGCTGGCCCTCCCAGGCTCCAAGGCGGGTGCTCGTGCCGGGTGACCCCTCCCGGCCCGCCTCCCTGAATCAGCTGCAGCGGCCGCCAATGGCCCTGCACTGGACTGGCAGGGGATCCCTCTGGGCTCCCCTGCGGCGGCGCCAGGCGATTGCGGTGGTCGGGACCCGCCGACCCTCACCACATGGGCTGGCCATGGCTGAAGCGCTGGGCGCCGCCCTGGCAGAGGCAGGCTGGCCCGTGGTGAGTGGCCTGGCGGAGGGTATCGACGCCGCGGTGCATCGCGGTTGCCTGGAGCGCGGCGGACGGCCCATCGGTGTGCTCGGCACCCCGCTCGATCGCGTCTATCCCCGCCATCATCACGATCTTCAAGAGGCCGTGGCCCGTCATGGCCTGCTGGTGAGCGAGCATCCGCGGGGCACTCCCGTGCGGCGAGGCCATTTCGCCGCACGCAATCGCCTTCAGGTGGCTCTGGCCCAGGCGGTCGTGGTGGTGGAGTGCCCAGAGTCCAGTGGAGCGCTTCACTCCGCCGCCCTGGCCTGGGAGCAGGGGCTGCCGCTTTGGGTGGTTCCCGCCGATGCCGGCAAGCGCTCCGCCCTGGGTAGCAATCGCCTTCTGGCCCAGGGGGCGAGTCCGCTGTTGGCAGCCTCGGATCTGATCGCCCAGCTGGGCGCCGGCCCCCTGGGCCGCCCTGAGGCCTCCAACACCTTGGCGGGCACAACCTCGCTCACCTCACCCCCTTGCGCACTGGATCAGGCTCTGCTGGCCGCCCTGGGACAGGGGGCCTCGCTGGAGCAGCTGGCCCTGGCTTTGGATCGGTCTGCGGCTGAACTGGCCACCCAGCTGCTGCATCTTGAGCTGACGGGTCATGTCCGTGCCGAGGCGGGTCTTCGCTGGCGTCCTGCCTCAGGGGCCCTTGCCTAGGTTTGGGTGATGTCTGCCTCCAGGCCCTTCCCCAGCGTCTCGCCGCACCAGGCTCTTGCCAGCCCAGCGCCAGCAGCAACAGGCCAACTGATCCTGGGCGCCGATCTTCTGGCCTGGCGGCGGCAGCGGCTAGCTGAAGGGGGCCGTGCAGCCGACCTCGACTGGCTGCTCGACCTCGGCGCCGGGCTGCGCTGGACGCAGTTGCAGCGGGTCTGGCTCGATCCCGCTTCGTCCGTGCGGTTGCATACCGGGCTGGGCGAACTCACCGGCCACTGGCGGCAGCATCTCGAGTGCCATACCCCGCTTCAGTACCTGGTGGGGGTCTGTCCCTGGCGGGAGTTCTCCCTGGCGGTGTCCCCTGCCGTGCTCATTCCCCGCCAGGAGACCGAAGTGCTGGCGGATCTGGCTTTCGCTCTGGCTGAGGCCCTGCCGAGCCCGGTCCACAGGCCACTGACCTGGGCAGATCTCGGCACCGGATCCGGCTGCCTGGCGCTGGCGCTGGCCCAGGCCCTGCCCCGGGCACAGGGTCTGGCGGTCGACTGCTCTTCCCTGGCCCTGGCCCAGGCCGCGATCAATCTCGAGGAGGCCGGTTTCCTGGATCGGGTCAAGCTTCATCTCGGCCAGTGGTGGGAGCCCCTACGCCCCCACTGGGGTGGGCTTGACCTGGTCGTGAGCAATCCCCCCTACATCCCCACGGCGGTTCTCGAGGGGCTCGAGCCAGTGGTGCGCGAGCATGAACCTCGCCTGGCTCTCGACGGAGGACCGGATGGACTCCAAGCGATCCGAGCCCTGGTCAGAGGAGCCTGGGAGGCCCTTGCCCCAGGCGGCTGGTTGCTGCTGGAGCACCACCACGATCAGAGCGATGCCGTGGCTGAGCTGCTTCTCTCCAGCGGGCTGGTGGAGGTGACCGCCCACCACGACCTGGAGGGGCGGTGGCGCTTCGCTCAGGCCCGGAGGCCCATGCCTGGGGCTTGTCCAGCAGGATTCGAATCCGGAGAGTCCCTTCTGCCGTGATGGTTCGCTCTTCCCAGCCACCAGCCAAGCCAGGCCTGGCTCAGGCCCTGTCTGTAGCCCCCCTGGCTGAATGGATTCTCGCGGGCGGTCCGGCGATTTTCCCCACCGATACACTGCCGGCTCTGGCGGCTCTGCCGGCAGCCGCCGGGCAGATCTGGGCGCTCAAGGCGCGTCCGAGCAGCAAGCCACTGATCCTGATGGGGGCGGAGCCTGAGACGTTGTTCGCTGCGCTGGAGCTGCCGCCGCACCCCCAATGGCTGGCGCTGGCTGAGCGCTGCTGGCCCGGTGCCCTCACCCTGGTGCTGCCCGCCCGGGGCGCGGTGGTAGGCGCCCTGCAGCCCGGAGTGGAGGCTGCCGACGCCAGGCTTGGCCTGCGCATTCCGGCCTGCGAGCGGGCCCGCGAGCTGCTCAGCCGCACTGGTCCCCTGGCCACCACCAGCGCCAATCGCTCCGGCGACCTCCCGTGCCTCACGGCTGCCGAGGCTGCGGCCATGTTCCCCCAGGTGCCAAGGCTGGCTCCGTTGCCCTGGCCCCAACCGTCAGGACAGGGCAGCACGGTGCTCGCCTGGAGCCAGGCTGGAGCCTGGCAAGTGCTGCGCTCCGGTGCTGTGATGCCGGATCTGGATCTTTTCCACAACTGAGGTCGCGATGCTCTGGCTTGTGCTGGGTGTTTTGGTCACCCTCGGTTTGTCCCACACCTTGATCGAGCCCTGGTTGACCTGGGCAACCCCGGAGGCGGGATTGCATGGTTGGGGCTGGGCTGGCCTGGTGCTGGTGGGCTTTCTGCTGGCTGGTCGCCGGACATGATTCGGGCTGCGGTCTTCAATCAGGCCACTGATCACCAATACCAACACCAACACCAGGATCAGAACCTTGATCAAATGGGGCTGGGGAGGGGATTGAGGGGTTGACAGCAAGCCGGCTAACGGATTTGAACCGATGGCCTTCGCTTTACAAAAGCGCTGCTCTACCACTGAGCTAAGCCGGCACGGCGCTGAGCTTATCGCTCGCCCCGCGCCCACAGCAGCAGCTGGGAACGATTGCTGCAGCCCGCCTTGGCCAGCAGGCTTGACACGTGGCTCTCAACGGTCCTGGGGCTCAGCACCAATTCCGCTGCGATCGCTTTATTGCTCAGGCCGTGCACCAGCCAACCCAGCACCCGTTGCTCGGCCGGGGTGGGAGACAGATCCACCAGGGACATGGGTCAAGGTTCAACGGTCCGGTTCTGAGGATTCCCACCCGTTCCGTCTTTGTCCCCTGGGGATGATGAGTTGTCTGGCCTCAGACGGTGGCCATCGAGGGATCGGCGCCGGGGGGCAGTGGATTGGGCCGGGCCCGCTTGATCGGCAGGTTGGCCACCAGCGCGGTGACGCGGTCCTCAGTTTCGAGGCTCACGTCCCCCTCCTCCAGGTCAATCTCCACGTACCGGGAAACGACTTCGAGAATTTCCCGGCGCATCTGCTCCAGCAGTTCGGGGTTGAGGTCGCTGCGGTCGTGGGCCAGCACCAGTTGCAGCCTTTCGCGGGCCATGCCCGCACTGGCCGGCTGACGACCGAGCAGCTTGTCGATGAAATCGCGCAAGGTCATCGCGGCTCAGAAGATTTTGGTGTGCATCAGGCGGCCCAGCTTGGCTCGCAGGCCCTGGCCCTCCTTGGTGGGGTCGGCCAGGGGCACCTCTTCGCCACGCAGCCGGCGGGCCACGTTGGTGTAGGCCTGACCTGCCGGTGAACGGGTGCCGTTGAGCGTGAGCGGCTCACCCCGATTGGTGGAGATGATCACCTGGTCGTCTTCCAGCACCAGGCCCAGCAGCGGCAGGGCCAGGATGTCAGTGACATCGCTTACCGAGAGCATCTCCTGGTTGGCCATCATCCGGGGTCGCACCCGGTTGAGCACCAGTTGAATCGGCTCGATCTCGCGGGTCTGCAGCAGACCGATCACCCGATCGGCGTCACGCACGGCCGACACCTCCGGTGTGGTCACCACGATGGCTTCGCGGCAGGCGGCGGCGGCGTTCTTGAAGCCGTCCTCGATTCCAGCTGGGCAATCAATCAGCACGTAGTCGAACTGCTCGGCCAGCAGACCCGCGATTTTTTTCATGTCGTCGGGCGTCAGCCACTCGAGCATGCGTGGGTTGCCGGCCGGCAGCAGGGAGAGGTTGGGCTCCTGCTTGTGCTTAACCAGAGCCTGCTCCAAACGGCAACTGCCGGAGAGCACCTCCTGAGCCGTGTACACGATCCGGTTCTCCAGACCAAGCAACAGATCAAGGTTGCGCAGGCCGAAGTCGGCATCAAGCACGGCGGTGCGGGCTCCCTGCTTGGCCAGGGCGATGCCCAGATTGGCCGTGAGCGTGGTTTTGCCGACGCCACCTTTGCCGGAACAGATCAGAATCGTTCGGTTCTGTGCGCTCGTCACGTGTTTGCCAGACGTGCCCCAGATTATGGCCCCCATTGCCGGCCAGCCCATGGATAAGGACCCCGCCTTCCAGCAACGGTCTTTGGTGATGCCCGAGGACGGCATCGAGGCGGTGGTCGATCTGATCGATCAGGCCCGCGAGGAGCTGCGTCTCAAGCTGTTCAAGCTCGAGTCCGAGGATCTGCAGGAAGCGCTGCTGAGGGCCCATGCTCGAGGTGTGGCTGTGCGGGTGATGCTCAATCCCTGCGCTTCAGGGGGTGTCCGCTGGAACGATCAGGCCTTCGGCAGGCTGCAGTCGTCGGGTCTGGAGGTGTCGTGGACTAGCGACTCCTTCCCGGTGACCCACGAGACATCGATGGTGGTGGACAACCAACTGGCCCTGATCGCCACCTTTGACTTTTCCGATCAATCCTTCAGTGAAACCCGCGACTACGCGGTCCTGAGTGCCTCAGCTCCCGTGGTGGAGCAGGTGCGCGCAGGCTTCGAGGCCGACTGGCACCGTTCTTTTTTTGAGCCGGATCTGGGCGTAGGCCTGGTCTGGAGCAGTTTTCACAGCCGCCGGCAGATGGCGCGCCTGGTGGACTCCGCTGAACGCACCCTCTGGATCCAGCACCCCAAGTTCGCGGACGCTGTGATTCTCGATCGGATCATCTCGGCCCGCGAACGGGGCGTGAAGGTGCGCGTGCTCTGTGGTGGCAAGCACGGCATCAGCGACTGGGATATCTCAGAGACCCTCGCCTCGCTGCGTCTGATGGAGCGCTTCGGGGTGAAGGTGCGACGCCAGAAGCATCTCCAGCTTCACGCCAAGCTGATCCTGGTGGATGGGGTCTCCGCCCTCCTCGGTTCGATGAGCATCGATCGCAGCGCCTTCGACCTCAGGCGGGAGCTCGGCATCGAAACCGACGTCCCCCAGGTGGTGGCACGCCTCAAGGACGCCTTTCAGCACGACTGGGACCTGGCCAGGAACTACCGTGCGCCCGATCCCCTCGATCCCAGTCAGCACGAGAAGGGTGAACGCCCTCCATATCCCCATTTCGTGCACGAATGACTGGACTGTTCTGTCAGGCAACCTGCTGATTCCTTTTGGCCTGCTGCTTCTGCTGAGCGGGTAGGGGGTGATCAACCGCTGAAAGGCGGCCAGCCTGGTTCGGCCGGATCGATGCGAATCATCCCTTCCACGAGGTGGGCCTGTTCGCAGAACCCCTGAGGGGGTGAATCCTCCGGTCCTCTGGCGATCACTTCGGCGATGCGCAGCTGCAGGGGCCGTAGCTGCAGGGCGACGATCCTGGCACTGGGATCACCGTGGCAGCCGGCATGGGCCACACCCCGCAGCCGGCCCCAAACCAGAACGTGTCCGCCGGCGCTGACCCTGGCGCCCGGGTTGACGTCCCCGAGCACCAGAGCTGTGCCCTCCACCTGGAGATGGTCGCCAGAGCGCAGGGTGCCCCGTTGGATCACCAGATCCGGGCTGTTGTGGGAGTCCGGACTGGGCCCTGGGCCGCTGCTCTGCTGCAGGTGTGTGGCGAGGCCGATGGCCGCCGCCGCCACCAGGGTGAGGGCCTGGCGGCCTTCCACGCCCACCAGCTCGAGCCGGTGGGCGGCAAGCTGGCGCTCAAGTCCGCGGAGGTCGGCCACCGTGAGCAGCCAGTCGCCACTCTGGAGAAGCAGCTCCCCATAGCTGATCACACCATGGAGACCCCGGCTCACCTGCTTTGGCAGGGGGGCAGCCTCAGGACCCGCCGCCGGCAGCAGCAACTGGTGGGACAGACCGCTGCGGGCGGCGGGCACGAACTCGGCAGCCATCGCCGCATGCGGAGGAGCCCAACTTAGGCAGCGAGGCGGCGAGAGCTTCCCAGGGCACGGGCCCGCTCCCGCAGGGCTTCACTCACCTCGGGGGGATGGATCAACCAGGCCAGCTCCACCGGCTTCACCAGGCTGGCCACCAGGGGGGAGCAGTCCTCCAGTGCCGCCAGCGACTCCCCATCCCAGAGCCTCAACCCACCTTTATATGGGTCATAGCCGCTGTTCTGCCGCTGCTGAAGGGCGCAGCACAGGCTGGGCCTCAGCCCGGCGGCCTCGCTGAGCCTCTGGGCCAGGGCCAGCAGCTCCAGCCGTCCACCGGCCTCCAGGTGGCTGACATCACTTGCCCGGAGCAGGCGCCGGTCCAGCAGGCGTCCGCAGAGCTCCTGCAGGTCGGGCGGCCCCGCCTCACGCCAGCGCTTCAGGTGGTAACCCGTGCGCAGGTCGTCGTTGGCCAGGTAGGTCTCCAGATCGAGGCTTTCAGGGCGCCACAGCCACAGCGCCATCACCGCATCGGCTTCCACTCCGCCTTCGGGCCCCAGGCGCCGGGCCAGCTGGATCGTCTGGGTCAGCAGCCAGTTGCAGACCACATTGAGCCTGTGGTTGTAAAGGCTGCGGTACATCAGGCTGCGCACCACCAGGTAGTGCTCGACTGCCATCAGTCCTTTCGGGTGCAGCGCCAGGCTGCCGTCGGGAGCCACGGTCAGGGCTCCCAGGATCCGTTCCAGGTCCAGCTGGCCATAGCTCGTGCCCGTGCTGTGGCTGTCCCGCAGCAGGTAATCGAGCCGGTCGCAGTCGAGCTGGCCGCTCACCAGGGAGGCCAGTGCCGGCTGGCGGTGATGACCGTGCTCCAGCAGGTCGGCCACGGCATCGGCGCTGCCGGGGGCATGGCGCTCGAGAGCCTCGCGCAGGGCTGGATGGTCCCGCACCAGCCTTGCCGACCAGGTTTCATGGCGCAGCCCATACATCTCCTCACCGGAGTGACTGAGCGGGGCGTGGCCCACGTCATGGAGCAGGGCAGCGGCATAGAGCACACCCTGGTCCTGCACCAGCTGTGGGCTCTGGCGTTCCAGCTGGTGCAGGGCAAGTCGGGCCAGATGCAACACACCCAGGGAATGGGTGAAGCGGCTTGACTCGGCGCCATGGAAGGTGAGGAACGCAGGTCCCAGCTGGCGGATCCGTCGCAGTCGCTGGAAGGGGGCCGTGTCGATGAGCTCCATGGCCAGGCCTTCGGCCGGGTGGCTGCGCTCCAGCCGGATCGCTCCGTGCAGGGGATCGTGGTAAGTGCGACCGCTCATGTCTTCGGGAGCTCCTGCAGGAGCTGATCGGCGGCCAGCTCCAGCCAGTTGTCGTCCTCCCCGCCTGGATTGAGGGGCTCCGGCTGGGGCAGGAGCCGGTCGGGTGCGATGCCCTGGTTCTGGATGTCACGGCCGCTGGGGGTCACGTAGCGGGCCACGGTGACGGCAAGACCGCTGCCGTCCCCCAGGTTGATCAGCGTCTGGATAAGACCCTTGCCGAAGGTGCGGCTGCCCAGCAGGGGCGAGCGGTCGTCGTCCTGGAGCGCGCCAGCCAGAATTTCGCTGGCGCTGGCGGTTCCCCCATTCACCAGGGTGACCATCGGGCCGCTGTACAGCTGTCCGGCCGCGGCCTGCCGTCGCTCACTCAAACCCTCGCGGTTCATTGTCTCCACGATCGGCTGGGCGGCGATGAAGGCATTGGCGACAGCCACTCCCCCCTCGACCAGCCCGCCGG
The DNA here is from genome assembly GCF_024345795.1 of Synechococcus sp. J7-Johnson. GTDB lineage: Bacteria > Cyanobacteriota > Cyanobacteriia > PCC-6307 > Cyanobiaceae > Regnicoccus_A. Next base: position 23,395 of record NZ_JAGQBU010000032.1, read on the forward strand.
AGTTATTGCGCAGATCGAGAATCACCCCCTCAACCTGCTCCTGGCCGAATCCCTGGAGGGCCTCACGAACCCCGGCGGGAACCGGCTCGCTGAACTGGGTGATGCGCAACAGGCCGAGGCGATGCCCCCCGCGCTTGAGCACCCTGGAGCGCACGGGTTGCAGGTCCACACGCTCACGCCTGAGCAGCACCTGCCTGGGTTCACTCAGGGGGGCGGGGGGCTTGATCAACAACTGCACGCTGGTGCCGGCCGGACCCCTCAGGCGCGCGGCGGTGGCCTCCAGCCCTAGGCGGCGGCATGGCTCTCCCTCCACCTCCAGCACCTCGCTGCCTGAGCTGATGCCGGCCTCAGCGGCTGGTGACCCATCCAGCGGCGCGATCACCACGATCCCTTGCCCGTCCTGACCCAGGCCGAGCTGCAGGCCGACACCACTGACGCTTCCCTCCGTGGTGGCCCGCAGGGCTTTGTAGTCGGCGGGTCGCAGCACACGGGTATAAGGATCGCCGATCGGCTCGAGCATGGCGGCGATGGCGTCATAGGCCTGGGCACTGGTTTCAATCGGCTGCTCCAGTGCCTTCTGGCGCAGCCGCCGCCAATGCACAGTTTCAAAACGTGTGGGGTCGACGTAGCTCTGGTTCACCAGTCGCCAGGCCTCCACCACCAGCTGCTGGGCATCGTTGAGTGCCAGGGCAGGGCCGGGCTGCAACCACAGCCCCAGGCAGAGCAGCAGGGCCAGCCCATTGGCGGTTGTCCTCCGCCAGGTGATGGGCGGGCTGGAGTGGGGCTTGGGCGGGCTCATTGCTGGCAAGCCGGGAACAGGACGGCAATCACGGCCGAAGCGCGGGTATCGGTAGACTCTCGCAACCCCAACCCAGCACTGCATGGCGAACTCGTCTCCCGCCGCCAAGTCGTCTCCAGTTTTCGACTGGTTCGAGGAGCGCCTGGAACTCCAGGCGATTGCGGACGACATCTCTTCAAAGTATGTGCCGCCCCATGTCAATATTTTTTATTGCCTCGGCGGTATCACGTTGGTGTGCTTTCTGATCCAGTTCGCCACTGGATTCGCAATGACTTTTTATTACAAGCCAACGGTGGCTGAGGCCTATTCCTCGGTTCAGTACCTGATGACCGACGTCAGCTTTGGCTGGCTGATCCGCTCGGTGCATCGCTGGAGCGCCAGCATGATGGTGCTCATGCTGATTCTTCACGTTTTCCGTGTGTATCTCACCGGTGGCTTCAAGCGTCCCCGCGAGCTCACCTGGGTCACCGGCGTGGTGATGGCAGTTATCACCGTCTCCTTCGGTGTAACTGGCTATTCCCTCCCCTGGGATCAGGTCGGTTACTGGGCCGTCAAGATTGTTTCTGGTGTGCCTGCGGCCGTCCCGGTGGTTGGCGATTTCATGGTCGAGCTTCTGCGCGGTGGTGAGAGTGTCGGTCAGGCCACGCTTACTCGCTTCTACAGCCTGCACACCTTCGTGATGCCCTGGCTGCTGGCCGTGTTCATGCTCATGCACTTCCTGATGATTCGTAAGCAGGGCATCTCGGGTCCTTTGTGATCTGAGTTCCAGCAGCAATCGATCGATTCAGCTTCCTCTCTTCTCTCACCACAAACCTGGTGCCCGTGATGCACATCCTCAAGAAGCCTGACCTCAGCGACCCCAGCCTCCGCGCCAAGCTCGCCAAGGGCATGGGTCACAACTACTACGGAGAGCCCGCCTGGCCCAATGATCTCCTCTACATCTTCCCTGTGGTGATCCTGGGCACTATCGCTTTGGTGGTGGGCCTTGCGGTCTTGGATCCAGCCATGCTCGGCGACAAGGCTGATCCCTTTGCTACCCCACTGGAAATCCTGCCTGAGTGGTATCTATACCCTGTATTCCAGATTCTGCGGGTAGTCCCCAATAAGCTGCTGGGCATCGCCCTCCAGACAATGGTTCCCCTGGGTTTGATGCTCATCCCCTTCATCGAGAGCTTCAACAAATTCCAGAACCCATTCCGCAGACCCGTGGCCATGGCTGCCTTCCTTTTTGGCACGGTCTTCACCATCTATCTGGGCATCGGCGCTGCTCTGCCCATCGATAAGTCCCTCACCCTGGGTCTGTTCTGATTCCAACCGTCTGTCTGAGGCAATTCTGATCAGCTTCTACCGACGCGATTGTTTGCCGCCGTTTCCCACGGCGGCTTTTTTATGGCGTTCCGTCGATCGATAGCAACGACACGTCGGCTGGATTGACCCGCAGCAGGTGGTGGAGCAGCAGGAAGCCCACGATTGTCCAAGTCTGGTAGGTGCGGGATTGCTGCCCGACCCAGGTGCCGGTTGGTCCATCGAAGTACTCGGCCCACTGCTGACGCGGCAACTGGTTCAGCTGCGACCAGTAGCACTCTTCGAGCATGGCCTTGGCCTGCCCCATCAGCAGCACATCTGCCCGCGGGTGGCGTTGCTCGTGCTGAAGGATGGCGCCACCAAAAGACCAGAGCAGGCTTGGCCAGTGGCCACCGTTGTGGTAACTCCACGGCCAGTTCTTGGGATCGGAGCCGGTCTTGTTCATCCACTCAGCAGCCTCCATGGGGGGATGACAGATCCGCATCGGCATCTGTGCCATCAGGTGGCTGCGGTTGTGCAGCACCAGCCGGAACAGGGCCCGCTGCTGCGGTGCAGTCAGCAGTCCGAACAGGCAGGCCAGGGAATTGCCCAGGCTGTAGAACCGGAAGTCAGGACGGCCTGTGCGCATGTTGCCGATCAGGTAACCGCCGCGGTTCTCCAGCCAGTCCTGGAGCCAGTCGGGAATCACCTGGGGCTGCACGTTGAATTCGTTTTCGTGCTGGTGGTCGCCGTATTGCTCGGTGGGGCGGCGGCGCAGCACCTGCATCGTCTTGCTGGTGACCCAGTAGTTCTTCAGCAGGAAGGAGCGGAGGTCGTGAATCCACTGGCGGGTGAGCTCCAGACGCTGCTCCAGCAGGCGGCTGCTGCGGTCACGCCGCGCGATCTCCATCAGATGGCCGCAACTGCGCAGGCAGCCGAACAGGAGGACCTCCACCTCCAGGGGGGCTCCCCACACGTCCATCGGACGATCGATCATGAAGGAACAGTCCGGAACGAACAGCACCGGTGTGCCCTCGAAGCTGGGATGCATCACCAGATCGAGCAGCAGCTGTACCCCCCGCTGCACCTTCTGGCTGGCCCCGAACTCCCAGTCCTGGCTACGCTTGACGTAATACCAACAGAGGATCGGCCACCACAGGCTGGCGTCCACCGAGGTGATCCGTCCGATTGAGCGCTGGCCGTAGTCGGCCAGCAGCTGGCCGTTCTCCTCGACAAAGCTGGTGGGGAAAACGCCGCGGGTCTGGTATGTGCTGCTCTGCAGGTCGAGGCAGACGCTCAGAAAGTGACGAACAATTTCAAATCGACCCTCCAGCAGCAGGTGGAGCATCACTGGCACGTTGTCGCGCAGGAACACTTCGCCGTAATTGAGGGCGTCGTGGCTGCGGGGATGTTCCAGGGCGGCTACTGATCCCACCAGGGAGCCCTGTACCGACACCAGGGTGCGCTCGAACTTTTCGCGGGCGCTGGCCACCACAGCGTCTTCCCGGGAGCTGGGCCTGACGCGAAGCCTCTCCTGGCTGAAATGTGTCGCCAAGCCTGGACTCCTCTCGAACGGGGCCGGTGCCAGCGAAACCATAGACAGGAACATCGATCTGAGTAGTCCGGCGCGGTGTACTTCGCTTGATTGCCGAAGTGGGGCAAGACCTGTGGTATGTTTTTGGACTGCGCGTGAGCCGAAAGGCAAGCGCTGCAGGGCTTGCAACTGAAGTGAGGGCGAGAGCCCGCCGCCGGTGTTGTAAGTTTCCAAAGCGGTCGGGAGACCACCGCGAGC
>NZ_JAGQBU010000033.1 GCF_024345795.1 Synechococcus sp. J7-Johnson
AATAGTCCATGTCCCAAGTTGGATGATTTGCCGGTCACCGCATAGCCAGGCTTGTGGGCTCCCCTATTGCGCATCCACGCCCACTCGAGGACCGGTTTTGGCTGCCGCTCTTTTTCAGGAGTCCCTAGATACGGCCCTCGTTCTCACCACAAGCATCAACAGCGGTGGTGCCGGAAGGTCAGAAGTCTTCGGCGTTTGAGATGCGGGCCTGAGCGTTGCGGCTATGTTTCGGTTCCTGGTCAGCGGGGATTCACTGTAAACAAACCCTGCATGCCCGCGACCATGTGATCGTTCACATGGCAATGCATCATCCATACCCCGGGCACATCAGGGATCATGTCCAGGGTTCGGCTGGTGGCGGGGAGAACTTCGGTGGTGTCCACGCGCTTGCCGTTCTCCAGCAGCGTGGCCCCATGCCAGTGGGGCGTGTGCAGGTCCGTTTCCGTTCCCATCGCCAGCAGATGCCAACGAACATGCTCGCCCTGCTGCATGGTGAGCCCAGGAAGATCGGCATACACGAAGCCATTGATGCCATGCATCAGGTTGCTTTCGACGAACTCCTCATCTGTTCGCTCGGTTGAGCCGTTGCCAATGAACTCAGCGATATTGGAATCATGGAGCAGGCTCTTGTTCTCATCGGTGATGGCGTAGAGCGCCACGAATTCACGATCCACGCCCTTGGGAAGCCGGCGATTCTCGTCCAGCCTTCCTTTCCTGTGAATGATGATCGGTCCGACCATTCCGGCGCTGGTGTCGGCCACTTCGTTGACGTGGGAGTGGTAGGGCCAGACGATTGAATCTGGATCATTGGGCCCAGGGCCGGCGCGCTCTGGAACTTGCCATTTATAGGTCCAGGAAGCACCTGGAGCCACTTCATCATCAGCAAGATCCATTGAGGAGGCCCCATCGGCATAGGGTGAACCCTCGCTCGCCTTGTCGTAGAGAACCCCGTGAGGATGAAGACTCACCGGAAAGCGTGTTTTGTTGCGCAGATGAACAACGAATGTGTCCCCGACTTCCGCGCGCAGGATCGGGCCCAGGTTTCCCAGGTGCTCCTCACGGGATCCTGGCCTGCGCAGTGGCGAGGCCTCAGGGCCGGTCTCAGCTCCCTGCAACCCCCTGGGGCCATCGAGGATCGCGCCGTAACCCGCGCCGTAGGAGCGGAAGACCGCCTTGCGGTAGACGTGGCCGATTCGCCCCGGCCGTCGCTTGACGAAGGTGTTCTCCTCTGCCCCAAAGGGCATCCCCATCATTCGGTTCATGGGATAGGACGGGGCATAGTCCCAGAGAATTTCTTCCGCCTGAATCCAGTACTCGCGCTGATCGGAACGACCAGCGGCTGCGAAGGCAAACCCGAGGATTAAGGCAAGGCCCACAAGCAGCGACAGCAAGGCCAACCATCGACGTTCCATTCTCTGCTGATTGATCTGCCGGTCCACGCCGTACCTTCCCACCGGAAGCTAGGTGGAGGCGTGGAGCCAACCGCGAATGAATGACTCGCAGTGAGGTGACTTATGTCACACCGGCGAGGTTTTGCGGAGATGATCTGCCTAACGGGGTTGTGGTGTCAGCACCGCTTTGCTGCCCGGGAGGTCAACGCACTCAACTGATGCGTTTGAGATCAAGCTGGGCCGCAAGCAGATCAGCCTGGTGCCCGTGGGTGGTGCCGACGACGAGGAGTGAAGGGCAGCTGCGCTGATTGTTCTGGCTTGGGAAGGCGGCGTTGAATTGATCGGATTGAGGCCGGTGGTTCCGCGAGGATTAGGTCATGACCCCAGCCCCTCCTTCCGCCTCCCGCTTGATCGATGGCCCAGGCGACGCCCCGGCCACAGTGCTGCTGGCCCATGGGGCCGGTGCACCGATGGACAGCCCGTTCATGGAGGCCATCGCCAGCGGACTGGCGCAGCAGGGCTGGCGGGTGGTGCGCTTTGAATTCCCGTACATGGCCCGGCAGCGAATCCTGGGCCGACAACAGGGTCCCAACCGGATGCCGGTGCTGCAGGAGGCGTTCCGCCAGCAGGTGCGGCTGGAGAAGACGCCGCATCCGGGCCGACCGCTGTTCATCGGTGGCAAGTCGATGGGCGGCCGGGTGGCCAGCCTGCTGATCGATGAGCTGGCCGCCAGCGATGGGGTGCGCGGCTGCATCTGTCTGGGTTATCCCTTCCACCCGCCCGGCAAGCTGCTGCAGCTGCGCACCGAGCACCTGGCCGCCTTGAACACACCCACCCTGATCCTGCAGGGCGAACGCGACACTTTCGGCCGCCGCGAGGAGGTGGAGACCTACAGCCTCTCGCCGCAGGTGCAGCTGCGCTGGATCCCCAGCGGGGACCACAGCTTCAAGCCCACCCGCAGCTCCGGCCTCAGCGAGGCAGAGAACTGGGCTACAGCGGTGGCCTTGGGCGATCAGTTCCTGCGGCAGCTGCTCAGCTGCTGACCCCTGGCTACCCAGAAGAAGGTCATCGCCAGGAAGGGCCAGTTGGCGGTGTTGCTTCAGCATCGACAGGCCCTTGACATCGGCCTGTCGATGCCCGGCCCCGAGCCGATTCGCTCCATCGGCCCAGGCAGCCTGGTGGTGCCGCGGCCGATTGCCTGGGTGATCACCATCAGCAGCGAGGGGCAAGTTGGCCTTGAACGACAACACGAGCCTGGGGGAGGTGTTCGAGTTGGTGCGCCCAAGGCTGGGGCAGGCATGACAAAGCCCGGTGACGAGGCCACCGGGCTCTGAAGGTGTTTGGTTGTGGGGGCGGAGCTGCTGACGCTGGCACCTGGGGCCAGTTGACAAGTGGGACCTCCCGTTTGGTCCTGGGCACCTGCGGCGATGCAATGGACGGCGACGATGTCACACGCCAGGGAAGTCAGAGATCCGTCGAGAGTGTTGGAGCAGGGGCCGGATCGTCAGCGCACTCCTGACTGTTGCTCAGGTGGGGTGTCCTCCATGCTGTGGAGCCTCCCGGGTATCGATGGAATCACCATCGGACGGGTGGGGTGATCCGGCAATGGGAACGAGCGCGGTTGAGACCGCTCGTTACCTGCCAACACGGGCCTTCATCAACAACCCGTCGCGATCCCTGAAAATCAGCCCCTTGGCTCTGGTTCCAGGCCGTCGATGCAGGTGGTGATTCTCGGTAATGCCGGCTCTGGCAAGAGCACCCTTGCTCATTGGTTGGCCGAGAGGGGGAAAGCGGAGCGGCTCGATCTGGACACCGTCGCCTGGGAGCCTGGTGAGGTTGCGGTGGCCCGCGATCCCGCCCTGGCGCAGGCCGAGGTGGAACGCTTCTGCCGCAGCCATGCGCACTGGGTGGTGGAGGGTTGCTACGCCAGCCTGGTGCGTGTGACCCTCGCCTTCCGCCCCCAGCTGATCTGGCTGGATCCCGGCATCGAGGCCTGTCTGACGAACTGCCGCTCGCGGCCCTGGGAACCGCACAAGTACGACTCCGCCAACGAGCAGAACGAGCGGCTCCCCTTTTTGCTGGAGTGGGTGGCCGGTTACGACGAGCGGGAAGGGGAGCTGGGCCGCGCCGACCATCGGGAGTGCTTCCTCTCCTATGGGGGCCGGCGAACGCACTGGATCGAGAGGCCCAGCCTGGATGCCCCCAGCGCAATCTCCTGGGACTGAAGCCACAGTCCTCAGGCCTCGCTTCTCTACAGGCGCTGGGGGAAGGCCACATCCAGCACCAGGCAGCCGACATCGGTGTGAAACGGGCCATGCACCTCACCAGGCGGGCGGCTTGCGTAATGGCCCGTCTCCAGCCACATCGAGAAGGCCGCATCCCACAGCCGACCGCTCACGATCAGGATCTCCTCGGGATGATCGTGCACCGTGGCCCCGAAGGCACGGGTATCGGATCCGGGGTGGAAGCGGGTCAGGCGGGTGAATTCGCCGGTGGCGTTGTCATGGCTGAGGATCACCTGATCCACCTGATCCTCGAGGCCCTCCAGCCAGCTCCAATGGTGCTGCTGCTCGCTGTCCAGCGGATTCCAGTAGGTGCAGGTTGTCTTGCTCACGCCGGGGTGCTCATGTGCTGATCGATCAGTGGGGCGAGCTCGTGCTCTCGCTCCATCGCCAGATCATGATTGCCGCCTGGAAGGATCACCAGACGGCTGGCTGGCTAACAGGAGCGAGGCCAGACGCTGCCCCTGGGCAGGGCCACTCAGCAGAGGCCAGCCTCGGGTTGATCAGCCTGTGACCTGGATCGGCTCCACCCACTCCAGCGGCGCCGCCATCGGATCGTCCAGCGGTGAAAGGGCCCGCCAGAAGCCTCGCTGCCAAGCGCCATGGGGCTGTGGAGTGCCTTCCACGAGCTGACGCTGCAGCTGGTAGTCCTTCCCCAGCCATACCGGCCGGCGTGGCTCCGCGCCCGCTGCTGCGGAGCCAGCAGCGGGCCGGCCACCAAAGCCCTTGGCACCCGTCGCCGGTGGCACCTCGCCTTCCTGCACCAGCTCGGGCGCATAGAGCTGCACCAGCAGGGCATGAACGCACAGCTGCTCCATCCGCGCCGCTGTGCCCCTGACGCCATCGTCATCCCACTCCCAGTGCGGAGCACTGAAGTCGGTGCGCTCAGGCTGCTGGGCCTTGGCGGCGGGATCCAGCAGGCAGCTGGCCAGGTAGGTGGCGCCGTCCTCCCCCAGCCCCACGCAGGCCAGGCCGCCGCCGGCGAGCTGGAAGTTCTCCGGCAGCCAGCCCTCCATCGCCCTCATATCAGCCACCAGCACCAAGGAGGAACGGTTTGCCGTACTGACAACCCAGCCAGATGGATCTATCAATGAATCAGAGGCCTCGACCAGGGCAGTACCAACCAGTTCCCTGCAACCGGCCCAAGGGCGCCCGACACGGGGCGCCCTTTCCATTGGGGACCTGTTCAGCCTTCCTGCTGCTGTGCTGCGCTGCAGCTCACTTACTGTTCGCCGGGAAGGTATCTGACTTCCCCGGCAGCGCCATGCTGGCCCGGGTGGCCAGTCCTAGCGTTCAGGCAATGCCGCCGGGTGGGCCATGGCCGTGGTGAACCGCTGCGCGGTGGGGATCTACCCCAGCGGGCAACTGCTCGACTGGGCACGGGGACTTGACCTGGATATGGAGGTTGCCGGCGCCAGGGAGCCCTGCCTGTATCTGATCCCCGACTACGACACGGAAGAGGAGGCCGAAGAAATCCTCGAGGAGGTCTACGAGGCGATTTTCGAGGCGGAGCTCGACTACTGGCATCGCGACGCCGCCACCTGGCCGGCGGAGCGCACCTACCCGGTGTTCCGCAAATGGTTCAAGGTGCGCTTTTACCCCCTGATCCAGGACCTGGTCGGAGAGGAGCTCACCGCCACCGAGCTGGATGAGGAGTTCATCGGTGAGCTGCGCACAGCGCTGGAGGGAGTGGAGCAGCTCCTCTGATCGCTATCGCTCCACCTCTTGCTTGAGCAGCTCGAGCAACCGCTCCACCCGGCCTGCCGCCACCTGACTCAGACGGTCGTAGGCCGCTCACTACTGCTCCTCGATCAGGACCTGGCTGAGTAGGGAGCGATGGGCTTCCAGCTCAGGCCATTGGGCCAGGACTGCTTCGATACCGCGGGCCTTGAGGACCTTGCGCACCGAGGCGGTGTTGAGCGGCAGGGAGAAGGTGAATCGCATGGGGTGATCCCTGATGAACCAAGGAAAAACCGCTGGCAGGTGGCCGTTTCAACCACGGACACCAGATCAGCTGGAGCACTGGTGCTGCTCAGCCTGACACCATTTCTTGGGCGGTTGTGGGCACAGCAGCTGATCAGGCCTGCAGAGGTGTGATCAGCTGGCGGCTGATGAGTGCCTCTGGATCGAGGCATCAGCGCCATGCAGACTCCGGCGATGGCACGATTTCGCCCGTTGCTGCCTGCTTTGCTGCTCAATTTCGTATCGGTGCTGCCCACCGGGTTCGTCCAGATGAACAGCGCCAAGGTGCTCTCGATCGGTGAGCAGCAATCAGTGATTCGAGGTTTGGCAGTGTGACGCAAGGAGCGCGTCACATCCCGCACGGGTAGTGCCTTGACCAAAGTGGAAGGTAGGGCATCCGTGCAAGCAGGCATGACCATCCAGGAACAGATCACGAGCCATGAGCAACCGCTCGGGCAGGAGTAGACCCTCGAGCGGGAGGTCCGTGCCGTGCTGAGCGATAACCCGGCAGCCATCACCAATGAGGTCCGCAGCCTTACCCTCCGCGCCCTGACCGAAGGAAAACTGGATCAAGGCGCTGTCCAGAAGGTGGTTACCGCGGTGGTTGCCGGCGCCACCGGCGGCGCTCAGGGAGCCAGTGACGGGCAACTGGCTCTCAGAGAGGCACTGCAAGGCCTTGATGAGGCCCTGGCTGCCGCAGCCCAGGCCACCCGTCTGACCCTGGAGGAGGCCGTCGGAAATGCCGGCGCCTTCTCCCGGCAGACGCTGCGGCGGCGACTGGATGATCTCTCCACCCTGGAATCCCTCTTCATCGAGACCGTCAGCCAGACGGCATCCAGCGCGGCTGGCTTCACCCGCACGACGCTCTTCGATGTGGTGGACCATGCGCGAGTGACGGGATCGGCCGTCGGCTCAGCCGTGAAGGAGGGGGTGACGAGCCTGGGCCAGGCCCTCGCCGAAACCGTGAGCGATCAGGTGGAGGTCACCACGTCCGTGCTGCAGAAAGAAGCGGCCCTGCTGGCCGGCCTGACCAGTGGGGTGCTGCAGGGGATCGTCGATCGTCTGAGCGGCTCGCACCCACCGGTGGCGGCTGAAGAGCCTGGAGAGGGGCCGGCCGGTGCAGGAGCCCATCGCTCGTAGAAGTCGAGAGTGCGCGCGAAGGCAGGCAGCGGCGATGTCGTCACCTCAAGGCGACTCCAGCTCTGCAGGCGGCCATGACCCCGATCGATGACCAGCGCGATCGGGAACATCACAACCAGTCCACCGGAATCGCCTCCCAGCCGGCGGGATCCCACTGGGCCATCAGCGCCTCAAGCCCCCGCAGCTCAGCGGCGTCTTCCGGCAGCAACCAGGCCTCTTCCCATCCATCCATGATCACCACCGGCATGCGGTCGTGGATCGGGCGCAACAGGGCATTGGGAGGGGTGGTGAGGATGCAGCAGGTCTGGAGTTCGCTGCCATCGGGACCGATCCAACGGTCCCACAGCCCGCCCAGCCAGAAGGGGGTGCCGTCCTGGCGGCGGATCCAGTAGGGCTGCTTCTTCCCTTTGGGGTCATGGCCTGCCCCTTCCGGTGGCGGCCGCCATTCGTAGAAGCCATCGGCCGACAGCAGGCAGCGGTGATGGCGCCAGGGACCACGAAAGAACGGCTTCTGGCTCACCGTCTCGCTGCGGGCATTGATCGGCCGGCTCTTGCCGCGGGTGTCTTTCAGCCAGCTGGGGACCAACCCCCAGCGCGCATAGCCCACCTCAGGCCGGCCCTGCAGCTGCCGCTGGAGTAGCAGCGGTTCGCCAGGCCTCACCTGCTGCCGCGGCTGGTAGTGCTCCAGGAAACCCTGCGGCAGCGGACCCTTGAGCCGTGGCAGCAATTGATCGATCGTGGTGGTGAGCGAGTAGCGGCCACACATCAGCGACGCCTGCGGATCGAGTTGGGCTGCTCCCAATCTGCGTGGCCTGACTCCTGGCAATGCAACCGCCGTGCCGACCGCCATCCAGGAGGAGCGAGGCTGATGGCACCGTGCGATGCCCACGCTGCCTTGAATCGTCTGGACCTACGAGCGCTGGCGGCCCTGCTCGCAGGCCTTTCAATCGGATGGGCTGGGCCGCTTCAAGCCGCCACCGTCCTCTCGATCGGCGATGGCGACACCATCCGCGTGCAACAAGGCCAGCAGCGGATCACGGTGCGGCTCGCCTGCATCGATGCGCCCGAGATGGCCCAGGCCCCCCTATGGCGCCCAGGCCCGCAGCTACCTGCAAAGCCGCCTGCGGCTGGGCTCCAGCGTGACCCTCAGGCCCCAGACGGTGGATCGCTACGGCCGCACCGTGGCCGAGGTATTCAGTGGCGTGAACATCAACCTGGCCCTGGTGGAAGACGGCATGGCCTATCCGCTCCGCGGGCATACGGCTACGCCTATCGCAGGTACCTGGGCCAGTGCGATGCAAAGGAGTAGCTCGATGCCGAGATGAGGGCTTATTGCACATCGCCAATGATCACCCGGCCTCGGCGGTCGCCTGGGTTTCTGCCACCAGCAGCGTTTCTGCCGCCAGTCGTGCATCGTTCGCCGCCTGGGAATTTCGCTGCAGGAAGGCCAGCACCAGCACGCCCTCCATCAGAAGTTGCAGCTGTCTGGCCAGCGCTTGCGGATCGGCGGCGTAGCGGGAAAGGGTATGGGTGGGATGGCCGGATGCGATCCAGGACGAGACTGGAAGATGAGTAACCCTGCTGGATGGGTGGGGCCACAATGCGGTTGAACGGTTTCCGTGGTTCACCCCCGGAAGGCAACGAGGAAAGACCGGTGCAACTCCGGCGCTGTCCCGCAGCTGTGAGGGAGATCCGCTCCTGAGTCAGAACGCTCGCCGCTCGCTTCCCCTCAAACTCCGGCGCGGACCGGAACCCACGATGTCCCTTCCAAACCGCTTCAATCCCCGGGCCCTCGCAGCACTTGCCAGCCTGGGCACCGCCGCCCTTGTGCTGGCGGAAACGCCGGCCCAGGCCCACGGCTTCGCGCATGGGGGCCTGACTTCGGGCTTCCTGCACCCGATCACCGGCCCCGATCATCTGTTGCTGTTGATCGTCGTCGGTGCTGCCGCCTCCTATCTCTCGGCCCAGCTGCTGCTTTGGGCCCTGGCGGGAGCCTTGCTCGGAGGCATCTTCGGAGCCCTGGGCGGCAGCTTGCCCTACGGCGAAGTGCTGGCGGCCTTTGCGATCTCGGCGGTGGCGGTGGTGATTCTGCGCAGTCACAGCTCTGGAGCCAAGCCGAATCTGGGGCTAGCCGGCACGGTGATTGCCACTGCCGTGGCCGTCCACGCGATGCTCCATGGCCACGAGTCCCCTACAGATGCCACGGCCCTGTCCTGGTGGCTGGGGGCCTTCACCGGTTCGGTGCTGGTGAGCGGCAGCAGCTGCCTGGTTTTGCGGCGTTTGCCCCTGCACTGGACCGCCAAGCTGGCCGTGCTCCTGGCCCTGGTGGGGGGAGTGGTGGCGCTCGGACCCTTAGGCCTGCTGGTGCGCTGAGCGCCATGGTCCGCCCCTCAGCGCTTCGCCGGGAAGCTGTCCTCCTTCTCGGTGCTGCCGCCCTGGCAGCCATTGCTCTTCTGCCCGCGCCGGTGTTGGCTCACGCGGACACCAGCCATGGTGGTGGCTTCGTGTCGGGGTTCCTGCACCCGATTTCCGGCCTCGATCACGTGGTGGCGATGGTGGCCGTCGGCCTGTGGGGAGCCGTGCTTGGCCCTCCTGCACTCTGGGTGCTGCCAGTGGCCTTCCCGCTCGTGATGGCCTTCGGGGGGCTGCTCGGGATGCTCGGTATGCCGATCCCCGGCGTCGAGATCGGCATTGCCGTTTCGGGGCTGGTGATGAGGTTGATGGTGCTGTTCGAACTGCGGCCGCCGCTCTGGCTTGCGGCCCTGATCGTGGCCAGCTTCGCGGTATTCCACGGCCATGCCCACGGCGCTGAACTGCCGGCTGGCAGCAACGCCCTGCTGTTCAGCCTGGCCTTTGTGATCGCCACCGGTCTGTTGCATCTCGCCGGGATCCTGCTGGGTGAAACCCGCCGCTGGCCAGGCGGACGTTCCTTCGTGCGCGGCGCCGGAGGGGCCATTGCCATTGCTGGCCTGTTCTTCCTGGAGCGCGCCCTGGCGTGAGCAGGACCGCAGCCACAGGTCGCCACTCCCTCGCCCTGGGCCTGGTTCTCGCCTTGCTGGCGCCTCCGGCCTTCGCCCATACCCCGGCTACAGGCCTGGGACCGCTGGCGGATGGTGCTGCAAGGCTGGTGCTGGAGCCTGCCGACCTGCTGCTCTCGATCGCTCTGGTGCTGCTGGCACTGCAGCAGGGGCCCCCTGCCGTGCGGCGGGTGATCGTGCTACTGCCGGCGCTCTGGTGCCTAGGCGCAGTCCTTGGCCAGGCCCTCCCCAGGGAGCTGCTGCTGGCACCGCTGATCACGGCAACCTTCGTCGTCGTCGCGTTGTTGGTGGCGCTGCAGATCCGACTGCCGCCATGGTTGTTCGGTGGCCTCGCGGCAGCCACATCACTGGGCTTCGGGGTGGTGAACGGTTCACTGCTCAGCGGCCATGCCGGATCCCTGAGCGTGGATCTGGGGGAGGCGGTGGCCCTGGCGGTCTTTGCAGTGGTGCTGGCGATGGGGCTTGAGGGCCTGCGCTTCCGCTGGCGGGCGATCGCCCTGAGGGTGGCCGGCAGCTGGATCGCAGCCTCCGGGCTCCTGATGCTGGGCTGGCAACTGCGCCACCCCCAGTAGCGCCAGCTCAGGGAGCCGGGTGCACTTCGCAGGGCATCCATAGGCTCCCCATCGGATGCACACCCTGGCAGCCGAGCTCCCGGGCTTTCCGCAGGGCTTGCTCACGGCTGGGGTAGGCGTAGAGGTTGCGGTTGCCCTGGCCGTGATGGTGATGCACCTGGGCGGCTTCTTCCCCCAGCCGGTACGGGCCCATGCCCTCCAGCCCAGCCCACCACACCCCCATCACATTCACGCCGGCGACCAACACGCCCATCCCCACCACGGTGGCGTTGATCACGCCCATGCCAACGACGCCAAGGCTGATCACTCCCATCGGCACCACGCCGATGCTCACCACGCCCATTGGCACGATTCCGATCGAGATGAGCCCCAACGGAGCGATGCCTACCGCCACCAGCTTCGGCTTGCTGCCGCAGTCGCTGGGAGCGGACATCAGTGGGTCATGCCGGGGTGCGTTCCCCCGGTGGTCTCCGCGTGTTTGGCACAGGGCATCCACTTGTCGCCCATCCGATGCGCACCCTTGCACCCGAAGCGCGGAGCGGCGGCCTCAGCCTCCGCCTGGGTGGCGAAAATGGCCTGAACAGCGCCCTTGCCTGCTGGTACGGACTCAGCCTTCGCGGGTGGCGCGATGGCCAAGGCCCCAGCAGAGCTCAACAACATGGCCTGGCAGGCAAGCAGGCTCAGCATGGACCTGGGATCAACTGAGGCTTCATTGTGCCGTGGGTTGCGGGGGGTGCTCCTGCCAACAGCCACGCCCGCCTCAGTCATGGGTGTTGCAATCGCAGCTGTTACAGCAAGGCTCCCCATTGGGGTGGCCCTTGGCGCAGGCGTCCGTGCAGAACAGCTTGTCGCCGATCCTGAACAGCGTTTCCGGTTGCACGCTGCAGTGGCAGCCCGGGCAGGCGCACTGCAGGGTGACCGGCTTCTCTGCTGGCATTCATGAATCATCAGGACGCATTTTCCACTGTTTGAAGTTCTGGAGCTGCTTGGCGACCTGCACCAATTCATCGACCTGGCGCTTGCGGTGTGCCCATTGGATGGGATCGGTCACATTCGGGAGTCATCTGGTCGCATGGTCAGGGTTTGTGGTGGCCTGGTGCCGAGTCGCCACCAGGCCACCACAAACCCACCGCATCCTTCAGCCGTCCATCGCGCCGAGCGATCCACGATCCCTGCTGAGGAGACTGTGCTGAACGGAGAATGGTACGAACCGACAAAAAGCTGCAGCGATGGTGAAAAGCAACCCTTGGCTGACGGTCGGCTGGCTGGCTGGTGCTGCAGGAATCAGCCTGCTGTTGAACGGCCAACAACCCGCCGTCGCCCAGAAAACCCCCGCTCCCCAGCCCCTGCTGGTGAGTTCTGCCATCAGCCTCACGAATGTGCTGCAGGATCTGGCGCCAGCGTTCTCCCGCAGTCAGCGCGTTCCCGCGCCGCAGTTCAACCTGGGAGCTTCTGGCTTGCTCCAACGCCAGATCGAGCAGGGTGCACCTGTGGATGTGTTCCTCTCTGCTGGAACCAAACAGATGGACGCTCTGGAGCGGGCGCAGCTGCTGTTGCCCGGAACCCGCCGCAACCTGATCAGTAATCAGTTGGTGCTGGTGGTACCCGCCAACCGCAAGGGCAGCCTCGGCTTCACCGACCTGGACAGCTCCCGCATCCGCCGCATCGCCATCGGTGACAAGGCCGTGCCGGCAGGGGATTACGGCCGTCAGGTGCTGCGATTTTACAAGCTCAGCAACAGCGTGCAGCCCAAACTTGTCCCCCTCGGCTCGGTGCGTGCCGTTGCCGCCGCCGTTGCCACCGGCAATGCCGATGCAGGGTTGGTGTACCGCAGCGACACCTTTGGAGTGAGCAACCTGCGCATCGCTGCCACCGCTCCAGGAGCCAGTCACCGCCCGATCCTCTACAGCGGTGCCGTGATCCGGCGCAGTCAGCAGCCCGCTCTGGCCAAGGCGTATCTCGATGGACTTCAAAGTCCCGCCGCACGCAGCGCCTTCATCCGCGCCGGATTCATCCCCCTGTCCGCATCGCGCTGATCCTCGGCGTGGAAAGCACCTGGTCACCCCTGCTGCTGTCGCTGCGAGCAGCCGCTTTAGCGGTGTTGCTTCTCAGCCCACCTGCGATTGCAGCCGCCCTACTGCTTCGGGGCTGGCAAGGGCAACGGCGTGCCGTGGCCGACCTGCTGCTGCTCTCACCGCTGGTCTTGCCTCCAACGGTGCTGGGGTTCCTGCTGCTGCAATTGCTGGGACCGCAGGGTCCTCTGGGGCAGCCCTTGCAGACAATCGGTATCAGTGTGGTGTTCAGCTGGAGCGCGACGGTGATCAGCGCGGCGGTGGTGGCCTTCCCCCTGATGTACCGCAGCACGCTGGCCTCCCTGGAACAACTCGATCCAGCCCTCGAGGCGGTGGCCCTCGGACTGGGCTGCAGCCCGGTGCGAGCGTTCTGGAGGGTCACCCTGCCGCTGATCCGCCCAGGCCTGCTGGCGGGTCTGAGCCTCAGCTTCGCGCGGGCCCTGGGAGAGTTCGGCACCACGATGATGCTGGCCGGCAACATCCCTGGCCGCACCCAGACGCTGCCACTGGCGATCTACAGCGCTGTTGAAAACGGCTCCCTGCCGCTGGCCTGGCAGCTCACCGCCGTGGTGCTGCTTCTCAACGGCAGTTGCCTGGCCTTGGTGGAACTGCTCAGCCGCAGCCGATCAGCTCCTCAGGCGCCGCGATCTCCAGCCGCCGACCATGCCGTCGACGAGCTGTGGGTGCCGGCTGAGCCGATCAGCCTGTCGAAAACCAGATCACAACCACAGCTGCAGGTGGCTATCGAGCTTCGGAAAGGCACCTTCGAGCTGGCTCTGAACTGGAGCAGCCAGGCAGCTCGACGGGCTGTGCTTGGACCATCGGGTTCAGGCAAAAGCCTTCTGTTGCGCTGCATTGCAGGGCTTGAGCGGCCCCAGAGTTGCCGCATCCAGCTCGGGCAGCGGCTGCTTTGCGACACCGATCTGGGGATCTGGGTGGCACCGGAGCACCGGCGAATCGCCATGGTGTTTCAGCAGCACGCCCTGTTCCCCCATCTCACCGTGGCCGCAAATGTGGCGTTCGGGCTGGATCGCCTCAGCCGAGAGCAGCGGCGCACGCAGGTTGGACAGCTGCTTGCCGCGGTTGGATTGCAAGATCAGGCCCTCCAGTTTCCCCATCAACTATCCGGTGGCCAATGTCAACGGGTTGCCCTGGCACGGGCCCTTGCGGTGAAGCCTGACCTGCTTCTGCTCGATGAACCCCTCAGCTCCCAGGACAGCTTCCGTCGCCGCCGGCTGCAGCAATGGATGGAGGATCTGCAGCGCAGCACGGGCACGCCCATCCTGCTGGTGACGCACGACATCGATGAAGCCCACCGGCTCAGCGATGAGCTGTTGGTACTCGAGCGCGGGCGACTGCTGGCGCAAGGACCGACTCGACAGCTCTTTGTCCAGCCGCTGCAACTCGTCGTGGCAAAGCTCACAGGCTGCAAGAACCTCAGCCCAATCGCGTGGGTCACCCCCCAACAGTGTCTGGCGAGCCAATGGGGGCTCCAGATTGATGAACCTCATAGCCCACAGCATGAGCAACACCAATGGGTCGGGCTGCGTGCCAATCACCTGCGTCTACGACCTGCTGGCTCTACAACGACTTCTCATCAATTGATCGTGCATTCGTGCTGCCTGGTAAGGGTCAGTCGTGGTGCCCTCCAGGTCAGTGCCTATGTGCAGATTCATGAGGGGGCAACAGGGATCCATGTGGAGTTGCGTGATTGGGAATGGGATGAGCTTGAGGGGCAGCTAGGCGCACTTGAACTCGTCATTGATCGGTCCAGGATTCTTTTTCTGGAGGCCTGAAACCTGGCCTTGAGAGGCTGAGGCCCTCCATTGGGACGGCCTCCGGCCGGCTGTGGTGGATGGCCTTCTTCGCGCCCTGCGGATCACGGTGCGGCTGGCCTGCATTGATGCGCCCGAGATGGCCCAGGGCTCCTATGACGCCCAGGCCCGAAGCTACCTGCAGAGCCGCCTGCGCCCGGGCTCCAGCGTGTCCCTCAGACCCCAGACGGTGGACCGCTATGGCCGCACCGTGGCCGAAGTGATCAGTGGAGTGAACATCAACCTGGCACTGGTGGAAGACGGCATGGCGTTACTGGATGCCGAGTTCCGGGCTTCCCGCCGCCGCTCCTTGGACTTCCGGCGCAGCAGATCTTCGGCTGGATCTGGGGGTATCTCCGGATCGGTTCCTGTGGTGGCTTCCATGAAGATCCACACCGCCATCGGCATCCCCTCTTGCACAGGTGGCAGCAGTGGCGAACATCCAGGTATCACCGGTCGATTGATGACAGCCATGGGACCGTCAACGGATTTTCCTGAGGCATTGGCCGCCCTGGGCCTGAGAACCACGCCTAGAAATCGGCAGGACCTGGCCCGGCGGGTGGCCGCGCGGCACCCGGCCTCCCAGCCATGGAGCGCAGTGCAGACTGCGGCCTACCGGCGGGTGTGGGAAGAGCTGGAGAGCGGCTGCGAGGCCGACGTACCGCTATTGCTGGCGGCATGAGGAGTACCGATCGCCGCGAAGATCACCAGCGGCGGACTCGCTGAACAGGCCTATGAGGAGACGGCCGATGGTTCTCAATTCACCGGATGTGGCGACGGCGCTGGACCTTCTGGGCCTGACGGTGGTCCCTGAGGATTTCGAGGCGTTGGCATGCCAGGTGGCCTGGACGCACCCTGCTGCTGAGGCCATCAGCGACGCCCAGAGCCTGGCCTACCGGGTGGTGTGGGAGGCGGTGGAGAAACGCATCGAAAGCCGGAAAGGAGGTGACCTCTGACAGGAAGATCGGTCCATCTGCCTGAATCGAGGATTTGTGCGTAGATCAGGACTAGTATTCCTCCCTGCGTCAACCGCAGGGCGGTATCCGTAGCTTTTCGTTGTACTCGCAAGGGTTTCCCATGACTCGAGCCACTCAAGCCAACGACACCTGTTTCCTGAACACTGCCGCCAAGCAGATCCGAGACGAGGATCTCAGACGTGCTGAGCGTCTCAACGGACGCGTCGCGATGCTGGGGTTCACGATCGGTCTGATCGTGGAGGCGTTCAGCGGAGATGGCATCCTCAAGCAGATCGCCGATCTCGCTCTTCTGTCCCAGCGTTGAGGCCAGTCGTTCTCTGCGATCCACCAACGCTTGCGGCTACCACGCTCGCCCTTTTCCTTGGCCGGCCCTTCACCGATGGCGCCGGCTTTTTTTGCGATCGCAATGCCAGAGAGAGCGGCAGCCTCAACCGCTGCTGATCATCCCCATGCCCTCAATGCTGCGGTATGTCGATGGAATCCTCGGCAGGCAGTGAGATGAGATGAATGACGACCAGCGGGAGCATCGCCCTGTGGATCCAGCCCCGCAGCCGTCGCAATGAGGTGGTGGGGCTCAGAGATAACGCGGTGGTGATCCGCCTGACGGCCCCGCCGGTTGAGGGTGCTGCCAATGAGGCATTGCGGAGGTTCGTTGCCGAGCGACTTGGCATCGCTGCCAGCAGAGTGGCATTGGTGCGTGGCCAGAGCAGCCGGCGCAAATGGATCGCCGTGGAGGGGTTCACGGCGGACGAGGTGCGGTGTGCCCTTCTGGGGTTGAGCGACCCGCAGTGATGAGCAGGGCCTTTCAGGACCTTGGGATTATTTCTGGCACTGTTGCAGGCAGCCACTACAGCTCCAAGGCGATCGGCTCCTATGCCCTCGCCCTGGAGCTGCTGCGCCAGGTTCACCGGTATCTGGTGTGCAACGGTAACGGAGAGGCTTGCGGAAGTCTGCACCGCTGAAATGAAAAATATTGCACCATTGGTGTTAGCAGCCTCTCCCAATCAGCTATGTTGAATCCATTAGCGACCCATATTGATGGCCCTCACCGGATCTGACCTGCTCGCAAAAGTAAAGGAACAGGGAGATGCCTCCAAGTCCGACTTGGTGCGAGCCGCAGGCTATGTGAGCACCAAGAAGGACGGCAGCGAGCGGCTGAACTTCACGGCCTTCTATGAAGCACTGCTGGAGGCCAAGGGCGTCAGCCTCGGAGATGGCGGTGGCAACGGCAAAGGGAAGGCCGGTCGCAGCTTGAGCTACGTGGCCACAGTGCAAGGCAACGGCAATCTGTTGGTTGGCAAGGCCTACACCGCCTTTCTGGATCTGGCCCCTGGCGATGAGTTCGAGATCAAGCTGGGCAAGAAGCAGATCCGGCTGATCCCTGTCGGTGCGGCCGACGAGGAGGAGTGAGCCGGTTGGCAGAGGGTCCGCCTCACCCAGGACGATGAAAGGGCTCGCATGACACCAGGAAGCCGCTGACGTGGTCAGGCCACAGGGCGAGCGCCAGCAGCTCCCTTGGCTTACGGGCAAAGCCCTTCTGGGAGAGGGCAGTGAACTCGGCCAGGTTGTCGTGGGTGACCAGGGGCTTGCCCCGCTTGGCGGCCCCACAGGCATCGACGAACTCCTGCCCGTGTTCAGCCAGGCACTGCTCGTAAGCCTCCTCGAAGCTCACTCCTTGCTCCTGCAGCCGCACGAAGGCATCGAGTGCAGGGGGTAGGTGCTCCAGCCAGAGGGGAAGACTCCGCACCGGCCCGATGGTGACGCCGCCGTTGTGAAGGTGCATCAGCACCACGGTGGCCTCCAGGGTCCAGCTGGGCTGGGCCAGCAGCTTGTCGGCGGTGATCACAATCGACTCCCGGTACTCCTCGACCAGGGACTGGTGGACATGGGCCAGGTTCTCAATGGTTCTGGGAGCTGCACAACAAAGCCCGGTGACGAGGCCACCGGGCTCTGAAGAAGTCTGATTGCTGGGGCGGAGTGGCTGACGCTGGCACCTGGGGCCAGTTGACAAGTGAGACTTCCCGATGGTTCCGGGGCACCTAAGGCGAGGCCGTTAACGGTGCAGTGGACGGCGGCGGAGCACACACAGCGGTGTCACACGCCGGGGAAGTCAGTGATCCGTCGAAATTGTTGGAGCAGGGACCGGATCGTCAGCGCACTCCTAAAGGATGCTCAGGTGGGGTGTCTTCCATGGTCAGGAGCCTCCCGGTTGCCTATGAACTCACAATCGGCCGGCCGTCTGATGGGGGCAATAGGGGTTTATGCCTGAGTTCAGTCAGCCCCGAGCACGGGCCAGCCGGCCTGCTTCCTTGACCTTCGACGCAGCGCTTGGCCCTGCGTCACTGCTGCGCAGAAGCCTTCGGCTACAAGTCGTCCTGGCCCTGGTTCCACAGCAGGTAGGCCTGCTGCATCGCTTCCGGGGTTTCGATCACCGCCAGCAGCCCGTAGATGCGATCACCGATGGCGGGATCGTTCAACAGACGGCTCACCAGGTTCAGCTCCCAGAGTTGCGCACCCATGTCCCGAGGCAGGAACAGCTGCTGGTGCAGCAGGTTCAGGCAGCTCTGCTTGAGCGCATCCAGCTGGCCGGACCTGAGGCGACGGCTGTTGGGTGTCAGCAGGGTAGGCTCGGCAATCCCCTTGCTCGGGAGAGAACCGTTTCCGGGCCGCATCCCTGGGGAAGCGGCACCTTCGTGGTGGAATCAGGCCAATCCTGCTCTGGAACAAGGAGCTGCAGCCACCGCTGGCGACCCATGAGGCCCTGCGGACGATCTAACGCCGCCAGGCCCCAGAGCTGGAGCGCCCCTATGAAGAGGCCGCCACCGTGGCGGGCGTCTGCCTCAGTCAGCCGCACACTCAGTGGCGAAATGACGAAGAACCGTCCTCAGGCCGAGGCAAGGGGTCCTGGAGTGCCTCAAACCAGCCGACAGCACGTTCGATGTCGGTGAGTAGGGCTTCAGCCATGTCGCGGCTGAAGCCAGCACGCACCACGAAGCGCAGCACCGCGCGGTCCTCGCAGTTGGCCGGAAGGGTGTAGGCCGGCACCTGCCATCCCCGCTCGCGCAGCTTGTCGGAGAGATGGAAGACTGACCAGTTGGTCACAGCCGGATCCACCTCCACGGCGAACACAGGCAGTTGGCCAAGGGGATGACTCACCAGACGCATCGGCTCCAGATCTCGAATGCCATCGGCCAGATGGCAGGCGATCGCCTCCAGGGTGGCCATGCGATGGGCGTAGCCATCGCGGCCCAGGTGCAGGAAGTTGAAGTACTGGCCGACAACCTGGGCACCAGGGCGGGAGAAGTTCATGCCGATCGTGGGCATCTGGCCGCCGAGGTAGTTGACGTTGAAGCGGAGTTCTTCAGGCAGCAGGTCATCGTGACGCCAGAGAACCCAGCCCACCCCAGGCAGAACACCACCGTACTTGTGGCCGCTGCTGTTGATCGAAACGACCCGTGGCAAACGGAAATCCCAGATCAGATCAGGGGAATTGAAGGGAGCCACGAAGCCTCCTGATGCAGCATCCACGTGGATGGGGATGTTGAACCCCATGCGTGCTTCCAATTCATCTAACTGCTTCTGCAGGGCCTCGATCGGTTCGTAGCTGCCATCGAAGGTGCTGCCCAGGATTCCCACCACTCCGATGGTGTTCTCGTCACAGTGGGCCACCGCCTCCTCGGCGCCCAGATGGAGCCGTTCCGATGTGATCGGCACCAGTCGTGGCTCCACATCGAAGTAGGCGCAGAACTTGTCCCAGCAGATCTGAGTGTTGGTGCCCATCACCAGATTGGGACGGCTGGTGTCGAGGTTGGCTGCTCGGCGGCGCTGACGCCAGTGCCACTTCATCACCAGCCCGCCAAGCATGCAGCCCTCACTTGAACCCGTAGTGGAGGTTCCCACGGCAAGTTCTGGATCCGGGGCATGCCAGAGGTCCGCCAGGATCCGCAGACAGCGCACCTCCAGCTCAGCAGTCTGCGGGTATTCATCCTTGTCGATGATGTTCTTGTCGACGCATTCCTCCATCAGGCGACGGGCATAAGAATCCATCCAAGTGCCCACGAACGTGGCCAGGTTGAGGCGGGCATTGCCATCGAGCATCAGGTGGTCGTGGATCAGCTCATAGGCATTGGCGGCGTCGAGTCCATGAATGGCCAGCGCATCGCGGGGAATCTCCGCTGGCAGGTTGGCGGCTTTCAGGCTGGCGCTTATGCCAGCACCGATCCCCAGGTGGGTGGAACGGCGTTTTTCACCCGTCGAGTGTGTCGTCATGGGGCTAGGCCGGGGATGCATGGACACCCATTCAAGGCCCATTGTCCTGACCAATGAGGGTCCAAATCACGTGCACACCTGTCCCCTTCGACTGGGATCGCCGATAGATTCACCTTCCAGCAGGCCCAGTGGGGGGGCGTGACCACCCTCTAGCTCCCACCAGGGACCACAGCCTTCTGTCCACGCATCGGGCCCGGTCCTGCAGCCCAAGTTCCCAATGGACCTCAACTACCGGCTTCATGGCTTCCTCCGACCCGAGCCCCCCGCCTGGGGGCAGGGACTGCGGCTGGGCATCTGGCAAGGCACCGGCGCAGCCGCCACTTCAACAGCCGTCGCCGAAAACCTCGAACGACTCGAAGCCGTATGTGCCATTGCCGTTGAGCGTCAGGTGCAGCTGCTTGCGTTCCCTGAGCTCTACCTCAGTGGTTACATCGTCACCCCGGAGCTGGCCCGTCGCCTGGCTGAACCTGTGGATGGTCCGAGCCTGCAGCGTGTGGCCGCTGCAGCACGACTTCACAATCTGGCCTTGGCCTGCCCCTATCCAGAACGTGCCCAGGTGGCTGGAGAAGAGCGTTTCTACGACGCGATTGCCCTCTTTGGACCCGATGGCACCCTGCTACGCAACTATCGCAAAACCCATCTCTGGGGTCCGGACGAGAAGCTCTGCTGGAGCCCCGGTTACGTGCACAGAGAGGAGGGTCCTGCTTTCACGGTGCAGGAAGTCAATGGGTTCCCTCTTGGCCTGCTCAATTGCTACGAGGCCGAGTTCCCTGAACTCACCCGTAGCCTCGCACTGCTAGGCGCCAAGCTCGTGCTGATCCCTACCGCCGCTGACGCCTGGGCACTGCTGAGCAACGGCCAGCACACCGATCGCGCCTATCCGGATGTCTCTCGCACCCTGATCCCGGCCCATGCGTTCCAGAACTCCTGTTTTGTTGCCTATGCCAACCGCTGTGGCGAGGAAACAGTGAACGGAACTGTGATGGCTGCATACCTTGGCAACAGCATCATCTGCGGCCCCCACGGTGATGTGCTGGTCGCGGCCAGAGGCGAGCCTACTTTACTGCTCGCCGACTGCATTCCATCTGAGTATGGACTCACACATCCGACCGGAACGAGTTACCACGCTGATCTGAGACTGGACCTTTACAGCCAAGTTCATCTGCCCAGACCACCTCAGTCAGCACGTCCTCCCTGGTCGAGCGCTTCCCGAGGGCCGCTGAGCTCATAGACCAGGCCAGGGAGGACGTGCTGGCCTTCCGACACTTCCCTCAACCCAACTGGGGAAAAGTGTGGAGTGCCCGATGTCAACTACATAGGCGGCCGCCTACCTAATCGTCGCCGAACAGTGGAGCACCAATCTGCTGGAACGCCTCAACCAGGAGGTCAAACGCCGCACTCGGGTGGTTGGCATCTTCCCGAACGACGCCTCGATCACGCGCCTGGTGGGGGCGGTGCTGCTGGAGCAGGACGAGCACTGGCAGCTCGAGGGCCGGCGCATGTTCTCAGCCGAGAGCATGGCTCCATTCCGTCGCTGAAGGATCTGCCCGCCCTGCAGGACTGCCTGGAATAATCGCCCACACTCAGGCCCCAGGAGATCGTGGTCGTGGCGCCCCCAAGGACGCAGCGGCCTCGATTATCGCCCGGGGGCCAGCACAGCCATGCTCCAGACGAATGACTTGACAAGTCAATCGTCTAGATTCATAGTGTAGAAACGAGAGGCAATTGCCCCTCAGGAATGACAGCCCGTCATTCCACCCTGTTCACACTCGGATCAGGGCAATCGGGTCTCAGCTGTTTACGCCATGCGAAGGGACGCGGCCAAGAAATCTGTGCCAGAGGGTCTGGACGTCCATCTGATCGTCGACAGCTAGTACACCCACAAGCACGCCAAAGTTTGGGCGTGGCCGGCGCAGCAGTCTCGATTCCACTGGCATTTTACACCCACCTACGCCTCCTGGCTCAACCAGGTGGAGCGCTGGTTTGGGATCATCACCCAGCGGGCCATCCGCCGGGGCAGTTTCTCCAGCGTCAAGGAGTTGATCGCCAGGATCGAGCAGTTCGTGGCGGCTTACAACAAGACCAAGGCCCCGTTCAACTGGACCGCCACAGCGGATTAAATCCTGGAGAAGCTCCAGCGACTTTGCTCGCAAATCTCAGGGACGGGACACTGGCAAGCTGCGCGAGTGAGGATTTTGACTCGGCATTGCTTTCATCATTTCCTTAACCTAATTTGATCGTTCGAGAGGTCGCTTCTAATCCCTTCAATGTTTTGTGGATGTTGTTGCTGCCAGGATTCACATTGGACAAATTGGACATTTAGTTGGTTGCAAGGCACTACACCGGTTGAAATGTGATGACGGTGGAGCTTTTATTGCTCTATGAATTCAACCCCGGATGCAGTGATTTTTCCTGATCCTCCTCCGCCAATTACTGGGTCCCATACTATGAAACCAAGATTGCCCAACTGTTTGCAAATTCTATATAACTCGTTTCTGCTTATCTTTGCATCAATCCAGTCTTCTGTAGGCAACAGGGGTCTGTCAATTTGCCGCCTGTCGTAAAAGGCCTGGAGGATTAGTCCCTGCAATTCGCCGTCCTTCATCGGCTGTGTAGTTGCCATTGGTGAGTCCCAAGTCGACACCTCGTCATACTACAGATGGTGTCAATGAGACGCGACAGGCGCCTAAGTCTCCACTTCTGGTGTAAGCGGCTGACCATTGGTCCCGTCGTTCGTGACCTAGGCAACGCATGTGTCCTCAGGCGCTGATCGCCCCAGCCGACACGTGAAGGGCAGGCTCCGTACAGATCAGATCCGCCGCCTGCCGCGCCTCGCTGAGCACCTGGAACAGCACCTTGGGTGATTCCTTGAGCAACTCGATCAAGTGGCCGAGATAGGCGGCATGGCTCTCGATTTTGCTGCCGAACTCCAGCCGATCGCCCAGCAGCACCGCCCCTAATTCGGCGACCAGCTCCTCACGGGCATAGCGCGCTTTCCCGAAGGCACCGCCCAGATCCCGCTTGAGCCGTGATTCATGGCCGGTGGAGTGGATCTGCTCATGGGCCCAGGTGGCACAGAACGCGGCTGGTGAGTGAAAGCTGGCGCGATCGGGCAGCTGGATCCGATCGATCGCCGGCAGGTAGCAGGCCCGATCCCCTCCAAAGCTGACCGGCACCGGCCAGGCAGCCAGAACGGCTTCTGCCGCCTCCAAGCGCTCCGGCTCCGGCTTGGCCTCCACGCCCTCTGCCACCTTGCGGGCATCGATCAAGCCGGCGAGGGAGTCGCCCTCGAGATCGGCGGCATTGAAGACCGCCACCGGCCGGTAGCTGGCCCAGCTGCGCAGGGTGACTTCACCGCCCTCGCCCGGCTCCTCGCGGCTGTGCAGCTGGGGCCGCAGGATGTGAACGGACTTGCTGCCCTTGCGGGGGAAGATGCCGAGCTTCTTGGCCTCGGCAAAGCCGCACCAGAACGGCAGGGATGAACCTCGGATGTGCAGACCGAGGGTGAGCAGGATGGGATTGGCGCCGCGGTAGCGATGACCGGAGATCAGATTCACGTGGTGGCCGCCGCCAGTGCCATCCCAGGGCCGCCGCCAGGGGGCGGCACCGGCCTCCAACAGAGCGATCAACGAGGTAACGATCTTTTCCTCGGCCGTGGGGCCTTCATAGGTTTTGCGTGAGCGGGACTTGGACGCGGCCATGGCAGCCAAAGCGCAGGACCCCGAGTGGTGACTGCGGCGAGGGCAAGGGTTCGCGCAGCTCCGCTGTGCGAACTCGCGTCAGCCCTTGCGCCGCCGCAGACCATGAGGACTCCTGCGCGACACACCCCCACTTCAGATCCGTTTCTTGATCTTCTCCACCGCCCGCATTTCCTTGTTGGTGATCTACACCCCTGTGGCAGCCGATCGGCTCAGGGATGGGCGGGACCGTGCTGGTGGTGAGCTGGCAGGGGCTGCCCGTCATCGTCGAGCAGCTCCACGCTTTCCTGCTCGTTCGGGTCGGAGCGGGTGACGATCGCGATCGCCGGCTCCGTCGCGCTGAGATTCACCGGTTGATGGGGCAGATCGGCGGGAATGAAGATGAAATCACCGGCGCGGTTCACCACCCGCTGGCGCAGACCGGCGCCATATCGGGTTTCCACCGTTCCCTGCAGCAGGTAGATCGCCGTCTCGTAGTTGCGGTGGCGATGAGCCCGGGCCTTGGCACCGGGCGGTATGACGATGCGGTTGAGCGAGAGCGTGCGGGCGCCGCTGTTGGCACCGGAGATGCCCACGAATCGCCCCAGACCCTGGCGGCTGTCGTGCTGTGTGGCCGGCCGCACCGTGATGACCCCGCCGTCACCAGGACGGCCGATCACCTCGTCGGTGCGGGCAGGCGACGCCTGCGCCAGCAGCCCCAGTCCACAGACCAGAGCGAGTGCACGGCCATCAGTCAGCACACCCACCTCCGCAATCGTTCCACTCTCTTCCAGATCAGGCGCGGACGGCCCTTTTGGTGGTGGTGACCATCCAGCCAGCACGCCTGGTGATCCGGTCTAGCAAGAGGTGTGGAGAAGCACTAGGTTTGATGGCTGGAGCACGTGACGCGCTGGTGGGCACGACGGGGCGGCACCCTCGCCAGTATCGGTCCATTGCTTCTCCTCGATGCTGCTCCCCTGCCCCTTCTGCCCCCTGACGGCCGCCAAGATCGCTGCCCTACAGGCCACGGTGCTGCTGCTTATCACCCTGCTGATCAAGGCCAGGATCCAGATCAAGGCGGCTTCTGCGCTGGGATTGTTCCTGTTGGCCCTGCAAACGCTCGTGTTTCTGGCCGCCACTGGCGCCCTGGGCCTTGCGGTCATCGCCGCTGGGGCCATTGTCCTGAACCGCCGCCAAGCCCAGACGGCGTGACGGCGCTGCCGCCATGGCGGCAGCTGCAGCGCGGGGCCCGCGAACGGGAAGGCCGCTCGCCAGCGGCGCGCTGGTTGCAGCTCGCCACCGTTTCCCCCGATGGCACCCCACGGGTGCGCACCCTGGTGTTCCGTGGCTGGGCCGATGCCGCTGGGTTGGATCTGCTGACCGACGGCCGCAGCGCCAAACCGGCTGAGCTCCGGCAGCAGCCTGCTGTGGAACTGTGCTGGCTGCTGCCCAAAGCCCGCTGCCAGTTCCGCCTGCGCGGAGTCGTTCTGACCTTGCCCACGGAAGTGGAATGGGAGGAGCGGATACGGCACTGGCAAGGTCTCACCCCCACAGGCCGTGCGCTCTGGGGCTGGCCCGAACCGGGAGCACCCTTCGGTGCCGCAGAGGATTTCCCGGCAGAGCTTGCGGACGAAACTCCATTGCCAGAGCATTTTCAGCTGCTGCGCATCGATCTTGCGTAAGTGGAGTTGCTGGAGCTACGGGATCATCCGCACCATCGCCGTCGTTGGAGCCGCGAGGGCGGCTGGATGGAGGAACGCCTGAATCCCTGAGGGGTCCGCGCAGGGGACCTCAGCGTGCTTGGTCGCGTAAGGGCGTTGCAAACCGGCCCGCCGAAGGAGATGAGACGCCCGGGGCATTGGCTTCTTGGAGCTTCCTAGCCATATCTACAGCGCGTCAATCCGATCCCGCTCACCCAGCGCCTCCGGGCTGAGGACTGCTCAGCTGCTCCCTCCAGTTAAATCCAGACAATTTCAGCAGGCCTCAACTAGGATCTGTCGCAGTCTTCGGAACCGCCATTGCGCATCCATGTAGGGGCGCCCTATTGATCCGAGCGGCGGATGACTCACGATCTCCAGGAAGTCCCAAAGCTCCTTGGGACCTGGACCGTTGACTCTGAGGTAGGGATGCCCCTCATTCTCGCTGTCGTGCTTCAGGAACCGAAAGGGATCTCGGCCTGGGTCGTGATGCTTGACCGACCATCTTGCGCACTGTCGAATGCGTTTTTCGGAGTAACCGAGAATCAGACCTCTAGGACCCCCAAGATCCCTTGGGGGTAGTGGCTCCTCGTCGGTAACGGGTGTAAGCCGATAGCTGCTGTGGCGCGATTGGATGCGCGGCGAGGGTTCAGGCATTCCAGCTGCTTTCCAGCGCTCGAACAGATCCAGTTCGGAAATACCTACCTGCACGATGGATCCGCCACTATCTCCCTAAAGGCTACCGAGGGCGGCTGGGTCCACCAAAGCACCCTGCAGGCTTTCCCCCTGACTACCCCCCCCCAAAAGTGAAGAGGGGTGCTTCAGATCCCGGTCTTCTGCAGCCTGGGAGCCAGCGAATTCCCTTACGGCTCCGGCCTTAGCGCCTGCTGAGGAATGACCCGATAGCTGGGGCCTGCCACCTTCCAACCAAGGTGCAGTAGGGCCATGCCACGCGATGACGGCTCTGTGCTTTGAACTGCGTCATTCAGCACCTTTAAGCACTGAGTTACCGGCTGACCTGCGGCGCTGCAGATTACGCCATGCCTTTGCCCTGAGGCTCGTGCTGGAACTGCAGTTTGCGCGAGAGATGCAGCCGAGCTTTTTGGATCAAAGCCCAACTACCCACTTCTAGATGCACGGAAAGTGGTTGGACAGACTGCACCTGCGATCGAAATCGCAAGAACTCGAGCAGATGACATCAATGGAAACGAAACAGCCAAAGTCCGAGAAACTCTTCCATTGTTTGCTCTTTGCAGGCACATTAATTGGGGTACAGTCTGCTCATGACAGGTCGATCTGGCCCGTCTAGCTGTTTTCTCCCAACCTGAATGTTCACTTCAACCACACGAGAGGTGGCGGAATTACTGCGTGTCAGTGATGCCACTCTGCGGCGTCTACGTCAGGGCGGAGTATTGCGAGCTGGCATCCACTACCGAGCCGTTGGTATCGGCACAAAGCGGCCGCCTCTGCTTTGGAACCACGAGAGCGTTGAAGAAACGCTGGCGAAGCGCTCGCGGCGTGTCTTGGCCTGAGCAGGAAGACCACAGGGACAGAAGCATCGCTGCGACAAAACAGTGGAACGAACCAGACCACCAAGCACAGCTGCGCAACGGGGTGAAACCAAAGACCCAAGTCAGTGTCAGCCCCCAATTCCACAACCTGGGTGGGATTGGAAGGAAGCTGCCCGTGATCGCTGGGCTGAGATCCTCGTCGCCCTCGGTGGCGTCGATCCTGGCGTGTTGGACGGGAAGCACCACCCCTGCCCTGTCTGCGGCGGCACTGATCGCTTCCGCTTTGATGATCTAGACGGACGCGGCACCTGGCTCTGCAACCAGTGTGCGCCAAAGCCAGGCAAAGGCAGCCCCGCTGCCGGGGACGGCATGGACCTGCTGAGGCGGGTCAAGTCCTGGAGCTTCCCAGACGCTGCGGACGCCGTGCGCAGTCACCTGGGTGCAGCGCAGTTCAGGACCCGTCGCGCCCAGCAGGGCCGCCGGCTGCAGGCGGTCCCATCGCCCGCTCCGCTGCCTCCTGAGCCCCCCGTGCTGGCCACCCTGGCCCAGCCCATCAAGGTGGCCAACCCCTACCGCTACAGCAACACCCAGCGGATCACCCGCGTCGACCTGGGCGAGGGGCGCAAGCGCTTCGACGTGATGCACCTTGACCCAAAGACCAGCGCGTGGGCCAGTGGCGCCCAGGGCTGATTCAAAGTCTTAACTCGAGCTTGGTTCTGGCTTCCTCGTCGCCATCGCCAGTAGCGCCGTGATGTCGTGAGTTACGGCCTGCATTCCGGCTCGAATCGACTGAAATCCAGCCAGTC
>NZ_JAGQBU010000034.1 GCF_024345795.1 Synechococcus sp. J7-Johnson
TCGACTGGCGAACGAGCCTGCTGCTGGAGCCCAGGCTGCCCGCCAATCAACTCATCAGTTTCTGGCCATCTTGCATGACTCTGACTATGCTGGCTTTGAATCTGCCGCGCAGCGGCTTAGTCCAACTTGCTATTGGATCGTTTCCGTGAACCACCGCTTAGTGCTCACCCCTTTCCGAGAACCGCAGCTCAAGGACATCGGGTGCATTGCAAGAATCTGATTGCAGCAAAGGCGTTCAGAATTATTTCCCAAAGCTTGCCCGTGGTTCTCGGACCAGAGAACCACTTGATCATGGAGCTACACAATGTCTGCTGGGCTCCGGAGCCCAAGCGGCCCACGATTGAGAACATAGGTAGAGATCACGGTCGTGCTCACGTTTTAGTGGCCCAGTAGTTCCTTGATCTTCCGTATGTCCCAGCTGCCCTGCAGTAGGAGCCTGAAATACGGGCAGCGCCACTTCATGCATCAGACCAGCCTTGAGGCAACCCCTCCTGGCAATAGCTCACAGCAGCACCACGCGCGTGGCCTCCAGGAGTCGCAACCGATCCCGCAACAAGTGGTTGCCGCTCTCCTCGGTCGAACAGCAGGCTCGCGCCGCCGCCACGGGCGCTCCGCTGCTGCAGCCCTGGCGAGAGCATGAAACCCTGCGCGGCCTGCGCGATCGCCTGCGGCTGGCCTTCGACTGCTGGAACCTGCTTGATGCACCCGACGGCACCAGCCGACGCACGGTCTACCTGCCCCCTGGCGTCAAGGAACCCGACAGCTCTTATCGCAGCCGGATCGAGAACGCCCGGCCCACGGGCTTCTTCCGCGATGCCCTGCGCACCTACGCCGGGATGCTCTCCTTCCTGCATTGGCAGGCGCTGCCTCCGACCCTGGAGGCGGTGATCGGTGATGTGGATGGACGCGGCACCGATTTGGGGGTGTTCCTGTTCATCGCCGATCTGCTGGTGCTGCGCGATGGCGGCTGCCTGATCCTCGTGCTCCCGCCCGAGCACCGCTGGCCCTCAGAAGGTCACCGTCAGGAGGCCCTGCGTCGCGGTGATCGGCTCTCACTCCCCCGGCTGGCCCTGGTGCCTCGGGCTGACTTTCTCGACTGGCAACTCCCCAATCCCAACGGTCTGCCGGTTCGGGTGGCCTGGCGGGTGGACGTTCACAACCCGACCAGACCCGACCACTTTGGGGGGGTGCCGGTGCATTACCTCACCCCCAACAACACGCCGGCCTACGACCTGGCCAACTGGACCTATCGGGTGGCGGAACTGGCCGCCAGTGGACTGCGCTTTCAGGCCTACAGGGCCGTGCCGTCTGCCTCGGCTTCCTCCGGCTTTCAGGCCGAACCGCTGGGGCCTGCGGTGCTGCTGGAGGGTCAGCACACCATGCCCTGCGTCTGGTACGCCGCTGATGGGGCGGCCTTTGGCGAGGGCGATCTGCCGCACCTGGGACTGGCCAACCAGTACCTCACCCACTACCGGCTCAAGAGTGAATACGAGGACCTCCTCAGCCGCTGTGCCCTGCCGGTGGGGGTGCGCACGGGCCTGGTGGATCAGTTCGGCTTCCAGCGCACTGAGGACGGCGATCAGCGCTCGCCCGAGCAACTGGTGCTCTCCACCAACACCTTCATGGATCTCCCCGATGGCGCCGACTTCAACTGGAAGGAGATCCGCGCCCGCTCCCTGGCGGAGCACCGCGCCTACTTGACGCTGCTGGATGAAACCATGCGCCGCGATGCGCTGGTGCCCACCCAGAACCGGGGTCCTGGCAAGACCGAACAGGAGGTGAGCCTGACGGCGGGGCAGGCCTACGCGCTGCTTCAGTCGCTGGCGACCCAGAAGACCTCGGTGTTCTCCACCGTGCTGGAGCACTGGTGCCGCGCCACCGGCGACAGCCTCCAGGCCGGTGCTGGCGTCTCGCTCACCGTCACTCCTCTCACCCCACCCGCGAGGCGGCAGCCCAGCGTCGGTGAATGGCTCACCCTTCACGAGCGCGGTGTGATCAGCACGCAGGAACTGCGCCACCAGCTCGCTCTTGCTGCATCGCCGGGGCTGGTGACGCCAAGCGGCACCGCGCCTGACAGCTTCGCTCCACCTGCGGCACTGCCGCTCACCACCGAGGCCCCATGACGCCAACACCCAATCCCTTTGCCTGGCGTCCTACGGACCTCGAAGCGATCCGCCGGGCGCTGACAATCCCCGTCACCTCCGCCAGCGTCCGCGCCATCAACGATGAAATGGCATCGCTGGAGCGCAGCTACCCCGATGCGATCCCTGGCGCGAAAGCAGACCTCGATGCCATCGCATTGATCGATCAAGGACTGGCCGGTGGCGAGGCGCAAGCCGAGCCGTTCATCACCAGGATCACGCGTAAGGGTGCCGTCACCCCAGTGGTGGACCCCAACCAACTGCCCAAGCGGAAGCTCGATGTGATCGAGTACGCCACCGAGTTGCTTTTGGAGGAGGTTTCGACGGAATACGCCGAACCGACCGCAGCCAACGGAAGCCTCACCCCCGGCGCACAGCGGCGGGCGCATGTCGAGAACCTGCTGCTGGTGCTGCCCCGTCTGCGCAGCTGGCAGGCGCAGCAGCCCACACCCTTCCAGGGCCAGCTGGCTCGCGGCTGACCATGGCGCCAACACCCTCCAGCTCGCCACTGCAGTTCGTCGCCAATGTCCGCCTGCTCCTGCGCCAGGCTGATTTCCCAACGGCACGGGAGCCGCTCACCGTGGCGCGGCACGTGCTGGAGTGCTTCATCCAGCAGACCCGCCTGATCTCCAGCCGCGATAACGGCCCCGGCATCGACACCGGCGACATCCTCTGCGAGGGCTACCTCTGCCGCGCAGCGGTGCTGCCCCAGCCGACCATCGACGTCTGGGATTGGCTGGCCGCCGAGCAGGAGTGGCAACAGCCGGGCCTTCGGGCCGAGTTCCAGCCCCCGGCCACCGGTGGTGTGCTGCAGCCGCCGTCCACTGTTCACGCCCCGGCCGATGGCGCCTGCTGGTTGGGCGACCTGTCGCTGCTCACCAATCCCGGCGCCCTACCCCATGCGCCCCGGGCCATGTTCGCTGCTGCCTCGCTGCTGATGGTGGGCGATGCCTACGGCCCCGGTGGCATCGGCGCCCTGGTGCAGCCCGAACTGGGTGAGAAGGTGACCTTCGCGCTCAAGCCGAACCGCGTCTATGTGCTTCGCTCGGGCGACACGCTCAACCTGATCGCCGCACGCTTCGGGACAACGGTGCCGACCCTGCGGCGGGTGAACACCGACCTGCAGAAGCTGCAGACGATCGTGACTGTGGTGGGCGACACGCTCAACTTCCTGGCGGGCACCTACGGCACCACCGTCGACACCCTGCGCAAGCACAACCCGGAGCTGCTTCGCGCTGACGGCCACACGGTGGTGTCCGGCGACACGATCGCCTCGATCGCCGCGGCCTACGACACCACCAACCGCACGATCCGCAAGTACAACCCGGTGCTGGCTGAAACCCCCAGCTCCGAACCGTTGCCGCTCGGCATGGGGGTGGCCGTGCCCGCCATTCGGCCCTCGTCGCCCCTGGACCCTGGCCAGGCGCTGCAGGTGCCCAGCGTGACGCCGTCCACCCTGCTGCCCGCGGGCGGTTGGATCTACCTGCCCAAGCCCCGCGCAACCACCGCCACCGGCGAGATTGATCTGGATGAGGAGATTTCGCCACCCGCCACGGCTGATGCGCTGCTGGACCAGGCGGCGGAGATGCTCTGACCCACAGCGCAGGCCCGTGTTGGGGGGGGCCGGAATCATCAGTGGCAATAGGAAGCGTGAGCGCAGCCCGGACGGGGCGCTCGCTTCAACCACAGCCGTGATGGGTGGACCCATGACCAAGCGCATCAACCAACTGCAGAGCGCCGAACAACCCTTCGTCTACGCGCAGCAGCAGCATTGGCCCAATCAGGACTCCGCTACTGCCGACGAGGACGTGCTCGATCCGGAGGATGAACCCGATGAGGATCCGCTGGAGGAGGAGCCCAGCGATCCGATCGAGGAGACGGCTGCCTCTGGAGAGGAGCCGACCAGTGATCTGCCCCATGCCCTTAAAGCCGAGCGCCGCAAGACGAATCAGCTGGAGCGGGATCTGCGCACGCTCAAGCGTCAGTTGGCCCAGTTCTCCAAGATCAACCCCGATGAGTACGAGCGGCTGCAGGAGGCCGAACGGCAGAAGGTGCAGCTCGAGCGGGAGATCGCTACCCGCGAACGCCAGTTGGAGGCCGCCGCTGCCCGCAAGGTGAAGGCCGTCGCCAAGGAACGCGACGACGCCCTGGCGGAAGTGCAGCAGCTGCGCAAGGACCGCCTGCTGGAGCGGGTGTTCATCGATGCCGAAGGCCGCCCCGGTGGTGACAACCGCGGCTCGTTCTTCGAGATCTTCAAGCAGCAGGTGGGCAGTGAGTTCCGTCTGACCAAGGACGGCAACGGCCGCGATGTGCTGGAGCCGATCGACTCCAAAGGCAATGCGCTGCTCAGCGACAACGGCAATCTCCAGGCCGCTGAGCATGTCGAGAGCCTGCGAACGCATCCGGTGCTGAGCTTCCTGTTCCAGCAGCGCGGCGGTATCGGCCCCACCACGGTGATCGCTGAATTCGATGGCAACGGCCAGGCCACCAACCTGCAGGGCATGAGCGCCAGTGAGCTGTATCTGGCCAGCTACGCCCGCAAGCCGGCCGGAGCAAGGAGCTGACGCGAAGCCGCCCCGGCCACGCCGGGGCTTCCTTGATGGCCTTCTTCCTTGCCTTCTGGTCACGGCGAACCACCGCCACGGTGGTGAGCGCCAGCAGCAACAGCCAGGCCCGCTCACGCGCGGCCCTGCGGCGCAAGAGCGGCTACGGCTCGATCGTCAAGGTGAAGCTGGCCAACGCGCAGGACAGCCGGCTGATCCGCAAGGGCACCTGGGTTCGCCGTCGGCGCAATGGAACATCGCCGCAGTTCGGCACTGCGGCATCCAAGCTCCGAGCACGCAAGCAACGCAGCCGATACCGTCACTGGCTCTGAGGCCGCACGAGTGACCGGCTCACCCCCGCGCCATGCACCATCGGAAGCGGGCGCAGCGAGGTAGCAGCCAACAAAACGCCAACGCTGCAGATAATTGAATGATGCGAACTGCAAACGCGGCGGCAGCAACCGACTCAATACAACCAAGCCAACCAACAACCAAGCGCCCTTCAACTACCGCCCGAAAAACCTGTAGAGAGGAAGTCCGGCGAAACAACATCAAAAGTCAAAAGGGGGGTAAATACCCCCGAAAACGAGAATCGCGCGGGCACCGCTTCGGAAATGTCGCAAAATCTGGAAATTCACTTCTGCGATCACCTCGACGTCGGCTGATCTTCACCTGCTGTGACAGTGCTGCCTGATGCGGCCACGAGGCGCAGCGGAACACCCGAGCGGGAGCGAGCGGTTGGAGCCGCCTGGCCGCCGTCCGGTGCTGCGCCGAGGCTGGCGCGGGAACCCCAAGCAGGCGCGAGTGGGTGGAGCGGCGCAGCCACAGTTGCTTGCGGCCCGGTGCAGGCTCGATCGCGTTTTACCGCGATCCGCTGCCGCCGCCCCTGCGCCGGCCAGCAGGGGGGAAGGGGCAGCCAGCTGACGCCAGCCGCCCCGGCGGGACGTGATCAGGCCCGGAAGCCGAACTCCCGGCGATAGAGATCAGGGTGGTGGGCTTCGATCAGCTCCATGGCGAGGAAGGCCGGGAAGGGGACCAGACCCGAGAGGGTGACCTCCTGGGAGGACAGCCCACGCCGGGGGCGCCCTGCAGGAACCGATGCAGGGCCAGGCTTCTCACGCGGCTCGATCTGGCGCAGCTTCTGCTTCAGCAACGCCCAGAGATATTTCGGGATGCCGGAGGGCCGAGGGCAGCGCCACATCTTGCAGGTGGCATCCCAGGGCCGGGACTCTTGCAGCAGCAGCCCGTGTTTGCCGGCTTTGCTGATCTCGATCATCAGAAGGTGCTCACTCACCGCTTGGCCGGTGACGGCCTTCCAGGTGATGCCGCTCATCGTGGACGAATAGATCGTGATGGGTGCCATGGCCGAACCAGGCGAAGGACCCCTCAGCCCTGCGCGGGGAGGTCAAGGGGCGCGACAGCGCCTCGCGTAGCCCTTGCCCCGCCGCGCACGCTGAGGAAGGCCGCCGCCGACCTTGCCTGACGCTAAAGCCCGTCTGGTGAGCCACAACGTCGAGAGATAGGGGCCGCAAGGCCCCTGTGGCTCAGATCACCGAGACGGTGCAGCCGGGCGTGCCCTGCAGCTTGCGGGCGAAAGCAAATGCTTTCTCGGCGGGGATGAGCCGCATCTTCTTCACCGGCTTGCCGCGCCGGCCGAGGTGCTCGATGGCGAGGGCTGCGGAGCCGAGCTTCACGGTGCCGGGCTCATAGCGGTGAACCATGAGCAAGCGGACTTCGCAGAAGGGGCCTTGGGGAGCTGCCATGGGTTGGGTGGCGAGGGACCCCTCGGTGCTGGCCGCCCGCACAGGCGAAGGCAGGGGCGGCGCCGCCGCAGAGCGGCAAGCCGCTTGCGCAGCCCTTGCCAAGCCGAGCCGGAGGCCACCGTGGGGGACCCATCGCCGTCCCCAGCAGATCACCGGTCCTGACGTGCTGAACCCCGCCTGTGGTTCTCGATCGAGGGGAACTTGCGGAGCTGCTCTCGATCTGGTGCCGTTCTGCAGCAGCCCCGAGGTGATGCTGTTCGGCCATGCTTCCGCCAAGGGGGTTGAGCGCGATGCGGGACACCAAGCGACTGGCCCACTCCAAGGGCATGCTGCCCGAGGTGCTCAGCGAATCCAGAGCGAACACCCGCCGCCAAAGAAGCGCTGCAGCTGATGGCCGCGCAGCTTGGCGATCGGTGCGGGCACCAGGCGGCAGGGGCGCACCGCCTGGCCGGTGGCATCGAGGAACCAGATGCGGGCCTGGGCGCCGGGGTGATCGGCCGGCTCGAGGAACTCGACGCCGATGCAGGCGATGGCGGACAAGGAGGGCGAGCGACGGACACCCGCGCCGCGCCCTGGCAGGGGCATCCTGGCCGCGGTGCCGAGCCGCCCTCCAGCCGCCCCTGGCGCATGACGTCGCGCCCGCACTGGCCAACTTGAGGACACTCCTGCTAGTACGGGTGTACTTCTTGCCTGTTGGCCTCGTGCCTGCTCCTCCTGCTCGCTTCCGCGGTTCCCGTCGTGACAGGGACCCCACCGGGGAAGAAGTGGCCGTCGAGGCGTGGCCCTACCTCGATGAGGCTGTGCTGAGGCCCAGCCGCAGCCGCAAGGTTTGCCTCACCTGCCACTGGTTTCGCCATCACGCGGGGGCGAACTGCATCCCCCTACTCACCTGTCAGTTGCACCAGGGTCTGCTTGCTCAGGGAGAGCACCTAACCCGCCGCTGCCAGGGTTGGACTGAGGACATGACGCGCCAGCGGGGCTGGTGCCCGGAGGTGGCATGAGCAAAAGGCCTGTGGTGGTGGGTGTGATGGGTGCCGGAGAGGGCGCTTCGGCTGAGGCTGTGGACCTGGCCGAGCAGCTGGGGGAGTGCATCAGCGCCAGGGGGTGGGTGCTGCTCACTGGCGGGCGCTCGGTGGGGGTGCTGCCGGATGAAGGGAACGGTGAGGAGCGGCAGTGCACCGCGGACCTGGATCTGGCGGTGTTCACCGGCATGGGCAAGGCCCGCAACGTGATCAACGTGCTCAGCTCAGATGTGGTGGTGGTCTACGTGGAGAAGGCACCGGCGGTAGTGCGTGTCTCGATCTCTTGAAGGGCGGTAGTGGTGTCCATCAGCAACTCGGTGGAGATTTCGTCAGACCATAGTTGGGATGACCATGGAGGAGTGTCTCTTGCCAGATATCAATGCTCTTCTCCAGGCCGATGGCTTGTCCTGTGACTATTGACAAAGTCATTTCTAGTGCTATCACGAGTTGTGCCCTGCCGATAGCAATGCCGAAGAAGCTCCTACTACTCCTAATGATAATAGTATCAGCCGCTATTGTCATCATGGGGATACCTGAGTTGCCCTCATTCGCACAGCCCCAATGCGACGGAACCAATCTATCTAACAATGTATACTGGGAGAAGCGAAAAACCGCAACAGGCGACTGTGTTTTGCTGGAGTACATCAAATCGGGTAAAGAACCCAAGAGAACGACACTTGAGAAGGGACAAGCCTGCCCTCGGTGCCCTCATGAGGGGTAATTTGATTATGCTATCTTCTTGCCCCGACCATACTTATATATGGCTGGGGCTTTGGTGGATCAGGGAGGCAACCAAAATTCTTATTAAACTTGCTATCAAAATTCTTATCATATTCAGATTTCGTCTCAAGTTCCTGCTTCCTCATGGGTTCCACGGGATTCTTTTGTTTTCCTGAGTCCTGAGGATCCTTAAACTTCATAGGTTCGAGCTTCGCAGAGTATGGAGACATGTTGTCGCTTGTTATGGGGTTGTCAGGCAAGAAAAGAACTCTCCCCTGTTCAATCAGCTGACACAGGTATGCTGGCTTGTTGGGCCTCCCCTCCCTGAATTGGCTTGGAAATGCTTTCTTGTCTAAATATGCTGGGTGCCTAGTAAACGATATATACGTATAAGACGCCCTGCTAAAGTTGCGGACTTTGTCAAGACGTGTTCCGTCGAATTTTGATCCGTTGA
This sequence comes from Synechococcus sp. J7-Johnson, assembly GCF_024345795.1. Taxonomy (GTDB): domain Bacteria; phylum Cyanobacteriota; class Cyanobacteriia; order PCC-6307; family Cyanobiaceae; genus Regnicoccus_A. The sequence goes on from NZ_JAGQBU010000034.1 coordinate 8,644, forward strand.
TATCTGCACTATCAAAATCAGCCGCCATTAGATTTGTAACTGGACTGAAGACTGATTCGTTTAACTTTGATCTTGTAAGATTTGTCTTGCCAAGATCAGCTTTGGATAAGTTTGAGTTTGACAATTTTGCTCCAGTCAAATTGGCCCCCTTGAGTACACCTCTGTAAATTGAATTAGTATCATCTATGCGAAGCCCATCTAAATAAATGTTTTTAAGGGAAATATTAGTTGGCCAGTAGCAGTTAATATCTTCGGCCTCTTTTATAGGACGATGCGGTGGCTCGTTAACTGAGTAAACGCTTTCAAGGCATGTATAGTCGGGGAAAACACGTGACGCGAAGCGGAAAACAATCCCCTGCCTCAAGCTATCATTCTCCAAAGCTTCTAGAGTATTATGAGTCCTGGTAGCAATCGCAATTCGCTGATCCTGATTGAGGTATATCCATCTCTTTTTCTCTACTATACTAGACATATCCTGGATGTAAGCATTCATTATAGCCTCGCGCTCTTTTGCCCCTGCTAAAATCCTGCTAAGCCCTTGGTTGCTGTTATTAAAGGCATATGAAAGGACTCCTGCTGTCATCGCGAATAGAGAAGGCGCTCCCAACAATTTGATCCAGTCCCAGGCTGATCTTTCATCTCCTAGGCCAAGTATCTTTTCCGAGACATGTCGCCAACTGTGGCGTGTCCAGGGCACCTTTGAGTAAAGAGCTATCGCAAGAACAGCAATAATCCAAACAATAGTGTAATACCATATATCAGCAAATAGCGGATATTGCCTGTACGTATCGTCCTGCACCAGCCATTGCCTAATCCCCGCAGAAACTGTTATGAAGATAGCTGCAGCAACACATAATATTATGAGCGATGTATATGTTTTGTGTGGGCGGGCAGTATTTCTTAATTCGTGCTCTGCCTGGATCCAGTTTTCAAAGTCGGAGTTCTCTGGCTTTTCTTTAGATAGGGCATAAGCTCTTTCCTGAATCGAGCTAGTACTAGAGTCTCTGACCATTACTCGTTTCCTGTAATCATACTTAGTCTCTTTTAATCACAAATAATGCTCTAGCTTCCGTATCATAAGTTACACAACCTACAAGTATGGACACATCAATTTGTCTCAGCAACTTCTCGAACCATGCCGACGTGGTGGCGTTTTAGCGTCAGTTGTTGTGAATGCTGGGATCCCTAACCGGGGGCGGTGGCCCAGGCACAGCATCAGAAGCCGCCCATGCGCTCAACGGCGGCAGGCCGCTGATCCTGCTGGCGGTGCCGGTGCTGTGGCGGGAGTTCTTCTGCTCGCTCAGCAAGGGGGTGGAGAGCGCGAGCGACGTGCAGGAGTGCTGCCGGTTGATCGAGGCCAGACTCACAGAGGCATGAGTCGGCCATCACCTCGTGTCCCCCTGACCCCAAAGGAGGGCTGGCTGAGCGACAGCCGCCAGGTGCTGCGCTTTGGCCCGACCCGCTGGGAACGCACCTACCAGCGGCTGGAGATTACGAGCGGGGAGTTGCTTCCCGGCGAGCCGGTGCCGCTGCTCAAAAACCGCCGGGAGATCAGCCGGGATGAAGCCCTCAAGCTCTGGGCCACCAAGCGCCAGGAGGGCTGGAGACCCTGCCAGCCCCAGTGGTGATGAGGCGGCCCAGGAGTGAGGTTTGCCGTACTGACAACCCAGCCAGATGGATCTATCAATGAATCAGAGGCCTCGACCAAGGCAGCACCAACCAGTTCCCTGCAACCGGCCCAAGGGCGCCCGACACGGGGCGCCCTTCTTCATGGTTGATGGGCCAAACCGCCAACCATGCCCGCAATTGATGAGCAGGCCGAGCGGACAGATCACAGCCAGTCGACAGGAATCGCGTCCCAGCCGGCGGGATCCCACGGGGCCATCAGCGCCTCAAGCCCCCGCAGCTCAGCGGCGTCTTCCGGCAGCAACCAGGCCTCTTCCCATCCATCCATGATCACCACCGGCATGCGGTCGTGGATCGGGCGCAGCAGGGCGTTGGGGGTGGTGGTGAGGATGCAGCAGGTCTGTAGTTCGCTGCCATCGGGACCAATCCAGTGGTCCCACAGGCCGCCCAGCCAGAACGGCGCGCCGTCCTGGCGGCGGATCCAGTAGGGCTGCTTCTTCCCTTTGGGATCATGGCCTGCCCCTTCCGGTGGCGGCCGCCATTCGTAGAAGCCATCGGCCGGAATCAGGCAGCGGTGATGGCGCCAGGGACCACGAAAGAATGGCTTCTGGCTCACTGTTTCGCTGCGGGCATTGATCGGGCGGCTTTTGCCTTCCGTGTCCTTCAGCCAGCTGGGGACCAGACCCCACTGGGCGTAGCCCACCTCCAGCCGCCCCTGCTGCTGCCGCTGGATCAGCAGTGGTTCACCGGGCCGCACTTGCTGCCTCGGCTGGTAGTGCTCAAGGAAACCATCCGGCAGCGGCCCCTTCAGCCGGGGGAGCAGCTGATCGATCATGGTGGTGAGCGAGTAGCGGCCACACATCAGCGACGCCTGTGGATCCAGTCGGGACTGCTCCCAATCTGCGTGACCTGACTGCCGGCAGTGCAACCGTGATGCAGAGCGCCATCGCCCTGCCGCTGATCTAGAGCCCCAGCTGCAGAGCTGTCTCTGCCGCCGCGCGGAACACCAGGCCATGGCGCGCGACCAGAGCCTCCAAGGCGTCGTAGCCGCCGCCGATCACCGTGGCCACAGGTATGCGCCGCCTGAGGCAAAGCTCCAGCACCATCCGGTCGCGCAGGAGCAGACCCGTGTCACTGAGGGAAAGCCGGCCCAGGCGGTCGTCACGGTGGGGATCGACGCCGGCGTTGTAGATCACCAGATCAGGCTGAACCTGCTCCAACAGTTCAGGGATCCCTCGCCCTACCGCTGCCAGATAGGCGTCATCGTCCAGGCCATCGGCCAAGGGCAGATCATGGTCACTGGTCTGCTTATGCAGGGGAAAGTTACTGGCCGCATGGGCCGACAGCGTGAACACACGCGGATCACCGGCAAAGATGGCAGCGGTGCCATCCCCCTGGTGCACGTCCAGGTCAATCACCATCAGCTGGCGCACCGCTCCCTCGGCCAGCAGAACCCGTGCGGCCACGGCGACATCATTGAAAATGCAGAATCCGCTTCCGTAATCCGGGAAGGCGTGGTGGGTACCGCCGGCCAGATGGCAGGCCAGTCCCTGCTGCAGAGCCAGTCGCGCCGTGAGCAGGGTGCCCCCTACGGCCAACCAGCTGCGCCGCACCAGTGGCTGGGTGGCGGGCAGGCCGATCCGCCGCTGCTCGGCCGCGTTGAGTCGATCGCGTGAGAACGCCTCGTGATACCGCCTGCTGTGCACCAGCTCGAGCTCCCGGCGGGAGATCGGCATGGGTTGATGCAGCTGTTCGGAAGATGCCAGATCGTGGCGAAGCAGATACTCATGCAGCAGCCGAAACTTCGCCATCGGAAAGCGATGACTACTCGGAAGTGCCACGGAGTAAGCCGGGTGATACACCAGTGCGGGAGGCATCAGCGGCTAATCAGCACCATCACCACGCTGAATCCATGACGCAACATCCCCTGGACCAACCTCCCTGACGTTGGATCGCCATGGTTGCTCAGCCACATCGGCATCTTCTCTCTGCTCTCCTGCTTTCGAAGGGGATTTCTCCTCTGGCTTGGAAGTTCTGACCCCAGAGCTCGGATTCAGATGTGCCGTGGCTGGCACAGCTCTGCATCACTTCTCGACAAGGGGCAATCGACTCGCTGTGAACTCCAGCAGATTGAAGCAGGTGTTCAGGAAGCCAGCCGCAACGGCCACGTCCACCGCCACGCCTTTGTACAGATTGGCTCGTACCAGCCCGGAGCCGACCAAACCCTCATCCACGTACCAGCCGCCCGGGTGCTGGATCCGCCCATCGGGCAGGAAGGTGTTGGGCACGTAATGACGGAACTCCTCCAGCCAGAGGGTGGTGGGCAGGTTCGTGGCCATCTCGCAGATCTGCGACAGCAGCGGATCACCGCTCAGTGTCAGACCCGATGGGGCCTGCAGCCCGCTGTGGACGCTCCGGGCCACGCGCGACAGGCAGGTCAGGGCTTCACCAGCCTGGCTGAGCGGTTCTCCCGGCCGAGCCAGCACCGCCTGGATCCGCTGCCAGGTCCGCACTGCTTCATCAAGCGCAAGATCGGCCCGCAGCTGACAAAGCCGCTTACGGTTCGCCTCGCTGTCGAACCGCTCGGGGAGATGCAGCAGTCCCTCGGGATCCTCAGGCCAGGGGAGCTCCAGCAGCCAGGCGATGGGCTCGAGCTTCTTGCTGATCCAATCGTTGGCTTTGTGATGGGTCTCAGCCCCAAGTTCATCGAAGTCCTCCAGTGGCCGGGTGAGCTCGTCGAGCCGGTGATCCGGGTCCGAGTCCGGCCCGGGTGCCAGCTCGAAGATCAGGTTGCGCAGCAGGAAGGTGTTGGGTTCACCGCCAGCGAATTTCTGATACTTGTAGCTCAGGTACTGATACGTGAGGTTGCGGGTGCGCTTGAGGTAGCCGTTGAAGGCCGGCAAGACCTGCGCCGTACGCCGCCGGGTCCAGAGCAGGGCGGCCCCCGCCAGCAGCGGCACGCTCACGCCAGCACTACTCGTGGCTCCGGCGGAATTCGGCACCAGACCCAGCTGGTGCAGCGGAAGCGCCAGGGCCGGGCTGCGGCGGATCCATCCCAGCAAAGGCTGCCGCAGCACGGGCAGCTGGCGCACGATCCAGACAACCGCGGCCGGCGGCAGGGCCAACAGCGTCAGCAGCGGCAGCAGGGCGCCGCCCACACCGCTGAGCAAAGCCCAGGTCCAGCGGCGGGCGGCAAGCAGACCACCACTGCGGCGGCGAGCCTCATCAGGGTTCGCGGCTACCTCTAGTGGATTCTGGCTGGACGGATCCAGCGCCTTGTTCGCCGGCTGAATGTTGTCCACATCGGTGGCCAGAACGTAGATCCGGCCTCGCTCGTCATGTGGTGTGCGGGCCCGCTCGGCATCTGTCAGGTGGGGCTCGATCTTGAGCCGGATTGCTTCCGCCAGTCGCAGCGACTGGATGGCGATCTCCACGCTGGCCAGGCCGAGGTTGTCGTATAGGCCCCCGTCCATCAGCGCTACCGCCGCGGCACCGCCGCACAGGCGCGTGGTCACCGCCCTGGTCTCCTCGTCCTCCGCTTGGAGGCGCAGGAAATCGTCGGGGAAGAGGAGCGGCTCGAAGCCACCGGGAAAGCAGAAGGAGGCCGCCACGCAATCGGCGATCCGCAGGCAGGCGGCCACGATCTGGGCTGGATCCTCCTTCTTGGAGTCAATCGGAATGCAGAAGCGATTCACCACGTAGGCAGGCTTGTAGGCAAGCTCGTTGGCAGAATCGGTGATGGGCTGCCTTATCACCCCGAAGCGGAACAGATCCAGCGAAGTGAGATCGGCTGCATTGAAATAGACGTGATCGGGCGCGCAGTCGTCGAGCGCCAGCAGGGCGCGGATCGCCTCGTGGCCCAGCGTGTGAGGACAGCGATGCTTTTTCAGCAGGGCCTGCACCTCCTCGGCAGCGCTGCGAATCAGCTTCGTTTCTGGGCCCAGTGGGATCGGCAGCAGGTCAGCCACCAGACGGTCCCCCAGGCGGCCGTCATGGAGGAAGGCGAGGAATGGAAGCAGGAACCTCTGCCGGAACCCTTCGTTGCGCCAATGCTCAAGGTCCCGCTGCGAGTCTTCGGCATCGTGCAGGAACCCGGCTTTGGCGCAAAGGTAGAAGCCCCCCACCAGCGAACCGCCCGAGACGGTGGAGAGAACCGCCACCCGCTCCATGAGCCCCAGCTCCTGCAGAAGTGCAATCGTGCCGAGTCCGAATGCGGCTGCACGGTGTCCACCGCCCGAGATCGACAGAGCCAGCCTTGCGGAGGAATCAAGGGGCATGGCACAGGAGCCTTTGGCCCCAGCCTGGCATCGATCCGCTGCCCCTCAGCCGTAGATCAATCGTCCTCTTCTCCCTCCAGCAGGAGGGACTGGAACTCTGTGTAGAGCTGCCGCTCCTCACTGCCGGCGGGCTGGCGCCGGTTCCGGTTGGGACGCAGCTCCCCTGCTGCGGGGCAAATGGATCTGTGAATGAATCAGAGGCCTCGACCAGGGCAGCGCGAGCCCAAGCCCTGCAACCGGCCCTAGCCATTGGCTTCTGCGGAGCAGTAGGGCGCCCGACACGGGGCGCCCTTCTCATTGGCCCCTTTCAGGCAGCTGTTGCAGCAACGCCTCAACGCTGGCCACCTTGTCCTCCAGCGTTTGGTCCCGATCGGTGCGGGTGTTGACCTTCACGGCGGAGGTGATGCGGGGGCAGCCCATGGCGTGCACGGCCTGATGGCAGGCCTTGATCGCTTCGAAGACGGGCGCCCACTCGCCCTCGATCGCGGTGCCGTTGGGGTGTAGCTGAATCTTGAGGCCGGCGTCGAGCAGCACCTGTTCGCAGGCAGCGATGTAGGGCGCCAGGTTGACGCTGACTCCAATCGGAACGACGCAGAGATCGACGATCACCTTCATCGATGTGCCTCCGGGGGCTTCATGGAGAGGCTCCCATCCTCCTGGCCTCTCCTCTGTTCAGGGTCGAGCCGGTGTCCGGCTTCCCCGGCAGTGGCCAGCCCGCTCCGTTGGCCAGGCCTAGCGTTCGGGCAATGCCGCCGGGTGGGCCATGGCCGTGGTGAACCGCTGTGCGGTGGGGATCTACCCCAGCCAGAAACTGCTCGACTGGGCCAGGCAGCTCGAGTTGGATGTGGATGTTGCCGGAGCCAGTGAGCCCTGCCTGTATCTGATCCCTGATTACGACACGCAAGAGGAGGCAGAGGAGATCCTCGAGGAGGTCTACGAGGCGATCTTTGAAGCCGAGCTCGACTACTGGCATCGCGACACTGCCACCTGGCCGGCGGAGCGCACCTACGAGGTGTTTCGGAAGTGGTTCGAGGTGCGCTTCTACCCCTTGATCCAGGATCTGGTGGGCGAGGAAATCACCGCCACCGAGCTGGATGAGGAGTTAATCGGTGAGCTGCGCACGGCGCTGGAGGGGCTGGAGCAGCACTCCTGATGGCTATGGCGCCACCTCGTGCTTGAGAAGATCGAGCAAACGCTCCACCCGGCCTGCCGCTACTTGGCTCAGGCGTTCATAGGCCGCTCGTTCCTGCTCCTCAATCTGGATCTGGCTGAGCAGGGAGCGATGGGCTTCCAGCTCAGGCCATTGCGCCAGGACCGCTTCGATGCCGCGGGCCTGAAGGACCTTGCGCACCGAGGCGGTGTTGAGCGGCAGGGAGAAGGTGAACCGCATGCTGTGATCAATGACGAACGAGGGATGACAGCGCTGGCAGGGCTCCGCTCCATTCACGGACACCATGGCAGCTGGATCACTGGCGGTGATCACCCTGGCACGCTTTGGTGAATGGCTGTGCATTAACCAGCTGTTCAGGCTTGCTCAGTTGTGATCAGCTGGTGCGGATCAGCTGGGTCTGAGGAGGCCTTTGTGACGCTCAGGCCCCAGGCGGTGGATCGCTCGCTACGGCCGCACCGTGGCCGAGGTAATCGATGAGGTGAACGTCAACCTGGCTGGTGGGTGAAGGCGAACTGTGCGGCTTCTATAAAGATCCACACTGCCAACGGCGTCCGCTCTTGCGCAGGTGGCGGCAGTGGCGAACATCCTGACATCACCGGTCGATTGATGACAGCCATGGGAACGTCAACGGATTTCCCTGAGGCCTTGGCCGTACTGGGCCTGAGAACCACACCCACAAATCGGCAGGACCTGGCCCGGCGGGTGGCCGCGCGGCACCCGGCCTCCCAGCCATGGAGCGCAGTGCAGACCGCGGCCTACCGGCGGGTGTGGGAAGAGCTGGAGAGCGGCTGCGAGGCCGACGTCCCACTGGCGGCATGAGGAACGCCCATCGCCGCAAGGATCACCAGCGGCGGTCTCGCTGTGCGGTCCGATGAAGAGACGGCCGATGGTTCCCGATTTACCCGATGTGGCGACGGCGCTGGAGCTTCTTGGTCTGACGGTGGTCCCGGAGGATTTCGAGGCGTTGGCCTGCCAGGTGGCCTGGACGCACCCTGCTGCTGAGGCGATCAGCGATGCCCAGAGCCTGGCCTACCGGGTGGTGTGGGAGGCGGTGGAGGAACGCATCGAAAGCCGTAGCGGAGGTGACCCCTGAGAGGAAGACCGGTCCATCTGCCTGAAACGAGGATTTGTGCGCAGATCAGGACTAGGTATTCCTCCCTACGTCAAGCCCTGGGCGATATCCGTAACTTTTCGTTGTACTCGCAAGGGTTTCCCATGACTCGAGCTACTCAAGCCGACGACACCTGGTTCCTGAACACTGCCGCCAAGCAGATCCGAGACGAGGATCTCAAACGTGCTGAGCGTCTCAACGGACGCGTCGCGATGCTGGGGTTCACGATCGGTCTGATCGTGGAGGCGTTCAGCGGAGATGGCATCCTCAAGCAGATCGCCGATCTCGCTCTTCTGTCCCAGCGTTGAGGCCAGTCGTTTTCTGCGATCCACCAGCGCTTGCGGCCACCACGATCGCCCTTTTCCCCGGCCGGCCCTTCACCGATGGCGCCGGCTATTTTTTTGCGATCGCAATGCCAGAGGAATCGGCAGCTTCAAATGCTGCTGATCTTCCCGATGCCCTCAATGCTGCGGTAGGTCGATGGAATCCAGGCAGGCAGCGGGATGGGATGAATGAAGGCCAGCGCGAGCATCGCCCTGTGGATCCAGCCGCGCAGCCGTCGCAACGAGGTGGTGGGTATGAGGGATGACGCGGTGGTGATCCGCCTGACGGCTCCTCCGGTTGATGGTGCTGCCAATGAGGCGTTGCGGAGCTTCGTCGCCGAGCGACTTGGCATCGCTCCCAGCAGAGTGGCATTGGTGCGTGGCCAGAGCAGCCGCCGCAAATGGATCGCCGTGGAGGGGTTGTCGGTGGACCGGGTGCGGTGTGCCCTTCTGGGGGTGAGCCACACCCAGTGATGAGCAGAGCCTCTCTGGAGCTTGGGATTGTTTCTGGCGCGGTTGCAGGCAAGCACTACAGCCTCAAGGCGATCGGCTCCTATCAACAAGCCCAGGTCCTGCTCAGCCAGGGCCACCGGTATCTGGAGCGCAACGGTAATGGAGAGGCCCGCAGAAGTCTGCGCCGTTGAAATGACAAAGATTGCAGCATTGGTGTTAGCAGGCTCTCCCATTCCTCTATGTTGGATCCATTATCGACCCACATTGATGGCACTCACCGGTCCTGATCTGCTCGCCAAAGTCAAGGAGCTTGGGGATGCCTCCAAGTCCGATCTGGTGCGCGCCTGCGGCTACGTGAGCAGCAAGAAGGACGGCAGTGAGCGGCTGAACTTCACCGCCTTCTATGAGGCTCTGCTGGAGGCCAAGGGCGTCAGCCTTGGTAAGGACGGTGGCAATGGCAAGGGTCAAGCTGGCCGCAGCTTGAGTTACGTGGCCAAGGTGCAGGGCAACGGCAACCTGCTGGTGGGCATGGCCTACACCGGCCAGCTTGGCCTAAAGCCTGGCGATGAGTTCGAGATCAAGCTTGGCAAGAAGCAGATCCGGCTGATCCCCGTTGGCGCCAGCGACGACGAGGATTGAGGGAGCATTCACCTCTGTTACGGGTGGCGTCAAGGCCTCAGTCGCTGAGGGTGTGAGGCACAACTTTCCCTAGCGTTGCTGCCCCTGGCACAGGGGCACGGTGCACGAAAACCAGCTCGTCAATGACTGTCTGCGCCGCCACGGCGGTGCACTGCTGTTCATGGCACCGGAGTGGAGAGAAGACCAGCGTGCGGTGCCGTGCCAGATCGTGGATGTCTTTGCGCTGCAGGTGGTGACGGGTTTCACATGTGACCCGCATGGGAAGTTGCTTCTGGAAGCCCATCCTTCTGTTGCGGCTGGCCGCAGCTGGTCGCTGGCCAAGGCTGCTCAGCTGGCGCGGCTTGACGCCAGACCCGAGCGGTGGGTGGTGCTTCAGCGGAACAACAGAGCGTGGGGGATGTTCTGGGCAGGTGGTGGGCTGCATCGCTGCCGCCAGGAACTGCTGGATACCTCGCAATTGCCAGTGCTGAGCTCCGCCATCGTTCCGGTGACGCCGGAAGCAGTGTTGCGGCTGGTCCTCAATCTGGAGATCGAGGACACGGCTCCCACCGCGACGGCACTCCAAGCCGATGACCAGCCAGCAGTGGTGGGTAGTTCCGGAGTCCTGAAGGCTGTGCTGTTGACGTCCCTGGCCTGGCTTGCTGTGCTGGCTGTGACCGCTGCCGGCTTCCTGGGACTGTTGCGCGAGCAGGACCGCAAGCTGGAACTGCTGTTGGAGCGGCTGCCCCCGCCGGCCTCCGATCGCTGATGACCAACCTGCCCCATCTCCACAGCCCGCGCTACATCGATGCCCTGCTTTGGGCCGCCCAGTTGCATAGCCGCCAGCGGCGCAAGGGCAAACCCGTGCCCTACATCTCCCACCTGATCGCCGTGAGCGGCCTGGTGTGGGAGGACGGTGGCGATGAGGAGCAGGCGATCGCAGGCCTGCTGCACGATGCGATCGAGGATGCCGATCAGGACGAGGCCTCGATTGCCGGCCGCTACGGGACGCGGGTGGCCCGGATCGTGGCTGACTGCACCGACACCGCAGGGCCAGTGGCGCCGGGGGCCAAGAAGGAACCCTGGATCGTGCGCAAGACGCGCTACGTGGCCTCGCTGGAGCACAAGCCACTCGATTCATTGCTGGTGACAGCGGCCGACAAGGCCCACAACGCCCGCGACATGGTCCTCGATGCCCGCCGCGATTCCGGCAGCTGGGAGCGGTTCAACCCGGGGATCGATGGCACCGCCTGGTACCTGCTGCGTATCCACCAGACCCTCAGCCACCGGCTGCCCGGCAGCCGCTCCAATGAGCTGCTCGGGGAAGCCGTGAACGAGATCCTGCGCAGCCCGGCCTACGAGCGGATCATCCCCCGCGGCATCAGCCCGGTGGTGTGGGCCACGGGCTACCTGGAGCGGCAGGAACAGGGTTCAGAGCAGATGCCGTTGTGATCGCTCTGGCATCAGACCCTTTGGTGCCGCTGCTCAGCCGCCGCTGGATGGCCCGGCTTCCCCAGGCGCGGCGGCCTCGTAGCGCTCCCATTGCTGCTGCTCCTGGGCGGCGCGGATCAACTGGAGGCGAGCGAGGAACTGATCGATCACCGGCAGCACCACCAGCTGCAGGAAGCGGCGCTCGCTGGACGAGAAGGGAGCTCCACATCTGCGCCGGGCTTCTGGGGCCTCAAGCACGGCATTGATCGCTACACGGCAGCGGCGCAGCAGCAGGGCGGGATCGCTGGAGTGGAGGACAGGACTGGGCATGGCAGCAGGCGCCAGCTGGCGCGCAGACGGGACGCCCCCGACGCCGCACCGCATGGCAAGGGTCGGCCACCAGGCCGACTTGCACCGCCCTTGCCGCGGTGCGGACGATGGGAAGGCCCGGCGCGTACCCCTGCGCCATCAAGGGTGTTCTGCTGCAGACGACGGATCAGGGCCCGCAAGTGACCGTCATGGCCGGAGCCAGCCCCGCCCCTGGGCCAGCCGGCCCGCTTCTTGAACTGCCTCGATGCAGCGATGGGCCCGGCGCTTGAGATCCTCTTGGCTCTGGGCGCGAAGCAAGTAGGCCTCCATCGCTTCCGGGGTTTCGATCACGGCAAGAAGCCCCTGGGTTCGGCTGCCGATGGAGGGATCCGACAGCAGCCGGGTGATCAGGTTGAGGTCCCACAGCAGCCGGCCTTGGGATCTGGGCGCGAACAGCTTCTCCAGCAGCACACCCAGGCAGCCCTGCTTGAAGGCGTCCAGCTTGCCAGAGCGGAAGCGGCGGCTGTTGGGCAGGCCCTCTGCCGGGCCAGCGGGGAGGCGCGCCGGGGTCGGTTGATGCGCCTCAGTGCTCTGTTCAGCGCTCCAGCTCAGCCCGGTGCCGGGCAACCTAACGGTGGTGCGGGGACCGCCTGAGCGGGCCACTGGGATGTTGAAGGAAGCTCCGCGACCCCCGAGCGAAATCGAAGTGAGACCGCTCTTGTTGAAGTTGAAGCGCAGGGGGCCCAGGCGAGCGCTGCGGCGGAAGCGGAAGGGCATCTGGGTCTGCCGAAGCCGGCGCTTCTGATCTGGGCATACTCCCCTCCATGTGTTCCCAGAGCAAATTCGATCCCATCCGATGGCACCCACTTCGAGTGCTGGGGGTTGCGGCAGACCCGCTTCCAGCAAGGCACCATGGGGCCAATGCCTCCATGGATGCATAGCGGAACCGCTCTGCCAGACCTGGTGAACGAACCCTCTCCATGAGCCCTCCCACCATCTACGAGCTTTGCCGGCCCCGGGCCGACGTGCTGGAAGGGCGGATCCGTGATGAGGATTTTGCGGCGGACCTCAGCCAGGTGCTCAAGGGCACGGCGCCTGAGCTCTACAAGAATCCGGCTGTCTTCTTCGCGAACACCCACCCCACCAGGGGCCTGCGCGACCTGTTCCTGGCGGTGGTGGACCGGCTCACCAGCTCCGGCAGCCAGCTGGGCAGCATCCTGCGGCTCGACACCAGCTATGGCGGCGGCAAGACGCACGCCCTGATCGGCCTAAACCACATCCTGACGGCCGCCGATCAGATCCCGAACCTGGCGGAATTCATCGATCCAGCCCGCCTGCCCAGTCAGAAGGTCACCGTCGCGGCCTTCGACGGGGAAAACGCCGATCCGATGAACGGCCGGCGCATGGCCACCCAGGGGGGGCAAGGCGACATCCTGGCGTTCACCCCCTGGGGGGAGCTGGCGGTGCAACTGGCCGGCTCGGCGGGCTACGAGCGCATCCGCAACAGCGATCGCCTCGGCGCCGCCCCTCCGGGAGCCGAAACCCTGCGGGAACTGATCGGTGAGCGGCCGGTGCTGATCCTGATCGATGAGCTCTCGATCTACCTGCGCAAGATCAAAGGCCCTGCCGCTGGCCAGGCGGCCGAGCAGCTCACCCCCTTCCTCACCGATCTGATCAAGGCGGTGAACTCCTCCCCCCAGGCGGTGCTGGTGTTCACCCTGGCCCTGGGCAAAGGCGGCCAGTCGGTGGATGCCTATGGGGAGGAAAACCAGAGGATCGATCGGATCTTTGCCGAACTGCAGTCGGTCACGGGCCGGCAGATCACGGCCCTCACGCCCACCAGCGAAGACGAAACGGTGCAGGTGTTGACACGGCGCCTGTTCGAATCGATCGACCGCAGCCGGGTGGAAGAAGTTGTGCAGGCCTACCAGGAGATCTGGAGCCGCACCGCCGAGGCTCTGCCTCCGGTGGGGCAGAGCGATGACCGCGCTGCCAATTTGCGCAAGGGCTATCCGCTGCATCCGGAGCTGATCGACACCCTGATGCAGAAGACCTCCACCCTGGAGAACTTCCAGCGGGTGCGGGGCATGTTGCGGCTGCTGGCGCAGACCGTGGGCCAGCTCTGGCGCGAGCAGCCACGGGGCGTCACGGCCATCCACCTCCACCATGTCGATCCGGGTAACGAACGGATTCGGCTGGAGCTCTCCACCAAGCTGGGATTACAGGCCTTCATCCCGGCGATCCGGGCGGACGTGTCGACCACACCGGCCGAGGGAGGCAGGGCCCTGGCCCAGCGGCTGGATGCCCAGGAATTCACCGGGATGGAGCCCTATGGCTCGATGGCAGCGCGCACGGTGCTGTTCCACTCCCTGGCCTTCAACGAACCGCTCAAGGGCCTCAGCCGCCTGGAGCTGAACTACAGCCTCTATGCACCAGCTGTGGACCCGGCCTTTGTCGACAAGGCTGTGCGCCTCCTGCAGGAAGAGTCGGAGTATCTCGACGACAGCGGCACCAGCAAGCTGCGCTTCCTCACCGACGCCAACCTCAACCAGATGGTGAGGAAGCGTGAGCAGCAGTTTGATCTGGAGAGTGTGCGCGAGGAGCTGAACCGGCGCATCGGCACGATCTTCGCCAAGCAAAGGCTGGAGCCTGTGTTGTTCCCGTCCAGCCCGGCTGAAATCCCCGACGACACCGATGGTCCCTACCTGGCAGTGATCCATTGGGAAGGCCACACGGTGGAGCAGGCGAACATCCACCTACCCGAGCTGGTGGTGCGGCTGTTCAAGGAGAAGGGCGACAACGCCAATGTGCGCCTGAACCGCAACAACCTGGTTTTCGTCTGCGCCGATGCCCTGCAGGTGGACGACATGCTGCGCAAGACCCGCACTTACCTGGCGCTGCAGCAGATGCAGCAGGGGGATCTGTTCGCCAGCCTGCAATCCCACCAGCAGGACCAGGTGAAGGAGCGCTATGGGCAGGCACAGCAAGGGTTCGCCCTCGCTGTGCAGCAGTGCTACCGGCATGTGTTCTATCCCGAGCGGGGCCAGTGGCCCGAGGTTCCGCTCACCCATGCCGCCATCACCGTCACCAGTGCCAGCAGCGAGCCCGGCGTGGGCCAGAAGCAGGTAGAGCGGGTCTTGCGGGAAGCCCGCGAGCTGGTGTTGGCGGAAGATGCGCCGCCGGCCCCGAACTACATGGCCGACAAGACACCATTGAAGCGGCTGGGGGTGATGAGCACGCGGGATCTGCGCAATGAGTACTACCGCGATCCAGCCCTGCCGATCCTGCTTGGCGATGAGGTGCTCAAGAAGTGCCTGCGCATGGGCCTCGATCATGGCTTGTTCGTCTACAAGGAGGGCGATCGCCTCGAAGGCCAGGGCTTGCCTCCAGGGACGCTCTCGATCAGTGAGGACGGCAAGATCTACACCATGGAGAAGGCGCTGGAGTTGAGCATCTGGCCACCGAAAACCTCGGCAACATCCGGCGTGGTCGGCGGGGATCAGCCAACCGGATTGAGTGGTGACACTGGAACAACTCCGGGCTTCGGAGAGGGAGAAACAGGAACAGCCGTTCAGGCAGGGTTTGGCTCCACCAGCACCGGCAGCGGCGGAGCAGGTGTTGCACCACCTACAGGGCCTGGGGTGATCGAGCGCACCGACAATGTGAAGACAGCCCTCACCCAGCTGGCGCAGCAGGTGAGCAGCTCGGGCAAGGCGATCAAGGCGCTCACCTGGCGAATGAACAGTGGCGACGGCTTCCTGCCGATGGCCCTGCTCAAGGCCGAGCCTGGCGCCACAGTGCGGGTCGAGATGATGGAAGGTGGCTGGAGCAGTGGCGACGGCAGCGCCGAATGGAGCTTCGATTTCAACGGCACGCCAGAAGAGGCCGCCCACCTGCGGGGCTTCATCGAAGGCCAATGGCGGCGTGGCGGCGAGAAGTCGCTCGACATCACCTACCAGCTCCGCTACGAGCCCCCCTTGCATTGGGACGACAACGGTGAGGGCTGGATCGCTCGCCTCACCCGGGCAGGCCTCAGCGCCCAGACCGCCACGATTCGCCTTGAGTTGAGCACATCTGGCGAGGGACAGCCATGACCCAGGCCATCGCTTCAGGCCGGCCGGCCTACGAACTGCGCAGCAGGCAGCGCGGCCCAAGTGATCTGGAGCTCGAGGTGTGGCAGGTGCCCAGCACCGCCACTCCTGAGTTGAAGGAACCCCGGCGAGTGGCCGGCCTGGGCGGCCACAAGTTGCTGCTGGTCGAGGGAGCCGTGTTGCGGCGCCTCAAGGTGGAGCAGGTGAGCCTGGCCAAGCTCAAGAAAGGGGAAGCCCGACGGGATCCTCTCTCGGAGGATCTCGCCCTGGCCATGGGGCTGCTGTTCAAGCTGCTGGCCCCGATGCGCAACGTGGCCGCCATCGAGGATTGCGCCCGCGGCATCGATGCCATGGCCCGCGAGGAGGCCGCTTACTGGCTGGGAATGGCGATGCACCGCAAAAATCCACGGAGAGTTCTGGCGGCTCTAAGGCTCTTGCTAAGTGCCTCGTAAAATAAAACAATAGGATTTCAATCCATGAAGATCATTCGCAACACGGCTCCGGTTTCCGATTTGTACAATCAAATGAAGTCCGGAGAGCTGACAGTTAACCGCACATATCAACGAAGCCAAGGCCTTTGGCCTGCGAATGCACGTTCATATTTTATCGACAGCATCCTAAATGAATTTCCCTTCCCCAAGGTAGTAATCAGGCAGACTGTTGATCTCCTTACTAGGAAGTCTAAGCGGGAGATCGTCGATGGCCAACAACGTCTTACTGTTATTAGAGATTTTATTGAAGACAAGTTCAAGCTGACCAGGGTAAGCGCGGTATACTCTGGGGCTCAATTCGGAAGCCTAGAGCAGGAGGTGCAGGCAAGATTTCTGGCGTATGAAGTGTCGATGGATGTCATCGTCTCCGCAACAAATGATGAGGTCCTAGAAATCTTTAGGCGCATAAACTCTTACCAGCTTCCTCTGAATGACGCAGAGAAGCGGCATGCAACATACCAAGGTGAGTTCAAGTGGTTTATCAAGGAAATGATGGATCTATATTCTCCTGTCTTTGAGTCATACGGAGTTCTCAGCCTCAAGCAAGTTTCTAGAATGGACGACGCAGTTCTTCTTACTGAGCTCGCTCAGGTTCTAATCGAGGGCGTCAAGAAGAGGGATAATAGGCTGCTGAAGAGACTCTATGAATCCAACGATGAAGCCTTTCCAAATACAGAGGTGGTGCGCTCACGCCTAATAGAGGTGCTTGACTTCGTCAAGATTGACCTCAATGAGATCCTTGCCAGCAATGCAATAAAACCATATATGCTCTATTCCTTATTTTCTGCACTCGTATACAATAAATATGGCATTACTGGCCTTGATTCTGAGAGCGTTGGTGGGCTTGCCACAAGCCACGTTTACTGCGATGATCCTCATCTTGCCTCACAGAGAATTCTCGAGCTAGTTGGATCGATCGAAAACTCGCATCCAGCAGGAACTGAGCTTGCCGACTTTAAGTCAGCCTCGATATCTACAACCAATCTGAAAAGCAGGCTGACGCGCTTAAGAGTTTTAGCCAAAGCACTTCAAGCTGCAGCCTAAGGAAATGATTTCTCTTAGGAAGCGTAGGGCCCGACTCGTATCTGAAGCTTTCAGGCTCGGCGAACTGTTTCATCACTATGGTAGGCCAACTAATTCCGAGGGCATAATTTGGTCTACTGGCCTCTTGAATCATCTCTGGCAGGCATGGTGTTGCTTTTGGAGATATTATTGGCTTGCCTACTTACAAGGTGGAAGGGATGCTGGAGGCTCTATAATTCGAGGGGCTTATCCTGGTACATCCGAAGCCGAGGCAATTTATCAGATGCTGGTTTTGTCTGGCAAGCGGAGGGCCGGTAGCTACGGAGCAATATCCGCAAGCCACCAGGAAGCAACTTGGGGGGATATTCAAAGAATCCAAGATATTGCCAATGGCCTACTCTCGGCCTACCCGAGCTTGTCATGTGTCCTAAACGCTGCATCGCTTCATGGGCAGAACATTGCGCATCTTCAAATCATCCGAAACTCACAGATTCACCCTAGCCGTAGTGCTCAGGCAAATACGCTTATGCTTGCCCCTCACTATCTCGTCAGGTCCAGCCGCTTCACCCCCAGCGAGCTAATTCATTCACAAGAGATTCGATCGGGAAGGGTTGCAATCTCGTACTGGATTGAGAGCATGATTGCCTTCGCTATGATGATTTAGTGATATGCCGCACAAGTCCCGATTTTGTCCTGACCCTTCCGCTTTACAATTAAGTTACGTCTATGGCTGCAGATGGCTGCATTCAAAAATCCTGCCTTGTGAATTTCCATGACCAAGCGCCTGATCGAAGAGTGGCTCCCCATCGCTGAGCTGGGGATCGAGAGCGTGCGCGAGCGAACGCCGATGACGCCCTTCCCGGCGCCCAACCGCCTCCATGTGTGGTGGGCACGGCGGCCGCTGGTGGCCTCGCGGGCGGCGGTGCTGGCTTCCCTTCTGCCGGCTGATGCCGATCGCAAGATCTTCATGCACATGCTCGGGATCCATGGGGATCCAGTGGCCGCGAAGAAGGCGATGGAGAAGGTCAAGCGCACAGGGATTCGTATCGAAAATCCTTACGGCTATGACCGGGCCTTTCAGTACTGCCCCAGTGAGAAGGAGGAGTTCTGGTTGTTGGAGGAGACCCAGAAGCTCGGCATTGATCAGCCCATCGTCCTTGATCCCACTGCTGGCGGCGGTGCAATCCCCTTTGAAGCCCTGCGGCTGGGTTGTCACACCTTGGCCAACGACATCAACCCGGTGGCGGTGTTGGTGCAGAAAGCCACCTATGAGTGGCCAGCGAAATTTGGCCATGGCGTATTGGAGGAATACCAGCGGCTGGTTCCTGTGTTCCGCCAGCGTCTAGAGGAGCTGCTAAGTGCGTACTTTCCGCAGCACAAAGCACCGGACGAACTCGACTGCACCTACCTCTGGGCCCGCACCATCCACTGCCCCTACTGCGCGGGCAAGGTGCCGCTGTCTCCGAACTGGAAGCTGGCTCCCGATGGCACCGGCGTGAAGGTGGTGCCTCAGCTAGGAGGCTGTTGCACGAATAATCAGCGCGCCTCTGCCGTGACAGCCCTCCCGCGTCTTGGACCTGCTGCAATTCCACCGTCGGTGCTCTGAGTCCAGCGCTTTCATCTGTTGGCAGCCCCAGGTG
>NZ_JAGQBU010000035.1 GCF_024345795.1 Synechococcus sp. J7-Johnson
ACTGATCAGATCCAGATCAGTTGCGGCAGCGGCGGTTTCGGGCACAGGAAGGAGGCGATACCACCGAGCGAACCCCATGCCGGCAGCTCAGGCCAGTGCGCCTGTGACACACTTTGAATCAGCCCTGCCAGAACCTGGCTGACCTCCAGGCGAAGACGGCAGCAGGCAGTGAGGTTCAGGTTGGTTCTGCTGTACTCCGAGCAGGAGCTGATCATGATCCACTCAACGCACGCTGCCTCGTCGATGTGTCTTGACCGTCTACGCCCTCATAGTCTTTTGGTGATTGTCTGTCTCCTCAGCGGAACCATGCAGCCTGGCCATGCCGAACCATGGAAGGCCTGCTCTTTTAACGACACGACGATCCCCTGCCGCGACAACCACTCCCCTGATGGCACGGTGCGCATCGTCTGGCAGGACGGCAAGGCCATGACCTATCGCCTGGTGAAAGCCGGCTTCCCCCTCTCCAGCTTGCGAGACTCCCTCGGCGGGATCTGGGAGCGGCAGATCTTCGTCCAGGGCAATGCCGTGTTCACCAACAAGCTGAACGGCAATCGGATCTTTGTGCCCTTGCGCCCAGAAACCCAGCGGCCATGATGGAGCTCAATACGTTCCTGCGCTGGAGGCAGTGAATAGGTGCACAGGCCGGAGCAGAGAGCTGTTGCCGGTAGAGCCCAGGACTTGTTGAGTGAATCATCAGCCGATGCTGCCAATACCGAAGCTCGTAAGAGTGAAGATTCTTGTCTCTGTCAGTCATCCGTTGCTTCAAAAAGCAAAGAATTGGTGATTACGGAAGCGAGGAAGAGCATGGGCTCTGGGCCTTTGCGCGTGTTCGTGCGCTAACTGCTCGAGCAAAATCCTCCCGGAAGCACTCGAACTCCTGGCGGGACTCAAGCCGCTCCCAGGGACGTCCAGACGAAGCTGCCGCCACTCGGGGCAGCACTCAGCGTGCAAGAACCGTCATCAGCGCAACCCCTCTCCGCTCGTTGATCGCCAAAGGTGCCATGGCCTGTTCCACGGGCCTGCGTACACCCAGAAGATCCAAGGCGTGGATCGGCGTTATGACCTGCTGCTGACCGTGCACCACAGTTAGGCTGTAGATCTGATAACTGGGAATGATGATGGCGGAGCACATGCTCACCCTGCTGAAGTACAGCACCCATGACTGCTCAATCTGCCAGCGCATGGCCACCTTTGACGCCAAAGTAGCCGATGAGCTGGGATTGGCTTTTGTGGACGTCGACATGAAGAATCCACTGATCTACGGACAATATCGCAAGATATTGCTACATCACTATCCCCTCAAGCAAAATCTGGGGCTGCCCAGCTATCTGCTGGTGGAAAGTCCTGAGGGGGATTTCAGCATTCATGGCGAAATCGCAGGCGGCATGCCTGAGGACAGATTTCAGGCACGCCTGCAGGAGCTGCTGCGCGAATCAGCCAGCAACTAAGACTGCTCATCAAGAGCGATGTGACTGAACAAGGTGGTCACGAAGGCAAACATCAGAAACGGCAACGACAGCACAAAAATCAGCCCGATCACTGCAATGCCAGCCACGGGGTGGGTGGCGCCCATCAGCGCCAGACCTGAAGCAAGGCTCAGGAAGATGACCAGCAACCAGACAAGAATCTGCCCATAGATATCTCCATAGGTGAGAGTGCAGCGAAATGCGTAGCCGCTTGTTGATGTCATGATATTGATTCCACTTATCGGGATTGATTGCCAACCAGAGATGCAGGCCTGAAGTTTCAGGAATACCAGCTGCGGTACCAGCGCTGCATCGTATTGATCTCTTCACTTTGCACACGCACCATCTCTTCAGCGAGCTTGCGCATTTCAGGGCGCTGGCTGTTGTTGAACTCCATGGTTGCCATCATCACGCCCATCTGGTGATGGGGAATCATCTGCTCAATGAACACTCGATCGAAGTCGGATGCCTGTCTGAGAGCCTCAAGGTTGGTGCCCATCCAAGGCCCTCTATCTCTACCAGCCCTGCCTGGCATGCCTGGCATGCCCATGCCTCCCATCATCCCGCCGCGGTGCCAGCCCCAGCCGATCCCTGGTTCCCACTTGGGGAGATCGGCGTTGAACCACTGCCGATACCAGCGCCGCATCTGTTCATTTTCTCGGGTCTGGCTGGCCTTGATGCTGCGGGCCAGTTCCTTGATTTCTGGTCGACGGGCACGGGTCAGGGCCAGATCGGCCATCGCGATGGCTCCATCGTGATGGGGAACCATCATCTCGATGAAACGCTGATCACTCGGACCCATCCGAGCGCTCCAGTGAGGTGCAACGACCTGCGCTTGCAGCACAGCTGGTTCAGAGGTCTGAGTCCGAGCCACCGACATCGCTCCGGACAGCACGGTCAAGGCAAGCCCTGCGCCCGCCAGCCGCAGCGCTGTGGATCCAAGTCTGCGCAGGGAACCGCGATTGAAGTCGAGCATGATCTTCTCCCCATTGACGACCGTTCATCCTTCAAGCGTTGCCGCGCCCCCGTCCAGAAGTCGCGTTGCTTTACAAGATGTAGTGGCCGGATATCCACCCGTTTGCGATTAGACAAATTGACGTAAAATTACTGAGAATAATCTCTACCCACAGCAGGCCAAAGGCGCTGGCTCGTCGGGCACCACAGCTGGGCTGCAATCAAGTGGGTGTGGTTATCCCCTGTGCCGCTGCACCAGTCGTGAAGCACGATAAAAGCAGCCTTGTTGGATGTCAATCAAATGGCTCTACGCGACGAAATCTGTGTACCTTGCCGAGATGGTGGCCCCACCCTTGAGGCGGAGGGACTGGCCTCCTTGCAGGCTGAGCTGCCGGATTGGGAGGTGCTTGAAGGCCATCACCTCCACAGGCGCATCAGCTTCCCCGACTTCAGTGCGGCATTGGCCTGGCTGAATCATGCCGGCGCCATCTGTGAAGAACAGGGCCACCACGGCGACTTTCGGGTGGGTTGGGGCTACGTGGAGATCGACATCTACACCCACAAAGCCGATGGCCTGACGCGAGCCGATGCTGTCCTGGCCGCCAAGTTCGACGCCATCAGCCTCTGATGAGGCACGGTGTTGCACGTCTGGCGTTGACCAGGGCGGCTGGGATCAAACTGAGTACTGCCTTCTAGCCCGCCTTGGACCGCCTCCTGCTCCTGCGCGCCGAGGGGCTCAAGCGTCAGTTGGGCGATCGACTCCTCTGGAGTCAGCTGGATCTGGAGCTTGCCGCCGGGGATCGCCTTGGGCTGGTGGCACCCTCGGGGGCGGGCAAGACCTTGTTGCTGCGAGCCCTGGCCATGCTCGATCCCCTGCAGGCCGGCACGATCAGCCTGCAGGAACGCCCGCCGGCCGCCTGGGGTCTGCCCCGCTGGCGCTCGATGGTGCTGTATCTCACCCAGCGGCCCATCGCCCATGGGGAGACGGTGGAGGCGAACCTGCGCTCGCCCTGGAAGTTCCAGGAGCTGCGGGGGCGTGGGGGCTGGCGTTCTGAGCGGATCACGGGCTGGTTGCAGGCCCTGGGGCGCGACCCCTCGTTCCTGGCCTACGACGCCGAGCGGCTCTCCGGCGGCGAGCTGCAGTTGTTGGCGCTGCTGCGGGCTTTGCAGTTGGATCCGAGCGTGCTGCTGCTGGATGAACCCACGGCCTCCCTCGATGGGGCCACCACCGCCGCGCTCGAGACCCTGCTGATCGAGTGGCTCGCCGCGGGCCAGCGCGCCTGCGTGTTCACCAGCCATGACAGCGAGCAGATCCAACGCTTCGCCACCCGCACCCTGGAGCTCCGCCCATGACCCCCTTGAGTTCCGGTGCCCTGACGATCAGCGATGGCCGCCTGGCGCTTTCCGCCCTGCTGATCCTGGTGAACGTGGGGCTTTCGGCGGCACTGCACCTGGGACTGACGCGCAGCCTGCTGGTGGCTTCAGTGCGCATGGTGGTGCAGCTGCTGCTGGTGGGCTTCGTGCTCGAGTGGCTGTTCCGCCAGGACCATGCACCCCTGATCGTGCTGGTGGGTGCGGCCATGGCGATGATCGCGGGGATTTCGGCCGTCCAGCGCACCCGGCGCCGCTTCGCCGGCATCTACCTCAACAGCCTGCTCTCGGTGATGGCCTCCTCGGCGCTGGTCACGGGCCTGGCGGTGACGGGGCTGATCCAGCCCCAGCCCTGGTATGACCCCCAATATCTGATCCCCCTGCTGGGGATGGTGCTGGGCAACACGCTCAACGGCATCTCCCTGGGGCTCGATCGCTTCATGGAGGGCTTGCGCAGCGGTCGCGATCGGGTGGAAACAGCCCTGGCCCTGGGGGCGACCCGCTGGGAGGCCTGCCAGGAGGTGGTGCGTGACGCGATCCGCGTGGCGATGATCCCGACGATCAACTCGATGATGGTGATGGGGCTGGTGAGCCTGCCGGGTATGATGACCGGCCAGATCCTCCAGGGGGCGGCGCCGGATGCGGCTGTTCGCTACCAGATCGTGATCTTGTTCATGATCGCTTCGGCGACGGCGCTGGGCGTGTTCGGCGTCGTTGGCCTGGCCTACAGACGGCTCACCAGCGCCGACCATCAGTTGCGGCTCGATCGCTTGATCGGTTGAACGAGGTGATCGGGGCGGTGAACCTGGCGCCGATGATCTTCTGGAACCCATTCAGGCTGGGTCAGCTACGACAAGCGGCGGCTACGAAGAACTTTTCATTCCCTGAAAACCTCAGCGCTTCAGCAGCCAGCGCAGGAGCGAAAGGCCGATGATCAGCCCGATGCCGGTGTTCCACAGCAGTGAGGGGCGCTGGGAGAGGCGTTGGAGCCAGCGAGGCATTCGATCATCCCAGTGCTCCTGCACCGTAAGCAGCAGCTGGGCCACGGGGAGTCAGATGGGTTTCAGAGCGTTGAGCCCATGGCCGATCACTTCTGGGGAGTGGCTCTGCGGCGTGAGCGCACCAGCAGGCCATCCTTCGGGGAGGGGCTGGGAATGACCATGAGCGTCAGGTCCTGATCCGGCTCCATCTCCAGGCTCAGCTGTTTGAGCAGCCCCACCGCCAGCAGCCGGATTTCCAGCTCCGCCAGCGCCTTGCCCAGACAGACCCGCTCACCGCCTCCGTAGGGCAGCAGGAACACCGTTGCGTCTCCGTCCAGATGCCGCTGGGGCCGAAAGGCTGCCAGATCATCGGGGTCGGCGCCGTGGCGATGGCTGGCGCTGATGCTCACCTGCACCACCCGATCGGCCGGCACCAGCACACCGCCCAGGGCGATGGGCTCCCGGGTGCGGCGAAAGAAGCCCCCCACCGGCGGGGTCAGCCGCATCACCTCCTTCACCACCGCATCCAGCCGCGGCGCCCGCAGGGCGTCGTAGGCGCTCACCGCTTCCCCCTCCGGCGGTGGCCAGGGCAAGGTGTCGAGTTCCTCCAGCAGCCAGGCGAGCTCCGCGGGGTGCTGGAGAAGGGTGAGCAGCAGGCAACTCAACGAGGAGGCAGTGGTTTCGTAGCCGGCGAACAGCAGCAGCAGAAGCTGCTCGGCCACGTCGTCGTCGGCCAGGGGGAGACCGGCTTCATCCAGTCCTCCGGCCAGCAGATCGAGGCCGCCGGCGGCGAGGGGCGCTCCGGAGGCAGCGGCGGCCTGGGCCTTCTGGAGCACAGAGCCCAGACGCAGCAACAGGCGCATGCGGGCCTGACGGGCTCTTGCGAATGGACTGCCGGGCAGGGCGAACGGCAGGGAGAACAGGCCCTGGCACCAGATTTCGAAGTCTTCGAACAGGGCATCGCGATCGACGCCATCGAGCCCCAGCACCGTGCTGGCGATCACGCTGAAGGCAAAGCGCCGCAGCTTTGGCACCACAGCGACGGGCGCTTGCGCGCCAAGCAGCTCCTGGTTGAGCGCCTCAACCAGCGCCACGATCGCCGGGCTGTACCGCTTCAGGGCAGCGGATGCGAACAGCTGGCCCACCACCCGACGGCGGGCTTTGTGATCGGCACCGTTGCGGTTGGCCAGCGACAGCGGCCCCAGCAGCTCCCGCACACTGTCCGGCCACCAGCCCTGAACCGCATCAGCCTGAGCGAACAGGTCGCCGATCGCCTGCCCGCCGCGAATGAACACGGTGCGTTGCCCCAGCAGGCTGGTTTCGTAGACATCGCCGTAGCGCTCGAAGCGTGAGCGAGCGAAATCAGGATCCCGCAGGAAGGCGAGGGTCTCGAGCACACCGCTGATCGCTGGCGTGCACGGCATCGGCCGAAGGGTGGCGTAATCGAAGCGCAAGCAATCAGAGCCAGAACGGTGCCCAGGCTGGCAGCCAACCGAGGCAGCAAGGCTCGGCCCGTCGATGCCCGGACCCGAGCCGATTCGCTCCATCGACCCAGGCAGCCTGGGGCCTGCACAACAAAGCCCGGTGACGAGGCCACCGGGCTCTGAAGCAGTTTGGTTGTGGGGGCGGAGCTGCTGACGCTGGCACCTGGGGCCAGTTGACAAGTGGGACCTCCCGTTTGGTCCTGGGCACCTGAGGCAGAGCCGTTAACGGTGCAGTGGACGGCGACGATGTCACACGCCGGGGAAGTCAGTGATCCGTCGAGATTGTTGGAGCAGGGACCGGATCGTCAGCGCGCTCATGGCTGATGCTCAGGTGGGGTGTCTTCCATGCTCTGGAGCCTCCCGGTTGTTGATGTAGTCACAATCGGACGGCCAGCCACTGCCGGCAAGGGCTGCAGCGCGATCGACAACGGTCTTCATCGGAGGCAACTGGTCTTCATGAAGAGGGCTTCATGGCTCCTGAACTGGACCCTCGGCGGGCCTGGCAACACTTCCAGGGCCTGCAGGCTGGCTCTCAACTCTGGGTGTCCGTCGGTTCCGGCGGCAGCCGCCGCTCCACCTGCAGAAACACCAGCCAGGCCACCCCAGCGCTGATGCCTCCGGTCCAGTCGCTGCGCAAGAGCTCCACGATCGAGATCGTGCTGGCACCGATGCGGAGGCCACGCAGCAGAAAGCGGCCCAGCTTCTCCAGGTCTGAGGGCATGGTCAGGGGCTGCGGCTGGAGCATCAGGTTGGCGGAAGGATAGAGGTGGACAACAGCTGAGCGATCAGCTGCACCAGCTGGTCCAGTCGATCGAGGCCTGCACCGCCAGCAGGTTGAGGGTGCCGCCACCGTTGGTGTCATCGCCATTGATGATCGCCGCCTCCAAGGTGAGCCGCATCGAGCGCACCTTCATCTCGGTCTGGGCGGCACGGGCTTCAGGGCCTTGCAGGTCCACGATCGAGCGGTCCACATCCAGATCGCCGCCGAACAGGTGGACGAACTCGCTGTCGTTGTGAATCACGCCGTAGCTCTGGCGGTAGCCCTCGTTCACCGCCCGAAAACCCACGCGAGGGAGTTTCACCTCAGCGGGGAAAGAGAGGGAGCCGCCGATCAGGTTGCGGAACGGCAGACGGCGCAGCAGCTCTCCTTCTGAGAAGGTCTTGAGCACGGCCAGGCGCTCAACCCGCTTCTCGTACTTGGCTGCCTCCAGCAGGGTGAGGCCCATGGTCACTCCCGGGGCCTGGCCCCAGACACATCACCTGCTGTTGCCAGGTTCCTTGTGTGCGGGGTGATCCTTGAGATTCAGGCTGCTTAGCCTGGGGCGATGACCAATCCCCAGCTCACCGAGAACCTGCTTGCGGTGATCCGGAGCCTTCCGGCTGACGATCGCCGCTGGCTGCTCAGGCAGCTGGAGCAGGACAGCAGCGACCTGAGTAACGGTGCCCTGGTTGAGATAGCGATGGCCGGGGGCGCCTTTGACGACCTGGCGGCTGAGCCTGACTTCTACAGCTTCTCGGACGGAGAAGCGATCGGCGCCGTCTGATGCTGAGCCGCTAAGACATCGTGCTGGTCGCCTTCCCATTCACCGATGGCCCTGCGGCCAAGCCCCGGCCAGCCTTGGTGATCACCACCAGTGAGCGCCATGGGGATGTGCTGCTGGCCTTCATCAGCTCCAACGTCAGCGGGCCACCGGGCCGCGATGAGCTCGACATCCCTGCCGAGGATCCAGGCTTCCAAGGCACCGGCCTGAAGGTGAGCTCGAGGCTGTGGCTCAGCCGCATGACAACCCTGGCGATGCTGGCAGGCCCGACACCATCAAGGGAGGCAGTTTTCCCGTAGCAGTCGAGCACATCGGCCGGCGCGGCAAGCCCGTCTAGAAGATGCGGCTGATACCAGCTGAGAAGGCGTTCGCATTTGCCTCAAGCCGCAGAGCACACCCGGCTGCACCGTCTCGGCCTGCTGAGCCGGAGGCTCAGGAATTGTCTGCCTGTGGGGACTCGATGGGTCCGGCAGATCCCAGCAACTGCACGCCCTGGCGGGCTGAGAAGCGCTGGTCAAAACTCAGCACCGGCAGCGCTCCCGCCCTTGAGGCCCGGGCCAAGATCAGATGATCTGCCAGATCGCCGCCCTGCTGGAAGTGCTCCAGCGCATCGATCACCGCATCGATGTCCTCCATCACAACCCCACGGGTCCGTACCAGTCGCTCCAGCAGCTGATGACGGGTGGAGCGGGCCAGCTCATAGCCCCGCAGGACCCAGGCCACTTCGGCCAGCACCACGTCGGGGACATACACCCCGCCCGCGGCGATGGCATCGAGGAAGGCGCGCTCAGCGATCGGCGTCTGCAGCGGATCGTCTCCGATCAGCAGCCGCACCACCACGTTGGTGTCAAGGGTCCTCACGACCGACGGCAGCGGCAATGGCGCGATCCATGTCATCCAAGTTCATCGTCCGCGATACCGCTGGACGATCACGGAACAGATCATCGGGCTCGTATTTGGCAGGCACTAGCACCAACCTGCCGTGAGCGTCAATGCTGGCCTGCAGCCGAGAGCCGGGTGCCAGTCCGAGGGCGTCGCGCAGCTGCCGGGGAATGGTGAGCTGGCCTTTGGAGGTGAGCGTCACAGTGGTCATGCCAGAACTGTAAGGCGGCTCGCCTTACTTGTCTGTGCGCAGCCAGTGCCTGTAGCGGCTCCGCTGCCGCACGGCACTGGCGCCCCCTCTGCCAGGAAAATTGACGCCTCTCCATTTCGTCCGTTTCAACCACCAGGGGGCCTCATGGAATCGTTCGATGCGTCCTTACAGCGAGGCCGTCTAGCCGCAGGCTTCTGCGTAGGCGAAGCCTTCTCGAAGAGAAGCAGTGGGCTGAGGTCCGCCGGCGGTGGAGGGCTGGTGCATGACCTCCCTTGTCAGCTCAGCCAGCGTCGAGCTCGCGCTGAATGCTCTCCCAGTCCTGGGGAAGATCGCCTCGACTCACCATCTGCGAGAAAACGGAATAGCAGTCGTTGCGGTCTCCCTCCTTGCGGGGGAAGCCCAGCCAGAGAATCAGCAGCAGGCGCCGGCCGTCTGCCTCAAAAGGCCGGAAGAAAAGACGGTGGCGATCAGGCAGGCCCAGGCCCTTGAGACGCCCGTAGCGACGCAGCGGTCCACTGAGGGCAAAGCGGCTGGCATGGGGATCAGCAGCGATTCGCTCCTTGATTCCCTCCATCACCGCCGCCAGCAGCTTCACCTGGGGATGCTGCACAAAGGCCTGGTGATCGGGCTGCTGCTTGAGGCGCCTGGCCTCAGCCTTGAGCTCGGCGTACTGGCGTGCAAACAGGCCCGGCTGGAAGGCAATCTGCCAGCCATGACGCACCAGCGCTGGGCTCATTCCGCAGCTGCATCCACCGCATCGACCACGACCCCGGTGAGCAGTTCGTCGTCGTCGGCTGCCATCACCTCGGTGTAGAGCAGCGGGCGGCCTTCGGCCGTGAGAACATGACGACTGAGGAAGTCAAGGAAGAGCCCCAGCATCAGGCTTTCTTCTTCCGCATCGGCCTCCAACGGCTGAACGGGCTCAAGGCGCAGCAGCAGGGTGTTGTCACTGAGCACCTCCACATGGCCTGCGGCGCCAACGAACTGGGGATGATCGCGGTAGAAGGCGACAGGCAATCGCAGGCCCGAGGAGTTACCGATCTGGGCCGGCGTGACGCGGTAAGGGGTGGCGGTCATGGCTGGCAGCCCGCCCCAGGCGGACTTACGTTGCGTTAGTCCAAAGCCTAGGGCTGAGCGATCCGCTCAACCGGGGCGATCTCGAGGAGCAGTCCCGAGCCGTCCGAGACCCGGCATCGACAAGTTAGAGCCACAAGCCGACGTGCACCACTACGCCAGCTTTTCACCACCGCTACACCACCACTCACACCACCTGAATTTTTTGCTTGCCTGGGTTTCACGGGGACGTGCCGGGAGGCCAAATACCTCAAGAGCCCTTATCCCAGCTTGGATCAGGGGAAGTCGTGGGACGCAAGGAGAGCTACCGGGAAGTCCCGTTTTGACCGAAAACGGAGAGGGTGGGATTCGAACCCACGGAAGGTTTCCCTTCAAACGATTTCGAGTCGTTCGCTTTCGACCACTCAGCCACCTCTCCAGGACCGACCTTCCATGCCCACAGGCACAGATGGCTCAGCCAGGGGGCACTCTACGGATTCATCAGCACGAATTCATCAGCGCGCATGCGTCAGCCTGCTGCTCCCTCCAGCGATCCACTCTTCCCGCTGGCGCTCCAACCCCTGGGCAGGCCAGGGGCCGTGCCGCTGAGCCAGACCCTTCCGGGGCAAGCTGCGCTCAGCAGCTGCTGCTGGCGATGGCTGGGGCGAAAACCAAGCCACACTCCCGCCAGCGATCCGGCATCGGGCAGGCCACGATCGCTCCAGGCCTCCAGCGACTGGGGGTCGGGCAGCAGCCACCAGCGGTGGCGGCCGATGCCGAGATGGAGGGCCTGGCTGTCGCCGCTGAGGGGAGCAAGGCTGAGCCCGGGGCTCTCCAGGCGCTGACCCGGCTGCAGGCCGCTCTGGCCATCGTGGCTGGAGACCAGCAGCGAGGTCTGGCCGCTCCAGCAGGCCGGATCGGTCGGGGCGATTGGATCCAGCAGGGTGATCCAGTCGTAGCGCTCCAGGCCGAGGCCGCTGGCGAGCTTGCGGGCATCGGCGCAGCTGAAGTCATCGGCGCGGCCACTCACCAGGGCACCGCGCCCCCGGTGGCGGGCCACCAACAGATCGCCGCTCCAGCGGTGCACCAGCAGCAGGGCATCGCCACCGAGCAGGGCCAGATGCACCGCCAGCACCAGAGCCAGTCCCGCCGCCCCCAGCCGCCGCGGCCAGGCGCCGGCAGCCGGCAGCAGCCAGGGCAGCAGCGAGAGGCCGAAGAGCAGCACCAGGGCGGGCAGGGGGCGGCCCAGCTGCCACTGGGCCATCGGCAGGGCCGCGAAGCCGCGGGTGATCGCCAGCAACAGGCCGCAAAGCGGCAGCAGCGGCCAGGCCAGCAGCGGCAGCAGGGGTGGCAGCAGCACCGCCGTGAGGGCCATCGCCATGGCGCCGAGGGTGAGCGGGGTGAGCAGGGGCGCCACCAGCAGGTTGGCGGGCACCGCATAAAGAGGAACGATGCCGAAATGGTGCAACTGCAGCGGCAGGGTCCAGAGCGAGGCGGCCACGGGCACCGCCAGCCCCGCCGCCGCCCAGGCCGGCAGGCGCCTGGTCAGGGCCGTCTCCAGGGGACGGGCGGTGAGGATCAGCCCGGCGGTCGCCGCCACCGAGAGCTGGAAGCCCACGTCCTGAAGCCACCAGGGCTGCACCAGCAGCATCAGCAGAACGCTCAGCAGCAGAACCCCCAGGGGCCGGCTGCGGCCGCCGCTCTCCAGCACCGCAAAGGCCACCCCACCCATCAGCACCGCTCGCACCACCGAGGGCTGGGGGCCAGCCAGCAGCAGGAACAGCAGCATCGCCGCCAGGGCCAGGAGGCAGCGGGGCAGCCGCGGCAGCCGGCGACCCAGGGCCATCACTGCGCCGAGCAGCACCGAGAGGTGGAAACCGGAGGCGGCCAGGGCGTGGGAAAGACCGGCGGCGCGGAAGCTCGCGCCCACATCCACCGGCAATGGCACCACGGCGCTGCCGAGCACGAGGGCCGCGAGAATGCCCCCCTGACGCTCCCCGCCCTGCTGGATCAGGGCGGCGGCCATGCGGCGGCGCAGATCGGCGATGGGGGTGGCCGGGCGCGCCAGCACCTTCAGATCCGTGGTGGCCTCCAGGCGCAGCTGGCTCCAGATGCCGCGGCGGGCGAGGCGCTCCGCCGGACCGCTCAGCAGCGGATGGGGGCCGCTGGCCGGCCGCCGCAGGCTGCCGCTGGCGTCCACCAGCCAGCCCTGGCGCAGGGGCGGGCAGGGCTCCAGCAGCAGCTCCGTGCCGCCACCGGCCGTGCGCATGGGCACCGAGCAGCCCCCCGCATCGCCCCGCGGGCGGGGATCGCTGACGATCTGTCCGCGCAGCACCAGCTCACGGCTGCTCTCCCCCTGCAGCAGCTGCACCGGATCGCCGGGGCCTGGCTGGGGCTGGCGCCAGAGCGACCAGAGCAGCAGCGACGGGGCAATCACCAGCAGGGCCAGCGTCGGCAGCGGCCTGGCCCCCAGCTGCCGTGCCCGCCAGCAGCCGGCCGCCCCGAGCATGAGCAGGAGGACCAGCCGCGGCATGGCGGCCATGGGCACGGTGCCCAGCGCCAGCCCCGCCAGGGCGAGCGACACCACCAGAAAGGGCATGGAACCAGCGCCAGTCCCCGAAGGGTTCCCCGCTCAAGCAACTCTGGTCGCCAGCGTCAGCCGGGCAGGCTGAGCATCAGCTCACAGAGCTGGGGGCTGGGCAACTCCTGACCCAGCAGCGGAGCCACCAGGGCCGCCAGCGGCCTCAGCCGGCAGGGCCAGATCGCCCGCTCCGTGAGCCGGCCCGTCTGGAAGCTGCCAGCGATCAGCACCAGCGCCAGCAGGTTGCGTTTCATCGGCGGAGCCTCCCTGGAGTGACCTCAGGCCAGAGCCGGCTCAGCCGCCAGGGCGCGACGCTGCTCGTCGCTGAGCAGGGGAAAGCCCAGGGCTTCGCGTTCCAGCAGCCAGGCTTCAGCCACTTGCCGGGCCAGGTGCCGGATGCGGCCGATGGTGGCGGTGCGCTCCGTGACCGAGATCACACCGCGTGCCTCCAGCAGGTTAAAGGTGTGGCTGCACTTGAGCACGTAATCCAGTGCCGGGGCGGGCAGACCAGCCGCCACCAGGTCGCTGGCTTCCGCCTCATAGAGGGCAAAGAGCTGCTGCAGGCGTTCAGGGTTTGAGGCCTCGAAGTTGTAGGTGCACTGGCCCTTCTCCGAGGCCAGCCACAGATCGCCGTAGCTGCGCTGGCCGTTCCAGCTCAGCTCCCAGATGCTCTCCACATCCTGGAGGTACATGGCGAGGCGTTCGAGCCCGTAGGTGATCTCGATCGACACCGGCCGGCAGTCGAGGCCGCCGCACTGCTGGAAATAGGTGAACTGGGTGACCTCCATGCCATCAAGCCACACCTCCCAGCCCACACCCCAGGCACCGAGGGTGGGCGACTCCCAGTTGTCCTCCACGAAGCGGATGTCGTGGTCGCGCTGGCGGATGCCGAGGGCTTCGAGGGAGGCCAGGTAGGTCTCCTGGATGCCGTCGGGGGAGGGCTTGATCAGCACCTGGTACTGGAAGTAGTGCTGGGCGCGGTTGGGGTTGTCGCCGTAGCGGCCGTCGGTGGGGCGGCGGCAGGGTTCGGGATAGGCCACGGCCCAGGGCTCGGGGCCGATCGCCCGCAGCACCGTGTGGGGGCTCATCGTGCCGGCGCCCTTTTCCGTGTCGTAGGGCTGCAGCAACAGGCAGCCCTGGTCGGCCCAGAAGCTGTTGAGGGCAGCGATGATGTCCTGGAAGTGCACGCTGCCGCTCGCCGATGGCGCCATGGGTTCGGGCCATTGTGGGACCGCAGCCGCACCCTCACCCCTTGGGAATGCGCAGCTTCTGGCCCGGGAAGATGAGGTCGGGGTCCTCGATCACCTCCTTATTGGCGGCGAAGATCTCGGTGTAACGGGCCCCGTTGCCGTAGGCGCGCTCGGCGATGCCCCAGAGGCTGTCACCCTCCTCCACCAGCACGAAGGTGGAAGGCTCCGCCGGTTTGGCGCTGGCAGCTGGAGCGGGCACCTTCAGGGCGGCAGCCTCCACCTTGCTCACCCCCTCCACATTGCCGGCGATCAGCACGGCCTTCTCGAAAGCCGCCTGGTCCTTGGCCTTGCCGGAGACCGTGGCTGCGCCGCTGGCGACGGTCACCTTGATGTCGGTGAGGCCAGGGTTGTTCTTCTCGATGTGCTGCTTGAGCTTCTCGCCAGACTTGGCGGAGTCTTCGCCACGGTTGAACACCTTCTTGCCGATGTTGGCGGCGAAATCGAAGAGTGGAACGCCCATGAAGAGGCAGGCAACACACAGACCCAGTTAAGCCACCAGCTCGAGCAGCCCCATCAGGCCGCCGGCCAGCAGACGGTGACGGGCCCAGCTGAAGCCCGCCGATCGCGCCAGCTGCTCCTGCTCGCCGCCGCTGGGAAAGCGCTCCAGGCTGGCTTCGAGGTAGGCGTACTGATCGGGCAGATCGAACAGGCGCGCGGTGGGCACCACCAGCCTGCGCAGGTAGAGGCGCTGGAAGGCAGCCGCCATTGCCCCGGTGGGAGAGCTGGGGTCGGGGCGGTTGAAATCCAGCACAGCCGCCCGCCCGCCCGGGCGCAGCAGCCGGCGCAGCTCCCTGAAGCCCTCGGCTGGATCAGCCAGATTGCGCAGCCCGTAGGCCATCACCGCACCATCGAACGACTGGGGCGGCAGGCCTGTGGCCAGGGCATCGCCCTGGCGCCACTGCAGCGGCAGCCAGGGCTGGCGGGCGGCGCGTGCGGAGGCCACCTGCAGGGGAGCACTGGCGGCATCAAGGCCGATCACCTGCCCGCCTGGCCGCACCTTCCCCGCCAGCACCAGTGCCAGATCACCGGTGCCGCAGCAGAGATCTATCAGGCGCTGACCTGGCCTCGGGAGCAACCAGAGGACCGCCTGGCGCTTCCAGAGGCGGTGAAGCCCGAAGGAAAGCAAGTCATTGAGCTGGTCGTAGCGAGGGGCGATGACCTCGAACAGCTCTCGCACCGCCTGGGGATCACCGGGCTTCAACGGCGGAGATGGAGCTAGGGACGCTCAAGACGATCGCAGGTCGGAGCAACGGCTGGGATCCACCAGGCAATCGAGGGATCCATCCCAGGGCAAGTTGACCGAATCGAGGCTGACGCCTGGTTCCTCGATGGGCTGGGGCAACCAGAGAGCGCGGCCGGCGAGGCGATTTGGACCGGTGAGGGTGAGCACCATCACAGTGGCCAGACCGACAGCGGCCGAACAGACCATGCAGCCGGCGAGCATCAGCGAAAACTCACGGCGGTCGCTTGCCGCCTGCATCAACTGAAGGGCCCAGGCCACCAAGGCCACCACCACAACCACCATCAGTAGGCCGAGGGCTGTGGAAAGAGGTGGCTGCAGGGCCGGCACGGGGAGAAAGGCGAAGGAGAGCCTAGGTGTAAGCCCTTGAATCAATGTAACGACAGTTTGCGATCTGCCGTGATCGCATCGCCTCCGCCGGCCAGGGAAGGGCACTCATCCTCCAGCGACCAAGCCTCCAGCGACTCGACCTCCAGTGGCCGCAGCTCCAGGCCCCGCGCCAGCAGCTCGCTTTTGATCGCCTGCACGGTGAGCACGCCGTCGTGGAGGAGGGAGGCCAGCAGCGCCGCTGAAGCCTGGCCCTCATCAAGGGCGGCGGCGATGTGATCGATGCTGCCGGCGCCACCGGAAGCGATCACCGGCACCTCCACCGCCTCGGCCACGGCACGAGTGAGGACCAGGTCGTAGCCAGCCTGGGTGCCGTCGCCATCCATGGAGGTGAGCAGGATCTCACCGGCGCCGAGGGCCACGGCGCGCTTAGCCCAGGCCACCGCATCGAGGCCGGTGTTCTGCCGCCCACCCTTGACGTAGACATCCCAGCCGCTGCCATCCGGGCGGCGCCGGGCATCGATCGCCACCACGATGCACTGGCAACCGAACTGGCGGGCCCCTTCGCTGATCAGCTCCGGCCGCGCCACCGCCGAGGAGTTGAGGCTCACTTTGTCGGCACCGGCCCGCAACAGCTCGGTGATGCCCTCCACGGAGCTGATGCCGCCGCCCACGGTGAAGGGGATGGTGACGGCCTCGGCGGTGCGGCGCACGAGGTCAACGAGGGTGCGGCGACCCTGATGACTGGCGGCGATATCGAGGAAGACCAGCTCATCGGCACCGGCGACGTCGTAGCGGCAGGCGAGCTCCACCGGATCACCGGCATCGCGCAGACCGATGAAGTTGACCCCTTTGACCACCCGGCCGTCGGCCACGTCAAGACAGGGAATGATGCGCCGGGCCACCATGGTCTCGCTGTTAAGGTTGCGCCACCCGATCCAGTCGCGCCGGTCATGTCCCAGGCTGCCACCTCAGGCCCCTCGAGCGCCGTAATGATCGGTTCGAAGGTCAGGATCACGCGGGTGCGTGACCAGATTCCTGCCGAGCTGGTCGAAATGCTTCAGAGCGATGCCACCGGCACCGTCCGCGATTTCAAGATGACCGATGGCAGCGGTATCGGGGTGGTGGTGGAACTCGCCAACGGCAGCACCGGCTGGTTCTTCGACGACGAAATCGCCGCGGTCTGATTTGAGCGACGCCCCCGAGACCAGCAACAGTGGCGGCGGCGCCCGTCAGCTGCTTGGCATGAAAGGTGCCAGCGGCACCAGCTCCATCTGGAAGCTGTGCCTGCAGCTGATGAAACCGGTCACCTGGATCCCCCTGATCTGGGGAGTGATCTGCGGGGCGGCGGCTTCGGGCAACTTCCACTGGACCCTGCCGGAGGTGGGCGCGTCCCTGGCCTGCATGGTGATGAGCGGGCCGCTGCTGGCCGGCTACACCCAGACCATCAACGACTACTACGACCGCGAGATCGACGCGATCAACGAGCCCTACCGGCCTATCCCATCTGGCGCCATCTCCCTGCCGCAGGTGAAGGTGCAGATCTGGGTGCTGCTGATCGCCGGCCTGGCGGTCGCCTGGGGGCTAGACCTCTGGGCGGGCCACACCACCCCGGTGCTGCTGCTGCTGGCGCTCGGCGGCTCGCTGGTGAGCTTCATCTATTCAGCACCGCCGCTGAAGCTGAAGCAGAACGGCTGGCTGGGCAACTATGCCCTCGGCGCCAGCTACATCGCCCTGCCCTGGTGGGCCGGTCAGGCCCTGTTCGGCCAGCTCACCTGGACCACGGCCCTGCTCACCCTGGCCTACAGCCTGGCGGGTCTCGGCATCGCCGTGGTGAACGATTTCAAGAGCGTGGAGGGCGACCGGGCCCTGGGGCTGCAGAGCCTGCCGGTGGTGTTCGGGATCAAGCGAGCCAGCTGGATCAGCGCCGGCATGATCGATCTGTTTCAACTGGCGATGGTGGCTGTGTTGATCGCCATCGGTCAGAACTTCGCGGCCGTGCTGCTGGTGCTGCTGATCATTCCCCAGATCACCTTCCAGGACATCTGGCTGCTGCGCGATCCAGTGGCCTTCGATGTGAAGTATCAGGCGAGCGCCCAGCCATTTCTGGTGCTGGGGATGCTGGTCACGGCGCTGGCGATCGGTCACAGCAGCCTTACCGTGGTGATGTGAGGGACCTGTGAGCAAACGCAGGCGGCGCTTGCTGCTGGTCGCTGCCTTCGCTGTCACCGCTGGAGGCGTCACGGCGCTGGGGGTGAACGCCCTGGTGAAGGGGATGGACAGCCTGTTGCCCGACGCTCGCCGGATCAGCACCTTCAACCGTCCAGGCACGGTGACGATCCTCTCGGCCGACGGGGAGGTGCTGCAGAAACTGGGCCCGGCCACGCGCGAGAAGGTGGCCAGCGGCCAGATGCCGGAGCTGGTCAAGGAGGCCTTCATCGCCGCCGAAGACCGCCGCTTCTATCAGCACAACGGCATCGACCCCACCGGCATCGCCCGGGCGATGCTGCGCAACCTGCGCCAGGGCTCGGTGGAGGAGGGGGCGAGCACGATCACCCAGCAGCTGGCGCGCACGGTGTTCCTCAGCCAGGACCGCACGCTGATCCGCAAGCTGAAGGAAGCGGCCCTGGCCGGAAAGCTGGAGCGGCAGCTGAGCAAGCAGCAGATCCTCGAGCAATACCTCAACTACGTGTATCTGGGCTCCAGCGCCTACGGCGTGGCTGATGCCGCCTGGATCTACTTCTCCAAGACCCCCGACCAGCTGACCCTGCCGGAGGCGGCCATGATCGCGGGGTTGCCGCCAGCCCCCTCGGTGTATTCGCCGCTGGTGAACCCGGAGCTGGCCCTGCAGCGCCGCAGCGTCGTGCTGGAGCGGATGGCCCAGGCCGGCTTCATCGATGCAGGGGAACTGGCCGACGCCAGGGCCACACCGCTGGAGCTGAAGCCAGCCCTGCCGAAGTACTGGAACAGCCGCGCCCCCTTCTTCACCGGCTGGGTGGCACAGGAGCTGCCCAAGGTGCTGAGCGCCGAGCAGCTGGAAGTGGGCGGGCTGACGATCCGCAGCAGCCTCAATCAGGCCTGGCAGGAGGAAGGCCAGAAGGTGATCGACGCCAGCGCCTATGGCGGCCTGGAAGGGGCGCTGGTGACGGTGGAGCCGGGCACCGGTCTGGTGCGGGCGATGGTGGGTGGCAAGGACTTCAACAGGAGCCAGTTCAACCGGGCCACCCAGGCCCTGCGTTCACCCGGCTCCACCTTCAAGCTGTTTGTCTATCTGGCTGCCCTCAAGGCCGGCATGAAGCCGGAGGACACGGTGGTCGATGCCAAGCGCTGCTTCGCGGGGTACTGCCCCAAGAACTTCAGCGACCGCTACCTGGGGCGGGTGTCGCTGGCGACGGCGCTGCAGAACTCGCTCAACACCGTGGCCGTGAGCCTGTTGCAGCAGGTGGGCTTCGACAAGGTGATCGCCACGGCCCAGAGCCTGGGCATCACGCGGGAGCTGGGGCGTTTCTACCCGATGGCCCTCGGCGCCTATGAGCAGACCGTGCTCGACATGACCACGGCCTATGCGGCGGTGATCAACCGCGGGGTCTTCGTGCCGGCCACTCCGTTCGAGGAGATCAACGGACCGAATGGTGAGCTGCTCTGGAGCCGGCGCGTGGATGGCGACAAGGGACGGCGGGCGGTGAACAGCGACATCGCCGATGCCATGGTGTGGATGCTGGAGAGGGTGGTGAGCGGCGGCACCGGCGGCGCGGCCTCCCTGGCCGGCCGTCCCG
The DNA here is from genome assembly GCF_024345795.1 of Synechococcus sp. J7-Johnson. Classification (GTDB taxonomy): domain Bacteria; phylum Cyanobacteriota; class Cyanobacteriia; order PCC-6307; family Cyanobiaceae; genus Regnicoccus_A. The sequence continues at coordinate 19,117 of NZ_JAGQBU010000035.1, forward strand.
TGGCGGGCAAGACCGGCACCTCCGAGGGTGCGCGCGACCTCTGGTTCATCGGCGGCATTCCCCAGCTCACCACCGGCATCTGGCTGGGCTACGACAACAACCGCAAGACCGGCAGCGACAGCGGTTCGGCCGCCGCGGCCTGGGGCCGCTACATGGCGGTGGTGGTGAAGGACCTGCCCGTGAAGCAGTTCGCGCCCAAGCCCGTGCTCACCGGCACGTTCAAGCCCACCAGGGCGGCCAGATCCACCTTCCAGCAGGGCCGTCCCAGCGACCTGCCCACCCCCGGCGAAGACCGCCGGCGGCCGGAGCCATCGCAGACGCCGCCACCGAGCGAGCGCGGCAGCGACCTGCCTCCCCTGCCCGATCTGCCGACGCTGCCGCCGCCGAGCCGGCCACCGCAGGAGCGTCAACCAAGCCCCGAACCCCTGCCCACTCCGGAGCCCGCACCAGCCCCGGTGGCGCCCTCCTTCCCGGTGGCACCACCGCCTGTGGCACCGCCTCCACCGGTGGCACCACCTCCCGTTCCCTGAACCGGCTCTCCCTCGTGGTTCAGCCGGGCGCCTGCAGCACAGCGGCAAAGAAGCCATCTCCACCCTGGGGACCAGGCCAGTGCTGCTGCTGCGACAGCAGCCGCCAGCCAGGGTGGTGCTCCAGGAAAGCGACGATCAGGTCCCCATTTTCGCTGGGGTGCACGGTGCAGGTGGCATACACCAGCCGGCCGCCGGGGACCAGCAGCGGCAGCATCGCCTCCAGCAGGTTGCGCTGCAGGGCCACCAGCTCGCTGATGCTGCCGGGAGTCATGCGCCAGCGAGCATCAGGGTGGCGCGCCAGGGTGCCCAGCCCCGAGCAGGGGGCATCGAGCAGGATGCCATCGAAGGGCGGTCCGGGGATGGCGCCGGGGAGTACGGCATCTGCGGTGAGCGGCTCGATCGCGCTCAGCCCCAGGCGGCGGGCGTTGTCGCGCAGGCGGCGCAGTCGGCCCTCGGAGCGATCCACCGCCAGCACGGAGCCGGTATCGCCGATCAACTCGGCCAGGTGGGTGCTCTTGCCGCCGGGGGCGGCGCAGGCATCAAGCAGGCGCTCCCCGGGCTGGGGGTCGAGCAGGGGGGCGATCACCTGGGCGGTGCGGTCCTGCACGCTCCAGTGGCCTTCGGCGTACCCGGGCAGGGCACGCAGATCACCGCTGCGGCCACCGAGGCTGAGGCCCCAGGGCAGATCCGGCAGGGGTTCGGCGCTCACGCCAGCAGCGGCGAGGGCCTCGATCACCCCCTCGCGGGTGGCGCGCAGACGGTTCACACGCAGATCGAGGGAGGGCGGCTGGTTGGCGGCCAGGGCGAAGGCCTCGGCGCCCTCACTGGGCAGCCACTGCAGCAGTCCGGCAGCCAGCCAGGGGGGCAGGGAACCGCGCAGGGCCAGGCTGGCGGCGGGATCGGCAGGAAGGGGCAGGGGCTCCCAGGGGGCGGCGCCAGGGGGGAGTGCCTGCCGGCGGCGCAGACAGGCCCGCAGCAGGCCATTGACCACCGGCGCCAGGCGGGCGAGGCCGTCGCGCTTGGCCAGCTCCACCGTGGTGCTCACCGCCGCCGAGGCCGGCACCCGGGCGGTGAACAGGAGCTGATAGAGGCCGAGGTGCAGCAACCAGCGCAGCGGCGGCGGCTGGCGCTCAGCCCGCACCTTGCCGAGGGCATCGATCCAGCCGTCGAGCAGGCCCCGCTGGCGGATGGCACCGCAGGCCAGCTCGGTGGCCAGGCCGCGGTCGGCCGGCGCCAGGGGGGAGCGGCGCAGCTCCCGCTCCAGGGCCAGGTCGGTGTAGGCGCCGGCCGCCACGGCCTGCAGCACCCGCCAGGCGACGCGCCGGGCCTCGAGCCCGATGGCGCCCTGGTCTGCTGCCGGCGGGGCTGGGGTGGCGGGGGAGGCGCTCAAACGGCAGGGGGCGGCGGCCTCCACAGATAGCGCCGCAGGGGCAGCCGGCCCTGCTCATCCACGGGGATTCCCTCAGCGAGCAGCAGCTGACGCTGCATCCAGTCGCTGCCTTCACGCGCCAGGCTGAGGCTGATGCAGCCGCGGGCATTGACGATCCGATGCCAGGGCACCTCCGAGGGCAACGGCAGGCGGCGCAGGGCCCAGCCCACCTGACGGGCGCAGCCGTAGGCACCGATCAGCTCGGCGATCTGCCCGTAGGTGGCCAGCTTGCCGGCGGGAACCAGACCAACCGCCGCCCACACCCGCTGATCGAAGCCGGGAGTGCCATCAACCATGACAAGGGCTGACCGGAAGCAGCGGCAGGAAGATCCTGTCATCAGCGCTGGCGGAAAGCCGATCCAAGCGGACAAATCGCGGCCATAGAACGGAGTTCACAACTCCTTTGAGCCCCCCAAGGGCCACCACTATGCAGAGCACCAGCAGGATCAAGAGGGCCGCCTGGGGACTGACGGCAGGGGCCGCCGGCCTGGCGCTCACGCTCAGCGGCTGCGGTCTGCTGCGCGCCACCACCGAGGCACCGTCGGCACGGGCCGCGGCCGCCACCCTGCCGGCTCCTGCCACCGGAGCGGATGCTGCGGATGCTGATCAAGCCCGCGCCTGCGCCACGGGCCGACAGAGCGCCGAGGAGGTGTTCCGCTCGGCCCGGGAAGGGGTGGCGGTGGTGTCTACGGGCAGCGGCATGGGCAGCGCCTTCGTGGTGGCCCAGCAGAACGGCCTCACCTACCTGGCCACCAATGCCCACGTGGTGGATGGCAGCGAGGTGGTGCGGCTGAAGTGGGCGGATGGCAGCAGCGACCGGGCCCGGGTGGTGGCACGCGGTTCAGGCGAGGAGCCCACCAGCGACCTGGCCCTGCTGGCGGTAGAGGGCACGCGGGGCAAGGTGCTGCGCCTGCGCGATCAGGCCTCTGCCGTGGGTCAGGAGGTGTTCGTGATCGGCGCCCCGAAGGGCCTGGAGTTCAGCCTCAGCCGCGGTGTGGTGAGCAGCCTGCGCGGCAACGAGCAGATCCTGCAGATCGACGCGGCGGTGAACCCGGGCAATTCCGGCGGCCCGGTGCTGGATGCGGGCCAGTGCGTGGCGGGCATCGCCACCTTCAAGTTCGGCGACAGCGAGGGGTTGAATTTCGCGGTGTCATCGAAAGTGGTGCGCGAGTTCCTGGCGCAGCTGCCGGCCGCTGGCCAGCCTGCGGCGGAGCCTCCCGACCAACGCCAGGCCCGGCGGCCGCAGCAGCCGCAGCGGCCGTCGCGCCCTGATCTGAACCCCAGGCAGGATGCGCTCTGCCTGTTCCGCGCCGCCGGTGGCAGCGATGAACAGATCCCCTGCCGCATCAGCCGCGTGCGTGGCCGCAGCGGCGGCACCCTCTACGACCTGGCCTGGGCCGACGGCTCCCGCAATGCCTATGCCTTCTTCGCCGATGGGCGCGTGGCGATCCGAGCCGAGGACGGCAGCGGCCAGACCCAGGAGGATGAGGGCAGCTTCCGGCGGTTGCAGGGTGGGGTGGCGGTGCTCAGCAGCGGCAACAGCCTCGCCTTCATCCCCGGTCTGGATCCGGTGCTGAACTGAGGCGCGGCAGGCGGCCTACGGTCGCCCCTGCCGCGCCGCGCCCATGCCCCTGCTGCCCCGCCGCTTCGAGCGGATCCGCGCCGTGCTCGATCGGCGCATGGCAGATCTCAGCGTGGTGCTGGAGGCGGTGGACAAGCCCCACAACCTCTCGGCGATCCTGCGCAGCTGCGATGCGGTGGGTGTGCTCGAAGCCCATGTGGTGAGCCTGAAGGGCCGTCCGCGCACGTTCAACAGCACGGCCCAGGGCAGCCAGAAATGGGTGCCGCTGCGTCCCCACGACACGGTGGAGGAGGTGCTGGGCCAGCTGAAGCAGCAGGGCTTCCGGCTCTATGGCACCCAGCTGGGCACCAGCGCCGTGGATTACCGCCAGTGCGACTTCCGCGGCCCCACGGCCTTCGTGCTGGGGGCGGAGAAATGGGGCCTGAGTGAAGCGGCGGCGGCAATGGTGGATCAGGCCCTGTTCATCCCCACCGGCGGCATGGTCCAGTCGCTGAATGTGTCGGTGGCGGCGGCGGTGCTGCTGTTCGAGGCGCTGCGGCAGCGGCAGGCGGCGGGCCTGGTGCCGCAGGCCGGCGAAGGCTTGCCGGAAGGAGCGCGCGACAAGCTGCTGTTCGAGTGGTCCTACCCCCAGGTGGCGGAGTGGTGCCGTCGCCAGGGGCGCCCCTACCCAGCACTCACGGCGGAGGGGGAAATCAGCGAGGAGCTGCCGCGAACCCTGAAACTGCGCTACTGAGCTATTGAGCCCGCCCAGGATTCAGAGGAACGGGATCAGCACGTCGTTGTGGTTCGGCAGCGGCGGCGACGCCTGGCCGCTGTGGGCCCTCGGCAACCAGAGGGCCAGGCCCACCCCGAGAAGTTCCAGCGCCAGGGGCCGGGCCACCAACACCACCACGCCCAGGGCGCCAAGGGAGAGCATGCGCTCGAGCAGGCCGATCACGTCGTCGCTGTTGGCCGTGCCCAGCAACCAGAGCAGCGCTGAAGCTGCCAGCAGTAGTGCCATGACCCAGATGGGCATTAGTGATCCCCATTGATTTCTCTTATTCTGACGTTAGTCCAGGGTTAAGAGTGCGCTGAGCTAAGGGACCTCTCAAGGCCAGGAGGCGACCAGAGATCCTCTTTGCATGGGAAAGAGTGAGCAATGCATTAGGGACTCCTGAAAAAGCCAGATCGATTGTGCCGCAGCTGGTCTCAGCGATGGATAGCCGGTAGACTGGCCATGAATGCGGCAACGGTAACTTTCAGGAAAGGTGTCACTCCTTGGCTGCCATTCAGGCGGCCTGGATTGATGGTAGCGCCAGGGTCGGTTCTGGCTCTTCTGGTGGCTTGTTGATCCACACTTCTTCGGGTTGACGCCAG
>NZ_JAGQBU010000036.1 GCF_024345795.1 Synechococcus sp. J7-Johnson
CGTCGCGTCCTCTTTTTGGCGCAGATCTGCTCGTAGTCCGTAAAGCCCAGCTGGAGGGGGGCGGCCATCCGTTCCAGTCTCAGTCTTGGATCTGGATTGATTTTAGCCGGTTTTTCAGATGTTCCCTGAGCCTGCAGCTGCCCCGCAGCAACTCCAGTGGCACTCCCAGCTATTCCGATGGCAAGTGGTTCTGGTCTGCCGTTGACCCTGATCACCCCAGTTTCAACCTGCTGGTGGGCTCCCGTGAGGAGTTTCCCTGCAGGCGCTGAACTGGGTGGATTCAGCCCAGCCGCCAGTCCCCCAGCTCGGACATGGCTGCTTCAGCAGCGTTCAGTTCCCGCTCGGTGTTGAGCCAACCCTCGTTGCCCAGTGGCAGGCTCTGAATCTGGTTTTGAAGCCGTTCGCGGAGATGTTGCAGACGACTGCGCAACGCTTCGACCCTGGAAATTTTCAGCCAGGTCGTTTGGTCAGTGAAGGAACCGTGCTCCATCGGTGCTGACAGGCGGTTGAGTGGAGGCCCCAGGAGGCCTTGTGCCGACATGAAGGTTGGCACAAGCTCCAGCGACTGATCTGACCTATTCAAGGTTTTCTTCATACGACAAACCCATGACCTTCGACAGCTCTGATCTGCTCCAGTCCTTGGCCTGGCGCTACGCCACCAAGCAGTTCGATGCCGAGCGCAGAATTCCGAGCGAAACCTGGGCTGCCCTTGATCAGGCAATGGTGCTCACCCCTTCGTCCTTTGGCCTGCAGCCCTGGACGTTCCTCGTCATTGACGACCCGGACCGACCCGTCCCTGCGCAGTGAACTGCGGCCATTCTCCTGGAATCAGGCTCAGGTCACCGAGGCCTCCCATCTGGTGGTTTTCCTGGTGCGTCGCCAGATCGAGGAGAGTGATCTCGACCGCCTGATCGCCGCCACAGCCGATCTCCGGGGGCAGACACCGGAGCAGTTGGCCGGCTATCGCAGCGCCGACGACAAGCACGCCAGCCTCGCGAAGGTGCGTTATCCACTGGCTGAGCTGATCAAACACCGCTGATTCCCCAGGCTCAGCCAGGCTGCGGTGGATCAACAAAAGCGGTCGCGGTAGCGGTTCACAAGGGCGTTCATCCCGATCAGCAGGACCCCCACCCCCACGAACACCACCCCCTTCAGGCCCAGGTCGGCCCGGGCCAGGTCGATCAGCAGCAGCCGCAGCAAGCAGAGCCCCAACCCCGCCAGAGCCAGATGGCGGAGAGGGTTGTTGCGCAACCAGGTCCCCAGGCAGAACACCAGGAAGGCCTGGGCCGACCAGAGCAACGTCAGCAGTCCGGCATCAAAGCGCCAGTAGATCGCCAGGGCGAGCCCCACCAGCATCGGCAGATCAATTGCCACGAGTCGCTGACTCTCCAGCCGCTGCAGCAGGCCCAAGGGACCAGCCAGAGCCAGAGCCTGTGCAGGTCCCTTGGCCTGCCTGGGAGCCTGCCGGTGCTGCAGCACCACGAAAGCGATCTGCAACAGCACAGCCAGCCCGATCAGCAGCTGATCGGGCGCGCCCCAGTCGCCGCCATCGAGGCGCAGGCGACGCAGGGCGAGCACCAGCTGCAGCAGGCCAAGCCAGCTGATCGGCGGGGCATAGAGCCCACCCCGTGACCCGAAGAAGCGTCTGCCATGACGACTGATCAACAGCAGAGCCAACCCGGCCCAGGCCAGGGTCCGCGCCGCAGGGGACAGCTCCCAGAGCACGATCAGGTTGAGATTCAGCAGCACCGCTTCCAACAGGCAGGAGCGCAGACGCCTCCAGCCCGGGTAGGTGCTCAAAGGTTGGTGCTGGCTGATTAGCCACCAGCGCAGCAGCACCCCCAGACCCAGCCCTTCCAGCGGCCATCTCCAGAGCATCACCCCGAGCTGTGCCGTTGAGGGCAGCACCCAGACAGGCCAGACCACCAGCACCATCAGCAGATACCCCGCACCAACCAGCAGCAGGGTTCGTGCCGTCCGCGCCGAGCTCCGGGCCGACAGATCCGCCAGGGGCAGCGCCAGCAGCAACCAAGCCGTGGCCGGCAACAGTGCTGAGAGCGGAGCGAGCAGCAGCTGAGCGGCCAGCCCAAGATCCACAGCCAGCAGCACGATGGCGGCCTGGCGAGCCCTCCCACTGGCACCGGCCCGCAGCAACAGCCCCGCCAGCAGCAGCAGGGGCAGCAGGCGCAGGCTCAATAGGGCGGGCAGCCAGGGAGCGCTCAGCAGCAGATTCAGCCAGGCCAGCCCATGCACCACCAGGCCGGCGGCCTGAGCTCCCGCCAACACCCCTGGCGCCTGCAGCCGCTTCGCCAGCACGACCATCGTGCCCAGCGCCACCAGCGCCAACCACTCCATCCAACCGCCGGCCAGGGCCTGCACCGCCGCACTGACCACCAGCCCAGCACTGAGCCAGCCCAGGCTCGGCCTGGGTCGAGCCTGGGGCCTGTCCGGAGTTGCCCTGGCCAGATCCACTGAGGCGGCCAGGGCTGCAGCTGCCCCCAGCAGCAGGGTGATGGCGTTCTGGCTGCTGCTCGGTCCGATCGACGGGATCAGGCCCACCAGCGCCAGCACCACTCCGAAGCCCAGGCTCAGACCCCAGCTGATCCGTGGCCACCAGCTATCACCACCGGCACCGGCAAGCCGCAGGAACACCAGGCAGGCCAGCAGCACGGCCAGAAGCAGCACGAGCCCGTTGGCCAGCAGCGGTCCGAGGCTGAACAGCGCGCTGATCACCAACGACTGGGCGATCAACTGCTCGCCCCGCTGCAACCAGACCTCGCCGGTGCGGCCGGCGCGGCGGGCGAGAGCCAGAGCCAGCAGTGCCGCCAGCCCGCAGCCGAAGGCACGGCCCCACGGGCTGGCCGGATAGGCAAGCAAGGCCAGCGCCAGGGCCAGCCAGTTGGTGAGCAAGGCCAGCAGGGGCAACAACTTGAAGGCGGCGGGCCTGGCCCGGTGTCCATGCACCACCAGCACGCCGGCACCGAACACCACCACGGCGGCGCTCAGCCCAAAGGGGCGCAGGCCTTCGTTGCGGAAGGGCAGATCGGTCTGGAGATACCAGAGCAAGTGGTGCAGCGCCGCGGCCCCACTCACGATCAGCAGCTCCCCATCCCAGCGGCGGCGCTGGGCCAGAGCGAGGCCAATCAGGACGATGGCGCTGGCTGTCGCCAATGCCATCGCCGAGGGGGGCACGATCGCCAGGGGCACCAGCGAGAACACCAGGTGGGCAGCGGCCAGGGCCTGACGCCGTGATCGCCAGGCCAGCAGCAGATTCAGGCCAATGCCCAGCAGCAGAATCGCCAGAGCGGGCAGAGGCTGGTCGATCCACTGCAGCCCCAGGCCTGGCAATCCCCCTGCCGCGGCGCAGGCCAGCAGGACAATGGCCCCGGCAGCACTGCGGATCCATTCGGAGAGCTCTCGCCAGCTGGGCCGGCGGGCCAGCCAGAGGGAGAGCCCAGCCAGGGCCGCCGCCGCCAGCAGGGTGAGCAGGAACCGCTGGGCCGGCTCCAGCCGGTAGGCGCTGTGCAGAAGCAGAAAGGTGACCCCGGCCACCACTGCCGCGGCCCCCAGTCGTCCGGTCCAGTTCTCGATGCCCCGCTCCAGCCGCTTGGCCAACGAGCGCCCCAGGACGGGAGGCTCGAGAGGCGGGGGCGGAACGGAGGGTTTTGGTAACTCCAGCGGCGGCAGCCTCGATGGCCTCACGCCGGCTGAGCCGACACCAGTCTCAGGTCTTTGCTGCGGCTCCAATCCCAGTAGCTGCAACCGCTCGGGCTGATCCAGCCGCTCCAACCGCTCGGTCTGCCCAAGACCCTCCAGCCTCTCCAGCCGTGCCTCGAGTCGCTCCAGCCGCTCCAGCAGCTCTGGCGCCATCACGCCTCCCGCACTCCCCCGCCGCCCCCTGTTCAGCAGCCAGCCCAGGCCCAGCACCGCCAGCACCAGCAGCAGGAAGGTGAACCAGATCAGGGCGAGCACCGCCAGCACAAACTCCATCACGGCCCTTCGGGCGGGATTCCAGCCCTGAACCTCAGGGATGAAAGGGGCGCGGGACCGCCAGGGTCACAAGGGTTCACAGCCCCCGGTTCCGTCTTCAGGATCATGGGGAGAGCAAGGGGCCATGGCCATGGACGAAAGGGGACCCCGCTGGCTGGTGCCCGGCGACTGGGACGGGCTGCTTGGACTCGGACTGGACAACCTGATCCAGATCCTGCTGATCCTCAGCCTCTGCCGGGGCGTGCTCGGGTATCCCGATGGCCTGATCTTCGGGGTGATCCTGCCCGCCACCGGCGTGAGCCTGGTGGCGGGCAATGCCGCCTATGCCTGGCAGGCCCATCGGCTCGGCCGGCTGGAGCGCCGCTCCGACCGCACCGCCCTGCCCTACGGCATCAATACGGTGAGCCTGTTCGCCTATGTGTTCCTGGTGATGTTGCCGGTGAAGCTCACGGCCCTCGGCCAGGGTCTGAGCGACGCCGAGGCCGTGCGGCTCTCGTGGCAGGCGGGACTGATGGCTTGCCTGGGCTCGGGAGTGATCGAAACAGCGGGGGCCTGGTGTGTGGGCGGACTGCGGCGCTGGCTGCCGAGAGCAGCCCTGCTCTCCACCCTGGCCGGCATCGCCCTGGGGTACATCGCCCTCGGCTTCCTGCTGCGCACCTATGCCCATCCCGTGGTGGGACTGGCGGTACTGGCGGTGATCCTGCTCACCTACTACGGCAACCTGCGCCTGCCCCTCCCCGGCGGCCTGCTGGCGGTGCTGCTCGGCATCGCCCTGGCGGCGGCCACCGGCCAGCTGCGCCTGGATCCCGTCAGCTGGCAGACCAATGCCGCCCAGGTCGGCTGGCACCTTCCCAGGTTTCAGCTGGGGGCGCTCTGGCAGGCCCGCGACCAGCTGCTGCCCTGGATCGGCGTGATCGTGCCGATGGGCCTGTTCAACATCCTCGGCTCGCTGCAGAACCTGGAGAGCGCCGAAGCCGCAGGCGACCGCTATCCCGTGAAGGGATCACTGCTGATCAACGGTGTCGGCACCATCGCGGCGGCGCTGCTGGGCTCCTGCTTCCCCACCACCATCTACATCGGCCATCCCGGCTGGAAAGGCATGGGTGCCCGGATCGGCTACTCCTGGCTGAACGGGCTGCTGATGGGCCTGGGCTGCCTGTTCGGCCTCTTTGGGCTCGTGGGGCAACTGCTGCCGATCGAGGCCGGCATGGCCATCGTGCTTTACATCGGCATCGTCATCGCCGCCCAGAGCTTCCAGGCCACACCCGCGGCCCATGCCCCGGCAGTGGTGCTGGGCCTGCTGCCCGGGCTGGCAGGCTGGGGTGCCCTGCTGCTCAAGGCCGGGCTGCGCGCCGGCGGAGCCGGCGGGCCAGGGCAACCCTTCGGACCTGCCCTGCTCCTACCGCTGCAGCAGGCCGATGTCTGGGCGGCAGGAGCCTTTGCCCTCGAGCAGGGCCAGATAGTGGCGGCCATGTTGCTCTCGGCCCTGCTGGTGTACGTGATCGAGCAGCGCTTCCTGGCGGCCTCCGCCTGCGCGGCTCTGGCGAGCGGCGGTTCCTGGTTCGGGCTGATCCATGCCTGGCGCTTCACGACCGCCGACACCGTCTTGAACCTTGGCTGGGGCACAGGGGCTGAGTGGGCCCTGGGCTATCTGGTGATGGCGGCGGTGTTCGCCGCCGCAGCATGGGGACAACGGCGCTCCCTGCGTGGCGCCCACTCAATCGGTGACGCTCCACCACGTTGACGCTCCAGATGGCCGGGGCGGATCTACAGCAGAGACAGATCCCATGGAGGGCCCATGTTTCTCAAGTTCCGTCCCGACTCCAGCCTGGTGGAAGTGCTCGACATCAAGCAATTGATGGACCCCTTCGCCAGCTCCGTGACCGGACGCTTCCATGCGGGCGAAGAAATCCAGGAGCCCCAGGCGTTCAGCAAAACAGAGCTGGTGTTCCCCTCGGATGAGGCGATGCCTCGCTGCTGGCTCAATCCAGCCTTCCACCAGGGCTGAATGCCCCGCACGCTCCTGATTTGAGCTGGCGATCAGCTGTCAGCGGGAACAGTGAGGGCAAGCGAGGGGCGGCGCTGCGCAAGGATGCGGGCCTCGAACGCAGCGGCGGAGATGGCTCGTCTGATCATCGTGCTCAAGCCCCGTGGGCCGGCGGCGGGCCATGAGCTGATCCCCAAGCTGATGCCCGCCCTGCGGCGCCTGAATCCCGAATTCGACCACCAGGGTCCGTCCCACCTCAGTGCCGTGATGAGAGTTCCTCCCCAGGGAATGGTGGTGCAGCTGTTCGCGGATGTGCAGCCCCAGGCCGATGGACCCGAGCTGGATGTGGTGTTGATGAGCTCCGAGACGATGATCAAAGGTGCGCCCCAGACCCTGCAGGCCTTCACAGAGCTGATATCCCTCCTTCCCGAACACGCCGGCGACCTGGAGCTGATTTTCCGCTCCGACCGCGACGGTCCCGTGCCCAGGCAGGGATCCCGTCCTCTGGCCACCCAGAGCTGAGCGGCTGTGCCAAGGCCTGTGCTGGTTATCGCCAGCGGCAACCGCCACAAGATCCGCGAGATGGAGGCCATGCTTGCCCCGCTTGAGCTGGATGTGGCCCCCCAGCCCGAGGGACTGGAGGTGGAGGAGACAGGCAGCACCTTCGCCGAAAACGCCAGGCTGAAGGCGGAAACCGTGGCCCGGCTAACCGGCCGCTGGGCCCTGGCCGACGACTCGGGCCTGGCGGTGGATGTCCTTGGGGGTGCCCCGGGGGTGTACTCGGCTCGCTACGCCCAGGGTGATGAGCAGCGCATGGCCCGCCTGCTGGGGGAGATGGGAGACACCCCATACCGCAGCGCTGCCCTGATCACCGCCCTGGCCGTGGCCGACCCCAGCGGCAGCACCATCCTCGAAGCCGAGGGGATCTGTCGGGGGGAGATCCTGCGCCAGCCTGTGGCCGCCGCCGGCTATGGCTACAACCGGCTGCTGCACGTGCGTGAAGCGGGCTGCACCCTCGCTGAGATGCCCCCCCATCAGCTGGAGAAGCTCGGCAGCCGTGCCAAGGCCCTGCACGCTCTAGCGGTTGATCTGCCCCGGGTGCTGGGCCTGAACGGTGCGTAGCTGGCGACCTGAATCAAGTCAGCGGTTGATGATCTCGATCGCCCTCAATGCGGCGGCAGCGGCCTCGTCGATATCCCCCTCGCGGCCCGCGAGGGTGAGCCGCCCGTAGGCGCCCACTGCCTTCACATCAACCACGGTGATGTTCGAAGACTTCTCGGCCTCATTGGCAGCGATCAGCACATAGCCGGCCGGTTCGGTCTCGAGGATGAACATGCTCATGCCTGCCTGGATCATCGAGCCGCGACGGTTCTGGCGGTTGATCAGCACCGCATGGTCGGGAGTGATCGCCCGGATGATCTCCTCCCAGGTGACCTCGCACTGGCCACGCTGCTCCACCGTGGTGCCCATCGCCTCCACCACTGCCTGGCCGGAGAGCAGCACGCTGCTCTGATCCCGGTGGTAGAGAGCCAGCGACCCGAAGGCGCGCTCCACCACCTTCTGGCCGAGGCGCACGGTGCTGGCCTTGAGGGCGATGTCAGTGAGGCGGTGCACGGCCATGCCGGGGGCCACCTCCAGCCAGAGGCAGGCATCGCCGGGAATGGGCAGGAAGCCCTGGGACACCGTTCCCATGTAGGCGGCCAGCTGGGGCTGCAGCGAGTCGAGAAAGACGTAGGCGCGCAGCTCAATCGCCTGGCGCGATTGCGCAACGGGGCTGTGGCTGCCGGTGAGACGGACCTGACGACCTCTACCTGAATCGTTCGGCGGGCGGGAATCCATCCGTGACGAACGGGGCATCAAGGCGACCTGTGGGATGGATGGCGCGACGACCTGCGCTGACAGGCCGAATCCCCAGGGGGACTGGGTTCTCGTGGAAGCAGATGGATCTTACCCTTCGGCCCCATCCGGTTTCTTGCTCCAAAGCCGCCGCCCCCTTGCGCGCCCTGGCTCAACCGATAACTTCGCCTCAAGACCCCTGAGAATCAGCGCCGTGGCTTCGAAATCAAGCAGCACGGTGAACACCGCCACCACAGTGAATCCCGCCGGCAGCGTCCGCAGCGAAACCCAGGCTTCCTTTTCCGAATGGATCAGTGGGGCGATCGAGCAGGGCGTCAAGCCCGAGCAGGCCCTTGCCGTGGTGGGGCTGGGTCTGATGCGCGGCATGGCCAGCACGGGCGCTGAGCTGCCCCTGCTCGATCTCGACGCCGAAGCCGAGGGATCTGCCACCGTTTCAACCTTGAAGGGCCGCCTCGAGGCGATTGCCCTGGCGCTCCAGACAGGAGCCCCCCTGACCACCCAGGAGGTGACCCTGCTGCTGGGGGCCCGGCCCGGCACCGCCGTGGTGCGCCGGGCCGGCATCACTGCCCAGCGCCTCAGCCGCAACGTCTGGCAGCTCAGCCGCGCCGGTGAGGAGCGCTCCTCCGCCTCGGTGGGCTTCAGCGATGGCTTCCGCCGTCGCCTCTGAAGAAGCCGCCTGTCCTCTGCGGTTCCCGCCCCCGCCGCGATGCCGGGCACGCCCCTGTTTCATCTGGCCTTTCCAGTCATCGACCTGGAGGCCACCGAGCGCTGGTACGTGCAGGGGCTGGGCTGCCGGCGCGGACGCCGCAGCGCCGAGGCCCTGGTGCTGGAGCTGGGCGGGCATCAGCTGGTGGCCCACCTGGAGCACGGGGCAATCCACAAGCAGACGGGCATCTACCCCCGCCACTTCGGTCTGGTGTTCGCCAGCGCCGAGGAACTAGATGCCCTCGAGCAGCGGGCCCGCGCCCAGGGCCTGCAGCTGGGGGGCGAGCCGCGCCTGCGTTTTGCCGGCACCCCCCTGGAGCACCGCAGTCTGTTTCTGATCGATCCCTCGGGCAACTGGCTGGAGTTCAAGCACTACAGCAACCCTGAGGCGATCACCGGCCTGGAGGATCACCCACTGGTGGGTGAGCGTCGTGGAGATCGCTGCTCAGCAGGCGGTGCTCAGAAATCCACCAGCTCGTAAATCGACATCCTGGCGATCCCCACCTGCTGGGCCACGGGATTCGGACCGGCCGGGAACGCCACCACAGCGAATTGATAGACATCGGCGCTGGCTGGGTTGCTCCAGGGCCGCAGCGCCACCGTCACGGTCTGCCCAGGAGCGGGCGGCGACGGGAAGGTGATACGAAACAAGCGGTTGGCGTCGTCGAAGCTGGCCTGGACCGGCAGCGGCGGACCTTCCCGCCTGGGCTGGCCCAGGAAGGCGCGTGTGCGGGAGTCGTCGAAGGAGAAGCGCCAGTCGGCTCCCGAGATCTGACGGATCTCCAGTGCCCCCAGCCCCGCTCCGGCCTCCTCGGGCATCTCGATCGTGACGTAATACTCACCGCCACGATCAAAGACCGTGGAGTTGTAGGTGCGCCAGCGCAATTTCCAGGGGGCACGCAGGAAGAACGTCTGCTCCCCCAGCTCGACGGCAGCTGCCGGTGCGGGCATGAGCGGGAACGGTGCCCAAAAGGCGAGGGCGGCGGCCGAGGCGGCCAGGACCCTGAAGCCGTGCTGCGGGCCCCTCATCGGCTGATCGGCTCCAGGCTTGGCTCCTGGCGCTGGAATGGCCTGGGGTCCTGGTCGCGGCGGTGCTGGCTCGGCAACGCCGACAACTGGTCCTTCGGGCCTTCTGCCGCAAGCATGGCGGCCCCGAGAGCCTGGCGCAGCCGCCGGGCAGCATGCAGGGGCATGTCGCGGGGCACGCTGATGCGATCGCGAAGGTAGCCAAGGCCCGCGGCGGACCCCGCCGGTGGCGTCGGCAGAGTCGATCCCACCAGCCCTGTGAGGGCACAGCGCAGGGCCAGATCGAAGCGCTCCGGTGCATCGGGGTTGACCGCTGCGATCGCCTGGCGATGCTTCAGCAACCGTGCCAGAGCAATCAGCGCCGAGTCCTCCGGCTCCGGCTGGGAGGTTTCCGGATCAGGGCTGGCCACGGGCCAGGGTCCTTCATCCACGCGCCGCTGGGCAGCCTGTTGCTCCGGGGTGGTCCAGGCGTGACAGCCGCCCATCTGGGGGGGGAGATCGTGGGCGTGGGTGTGGAAGTCGCTCTGGGTGCCCAGGTAGGTGGGACGGGTTTCCATCGCGGCGAACCAGGCCGCGATCGCCGGGTGGCGGGTGCGCAGGTTGTAGCCCTTGTAATAGAAGAGGCTGGCGCTCATGCGCTCGATGTAGGGGGTGATCACCACATCGGCGCTGCTGAACGTCTCCAGCAGGTAGGGGCCCGGGGTGGAGCGCAGGGCCTCATCCACTGACGCGGCCACCCGATCGAACTGGGCGGCGGCCCGCTCCTCCTGGGCCGGGCTCAACCCTGGGCTGCACAGCCACTGGCACCAGGCCCGGAACAGAACACGCTCGAGCTGGCGCAAGGGCAGCACCGCCGGATCCTTCATGCCCAGGGCCAGAGGGCCGAAGGCTTTCTCCAGGGCCAGCAGGATGTCGTCGCTCTCGGTGATTGTGCGGCCATCGAGCTGGAGGGCCGGCAGCATGCCTGAGGGCACCAACTGACGGAACCAGCGCTCCTTCTCGCCATAACAGAACATCGTGACCTTGCGGATCCGGTAGGGAATCCGCTTCTCCTCCAGCCACAGCCACACCTTCTGGCAGTAGGGGCACCAGGCGTGGTGGTCACGGAAGAGAGTGACCCTCACATCCGCTTCGCTGGCACCAAACAGGCGCAACAGGGCCTGGGCGTTGCAGGAGCCGTTGACCCGGTCGGGTTCGGCCGGTGCCAGCGCCCCCAGTTGCTCCCAGCTGAGGGGGCCTGAGGACTCAGGCGTCGGGGCCATCCACACCAGTTCAATCTCAGGATCTAGGTGTCTTCAGGCTAGAAGCCAAGTCTTCAGGCCTGGAGCCGACGACCGGCCTCTCGCGCTGCGGTGCCCTGATTCCTAGCGTCTGGCTTGGATGTTTCCCCTCCATGTTCGACGCTTTCACCAAGGTTGTGGCTCAAGCTGATGCCCGTGGCGAGTTTCTCAGCCCCGCCCAGCTCGATGCCCTCGGCGCCATCGTCTCCGGCAGCAACAAGCGGATGGATGCCGTCAATCGCATCACCTCCAACGCCTCCAAGATCGTCACCAACGCTGCCCGCGATCTGTTCGATCAGCAGCCGGCCCTGATCGCCCCCGGCGGCAACGCCTACACCCATCGCCGCATGGCTGCCTGCCTGCGCGACATGGAGATCATCCTCCGCTACGTCACCTACGCCGTCTTCACCGGCGATGCTTCCGTACTGGAAGATCGCTGCCTCAACGGCCTCCGCGAAACCTATCTCGCCCTCGGCGTCCCCGGCGCTTCCGTGGCTGAAGGGGTCCGCAAGATGAAGGATGCCGCCATGGCTCTCGTCAACGACCGCAACGGCATCACCCCCGGTGACTGCTCCGCCCTCGCCTCCGAGATCGGCACCTACTTCGATCGCGCTGCCGCTGCTGTCGGCTGAGGCCAGCCACCGGATCGGGTTGGCGTGGCCTGCCGCAGTCGAAGCAGGTGACGCTCCACACCCCAATCCGGGGCGAGAAGGGCGAGACTCAAATGGCACCGGCGAGCGACGGGCTGCTTCAGCGGTCCCAGCAGCACGGGAACGGTGCAGCAAAAAGCCCCGGACAACCGGGGCCTTTCTGTTGCAGAACTGCTGATCTCATAGGGCTTGAAGCGGCCTCGGTCACATCCGGCTACAGCTGTGGCCCCCAGGGACACACCACAGCCACAGGTCAGCGGCAACGTGGGCCCGTGCCTGATCACCAACGCCACCACCGACCGCCCCTGCCGCCCTGGTGGTTGATCGCCGGAGTGCTGATGACGCTCTGCCTGAGTGGATCTGGCTGGCTCAGCTGGCAGCATCCCCAGCGCCCATCACGCCAGGCTGCCCAGGGCAGCGGCGCAGAATTCCTCCATGCAATCCACGTAGGTTGATCGCTGACGCACCTCTCCGCTTGAGCTTTCTGCGCACGCTGCTCACGGCCACCGCGTCGGTGGTTCTCACCGCCACGGCTGCCTTCGCCGCCCCAGCCGCGTCCCTGCTGAAGGGACTGAAGCTGCCGGTCCCAAGCGGTCTGCCCAGCCTGTTCGCCGCCAATGCCGTGGGGCAGATCAGCCTCAACGGCCAGTTGGGCGGCACGCCCGAGGGCCTGCTTGCCAAGCTGCGCGCCTCTTTGAGCAGCCAGGGCTACCGGGAGCGCACGATCAACACCGTTTCGGGTCCGTGGGGCCTGAATCTGGTCTTCGATCCACCAGCTGGCACCAGCGTCGATGGCACCCCAGACGGCAAAACAGCCGTGCTGGTGCTCCAGGCCACGGCACTTGGTCCTGGGAAGCTCAACCTCAACGTGCGCTACGAGGGGCTCTAGGGGGGCTCCCTTAGGCTGAAAAGCCGCTGCTGGAAAGGGTTTGCAGGACGCCACCTCGATGGAGATGCTGACCCTGTTCCCCCGCTACGTGCTCAAGGGGCATCTGCCGGACGGTCTGCTCGCCGAGCTCATCACCCTGGCAGGCCAGGTGCTCGCCGATCCGGAGTCCTCTCCGGACGCTTCCGTGAAGCTGGCTGGTCAGCTGGATCAGCAGCGACAGCTGGCCCCCCAGCACCCGGCCGTGACCAGCCTGGCCAGCACGGTGATCCTGCCCGGGTGTGACCACTGGATCCGCCATGTGATGGAGCGGCAGCCCCCCCAGGGCCGTGGTCCCTGGATACCCGGGCGATACGGCCTGCAGCTGGTGGATGTCTGGCTCAATGCCCAGCGCGGCGGCGACTACAACCCGGTCCACACCCACGGCGGCAGCTTCTCCGGAGTGGTGTTCCTGAAGGTGCCCCCCCAGATCCGGCCCGACAGCTTCGACGGTCAGCTCTGCTTCCACGGACCGGAGGACTGGCACATCCAGAGCTTCCACACCGGCATGGTCCACTACGCCCACCCGGTACCGGGTGACTTCTACGTGTTTCCCGCCTGGCAGCCCCATTCGGTGCCGCCGTTCCGAGGGGAGGGAGTGCGCTGGTCACTGGCGTTCAACGTGATGGCCGTGCCGCAACCGGCCGGGCTGCGGCCTCCGGGCGCCCCGGCCAGCGGCACTCCCAGCGCCACTCCCAACGCCAATGTGAACCTCTCCCTCTCCAGCCGCCGCCCCAAGCCCGGGGGCTTTTCCTGAGGGCGATTGGCACGGTCGCCGGCCCGGGCCTGCCACGATTCAGCCTGCATGCATGTCTTGCTGTGAGCAGCGCCAGCGCCGAACTCCTCCCCACGGCTTCCGCCCAGCAGAGCCTGGCCTGGCGCAACGCCTGGTATCCGGTGGCCTTTTTGCGCGATCTGGATCCGGACAGGCCCACGGGGTTCACACTCCTTGGCGACGACCTGGTGCTCTGGTTCGACCGCAAAGGCACAGCCGGATCTGAAGCGGCTGGCGGCCAGTGGCGCGCCTTCGCTGATGTCTGCCCGCACCGCCTGGTGCCGCTCTCCGAGGGGCGACTGAATGCCGACGGTGAGCTGGAGTGCCCTTACCACGGCTGGAGCTTCGACGGCCAGGGCCGCTGCACCGCCATTCCCCAGGCCAGTGCCGGCAGCCAGCCCAGTGACCGGCGCAGCTCCTGCCGCGCCTACGCCACCGCCACCGGCCAGGACATGCTCTTCGTGTTTGCCGGCGCACCCGAGGCGGCCATCGCGGTGCCCCTGCCCCTTGTTCCCGTCCTGGAGGACACGCGGGCCGGCTGGCTGGTGCAGGACACCTTCCGCGACCTCCCCTACGACGCCCTCACCTTGCTGGAGAACGTGCTCGATGTGAGCCACGTGCCCTTCACCCATCACGCCACGGTGGGTCGCCGTGAGACGGCCGGCCCGGTGGACCTGCGGCTGGAGCATGCCGGCCCTGAGGGATTCAGCGGCGTCTGGGAGGAGGGCCCGCGCCGGGGCAAGCTCGGCAGCCAGTTCACCACCTTTCTGGCTCCAGGCCTGATGTGGCACGACCTCACGGCCCGTGGTTTCGCACGCATTCTCACCGTGGTGTACGCCACGCCGACCCGGCCGGGGGAGTGCCGGTTGTTTGCCCGCTTCCCGTTCCAGTTCGAGTCCCCCTGGCCTGGCCGGCTGCTGCGCCTGCGCCCCCAGTGGCTCCAGCACATCAGTAATCACACCGTGCTGGAAGACGATCAGATCTTCCTGCACTGGCAGGAGCGGGTGCTGGAGAACCGCGGCGGCAGTGCGGCCCTCAGCCGCGCCTGCCACCTGGCCACCGGCGCCGATACCTACGTCAAGGCTCTGCGCGACTGGGTGGTGAGTGGGGCGGGCGAGCCGTTCCCGGATCAGCCGCTGCCACCGCGCCTGGGTCGCAGCGCGCTGATGGAGCGCTACGAGAGCCACACCCGCCACTGCCGTAGCTGCTCCGGCGCCCTGCGCCAGATCCGCCGCTGGCGGCCGCTGCTGGCCCCCCTGGCCTGGCTGGCCCTGCTGGCGATCGCCTGGTTCCACACCCTGCCGGTGTTGATTCCCGCGGCCCTGGTGGCGGTGGCCGCGGGCGTCGCGGCCTGGAAGCTTGGGCAGTGGGAGCGCTTGCTGCTGATGGGCAGCGACCAGCCCCCCCGCAACCGGCGCTGAGCGGCGCCTCAGCCGCTGTGCACCACGGGAATGTCGCTCAGGCGGGTGGTGGCGGCCCGCGAGAGCCGTTCCCGCTTCATCGCCCAGGCCGGCTGGAGGCCGCAGGCGGCCCACTGCACCGTGCCGCGGCCGTAGCGGCGGTTGAGGCCGTCGATGGTGGCCATCAGTTCCTCCCGGCGCCGTTGCTGCTGCGGCGACAGCGGCACCAGCAGATGGTGCTGCAGCTGCTCCAGCGGCTGCAGATTCTGCAGCAGCACACCGGCTTTCTGCAGGGGCTTGTGGGGTCTGAACAGGCGTTCGGCCAGGGGCAGGGCGGCGGCCAGCAGCACGGCGGTGTCGTTGCTGGCCAGCGGCAGCGACACGGTGGCGGCATTGGCATAGAGGCGGGTGCCGTTGAAGGGACTGCTGCGCACGAACACGGTGATGGCACCGGCGCGCTGGTGCTGGCGACGCAGCTTCTCGGCGGCGCGGCTGAGATAGGTGGCGATCGCCTCGCGCAGCGGGCCCAGCTCGCGGATCGGTTCGCTGAAGCTGCGGCTCACGCAGGTTTCCTGCTTGGCGGGCGGGACCGCCACCAGGGGCAGGCAGCTGTGGCCCCGCAGCTCCTGCTGCAGGCGCAGCCCCACCACACCGGCTTTGCTGCGCAGCTCACCGCTGGCCAGCTCGCGCAGCTGGAGCGCGTTGGCCACGCCGCGCAGGCGGCACCAGCGCGCGAGCTTGCGGCCGATGCCCCAGACGTCCTCGATCGCCACGGCCTCCAGCCAGGGGTCGGGATCGGCCAGCGCCCCCAGATCGAAAACACCGCCGTGGGCCGGATCGGCCTTGGCCAGCTTGTTGGCCAGCTTGGCGAGCACCTTGGAGGGGGCGATTCCCACCGCCACCGGCAGCCCCAGGTGGCGCCGCACCTGCTGGCGCAGGGCGCGGCCCCAGGCGCTGAGATCAGCAGCGCCACCACCAGAGCCAGCCTGCGGCGACGGACGCTGCAGCCGGCCGAAGGCCTCATCGATCGAATAGATCTCCAGCTCCTCCACCCAGGGCTCAAGCGTGAGCATCAACCGCTGGCTCATGTCGGCATAGAGGGCGTAGTTGGAGCTGCGCACCACCACGCCGAGGCGCTCCAGCTCGCGCCGCACCTGGAAGTAGGGCTGGCCCATGGGGATGCCCAGGGCGCGGGCCTCGGCGCTGCGGGCCACGATGCAGCCGTCGTTGTTGGAGAGCACCACCAGCGGCCGGCCGATCAGGGAGGGATCGAGGGCCGCCTCGCAGGAGGCGTAGAAGTTGTTGCCGTCGATCAGCACGGTGGCCCAGGCCATCGGCGCCCTCAGAGCGGGTGGATCACGTGAATGGCCACCCCCCAGAGGCGGGTGTCTTCGGCATCGCTCAGCTCCAGGTGCGGATAGGCGGGATGGGCGGCCTCCAGCCGCAGCCGCCCCTGGTGCCGCACCAGGCGCTTGAGCGTGAAGGCCCCCTCAACCACCGCCACCACCACCCGGCCGTGGCGAGGCTCGACGCTGCGATCGACGATCAGCAGGTCGCCGTGGTGGATGCCGGCGCCGATCATGGAATCACCGCTGACGCGCAGGAAGAAGGTGCTGCTGGGGCGGGCGATCAGCTGCTCATTGAGGTCGATGCCGGTCTCGACGTAGTCGTCGGCGGGACTGGGGAAGCCGGCCGCCACGCTCTCGCCGGCCAGGGGCAGCAGCAGGGCCCGGCGGCGCTCGCGCAACGGCAGGGGCGTGAACGGTTCGCTGAAGCCACCGGTGATGACAGCCGACTGGGTGGCTGGGTGAGTGGCTGGATCGGTGGTCACGGGCAGCCTCTCAGGGATCGCCAGAGTAGTGCATCTGTACTAGTCACCGTTTCATGGCGACTGCTTCATGACGGCAGATGTCCCGACGTGACGAGCGGTGTCGTCTGGGGGGCTGTGCCTTGTGCCGGCCGGTCGGCGGGGGGAGAGTGACAGCAACGGGATTCGGAGGCTCCAAGCGATGGACGACACCCCCCCTGAGCAGCATCCAGGAGCTCGCTGACGATCCGGACCCTGCTCCAACACTCTCATCGGATCACTGGTTTCCCCGGCGGTTTCAGCCGCCTTGTCCTTGCGCCGTCTCAGGTGCCCCGGACTCTCTGGGAAGCCCCACTTGAACCCTGGCCCCAGGTGCCAGCGTCAGCGGCTCCGCCCTTGAGCAACCATCCAATCGATCCCAGTGCTGAACAACCGCATCACCGACGGACACACAACTGAAGACGCGCAACGGCATGGTCTCCATGCCCAACCGACGATCTGATCGATCGTGGAGCGGTTTCCGCTCCGCAGACAAGCGCCCGGTGGCCCCGCCACCGGGCTTTGTTGTGGCCAGCATGGGGCGATCGATGACGTTGGGGAGCGAGCCATGGTGGTGCAGGTGCTGAGCGAGGCGGAGCGCGTCAAGCTCGACCGCTCCGATGACGCCGCCTTCTACGCCGAGCCCCGCTTCGTGCAGCACCTCGACGGCGCTTTTCGCAACCGGCTGACGGCGCTCTACCGCGAGCGGATTCCACCCTGCGCGGTGGTGCTGGATCTGATGAGCAGCTGGGTCAGCCATCTCCCCGAGGAGGTCCGCTATGAGCGGGTGATCGGCCATGGCCTCAACGCCCGGGAGCTGGAGGCGAATCCACGCCTGGATCAGCACTGGTTGCAGAACCTGAACCGCGACCAGCGCCTGCCCCTGGAGGACAGCAGTGTGGATGCGGTACTGATCGTGGCGGGATGGCAGTACCTGCAGCAACCGGAAGCGATCGCGGCCGAGCTGCTGCGGATCCTGCGGCCCCAGGGGCAGCTGATCGTGGCCTTCTCCAACCGGATGTTCATGCAGAAAGCGCCCCAGATCTGGACCGACGGCGGCGACCGGGATCACCTGGAGTATGTGGTGCGGGTACTGGTAGCTCAGGGCTGGCCGATGCCGGAGCTGGTCGCCGAGTCGACCCGGGCAGAGGGGCCGCTGGGCTGGCTGGGGGGCCATGGAGATCCCTTCTTCGCGGTGATTGCCCAGAAGCCGGGGCCGGGCCACCGCACCGAACCAACCACGGTTAACAGTTCTTCACACTAGGCTGATTGGAAAGCCGGAACCCCATGACCACCTTTGTCAACGTGATCGGCCCACTGCTTTACATGGGCTGCTTCGCCGTGATCCTGGGTGGCGCCTTCGCGCTGATGACCCAGAACCTGCGCAGCAGCGAGCGAGTCGCCACGCCACGCCGCCGCCACCCCGAAGCTCCCAGTCCTGGTGAAGAGGTGATGGTGGTGGACCTCAGCCGTGAGCGGCTCGAACAGCTCTACCAGCAGGCATCCTCGGCCGGCCAGGGGGTCTGAGCCGGATCTGACCAGAACCCCGGATCTGACCAGAACGAACCATGGTCTGAGCCTGTTGGAGTGGAAGCGAGAAATCCAGATTGATCCAGCTGCCCAGTCCCTGGCGGTGATCGGTGCAGGAGTAGCAGGTTGCGCTATGGCGGCCCGGCTGCGGCGGCTGGGCTGGCGGGGTCCGATCAGCCTCTGGGAATCCGGCCGGGGGGCTGGGGGACGTGCCAGCACCCGCCGCTCACGCCATAACCATTTATTGCGTTTCGATCACGGAGCACCACTGCTCTCGATCAGCGCCGGTCCTGCCCCAACACTGTTAGCTCCGCTGCTTGAAGCTGGCTGGATCGAGCCTTGGCCTGGTGCATTGGCACAACTCGACGGAGAGGGTCAGCTCAGCGCCGGTACCACCGATCCGCTCACGCAGGGGGATCTGTACCGAGGCAGGGGCGGCATGGATCAACTCTGCCGGGGGTTGCTGGAGCTAGGGGGCGACGGCCTTGTTCTGAACAGCAGTCAGCTGGTGAGGCATCTGGCCCGAAGCAGGAGCGCTGGCTGGGATCTGCTCGATCAAGACCATCGCCGGCTGGGCGGCGCCGACTGGCTGGTGCTGAGCGGCACCCTGCTGGTGCATCCCCGCTGCCAGGAGCTGCTGGGCTGGCCTGAGCCCCCCCTGCAGCCGCTGGTCAGGACGCTGGGGGATCCACAGCTCGAGCGGGCCGCCGCCGCCATCGCCGCCATCGACACCAGTCCACGCTGCGCCCTGCTGCTCCTGATCCAACCTCCAGCGGCTGAGGCCTGGCGGCGGCTTCCCTTTCGCCTGCTGAGCTTCGATGATGCAGCCCAGAGGCGCTGGGGGCTCTCGCGACTCTCGATTCAGCCCCTGGAGGATGGATGCTGCGCAGTTGTGGCCCACTCCACAGCTGACGTCGCCACGCTTCACGCTGGCGTGATCGGATCGCGCTCATCGGTTGCCAGCCTGGCTGGGGTCACCCCATCGCCGCAGCGGGAGCAGGCACTGATAGACACCCTGGCATCAGCGCTCTCGGCAGTGGTCAAGCCCTGGATCACTCCATTGGAGCTGGCGGAGGCTGATCCTCAGTTGATGCGCTGGGGGGCGGCTTTTCCCCAGCCGCCGGGTCTGTCCAGAGAACTGATGCTCTGCCCACAGAGCCGGATCGGCTTCTGTGGTGATTTCACCAGCGGCCCTGGTTTCGGCCGGATCGAGGGTGCCCTGCGCAGCGGCGAACAGCTGGCGGAGCAATTGCTGGCGGCGATGGGGCCCAAGCCAGTGCCGGCTCAGGGACAGCCGGCCTGATCACTGCGCTCCAGCCAGCCGTCGGCCTGCTTGGCCAGGTCCGCACCAGCGGCGGTGTAAAAGGCCAGTTGCCGCCGATTGCGATACAGGGGCGCGCGTGTGGCCTGCAGTTCAGCTTCGGCGCGATGGCGGCAGCGGATCAGGGCATCGAAGTCGATCGCCTCCGCCGCTGACTGGTCAGGTTGGGCCTCGTCCGCCTGCAGGCTGAGGGTGGGGCAAAGCCGCTGGCGCACGGCTTTGAGCAGGCGAACTTCCTGCTGCAACGCCTGATCGGCAAGGACCCGGTAACGCTCCTGCAGACTCGTGCAGGTCAGGGACTGCTGGGCCATGGCCGCGGGACTCAGCAGCCAGCTGGCGGCCATCAGAGCAAGGAGTCTGCTCAGCACCGCATCAGCCTCAGGCCCTGCCTGTGAAGTGTATGGGGCCCGGGCGTTCAGGGATTCAGGGCTTCCTCCTGCCAGGCGGTCGCCAAACGCCAGCGGCGGCGGCGGTGGGGATGGCCGCCCAGTTCCAGCAGTTCCACCTGGTCGATGGCGAAGCGCAGCAGCAGGAAACTGTCCGGAATCGAGCTGCCGTCCGCCAGCTCCGTTGGAAAGGCTGCGCTCTGCTCCAGCGGTGCCCCAGGATCAGGCCAGCCCCACAGGGCCCGCGCGGCGGGGTTGAGGGACTGCCAATGCCGTTGACGTTCCCGCTCCTCCAGAGTCGAGGGAAGGCTAAGGAGCTGGCCGCGCAGACGGAACTGGGCGCGGGCCTTGCTGAGCAGCCAACAAATCTCCACAGCTGGTTGGCGGCTCAGTTCGTGGGCCTTGGCGCTGCGCCGATCGCTGAGCAGATCGAGCACTGCAGCATCGGCCCAGCCGCGGAACACCACGGTGCGCACCCGCGGGCTGCCATCGGCCGCCGTGGTGGCCAGCTGCAGCCAGCGGGACGTCGGGGATCTGCCTTCCCGCTCGCGGGCAGCACGCAGCAGCGGCCGCCAGGGCGGCAGGGCTATACCCATCGTGGTCATTCAAGGCTGCCATCCTGGCTATGAGAGGGCAATGGCGCGCTCTCTGAGAGGCTCCGCCCGTGAAACTGCTACGAACCACTCCTGACCTGGGGGCTCTGATGCTCGCGGCTGTCCTGGCCAGCGCGCTCGTGCAGGGCCTGCGGCCAGGTCCCGTCTGGAGTCAGGCCATCGAACCCCGTCCCGCCGCTGCCGCCTCCCGGGGGCTTTCCCTCAGTTTTGGAGGTCAGCGCTATTGGCACCGCTTCTCCGCCGCCGGGCAGCATGAATTCACCCCTGGGGAACAGAGCGACCTGACCACCTGGCGCGACATGGTGACCCTCAACGTGCACGAGAACGTGCGCAACGATGACCAGCTGGCGGGCCTGGCCAATGGGGTGCTCGCCAATTACCGCCGAGCAGGCAGGATCATCCGCACGGCTTCGCAGCCCAGAACGGCCGCCCGCCCGGCGGAGCACCTGATCGTGGCTCTGCTGGCGGCACCCGGCCTGGCGGAAGCGGCGGCAGCCGGGGTGCTGCTGGTGGATGGCGTGGGGGTCGTGGTGGTGCGCTCCCATCGCGCCTACGGAGCCCAGGCGGTCGTCTCCGTGGCCGATTGGCTCACCGCCAATGGCCCAGGACTTGAAACCAGCCTGATGACCTGGAGCGTGAAGCCCACCCCGGCCCAGCTGCGCCCCCTTTAAAAGAGAGTCCAGCCCCCCGATGTTCTGAGGCTGGCTGGATCGCGGGCAAAAGCAGCGAGGCCTTGACTCTCCAGTGGACAGGAGACCATACGGTTGGCCAGTTCCGCCTTGCAGCGATGCGCCACTCCTGGCTTCCCGCCCTCCTGATCAGCCTCGGCGCGCTGTCTCTGGCAGCTCCTGCTGCCCGGGCGCAGATGGATCCCGCCATGGATCACCAGCACCACAACCACTCGATGCCGACACCTGATCCCATGGCGGCACCCATGGACCATGGAGCCCATGCCCATGACGTGGGCTCCGCCGGCGCCACCTACGACCTGCGCTTCATCGACGGCATGGTGCAGCACCACACCGGGGCCTTGCGCATGAGCGAGTTCATCTTTGACATCGGAGAGCCCGGTGTGGGGTCGCTTGGCAAGTCGATCTGGCGCGATCAGGCCAATGAGATCCGGGCAATGGGCCTCTGGCGCAAGGCCTGGTACCCCGAGGCGCCGAACTTTCCGGTGGCAATGGCGCCCGGGGGTGATCCCAACAGTCTTTCGGGCCTCACTCGCATGAGCCAGACCCAGATCGAGGGGATGCGCATGATGGGCTCCGGGCCCACCAGGGAGAACCGGGTGGTGTGGTTTCTCGAGGGCATGCTCGAGCACCACGGCGGCGCGCTGATGATGGCCCACGACGCCTTGGCCAAGAGCACCAACACCACCATCAGGCGCTTCGCAAGGGACGTGATCCTGGCCCAGAGGGCCGAGATCATCGAGCTGCGCCGCATGCTGGCGGTGGAGGGATTACGAAAGCCTGAATATCACAAATTCGACGCTCTGTTCCGGCTCTGAACCTCACCGATCAGCAAGCCCAGGCCCGATCCAGCCACCACCAGCGTGAGCACCCCGAGGACGGCGGAGTAAAAAGGCT
Source organism: Synechococcus sp. J7-Johnson (assembly GCF_024345795.1). GTDB lineage: Bacteria > Cyanobacteriota > Cyanobacteriia > PCC-6307 > Cyanobiaceae > Regnicoccus_A. Next base: position 21,879 of record NZ_JAGQBU010000036.1, read on the forward strand.
GGAGGTTGATCAGCCCGAAGTTGCCGATGTGCAACTTCATCAACCAGAAGGCCTCGATCCCCTGGGCCGAGAGCAGGCCGTAGAGAGAACCGGAGAGGGCGGTGGCGATGATCGGCAAGGCAGCCAGAGGCACGAGGGCGCGGTGCAGACGGCGCAGTTGATGGTGGCGTTTCATTCGTTCTGCAGGGCCTTGTGCAGCGCCTGCTCATTGGCGCAAGGCATCCAGGCCCCACCCATCGCAAACACCCCCTTGCACTTCAGTTGGACAGCGCGCCGCTCCGCCTCCTGGCGCGTCGCATACATCCCCTTGGAATGGGCAGCGGCGGGAGCCGGATTGATCCAGGGGTCAACTGCTGCGGCGGCGGCGACCACGAGGGTGAGCCATAGGAACTTCGTCAGGGCTGCAGACAGAGGCTGAACTGGGCTGGTGAGCTGGGTCATCTCATTTCGACTTCGAGATCGCCTTCTGATAGGCGGCGAAGGAGCTGCAGGGCATCCACTCTTTACCCATCACAAAGGAGCCGCTGCAGGCGAGTTGCTTAGCCCGTTGTTCAGCAGCCGCCTTGGTGGGGAACATGTCGTTTGCCTGGGCTCGGGAGGCCACCGGAGCCACGATCACCGGAGTAGCGACCAGGCCCGCCGTGAGCAGCGAGAGCAGACCGAATCGCGACATGGCAGGAGATTGATGGAACTGAAGGGAGTTTAGAGTCTCCTGATGAGTGGAGAGTCAAGTTGTTGGAGATTGGCCTCCGCCAGCAGCCATGCACCGGCATGAAGATCGGCGCCCTGGCCTCCCGCAGTGGTGTCCCGGTCAAGACCCTGAGGTACTACGAAGAACTGGGACTTCTGCCTGCGATTGGTCGCAGCGAGGGTGGTTACCGCCTGTTTGATGAGGACAGCCTTCCCAGGCTCGAGTTCATTCGCCGGCTCAAGGCTCTCGGGCTCTCACTGGAAGAGATCCAGAGCTGCCTGGCAGTTCATGATGCCGGTGAACTGCCCTGCCACGACATCCAGGTGATGCTCAACCACCAGATCGAGCGCATTGATGCCCGGATGAAGGAGCTGCATCAGTTACGAGGCGAGCTGCAGGGGTTACTCGCCGACTGGCAGAACGATCCCACCAAGCAGGGTGGGGTGATCTGCCCCAATCTCAAGGTCTGAGTCAACTCCAGCCCCAGACGTCTGAACTAGATGCTCCTGATCCCTGGCCTGCTGCTGGGCCTGCAGCTGCTGCTGGGGCTCGCTCCGTCGGCTCTGGCTGAACGCACAAGCCGTGCTGTGGTGCTCTCGATCGGCGATGGCGACACGATCCGTGTGCGGCAGGGCCCGCGCCTGATCACCGTGCGGCTGGCCTGCATCGATGCCCCTGAGCTGGATCAGGCCAGCGATGGAGCCAGGGCCCACCGTTATCTGAAAACGCGTCTGACGATCGGCTCCAGCGTGACCCTCAGGCCGCAGACCATGGATCGCTTCGGCCGAACCGTGGCGGAAGTGATTGGTGAAACCAACCTCGGCCTGGCGATGGTGGAAGACGGCGAAGCCTTCGTCTTCCGCCGCCACCTGGCCAGCTGCGACGCCAAGCAGTATCTCGACGCGGAAGCACGGGCGATGCGCAGCCGCCTCGGGGTCTGGGCAGTGCCCGGAGGCATCAGGCGGCCGTGGGACTTTCGACGGGGAAGGAGAGCCCGTTGACGGGCACAACGAAAAGGGCGGCGCCCCTCAGAACCAATGGCACCGTTACAAAACGCAAAAGCATGCTAAGTTTTGAAAGACAGACATCCGCTTCTGCGGTTTGCCGAACCTCTGGTTCGGTTTCTGTCCTACCTACCCGCTCCTTCCGGGGCACACACTCACGCTCTCATGACCACCACCCTTCAGCAGCGCCAAGGCGCGTCTGCCTGGAGCCAGTTCTGCGAGTGGGTCACCTCCACCAACAACCGCCTCTAC
>NZ_JAGQBU010000037.1 GCF_024345795.1 Synechococcus sp. J7-Johnson
ATGCCATCACTGCTGCCGGATCCCTGAATTCAGCAGCAAGAGCAGCACTGCTTCTTTGCCCGCTCAGCGATGAGCGATCAGGCGTGCATTCGCGCGGCGGCGCATCCCGACCCCTGAATGGTTACGGATGGCAACTACTGAAGTGTCGCCATCAGCCCGGCCCTGGAGGGAAGAGATCAAGCCCATCAGCTCATCGGTGCTCCTGAAGAGAGGCAATTATGATGTGGAAATGGGGAACAAGTCCAGCGGAGAGGAAAAGCCGCTACCAAGTGCTAGGGGTAACCCTTCTCTACACAGTGCACTCCAACACCAGTTAGCGCAATCCCCATATGAGTGGGGCGAACGGCTGTAGGCACATTCATGTGACGCCCCAGGCATGGGGGCTATCCCCACGTGTGTGGGGCGAACTGCATCGAAGCGTTGCATTGGCAGCGCAAGAGCACGGGCCATCCCCACGTGTGTGGGGCGAACGATGTAGCTCATCGTGGAGGATCCGGGTCGGGACGGGCCATCCCCACGTGTGTAGGGCGAACCGCTGCTTCCTGCTCTGCAGCATGTTGAGCATCACGGGCCATCCCCACGTGTGTGGGGCGAACTCAGGCGCTAGGCCGCAGGCGACCGTAAGGGCGGCGGGCCATCCCCACGTGTGTGGGGCGAACGAGTGCGAGCTGCTTTGCGGTCAAGCCAAGGCCCGGGCCATCCCCACGTGTGTGGGGCGAACTGTGCCGCGCCTGCAAGGCTTGAGCCCGGCAACGTCGGGCCATCCCCACGTGGGTGGGGCGAACTCATCCTCAGGATCCACCACCTGGCTGTCACCACGGGCCATCCCCACGTGTGTGGGGCGAACTTGCCCCGAGCCTGCTCGATGAGGGCGAAGCCTTCGGGCCATCCCCACGTGTGTGGGGCGAACTGAGGAGATGCCTGATCCAGGCGGCGGTGTAGGGCGGGCCATCCCCACGTGTGTGGGGCGAACGAGGTGGGGATGTCATTCATACTGGCCTCATACCCGGGCCATCCCCACGTGTGTGGGGCGAACAACGGTCTGAGTGCCGGTGGTCACCGCAGCGCACGGGCCATCCCCACGTGTGTGTGGCGAACCATGATGTCCCCGCCGGCGCCCTTGAGCTGAGCCGGGCCATCCCCACGTGTGTGGGGCGAACGGTGGGGTGATCCACCTCCCCGCGGTGCTCGCCCGGGCCATCCCCACGTGTGTGGGGCGAACACCTAGCAAAAACTAGGGTTTTATGCCGCAACTGGCACTGAAGTCTCAGCTGGCGCAATCCCGGCCAGCACTCCACCCATCTTGTGACTTGTGGCCCCGATCGCCCGCAGCGCACGGCCGTCATCACCTAGCGACCTGGCCGCCACATCCCAAGATCCGCGCACCGCAGTACACAGCGCCTGGTGCCATACGTCCAGCACCACCTCAGCATCGACACCATCACCGAGTGCTTCCACCAATGACCAGAACGGTGCCTCCAGCGCTGCCCAGTACAGCGCTTGTACCTGGGTGGACTTTTGCAAGTTCTTCAGTTCAGCCTTGTTCGCCAACCCGCCAGCACCTTTGGTCAGCCAGGCGGTGAACAGCGCTGATATCGCCCCGTAGAGAGCCTTGTGGGTGGCCTCAGCTTGCTCCAGCGCTGATTGCGCTTGTGACACCGCGTTGCCCTGGACCAGCAACCTTGGATGTACCCGGCGTTCCTCAAGCCGCCACATCACATGCCGCGCCTGATCGGTCAGCAGACCCCCTGCCACTAGGTGAAGGGGTTCGTACTCGCCGCGATCCATGCGGACCGTGACAGCGTTCTGGATCACGGCAGGAGCCGTAGTGCCTTCGCCGCCTGTCATCGCCTGATAGTCCCGCCAGGTGGCGCGGTCGGCGTTGATCATCAACGGCATCGGCCCCGTCTTGCGCTGCACTAGGGCCGCCATCGGATCTGGGATCGGCGCCTCACCGAGACCAAAGCCCTCGGCGTAGAGCACCTGCCTCAGCAGGCCATCGCCATCAGGCAGCAGCAGTACCGAGCGGGCCAGATGGACATAGCGCTGAGCCGGACCAGCGGGGATCACGGGGTCAGGCTTACGCAGCTGCTCGATGGTGGGTAGCTGCGCCTCCCACGGCGGTAGATCCACAAGGTGCTGAGCAGCGGTCTGCGGGACAAGCGACAGGGCCAACGTCTCCTGCAGCGTGTCCCCGGTGGGGAGCATCAACAGAATCTTGACCGCAGGGGCGTCGTTGCCGGATGTCCTGAGCGCCTTGACCAGCCCACCAGGCGTGAACTGCTGGTGCGCCACCAGCAGACGGGCCGCTTCAGCGAGTGTGATCGGTTCGGGGTCTGCATCCACTGAGTGGTCCCACAGCATCCGGCCGGAGCCATTGGCGCGATCACCAGCGAGACGAGTCCAGGGGGAAGGCTCTAGAAGATGTCCAGCTGGCGCGGCTTTGGTCGGTTTCTTGCGAGCAGTCACCAGGTCCGGGAGCTGTAGGAACGGCCGCTCAGGATCGAGCAGGTCAAACCGTGAGGACCACTCCGTCAGGTACGCGTCGATGCGATCTGAGGGCCAGGCATCGAGCAGGTCGCTGCGGTCTTCAGCATCACCAGGGCCAATGGCGCGGTGGCAGATCGCCAGCAGCAGGCGGTAGATCGCCAAGTGCTCGGTGGGATTGACGGCAGCGACACCACGCCAGCAGTCCGGGCTGAGAAGGGCATCTCGGAGAGAGGCGAGCTGTGGGCTGCCGTCTGCAGCGAGCAGCGGCAGCCAATGCTCACTGAGCAAGGAGTAGGACATGATGAGACATAGATGTGTCGCAAGTGTGGCAGTAGTGTGGTGTCAAGCGGTAGCTGCGAGTGTGTGCGTCAGCGCCATCACGGTCGCAGCGCTCAAAACACCCCTATTCGATCCATCCCCACGCGTGTGTGGCAAACGTAATGGCGGCAGGAGTGGCAGGCGCGTGGTCAGCCGGTCCATCAGCATGTGGGTCAGACAATTTGCAAACATTGTGCTTTCGCCCTGTCAGGACACCCGAAGACCACTCAACCGATAACCAGACCCAGAACCGGGTCCAGCCGTACGGCAATACCAGGAACTGACGCCATTCCCTGATTGTCGAGGTGCAGTGGAAAGTGGTGCGCGAGACCGGGAACATCACACCACCCAGGCGGCAGTACTGCAGCACGAACGTGTTGCAACAGTTGTCGGCGACTAACCCGCATGTAGCGGTTCACCAACCGTTCAAGGTTCGCACCATCACTTGGGAATACTGGCACCACCGAAGCACTGTCGTCGCCAAGTCGTGTCCCGAATCTCAGCCCACCGTCCTCTGCCAGCGCATCATCGATGGCCGGCTGCTCCACCCGCAGGCTCCAGTCACCTGGTGCAGGAAGGGCCGCCTGGCTCGACAAAGTCACCATCCGCGCTTCATCCACCAGGTGCTGCGGCAAGGCCGCCTCAATCGCTGCCTCCAGCGCACCGCTCGCCCCCAGTGGCCCGCCGCCGTAGACCTCCTGCACACCGCGGTCGATGTCATCAGGCAGCCGTAGAACCGGATTGCCACGCAGCCACGCTGCTGACCGCAGCACCAGCCACTGGTCGTAGACGTAGCTGCTCAGCTCCTCCGGAGGCACCGTCTGGCTCAGGCCAGCCACGTAGACCACGGGCTGCTCAAAGCCCGCCGGCCGTGGTCGCTCCAGGTGACGGTGGATTCGCCCCTCACGCTGCAGTACTAGGTCAATCGGTGCCACATCGGTGATCAGCACATCGAAGTCCACATCTAGCGATTGCTCCGCCACCTGCGTCGCCACCAGGACCTGCCCATCACGGGCACTCCCGCCGGGGCCGAACATCGCCAGCACCTGCTGTTCGATCTGCAGCCGCTGGTCCATCGGGAATCTCGCGTGAAACAGCGTCCGACCAACGTCCGGTGGCAGCGCCTGGAATAGCTCCTGCGCACGCACCACCTTGTTGACCACCACCAGCACCCTTGCGCCGGCAGCAGCCCACTGCTCGGCCGCACGGGCTACGGATGGCACATCGTGCGCCAGGCCGTTTACCTCCACATGCTGTTGACGGCTGGCGGCGAATCCTGTCGTTCGCACTAGGCCAGGCACTGCCCAACTCACCCGTGGATACTTCGCCACTGGAACATCAATGTCCCCGGCCCAGGTGCGCAGGATCGACTCACGCGTGGCCGCTGGCAGGGTGGCACTCATCAACACCACCCGACAGTTCAATGCCTGCAGCCAGGCGATCAACCGTTCGATCAATCCACCGGTGTAAGCGTCGTAGGCGTGCAGTTCATCGAAAACCACCGTGCGTTGACTTAACCCGTACTGCCGCACGAACCAATGCTGGGCGTTGAGCACACCGATCAGCGATTGATCAACGGTGCCGATGCCATTGGGGCACAGCAGGGCACGCTTCGAACCACGGAACCACCAGCCCGCCTGCACCGAAGACTCCCTGGTGCCGAGTCCGATCTCCCGCAGCCGTGCGGCCGCCACAGACGGGCCGCCAGCGCCGTGGGCCAGGGCCACCTGCACCGGCAGGCCGTCGCCCGCCCTCACCAGGTGCTTGCTCACGCGACCGAGCAGTGCGTTGGCGGTCGCCTGGGTTGGCATCGCCATGTAGAGCCCTCGGCTGCCGCAGCTTGATGCCAGACCCGCCTCAGTCTTGCCCTCGCCCATCGGCGCCTCGATCACGATCAGCCCTGGTGCATCCCCAAGCTCATCGAGCACCTGCGCAACAGCCTTCTGCAGCGGTCTGGGTGCCATCCCGGGAGCGAGTGCTGTGGCGATCGCTGTGCTGCCATCGACGTGTTAGATCGACTGTTCTGTCAGCCCCACCTCCACCAGTGCGGTACGGGCCAGCATCCGTGACTGCTTGAACCAGGTGGCATCAGGCGGTGGCGCACCAGCCAGTCGCACCGGGCGGCACAACGCATCGCTGGAGCCAATCCAGTCCGCCACTGTCGTCAGCCCCATCAGCCAGGCCAGCTGCGCCGTGCGGGTGGGGGCATCAGCCGACAGTGATGGCAGCCCGGTGGCGGCAGCACTGGTGCGCACGATGTGGAACAGCTCGTCGTGCGCCTTGCACCAGGTCGGTGTGAACCGCCAGCGGCCGGCGGCCTGCAGCTCGGTCGGGGGGATCAGGTTGCCGTGGTGTGCACCAACGGCCTGAGCCAGCGCTGATGCCGTTCGACGAGCCACACCCAGGCGGGCCAGGCGATCCGTGAGCAGCGGCACCGTCGAGGCATCGTGCCGATCAGGAGCACCTGGTGGGTAGTCGAAACCAGCGGTAAAGCCGTGCTCACGACCCGGCTCCCATTTCTCCTGGAAGCCTGGGGTGGCCTTACCGAGGTCGTGACAGCCGACCAGGATTGCTGCCCATTCGATGGAGCACGGCGACTCGACCGGGCAGGGGATGATCGACACCAGCTCATGGGCCACGGCCGCGACATCCAGCAGATGATGCGCCAGGGAATAGCCAGGTGTGAAGCGTGACTCCTCCCCGCCCGGGGCGTACTCGTCGGGGGAGGGCAGGCTCTTGGCCCAAAGCGCAGTGCAAGCCAGCGTCACAACGCATAAGCGTGCTAGATGCAATAGTAGCAGAAGTGCATTTCTTATGTCACACTGGTGACACCCGCTAGCGACGGAGAGCCCGTCGGGGCGCGTCACTACGTCACCCGCACGACAATGCCAAGCGCCAAGCCCCGTGTTGGCTGGATCGTCAGTCCTGGTCTCGTCTCCCTGCTTCAGATCCTGGCGGCCGTCAACTACCGCTCCGTCAGTGGTGAAGCTGAAGCGGCCGTCTCCTCCTGGGTGATCAGCAATGCGGCCATGCTCAGAACCGCCCTGTCCCAGGCCGAGATGACAGAAAGACTCGGGCTTAAGCCTGATGGCGTTCAGGGCCTGATCGACAGCCTCGACGCCCTTCAGGCTCTGCGGGGAGATAACAAGTCGGTGCCTATTCATCAGACTGTGGTCGAGGCGTGACCCAGGACTGACTCAAAGTGTGTCACAGTCGCCTTGGCCTGAGCTGCCAGCATGGGTTCGCTCGACGCGCTCATGCTGAGATGCCTGACCAGGCTGCGCCTACTGGCGGATCCCGGCGTCGGTGGCCTCACTACCAGCTTGCTGGCGGTGATCGAAACCCCGGAAGCGATGGAGGCCTACCGGCTGGCCCAGGGTCGGGGCTGGCTCAAGGCGTAGGCAGCAGAGGGGCTCAGCCTCTGAGCAGCTGCCGCAGGAACTGATCGCTCAAGGCCACCGCCGTGGCCCAGTTCTCCGCCTCGCTGAGGCCGGAGCTGCGGGTGGGCTTGAAGCTGTGGTCCCCGCTGGGGATCCAGCGCAGCTGCACCTGCGGCGAGAGGCTGTAGGTCTCCACCTCCTCGCGGCGGCCGAAAGTGTCGCGTTCGCCCTGCAGGATCAGGGTGGGTGTGTTCAAGGCGGCCAGGTGCTCGGTGCGCAGCTGCAGCAGCTTGCCGGGCGGGTGGAAGGGATAACCCAGACAGATGCAGCCGCGCACCCCATCGCTGGCGGCCAGCTCATCGATCAGCAGGCTGGCCACCCGGCCGCCCATCGACTTGCCACCGATGAACAGCGGTCGGCCCGGATGCGGCGTCTTCTCCAGCCGCACCTGCTGGCGGAACGCCTCCTGCAGCACCGGCATCCGGTTGGGTCCCTGACGCCTGCCCAGGATTCTCTGCCGGGCCATGTACGGAAACTCGAAGCGCACCACCCGCCAGCCCTGCTGCGCCAGTCCGCTGACGATGGCCGCCATGAACGGGCTGTCCATCGGTGCCCCAGCCCCATGGGCCAGCAGCAGGGTGGCCGGCGCGGCGTCGGGCCCATCGATCAAGCGTGGCGCAGAGACGGAGCGACTGGATCCATGGGTCGATCTTGGTGGAGCCTTCGGCCTCAGGTCCGCCCTGATGCAGGGCTGATTCAAAGTGTGTCACAGGCGCTCTGGCCTGAGCTGCCAGCATGGGGTTTGGTCGGTGGTATCGCCTTCTCCCTGTGCCCGATACCGCCTCTGCCGCAACTGATCTTGATCTGATCAGTTACCTGCAGGCGATACCGGATGCCCGCATGCGGCGTGGGGTCCGCATTCCGGCCTGGTATCTGCTGTTGGTGGCGGTGCTCGGAATCCTGAGCGGTTGCCAGAGCCTGAGGGATCTGGAGCGGTTTGCTCGCCGTCACCACGGCGCGCTCACCAAGTCGCTTGGTCTTGAACTGCGGCGGACCCCATCGGATTCGGCGTTCCGCTACTTCTTCCTGCAGGTTGATGTTGCGTCCTTGTGCGCGTCCATCCGCGACTGGACGATCGCTCAGATCCCAGGTGGTGCAACGGGACTGGACCAACTGATTTGTGATGGCAAGACGCTGCAAGGCTCCATCGAGTCCACGAAAGGTGGTGGCTCAGCGTTCATTGCCCAGGTGACGCTCTACTCGGCCGCTTTGGGAGTGGCGATCAGCCAGGCCTGCTACGCCACCGGTGAGAACCACGAGCGGGCAGTGCTCCGGCAACTGCTCGGGGAGCTTGATCTCGAAGGGGTGCTGATCCAGGCGGATGCGCTTCAAACCCAGAAACCGTTTTCGGGCAGCTCCAGGAGCAGGGGGCCGACTTCCTCCTGACCGTCAAGGGGAACCAAAAGACACTGCATCGCCAGATCCGATGCCAGTTCCAGGGGAAACGCCACATCCCTGTAGAGGCAAGTGTTTTGGAGGAGGGTCATGGTCGTGCCATCACCTGGACGCTCCGCGCCAAACAGGCACCGGAGCACATCCGCCAGGCCTGGAGCGGCACCAGCTGGATCGTGGAGGTGAACGGCACTGGAACCCGCGACGGCAAGCCGTTCCAGGCCATCCATCTGTTTCTCACCAGCCTGCGCACCACCCCAGAAGCGCTGCTGCAACTGGTGCGCGACCGCCGGAGCATTGGGGGCTGGCACTGGATTCGTGACACCCAGCTCCATGAGGATGCCCACCGCTACCGGGGCAATGGGGCTTGGGCGATGGCCACGCTCAGGACGGCAGCCCTCAACCTGCTCCGATTGGCTGGATTTCAGTCGATTCGAGCCGGAATGCAGGCCGTAACTCACGACATCACGGCGCTACTGGCGATGGCACGAAGGCAACCCAACCAAGAGCCGAATTAATACTTTGAATCAGCCCTGGGTGGGGAGGTAGCGGGTCATCGGTGATTGGCTGCGCTGAACCGTGGCGGGAACTCTGCCGCACCAAGCATCTGAGGCAGGATCGATCAGCACAGCAGCAGCATCGGCCGTCGTTACGGTCAGAAGGAGTCTTCCGTCTGACCGGCGAAGCGGCCGGCGTAGCTCTCGCTGCCCTGCAGCTTCTGGAAGACGAACTGGCAGACCGCGGTGCCGGGATGTACGGCCAGGGGAGCGGGACCGAAGTTGCTCATCTCCAGCACCTGCTGGCTGTCGATCCCCGGCCCCATGAAGGGGGCGCTGATGTGCACCATCAGGCCCAGCCGCGCGAAACGGCTGCGACCCTCCAGCCAGCCGCACAGCCCGGGGCCCAGGCGCAGCCGCTCCTGGGTGATGCCTAGCACCGTTTCGCCGGGCATGATCAGGATGTGCTGGCCCTCGGGCACCTCGATCTTCTCGGTGAGCTCCCGGTAATCGGTGTGCTCCCGCACTTCGATCACCTCATGCACCTTGCGGAACACGCGAAAGGTGGGGGCGAGGGTGAGGTCGAGAGAGGCGGGGCCCAGCCGCTCGGGATCGAAGGGCGTGATCGTGATGGAGCCCTGCTCGATCGCCTGCAGGATCGCCTCTCTCCCGAGAACGGCCATGTCTTTCCCTGGGAACAGGCGAGCGTGGATTGTGTCAGGCGGTCTACCGCGTCAGCTGCCGAGCCCTGATCAGCCACCGGGCATTGGCGGCAGCAGGGCGCCTTCGAAGGGGGTTTCGGTGTGGGTGTCGATCGGGTGCCACTGCTGCGCGTGGGTAGGGAGATGGCGGGTCATGGGCGGTGAGGAGAAGGGGGCTCCGGGGTAGCGGCCAGACCGTCAATGGTCTGCTCCAGCAGATCGCGGCCGCTGTCGTACACGAGGCGCGGCACTGGCCGGCCGGCATCGGTGGCGCCCAGACGGCGGGCGGCGGCACGGCGCCGCTTCAGCCGAGGATCGGCGCTGCTGGCCGCCTGGGCCCAGGCCTGGCGGCGGATGTTGCGGGCCGCGATGGCACGGTTGCGCCACTGCTGCAGCGGCAGGCGAGCCAGGGGCAGGACCAGCAGCAACAGGGCGTAGCCGATGGCGAATCGCGCCAGCCAGGCCACAGGGGGCAGCCAGGCGGGCGTGATCGCCAACAGCCACGGAGAGAGCACCAGCAGGGCCCCGACGGCGATGCCATAGGCAGCCCGTTGCTCGACTCCGGCCCGGCTGAAGCGAAAGGCCCGCTCGCGCAGGGGCGGCACCGGCCCATCAACGCCGGCAGCGCTGGCGGACAGTGAGGGGAAGCAATGGATGAGGTCGCCGTCCTCACCCACCTCGGGGCGGCCGTCGAAGCGCAGAAGCACCGGCAGCATGGCGGCATCGGCTAGGTCACGGCGGCGGTCGGGATCGGAGGGACAGTCGGGCAGATCGAGCAGCGGGGCTAGGTCCTCGGCGATCACCACGCCACCGTGCAGGCGCAGGAAGGCGGCGATGCGGCGCCAGCGCAGCGGCTCGAGGCGGGCATTGGGATCGCCATCGCCGAACAGGATCGAAAACACAGCCCTGAGAAAGCCCACGGAGTCCGGATCGGCACCCTCGCCGGGCAGGTCCCAGAGCAGGCTCCACAGCTGCTGCATCGTGACGGAGGAGGAGCCCTCGTGCGCCAGGGCACTGATGCCGGAGACGAGCAGATCCAGGATGGTGACAGGCACCTGGGCGAGCAGCTGCAGCAACGCCAGGCCGAACTCGTCGCCCTTGTCGCTGGTGACCAGCCGCACGATCAGCAGCAGCAGGATGAACACCACCAGGGTGGTGACCAGCACCAGCACCAGCCCGAAGCTGAGCCGGATCAGCCGGGCGGCCAGGCGCAGGGCTGCCTGCAGCTGGGCATGCAGGCGTCGGCGGCCGCTGAGGGCCAACAGCCGCATCCGAAGCGCGGGAGGAAAGACGAACAGCAAGGTGCCGTCCTCGGCCACCTGCAGGCGACCGGACACTTCGGCCACCAGGGCCAGCAGCCCCTGCTCGACCTCCTGCAGGGACAGGCCGGTGCCTGCGGCCACTTCGCCGACGGTGCAGCGGCGCCCGCGGTTGCCGATCCAGGCGAGCAGGGAGGCCTCAACCGTCATGCTGTCGACCCCGGTGAGACGGCCAGGGCGCGGGTGCCGCGATCAGTCTGGATCAGGCCCTTCTTGAGCCAGCAGCCGAGGCACAAACGCTACCCCGGTTGGCCTGGACTTCAAGCGAAGCAGCCGGGGGATTGCGAGCAGCCGCTCCAACAGCAGTTCCAGCTTGCGGTCCTGCTCGCGCAACACTCCCAGGAAGCCCGCAGCGCTCAGAGCCAGCACGGCAAGCCAGGCTAGAGACGTCAACAGCACAGCCCTCAGGACTCCGGAACCACCCACCACTGCTGGCGGAGCATCGGCCTGGAGGACCGTCACGGCGGGTGATGTGTCACCGGTGTCCAGATTGAGGACCAGCCGCAGCACTGCTTCCGGCGTCACCGGAACGATGGCGGAGCTCAGTGCTGGCGATTGCGAGGTCTCCAGCAGTTCCTGGCGGCAGCAATGCAGTCCACCACCTGCCCAGAACATCCCCCACGCTCTGTTGTTCCGCTGGAGCACCACCCACCGCTCGGGTCTGGCGTCAAGCCGCGCCAGCTGAGCGGCCTTGGCCAGCGACCAGCTGCGGCCAGCCGCAACAGAAGGATGGGCTTCCAGAAGCAACTTCCCTTGCGGGTCACGGGTGAAACCCGTCACCACCTGCAGCGCAAAGACATCCACGATCTGGCACGGCACCGCTCGCTCGGTTTCGCGCCACTCCGGTGCCATGAACAGCAGTGCACCGCCGTGGCGGCGCAGACAGTCATTGACGAGCTGGTTTTCGTGCACCGTGCCCCTGTGCCAGGGGCAGTCACGCTAGGGAAAGTTGTGCCTCGCGCCAACAGCGCCTGAGGCCTTGACGCCACCCGTAATAGAAGCGAAAGCTTCCCTCAATCCTCGTCGTCGCTGGCGCCGACAGGGATCAGCCGGATCTGCTTCTTGCCCAGCTTGATCTCGAACTCATCGCCCGGCTTGAGGCCAAGCAGTCCGGTGTAGGCCATGCCGACCAGCAAGTTGCCGTTGCCCTGCACCTTGGCGATGTAGCTCAGACTGCGGGCACCTTGGCCTTTGCCATTGCCACCGCCATCTCCGAGGCTGACGCCCTTGGCCTCCAGCAGCGCCTCATAGAAAGCGGTGAAGTTGAGTCGCTCACTGCCGTCCTTCTTGCTGCTCAAATAGCCGCAGGCGCGCACCAGATCGGACTTGGAGGCATTTCCAAGCTCCTTGACTTTGGCGAGCAGATCAGGGCCGGTGAGTGCCATGAGTTTTAAGCATCAATTGCTGATAGTGTGCCCGCTCAGTGAACAGGAGGCACAATAGATCCGTCACGCAGTAATAGGAATGCACCGTAAAGCTATTTCCAGACATCAAGCCAGACCAGCCACCGCGGCCATTGGCGATTCAGATTCAGACCTGCGGGTTAACCTGAGACGCTCCAAGTCGCGTCTCGGAGAAGTATGGACACCCTATCCAGCCACTGAACAGATACTGCGGCGCAGCTCCACGACCCTTCGGAAGGGGTAGATCCTGCACCTGTATTAGGGTCTACGAGCTGGAATGGTCAAATAGGCAATCCACAGCTATGAAGCGACCATGACAGCGGCTTACGTGCTACAGGAAGCCTAAATGGATGCGATCTACACACTTTCAATAAAATGCGTTTGTGGAGCCTATCTCACCGAGCCCTTCTCGCGATTAGTTGAGCTGCATTCCAATTCCACGCTTGGTGATCTGCATGACCTCATCCAGGAGCTAACTGGTTTTGACGATGATCACTTGGCCACGTTCTACATGGCCAATACCTATAGAGGTACCAAGGTCTGGCTGGCCGAAGATGATGACTGGGAGGAGAACCCACGCGCCCCTGGTGACGGGCCGCTCTGGCAAATTCGTCTACATGATCTCTTCCCACTTCCCAAGCACAAGAAACTATTCTACTGGTTTGACTTCGGAGACGATTGGATATTCGAGATTGTAAAGAAGGGGAAAGATTCGACTTCCTGCGCTGGAGTCAAGTATCCTAATCTGATTGGGGAACAGGGTCTCAAACCTGAGCAATACCCAGACTGGGAGGACGAATGAGGCCAGTGAAGGCTTTTTCATGGCCTTAGACCGAATACGATGGAAGCACTTTCCTTGGACCCAATGTTTATCAATGTTCTGCTTGTGATACTCCCATTGGAGATTCAGGAAACCGGGCAGTCTTGTCTATTGGGATGGTCAGCTCTGTCAGCAACTTCGTCAGGAGTCGCGAAGCCATTCGGCCAGCTTGGTGTAACGCCGCCGGCCCAGGTGGTTCTTCACTGCCATCGCCAACACCTTCTTCTGCCCCACCAGCACCACCAGCTGCATGCCGCCGGTCATGCCAACGTGGCGGCTTGCAGCAGCTCCAACCATCCGATCGAGAGGACTGCGCACAGGGCCGCCAGCAGTCACAGGTCCAGGCGATCCAAGCCAGCGTGGGTTTGGACGGTCCCCTCAGACTCGCTCCCTGCGAAACCCCTCAGCAAGGAGTCAGGCCACGCAGATTGGGAGCAGCCCAACCGGATCCACAGGCGTCGCTGATGTGTGGCCGCTACTCGCTCACCACCACGATCGATCAGTTGCTGCCAAGGCTCAAGGGTCCGCTGCCGAAGGGTTTCCTCGAGCAGTACCAGCCCCGGCAGCAAGTGCGGCCCGGCGAACCGCTGCTGATCCAGCGGCAGCAGCAGGGCCGGCCTGAGGTGGGCTATGCGCTCTGGGGGTTAGTCCCCAGCTGGCTGAAAGACACCCGCGGCAAAACCCGTCCGATCAATGCGCGCAGTGAAACGGTGAGCCAGAAGCCATTCTTTCGTGGTCCCTGGCGCCATCACCGCTGCCTGATTCCGGCCGATGGCTTCTACGAATGGCGGACGCCACCGGAAGGGGCAGGCCATGACCCCAAAGGGAAGAAGCAGCCCTACTGGATTCGCCGCCAGGACGGCGCGCCGTTCTGGCTGGGCGGCCTGTGGGACCACTGGATCGGTCCCGATGGCAGCGAACTCCAGACCTGCTGCATCCTCACCACCACCCCCAACGCCCTGCTGCGTCCGATCCACGACCGCATGCCGGTGGTGATCATGGATGGATGGGAAGAGGCCTGGTTGCTGCCGGAAGAAGCAGCCGAGCTTCGGGGGCTGGAGGCGTTGATGGCCCCTTGGGATCCCGCCGGTTGGGAGGCGATTCCGGTCGACTGGCTGTGATGTTCCCGATCTTCCTGGTCATCGATTGGGGTCATGGCCGTCGCTCTGCCCCACCGGTCGCAGGATCAGACCGCGTCGTCTTTTCTGGTGTTTCCGGGGGTCTTCATCCCTTCAGGAGCTGGATCCGAACAATGGTGCCGCTTCGGCATATTCGGCCTCGAACTCAAACCCTCCCTTTTCCATCTCCATCTCCAGCAGCATCTGGCCGAGCTACCCGACCACCCGGCAGACAGCTGGCAGCAGGGCCACTGGCGGCCTCTCAGCCCCCTGGACGAGCCGATGGCGCCGCCGCTGGAGTGGGTGGAGCGGGTGCTGTTCACGGACTGATCAACCCGGAGCTGGTCTCTTGCTGACTGGCACTGCCCAGGCTTCAACTGGACTGCTTTGCAACCGAACCGTTCTCGAAGTCATGGCCAGGCTCCCCACAGGGCCGCGATCTCCTGCCGCTCCGCCGCACAGGAGAACCGCTCCCAGGGGCTCCCTTTCACGTTCACCGAGGCCTCCATCGCCGTCGCTTCCATCTCGCGCTCAAGGTGGAGCCGGAAGCGACGAGCCATCGGATCCCGAGTTCGGCAGTGAATCCCCTCACCAGGCGGCTCTTTCTCCCTGGCGCCTCCGGAAACTCTGGCTTCTGGCGGCCCGTCGCCGAGCGTCTTCAGCACGGTGATGAAAAGATCCACCTGGGCTGGCCGGGTTTCGGCCAGACGCCATACATCCGTACAAGGCCAGTGCCTGGGAAGCTCATCGTGGATACGGTTCAGGAAGATCCCTCCGATCCCCCTTCCCTCCCGGTGCCTGACATGAATTGGACGCCCAGACTCCCCCTCGACGACGAGGACTCACCCGAGTCGCCGGATCGCACGCTCCAGGACCTGAGGGAAGAACTCACCGGTGAACCCCCGCCGGCAGGGGATGCCGAGGAGGAGGACAGCACCAAACTGACCGAGGCCGAACTCGAGGGCGCCTCGGGCGTCGAGTCCCCCCCAGGTCGCATCGACTGAGATGGCCATGCGACTGGAAAGCCCCGCCTTTCGTGAAGGGGAGTGGATCCCCCGGATCCACTCCGGGGAGGGCCGCGATCTCTCCCCACCCCTGAGCTGGAGCGGAGCTCCGCAGGGGACCCGTTCGTACGTGCTGATCCTGGATGATCCCGATGCTCCGGCCGGGCTCTGGATTCACTGGGTGCTGTTCGATATCCCAGCCGACTTGCACGAACTCCCGGCGGGTCTCCCGCGCACGCCCATCCTGGAGAACGGCTCCAGGCAAGGCAACTGCTGGGGCGTGACCTCCTTCAGTCGCATGGGATATCACGGGCCGCTGCCTCCGCCCGGCCAGCCCCATCGCTACCGCTTCACCCTCTCCGCCCTCAATCAACAGCTGGCCTTACCGGCCGGAGCCTCGGCGGCCGAGGTTCGCTCCGCCATGGAGAAACATGCCCTGGCGGAGACCGTGCTGACGGGGATCTACGGGCGAGGCTGAGGGGCTCAATCACCACTCAGACCGACATCCATCCAATCCTTACAGGCCGAACGGATAGGTGTCGGGCATCCCCTTGAGTTCCGCAGTCTCGAATGGCGTGACGGCACGGGTCCGGTCGAACCAGATGTACTCGTCGAACTGGCGAGGCAGCACGGCCTGGAAGTAGTGGCTCTGAAGTTCGGTCTCGGGGCGGTAGATCACGCCGATCGCCCGTTCGAGCCGCGGCTTCATCAGCGCCTGGCACAGCGCTTGCGAGGCGGGCTGCCGCAGAGGCAGCAGGAACTGTGGTGCGCCACTCTCGTGGCACAGACGTTCGTAGCTCTGCTCCAGCGACGGCCGCACACTCTTGGTGAGCATCGGGCCGTCTGAGTCCGTCGCAGCGGCGACGGTGCCGTCGTGCGTGCCGAAGCCGATGGAATAAGCGGCAGTGCCGAGCTGTTGCCTGCAGAGCTGGCCGATATTGAATTCGCCTCGCCTCGACATCTCGGTGGCGCTGGCATCGCCGATATGAGAGTTGTGCGCCCACACGACGCCGCGGCTCTCAGGGCCGTGATGCTGCAGCAGGTTCATCAGGGTGTCGAACATGTGCCCGTCGCGCAGGTTCCACGATGCCCTTGAGCCGTAATACATGATCCGGTAATACTGCTCAGCGTTGGAGACGAGCAGAGCGTTCTGGCTGGCGTCGAGAAAACGCTCGCCATCATGTTCGGCGTAGACCTGTTCCTTTCGGCGCAGGTCCTTGAGCACGGCAACGACCGGAGTCTCGCAACTTCGATAGCTGCCGGTGATCGCGGCATGACCATAGGTGGCCGGCTCTGCCTCCCATGGCGTGAGACAGCCGTAACGCAGCTGTGCCACCTGCGCCGTCTGTGGGTCGACGTCCTTCAGGTAATCGAGAACCGAACGGATCGAGCTGTAGAGGCTGTACAGGTCAAGTCCACGGAATGCGACGCGCTGCGCGGGCTCGTGGGCAGCGTTGTGGGCCCGCAGCCAGTCGACGAAGGTGCGCGTCTCGCCATTGCGCCACATCCAGGTGGGAAAGCGTGCAAACGCGGTCCACTCCGAGGGCGGAGTCTCCGCGTGACGCACGTAGTGATCGACACGGGCCGCGTCAGGCCAGTCGCCCTCGATCGCCACGAACGAGAACCCCTTGCGCTCGATCAGCTCGCGGGTGATTCGTGCACGCATCCTGTAGAACTCCGAGGTGCCATGCGAGGCCTCGCCGATCAGCACCACCCGTGCCTCGCCGATCCTTCCGAGCAGCGGTGCTAGATCAACCGAGTCGATGTCGCTGAACGGTTCGCAGGCAGCGGCAATCAGGCGGGCGACTTCGCGGTCGTCGACCACTGCCCGATCGACTGCCCGATCGGCAGGGGGCGACGGCTGCGGCTGCTGATCAGGTCGCTCCGGTGCCCATCCCTGCTCACCAATGAGCGGCACGAAGCGCACGTCGAGCAGCTCCTCGGTTGTGTAGTCGGATTCCGAGAGTCGGGTGATGCGGAGCAGTTCCTGAAGGCGTCGATCGGCGCCCACCGGGATCACCAGCCGGCCGCCGATCTTCAGCTGCTCCTTGAGGGAGCGCGGCACCTCGGGACCGCCAGCGGCCACCAGGATTGCGTCGAAGGGTGAATGCTCGGGCCAGCCCAGCGTGCCGTCTCCCTGCAGCACGTGCACGTTGTGGAATCCCTCCGAGGCGAGCGTCTCGGCTGCCTGGCTCGCGAGCTGGCCGTAGCTCTCTATGGAGTACACAGTTTTCGCGATCCTTGAGAGCACCGCCGCCGTATATCCCGATCCGGTGCCGATTTCCAGCACCGTCTCGTCGCCCTTCAGCAGCAGCGCCTCGGTCATCAGCGCCACGATGTAGGGCTGCGTGATCGTCTGGCCTGCCTCGATCGGCAACGGTGTGTCGTCGTAGGTGAATTCGCGCAGCTCTTCAGGCAGGAAGGCCTCGCGCTCCACGCTCCGCATCGCGTCAAGTACGAGTGGGGAAGAGATGCCGCGATGGGCAATCTGCCGTTCCACCATCGCGTGACGGCGGCGGATCGACTCGGTGTTACTGGCGGTGGCTGGATTCATGCTGCAACTCAAGCTATGTCGCGCCCGGGCTCCCCATTCATCTTGCTGGGGCCTTGCGGCCGAGCAGCCGGCGGGTGGTGGCGGTGATCTCTGCCTGGCTGGCTTTCGGCAGCATGGAATAGCGCCCGCCTCCGTGTCTGGCCAGCTCGGCCGCGAAGCCTGAAGCCACGTGGCGATTGCCGGTGTCGATCACCAGCAGCTCCATCCCGAGCTGGCGCATGGCCGCGGCGATGGTCAGCAGCTCCTGGCGCATCCCGTCGAGGCCGAGGGTTTCCATGGCATCGCTGCCGGGGGAGGCCAATGAACGGCTGAGCGAGACGTTGGCCTTGCCGTCGCTGATCAGCACGATCAGCACCTCGCCGATGTCCTTGGCGTTGCGTGCGTGCTGCCCCAGCCGCACCGCCAGGGCGAGGCCGTGGGCCATGGGCGATCCACCGCCACAGGGCAGACGCTCGAGCCGTCGGGAGGCGGCCGTGATCGAACGGGTGGGTGGCAGCAGCACATCGGCTTGCCTGCCTCGGAAGGCGATCAGGGCCACCTGGTCGCGGCTGCGGTAGGCCTCGCCCAGCAGTTGCAGCACCGCGCCTTTGGCGGCCTGCATCCGGTTCAGGGCCATCGAGCCGGAGGCATCCACCACGAAGATCACCAGGGCCCCGGCCTTGCGCGCCAGCAGCTTGACGCGCAGGTCGTCGTCGCGCAGCAGCAGGTGGCGACCGCGGCGCTCCGCCTCCCGCCGTCCCAGGGCCTGCCGCCGTGCCTTCTGATACGGAGCTGCTGCACGCAGGGTGGCGTCGATGGCGACGCGCTGGATCGGTCCGTGGGGCAGCACGGGTTTCACGTAGCGGCCGCGCTCCTGGGAGCGCACGATGCCGCGCCCACCGGCCTTGCCATGGCGACGGTGCACCCGGGCGGCCAACGCCAGGAGGTGGGGATCGAGCACGACTCCCTCCGGCGAGAAGACGAACTCCTCCGGGATGCTGCCGCTGGGCGGTTCGCCCGTCGCCGGCTCCGGCGGTGGCGGTTCCGCCGGTGGTGGATCCCCATCTGGTGGCGGTTCCGTGGGAGCCTCCGGTGCCCTCTGCTCGGGGCCAGGTGGCGGTTCGGCCGGGGCAGCGAAGCCGGCCGAACGGGGCAGGATCACCAGCTCCACGGCTCGGCGCAGATCGATGGCGTTCACGCTCCGGCGCCCCTGCAGAGCCGCATGGGCCCGGGCCACCCGCAGGGCGAACAGGTCGGCGCGATGACCCTCCACGCCGGCGCGGATCGCCTCCTCCACCAGATAGCGGGTCTGCTCCGGGGTCATCCGCACGTGGGGCAGGCGGCGGCGGCCCGCAACGATCTGCTGGCGCAGCTCCTCCAGACCGGGACCATGGAGGCTCCAGAAGGCGGCAGGATCATCGGCGTACTGCCGCACCCGCTCCACCGCCTCGACCCGGTCGTCGAGAGCCAGGGGCGTGTCGGACGACAGCACCATCGCGATGCGGTCGATCAGATGGGGCCGCAGCTCCCCTTCGGCGGGGTTGTAGGTGGCGATCAGCAGGGGGCGGCAGGGATGGCGGAAGCTGATCCCCTCGCGCTCCACCTGATGAACGCCATCGGCCACCACCGCGAGCAGCAGGTTGGCGAGGCCCTGCTCCAGCAGGTTGATCTCATCCACGTAGAGCACCCCACGGTGGGCCGCCGCCAGCAGTCCGGGCTGGAACACCGGCCGGCCCTGCCGTATCGAGGCAGTCACGTCGACCGAGCCGATCAGCCGGTCTTCGCTGACCCCCAGCGGCACCTGGACGAACGGCGTGGGCACAAGCCTGCTCACGGCCGTGCGGCTGATGGTGGCCCGATGGGCCCAGGTGGCGTCATCCCACTCCCAGGGGACGGCCGGGTCGGCATTGCAGCAGGAGTGGCGGATCACCCGGATCGGCGGCAGCAGGTCGGCCAGCGCCCGGGCCAGCACCGATTTGGCGGTGCCACGGCGGCCGGCGATCACCACCCCGCCGAGGCCTGGATCCACCGCCAGCAGCAACAGGGCGGTGCGGATGGCCTCCTGACCCACCACGGCATGGAGGGGGAAGGCCAGCGGCCATACGCCCTGGATCACACCGGGCTGCCGGCCACGGTCACGCCCTCCAGCTCGGCGTCGGTGAGGTCGTAGAGATCACGCAGCTTGTCGAGCTTCTCGGTCGGGGCGCTCCAGATGCCCCGGCTGCTGGCCTCCAGCATGCGGCCCACCACGTTGCGGAAGGCTTCGGGGTTGGCCTCGCGCAGCCGCTTCGCCATCGCCGCATCGAAGGCGTAGGTGTCTGCGGCCTGGTCGTAGACCCACTGGTCGCGGAAGTCGGAGGTGCCGGCCCAGCCGATCAGGGCCGTCATCCGCTGGGAGATTTCGTAGGCACCGCCGGAGCCCATCGCCGCCATCGACTCCGCCCAGCGAGGATTGAGCAGCTTGGTGCGGTACTCCAGCCTCAGCAGTTCCTCGAGCTCCCGGGGGGTTGTATCTCGGGAGAACGACTCCACGAAACTGGCGGCCACCTTCCGGCCCGGCCGGATATCGGTCTGCGCAACCTCGGCGGCGCGCTTGAGACCGCCGGTATTCGCGTAGTACTCCTGGATGTCGGTGAGGCCATACTCCACGGAATCGATCTGTTGCACCACCCGATCGGTGCTGCTCAGCAGGGAGGCCAGCACCTCCGGGCGGGACTGCCCCTTGTCGCAGTGGCCGTAGCTGTAGGTGTTGCGGTCCCGCCAGGTGGCAGCCAGCTCGTCGCCGCTCTCCCAGTTGGCATCCGTGACCCGATCGTTCACCAGGGAGCCGAAGTCGCCGGCGGGATTGGAGAACAGGCGGGCGGTGGGGTTCTCGATCCCTCGGGCTTCCAGTTCCAGTACATGGCGCCGGATCGCGTTGCGCTCCGGAGGTTCGTCGGCCTCGGCGGCACGGCGGAACAGGTCGTCAAGCAGTTCGACGATGTTCACGAAGCTGTCGCGGAAGATCCCCGAGAGGCTCACCAGCACGTCGATGCGGGGGTGATCCAGTGCCGCCAGAGGGCGCAGGTCGTAGCGGACGATGCGCCCCGTTGCTTCCTTCACCGGTTCGGCACCCACCAGCTCCAGCAGGATGGCCAGCGACTCGCCGCGGGTCTTGATCGCATCGAGGCCCCAGAGCATCACCGCCACGGTCTCGGGCCAGGCGCCGTCGTTGTCGCCGCGGTGCTTCTCGAGGATGCGCAGGGCGATGGCGCGGCCCCGGGCCGTCGCTCCGGGGGAGGGCATGCGGTATGGGTCCAATGCATGGATGTTGCGACCTGTCGGCAGCACCCCGGGGCCGTCGCGCAGCAGGTCGCCGCCGGGGGCGGGGGGGATGTATTCGCCCCCCAGGCCGCGCAACAGGTTGGTGAGTTCCTCGGAGGTGCGCTCCAGCAGCTGGGAGATCCGCAGGGCTTCGCCGATGCGCTCAGTGCCGGGATGGAGACGCTCCAGTTCCTTTGTAAGGCACTCCAGTTCTGCGTGGCCGCTGGGGGGGGGGCGCCGGCCGATCTCCTCCAGCACGGCCGGATCGAGGGCGTCGCCGAAGTACGCCTTGAGGTAGCCAAGCCGTTGCCCCGCATCCGGTGGCTGGCCGAGGGTGTGGAGGCCGCTGGAGAACAGCCTGTTCTCCAGCAGCTGCAGATAGGAGCTCAGCCGCACCAGCCAGGCGGTGAAGGCCTCCAGGTCGCTGCCGGCCGCCTCGGGAGCGGGACATTCGGCATCCAGTCCCGCATCGCTCACCTTCTTGAGGATGCCCTCCCGCAGGGCCTCGTTGCGCGCCGGATCCTCCCGATACTCGGCGATCAGATCCCGCAGCGCCAACAGCTCCCGGTACAGACCGGCACGGCCGTAGGGGGGAACGTTGTGGGAGACGATCACGCCGTAGCCGCGCCGTTTGGCGAGCATCGATTCGGAGGGATTGTTGGCCGCATACACGTAGAGGTGCGGCAGGTTACCCAGCAGGATGTCGGGCCAGGATGAACCCGTGTTGCCGAGGGGCGAGCCCGGCAGCCATTCCACGGTGCCGTGCATGCCGAAGTGCAGCACCGCGTCGGCGCGGAACGAGTGCTGCAACCAGCCGTAGAAGGCGGCGTACTGGGGGTGGGGCGTGAGATCGCGCTCGTACATCAACCGCATCGGATCACCCGCCACCCCCAGCGGTGGCTGCACGCCGATCCAGATGTTGCCGAGCTGCACGCCTCCCAGCAGGAAGCGATCGCCGAGGGTGCGGATGCCGGTGCCCGTGAGCGGCCCCCATTGCTTCTCGATGCGTGAGGTGTGCAGCGGCCCCAGCCACTGCCTCAGGTCGTCGACCGACACGGTGGAGGTCTGGGCCTCCTCGAACCGTTGACCTTCAGGAATTCGGGCGATCCAGGCTTCGTCGGCTTCCTTCACCCGCCGGATCAGCTCCTCGCCGCTGGCGGGCAGGGGGCCCACCGCGTAGCCGTCTGCGGACAGGGCCTCCAGCAGGCGCAGCAAAGAGGCCGGCACGTGGAGCAGCGCGGCCGTTCCGGTGGCGCCGTAGCCGGGTGGGAAGCCATAGAGCACGATCGCCAGCCGGCGATCGGAGGGCGGTTTGCGTCGTAGGGCGATCCAGGCGTTCAGCCGGCCGGTGAGGCGCTTGAGCCGCTCGGGAATCAGGTAGATGCGATCGCCCACCAGGCCGCCGAGGGGCACTGGATCGATCGCACCATCCAGTTCGGGCAGGGCGAAGAGCACCACGCTCTGCAGCCCGCCGATGCCCTGCCGGGTCCAGGAGTGGAGATCCTGGATCAGCAGGGGGGCCGCCACCACGTAGGGGACGTTCTTGGCCCGCAGGATGCGCTGGGCCACCTCCTCTCGGCGACCCGCCTGCATCGACCCGGCCGGACCGCCCACCAGAGGAAAGCCGATCGTGGAGACGATGGCATCAACAGCGACGGCCTGCCGGCGGCCGCCGCCGTCAGCCAGCTCGCTGGCGCTGGTCATCCAGTCGCGCACGGCCATGTGGCCCTCCACCCCGTTGATGAACACCGGCAGCGGCAGCAGCTGTGCCGCCTCGAAGGCGCGGATCAGCTGGGGGATGTAGGGCTGCTCCGTGATCACATGCTTGCGGTAGAGCAGCAGCCCCACCACCGGCCAGTTGCTCTGCTGCGGCGCGCTTTGGGGCCGTGTGCGGTGGAACCAGGCCAGGTAGTCGCTGGGGCTGCGGAAATACCCTTCGTGATCGGGATGCAGCAGGCCGAGATCGGGCGACTCCTGCGGCGGCGGGATCGTGCCCGGATTCAACCCAAGACCATGACGGGCCAGGTGGAGGAACAGGCTGGCCACATTGGCGGCGCCGCCGGCGTTCCAGTAGCCGTAGAGGAGGAGCCAGTGGCGCAGATCCTGGGCCTTGCGGGAGGGCAGAAAGCGGAGCAGCTTCGGGCCCACCTTGAGGAAGCCGATGTAGCCGGCGAGCTTGTCCTCCTCCCGTCCGCTGCCGAACTTGGCCAGCAGCGCCTGAACGGGACGGGGCATGCCGCTGGTCCCGGCGTCGATCGTGAAGCGCCCGAAGCGGGTGAGGGCCATGAGCTCGAGCGCCGACTCGAACACCAGTCGGATCGGGATCGATGCCACCCGCTGGCGCAACCACTCAACCTGGTCGTAGTCGAAGATCAGGCTGGCGAAGAAGGCATCGGCCCCCTGCAGCGCCGCCTCCACCTGAGCGGGCTGGGCGGCCAGGTCGCGATCGCTGAACACGTGGATCCCCAGCTGGGGGCACTGGGCCGTGGCCTTTTCGGCCGCCTGGCGATAGAGGCCGGCGTTGAAGGCTTCGAAACCGGCGATCAGAACGATGCGTTTCATGGCCTTCACGGCATCGCCATCAATCGATTCTGGAGCGCCGGCTGGGGCCGTGTGGCACTCCATGGCTGAAGGCCCAAGGGGAAGCAGGTGGTGGGAGAACAAATCGATTCCTCGCCCTCAACCGCGTCCTCGCCCTCAACCGCGCAAGACCACAACCGCGTCAGGGCGGCCAGCTAGCCCTCTGCCTCCAGCGGTCCGTTCAGGGCTGAGACGGCTTGGGGTTGATCACGACCTGGGTCAAGGCCGCCACCCAGCTGGGAGCAGAGCTGGCGGAACCCCCACGCCAGAATGCTTTCGGGGTGGAAACCTGGCTGCTCAACCTGGAAGGGAACCGACTGCCGCTGCTGGTCAGCTGAGCCACTCCGCCAGCTTGGTGTAACGCCTGCGGCCCAGGTGATTCTTCACGGCCATTGCCAGCGCTCTCTTCTGACCCACCAGCACCACCAGCTGCTTGCCGCGGGTGATGCCGGTGTACACCAGATTGCGCTGCAGCATGGCGTAGTGCTGGGTGAGCAAGGGGATCACCACGGCGGGGTATTCGCTGCCCTGGC
>NZ_JAGQBU010000038.1 GCF_024345795.1 Synechococcus sp. J7-Johnson
GGGAGCGGTTTTCGATCGATCCATGCCGGCCAGCAGGAGGTGGCCCATGACATCAGCCGGATGCTGGCGCTGGGAGAGGGCAGCCTGGCCCCAGGCACGGCTTGATCACACTTTTAGGCAGCCCTGGATCTCACCCAGCCCAGATCTCCGCCAGCTCTAGTCGCAACCCAGGGAACTCGGGGCTGGCAGCAAGCTCATCGGCCTGTTCGATCCGCTGGAGCTCAACGCTGGCAGGCCAGATCTCAACAGCCCGTTCATCGGGCAGAAGTAGCCAGCCGAGGCGGGCGCCGTTTGCCTGGTAGGCAGCCATCTTCCGCCGCAGGGCGGTGACGCCACGTGGGCCTTCATCGCTGGGGCTGGCCAGTTCCACCACGAGATCCGGGCAGAGGGGTGCGAAACCTCGGCGCTGCTCGAGGGGAAGCGCACGCCACCGCTGCAGGCTCACCAGGGAGGCATCGGGACTGAGCACAGATCCATCTGGGAGGCGAAAGCCGGATGAGCTGTCAAACACTTTCCAGCCGCCCTGCTGATCGGCCCAGAGCAGCAGCCGCATCACCAGCCGGGAGTTTCGGGCGCCGGTTTCGCTGCCGGTGGGAGTCATCTGGATCACCTGGCCATCGGCACCCAGTTCCAGCACCGCCTCAGGGTTTTGGGCACACACCCGCTCAAATTGCTCCGGCGTGAGGCGGATGTCTGTTGGCAGACGCAGTGGCGCCAGGGCGTCAATCGCTGAAGCAGCATTGGCTGCTTGGGCAGCAATGGTCATGGCCGCGTAGCTGCGGGAAATCCACGTTAGCCCTGCTGGCAGGGACGAACCCATGGGGCCAGGGTGAGCGCGATGATCAGGATCCAGCAAATTGGTGAAGGCCCCATAAGGTCGATTCAGCGCCACTCAAAGCCCGATGCCAGGCGAATCACCCATCCATGAAGATCGTCGCTGCAGCATTCGAGCAATTTCTGGAGCTCTGCACGACTGCCCATCTGGGGCTGATCTTCCCCTTCAACATCGGCAATGGCTTGAATCACTGCTGGACATGTCCTCCCACCGCACCCTGCTGAGAGCGATCACATCGGCCCCCAGGCCAGCATCCAGCGGCGCATCAGCCAGCAGATCGGTTTCCGAAAGACCATCCCAGTCGTCACGGGCCCTTGAGCCGAACAGCCCAGGACTCATGGCCGCAACCAGCCAAAGCATTGGCAGCCAGGGTGGCCTGAACACGCTGTTTCAACGCAGCCTCGAAGCGGTGCTGCAAACCCTCAAGAAGCCGCAAGAAAGTTGAAGAGATATGGGCACCCAACTAATCGGGCTAGGACTGCCCCGAGGCAGCCCCCCAACCAGTCGGCATAGGTGCTGACAAACCGTTCTATAGAGGAATCCAGGCCTGCGGGGGTGTGCGCTCGGATTGCCCCTGTCCCAGCAGATGATGGCCTCGAAGCCCACGGAGCGGCTAACGCGCCTAGCGAGCTCGAGGATCGGCAGGTCCACACCTGTGCCCAAACTCACGAATCGAGGCTCAGCCACGAACGGTTGCCACCCTTTCAGACAAAACAGCCTAGTCACAGTCAGATTATCTTCATGCCGTAAAAGGCTTCTTGGCGAGCCAGTGACAAAACAAACCACCGGCAAGTCTCACCTAATGTGAATGCCGGATCAGTGCCGTGGGGATGATACAGAAAGGAATTACAAACGTGAGCAAGTGACGCATCGAGGGTTGTGCGGTCGCGAGAAGATCTCAAACGACTCAAACAAAACCCGCAAACTAACCTACAACAGGGATTTGGCGAATGAAGGCTGATGACAGGAATTCCACACTGCGCAGAACGGCTAGCTGGTCGGGCAGAGGGCTGGTCCCGGGATGGGTCTGCTGTACGTAGTCGAGGGCATCGCCCCAACCCATGTTACGGCTGTGGATCAACCAGGCCATCGCCACAAGGGGAGCGCGCTCGACAGCCGCGAAGCAGTGGAGGAACACAGGGCCCTGAGGGCAGAGCATGGTCAGCTGAACCAGCACTTCGCCCAGCTGCTCGATCGATGGGGGGCAACCGTGTCGGTGATCCGGCAAGGGCAGCCGTACGCAGTGGAAACGCTCGGCCATGCCGCCGGGCGGGGGTGCCTCCTCAACGGCAGAAAGGCTGACCACTGAACAGACCCCAAGCCCCTCGAGCCAATTGAGGTCTTCAGCACTGGATGGGGCTGTTCCCACTGCGAGTTCATCCCTCAGCAGCCAGGTGATGCGCATACTGGCTCAGTTGTTGTTGTCAAGCAGGCGGAACAAGGTCAAGACATTGACCAATCCGCCCAGGGGCTGGCTCACGGCCCCGATGGCGTCTGAGCTGATCGCGTATCGGCTGCGGTTGACGATCACCGTGTCGCCATCCACCAGTGGCGGATTCTTGGCAATAGACACTGCCTGATTGAAATCAAGGGGGTAACTGCGGCGCATGGCCGAACCGTTGCGGTTGATACGAACGAGTTCAATCCTCGAAGTCTTGGCCCGCCAGGTTTGAACATTGCCGGCCGCCAGAATGGCCTGCATCAAGGGCGTGCTTGCTGGAACCTGCAGGCGACCCGGAGACTTCACTTCACCCACCACGTTGATGGTGATCTCCTTGGGGGCCAGCGTTGTGGCCGCCATCTCGGCAGTGTTGGCGACCAGCTGCTCTGAGACACGTTCCAGCTTAATAGTGTCTCCATCGAAGAGCAGGGGGTTCTGAAGCTGGTCACCATCACGCACCAGGGCTAGCAGGTCGACCCGGGTGCGCTTGAAGCGGGAGTCGGCGCCAGGCAGACGGCGCTGCACCACCACCCGGCGCAGGTTGGCCATTGAGGTGATGCCGCCGGCCTTCTGGATCGCATCCACCAGCGTGGGTAGGCCACTGATCGAGACAGTCGCCTCCGCCGTGGAGGTCTCCGAGGTGGTGAGCGTGTAGAGGCCCGGACGCTCAACTTCACCCACCACGGCAACGCGCAGGGGCCTCGGACGCACCACCGTCAACTGTAGGTCAGGCCGCTGCAGCTGCTTCCTGTAGAGCGATTCCAGCCAGAGGCTGGCCTGGGAAAGGGTCAATCCCGTGAGCCTGACGCTACCCAGTAGGGGCAGGGAGGCCGTGCCGTCGTTGAGGATTTCGACCGAGCTGCTGAGCTCCGTTACAGCTAAAAACTTCAGAGCCAACCCATCTCCGGCACCCAAGATGTAAGCGTCGTCCTGAAGCATGAATTCGCTGGTGCCTGGCACGGCTTCAGCCTGGGCTTGCCATCCATGGGAGGACTCCGCAGCCGCCAAAGGAGGCAGAAGGCTGGAAATGATAATCAATATCAACAGAGGCAATGGCAATTTCCAGCACTTCCTCACCAGTTCCACACGCATGCACTCCATCGGAAAGCGGACGGCAGCTCGAAAGCTACCTTGAACCAGTCGAACAGGTGGCGGCCTGAGGGCAATAGAAATTGAGCATTCGACGATACATTGGGCCCAATAGAGGTCGTCATCGACGTGTCCACACGGCCGACTGGATTCCGCCTCACTCCAGTTTTCAGCTTGCTGACTTCAACGGGCTTGATCGGGGCCCCAGCGCTGAACGCGCAAACGCTGGTCTGGAATCTGCCGAGCCCCCCCCCTCCGGTTGTGGTCACCCCCAATCAACCGCCGCCGCCGGTGCCGTCGTCGAACCCTGTTCTAAGGGCCAAAGCTCCCGACACCGCTCCAGCCAGGCCAGCCCAAAGCCTCATCTGGGAAGCCGTCCCGCCTAACCTTCCACCACTTCAACCACCGTCGCCACTACCGAACGCGCCCTCCACCTCGCTCGCCGCTACCACTGAGCGCAGCCTGGACTGGGAGCTAGTGCCCTACGACGACGGCAGCCTGGCCTTTTCACCAACTGTCGGCTCAGCAAACCCCGGAGCTGGGGTTTTCGGGCAACTGCTGGCCAGGGAAACCACACTGCGCTGGTATCTGGTTCCAGAGAATCAGGTGCTGGATTCTTCAATCGCCCTCGCCAACGGCGATGCAAGGCCAGAGCCTCCTTACCTGCCTGAGCAGCCAGCGCCGATCTGGCCAAAGGTTCGCGGTCTGGCTCGAGGCATCACCGTCAATGGAGATCCTTATCCCGACACCGGGCTGAATGTGCCAAACGGTTTTGCCCAGGACCCGGAGTTCACCGTGTCCACCACCCTCACCGGCACCAGCCGCACCCGCTCCTGCCGGGTGGCACCAGGAGGCAACTGGGTGGACTGCGCCGACACGGAGGCTTACCTGGACATCACCCCATTCAAAGGGGAATACGCCAGTCTTGGTTTCCAGTACACCATCCAGAGCCTCACCAGCCGCAACCGGGGCACCGGTGTGTTCGCCGGCCAGAGCATCGGCTTCCGCACAGCCGTGAACCTCACCCCCACCACGGGTCTGGCCTTTGGCGGCGAGCACATCATCCAGCTCGACAACACTACCGACCTGGGCCGAAACTTCTACTTGGTGCTCTCTCAGGCCATTCCCTTCAGCGGCGGCCAGAACCCCATCCTCCTGGTCGCCACCGCCGGAATCGGCTCCGACTTCTACGGCTATGCAGGCAATGGCACCCTGGGATCCACCAATTGCCTGAGCGGCAACAACGTCAGCAGCCTCAACTACCCCCAGGGCACCGACTGCTTCTGGGGTCCGATCGGCGCCCTGACCCTTCACCTGGGAAGCCAGGTTTCCGTCGGCTACGAATGGTTCGGTTACGGCATCGGGGCTGGACTGTCGGTACGCCCCATCAAGGACATCCCCCTCACGTTTTCCCTTTACGCCACAGACTTTCTCGGCAACACTCCCAGCTACCTCGACGGGCTCTGCACCACCAACCCCTGCGAACCTCGCTACTACGGACGTCTCACTATGTCCTTCTGATGCTTCGACATAAGCCACCTCTACCCTGGAGTAAAGTTTTGCGACTTGGCCCCAATACCCCAGCCCGATCAGACAGTTTGCAATCTGGCTTGAGCCACTGTGTCTCCTGATCTTGGGTTTGCCCTTAAATTCAGCCCATACCAGAACTCAGAAGCATTCCCAAATGCGCTTCACCGTTACGCTCGCCGTGGCCACGGCAACTGCTTTTTCAGTCAGTGCACTGCCGGTAAGAGCATTTCCAGGAGCCAATATCAATCTCGTCCGGGTCAACGGCAATGGGGTGACTGCCCTTCCCGGCCTTCAACCTCCTCCAGTTCAGGTGCCCCCCTCGGCGCCTGGAACTCTTGAGTTGATCAGCCAGGCCTCGGGCGACACTCAGGCTGGTCCAAATGTGACGGTGCTGCCCACCGGAACCGAAAGCCTGGAGATCCGCTACCAGGGTCCACTTCCCCAATTCTCAGGATCTGAATACATATCGATTCGCAACAGGGCCACCGGCGAAGAGGTGGAGCGTATCTTCCTCAATTCCAACCGAGTCAGTTTCTCCAGCGATCGCCGCACCATCACGATCAATCCTGAAACCACCACCACCCCCGGGGAGGTGATCTGCGCTCTGCTCCCCGATGGGCCTGGCACCCTTCCCACCCGCACCACCCCCTGCTGCTTCACCGTGGCCGCGGCAGCGCCCCTGCCTGAAGCCTATGTGGCCCCAACCGGCAATCCCTTCCCCTGGTGGATCATTCCCGTAGGACTCGGTCTTGGGGTCGGCATCTGTGCCATCGCTGGTTGCTTTGACGGTGGAGGCGGAGGCGGAAGCGGAGGCGGCAACAACGTATCTCGCTGATTTCTGAACGTCCAACCTTCTCCCCCTGGGTTGACCCTGAGCGTGTGTCTCGATGATCACTATTTTCTTTACTGGAGAGCGCATAATGGTGATTGCTTCATGATTCCTGGGATGGCGTGCATGCGCTCAGCACTGTGTTTGGCTGTTCTCTCCGCTTTCACTGTCAGTGCCCTCCCTGCTAGGGCTTTCCCTGGAGCTTCGGTCAACCTCGTCCGGGTGAGTGCAGATGGAGTCAGAGCGCTGCCGGGGCTTGAGCCACCACCTCCTGCAACAGCTCAACCATCCGTGGGAAGCGACCGGCAACTGCTCAGCCAGGCCGGAACCAACGAAGCAGATCAGAGCGATGTCACCTATCTCCTCTCCGGGGATGAGGATTTCGAGATTCGCTACGCCAGTCCTTTGCCTCTCAACCTCACGGGCAATATCTCGATACGACGGCGCAGCGCCATTGCCGGTGATAGCTCCAACGGCGAGGAAGTGGAGTCGATCCCTCTAACGTCCGACAAGGTCACGATCTCCGAGGATCGTCTCACCCTCACGATCAAGCGCGACCGAAACCTTCGCGACGGTGAGACTCTCTGTGCATTGTTGCCAGATGGTCCCCATACCCTTCCACAGCGCTTAACGCCCTGCTGCTTCCAGTTGGCCAAAGCGGCCACCAACATGTCCAGAAAAACCAGCCCCTGTGGGCTGCTTGTTCCACCCTCAGTCTCCAATCCATTCCCGTGGTGGGTCATTCCTGTCGGGTTGGGCCTCGGGGTGGGCATCTGCGCAGCAGCTGGCTGCTTCAACGGTGGTGGCGGTGGCGGTGGCAGCAACAACGTGTCCCGTTGATACACCCGAAGGATCGTTGGCATGTTCCTTTCTTGGTTCGCCGCTCGCCATCCCGATTACACTCAAACCAGTTCGACACACCACTCCATCATGGTCAGAGTTCTCGTAACCGGCGCTCTCGCCTGTAGCACCCTGGCAGCACCAGCCTTTGCGGCTGATCTGGCAGACCTGCCCACCTGCCTGAAGCCCCGCACCCTCAGCGCTGTCACGGCCACGATTACCCAAGCCAGCGTGATCAAGGATCCCTTGGTGGCTCAGGGGTTCAGGACCTCCGATCCCGCCTGCACCTACCAGGTGTTTCGCCCGGTGCCACAGGAAGTTCCTATCCGTGGCCTCTGGTGATCAGTTGATCGCAGGCTCAGGGCCCCGACCCCTTACGGTGCCTTCACCTTCTAACGGCTGGCCTTGTCCCTGCGGCTCACCAACACCCTCACCAGGCGAACCGAGTCTTTTCAGCCTCTCGTTCCTGGTGAGGTTTCGATCTATTGCTGCGGGGTCACGGTCTATGACCTCTGCCATCTGGGCCATGCCCGCAGCTACATCGTCTGGGATGTGCTGCGCAGATATCTGATCTGGAGCGGTTACCGGGTGAAGTTCGTTCAGAACATCACCGATATCGACGACAAGATTCTTCAACGGGCCGCCAAGGAAGGTCGCTCGATGCAGGAAGTGAGCGAGAGCAACATCGTCGCCTTCCAGGACGACATGGCGGCGCTGAACATCCTCCCTCCCGACAGGGTCCCCCGGGCCACCCAATGCCTGGATGCCATTCGCGCCATGATCGGAGAGCTGGAATCTTCCGGTGCGGCCTATTCCGCTGATGGCGATGTCTATTTCGCCGTGATGGGCCAGCCTGATTACGGCAAACTGAGTGGGCGCAGCCTCAGCGAACAGCAGGAGGGCGCCAGCGGCAGACTCAACAGCGAAGAGGAATCCCGCAAGCGGCATCCTTTTGATTTCGCCCTCTGGAAAGGCGTCAAGCCTGGAGAGCCCAGTTTCCCCTCCCCGTGGGGTCCCGGCCGGCCCGGATGGCACATCGAATGCTCAGCGATGGTGCGCCAGGAGCTGGGCAACACCATCGACATTCACCTGGGGGGAGCCGACCTGATCTTTCCCCACCATGAGAATGAAATCGCCCAGTCGGAAGCGGCCAACGCTGAACCCCTGGCGCGCTTCTGGCTGCACAACGGCATGGTGAATGTGGATGGGGAGAAGATGTCGAAATCCCTCGGCAACTTCACCACGATCCGATCACTTCTGGCCAGCGGCGTGTCACCGATGACCCTGCGGCTGTTCGTGCTCCAGGCCCACTACCGCAAACCCCTCGATTTCACCCGTGAAGCCCTCGATGCCGCCGCCACCGGCTGGCACGGGCTGAACGAAGCTCTCCAGCTGGGCCTGAATCCCACCTTCACCGCTGCGCTGCGCTGGGGTGCCGCTGCCGCTGCGGCCCAACCCGCCCCTGATCCTGATCCTGACTTCGGCCACGGCCACGACGTGGGCCTGGAGACCAGCCGCCAGGGATTCATCGACGCTCTCGACGACGATCTCAACACCTCCGCAGCCCTGGCGGTGCTGTTCGAGCTAGCCCGTCCTTTGCGGGCCCTGGCCCGGCGGCTTGAGCGTGGATCGGAGGCCAGCGGCGAGGATCGTGCCCTGCAAGGTCGCTGGCAGTTGTTGCAGCAACTCAGCGGCGTTCTCGGCCTGGAGCTGGAAGCAAGCCCCAGCAGCGCGGCCGAGGCGGCCATTGGCCCTGAGCCGGAAGTGATTCAGGCCCTGATCAGCGAGCGACTGGCCGCCAGGCAGCAAAAGCGCTACCCCGATGCCGATGCCATCCGCGATCAGCTGCGCGCTGATGGCATCGAGCTGATCGACCGCCCCGATGGCGGCACCGAGTGGATCCGGCGCTGAATCCCGCCTGATTCACTCGAAAGCTCAGCGCGGTGGGGCTTTCGGAGGCACCACCGGCGCTCGATCCTTCATCAGCGTTTCAATCCGGCGGATGCGCACTCGGGTGGTCTCCCACACTTCAAGCCGGAAGCCGCCATCAGCAGCTGCCGGAGTGGCTGCGGGGGCCTCCGCCAGAGAGCTGCGCAGCTGCTCAACCATCGCCTCGATGTCGTCACCCGCCTCGAAGGCATCCCAGAGCTCACGCTCCAGACGCGCCCGCTCGATGAAGTTCCAACGCTTGAGCCAGAGCATCGCGGCCGCCAGGGGTGAAGAACACCAGCCCGGCCAGTGTGCACGAGCTGTGGCCCTTCCTGCTGCGGCTCACCAAGCCGAGGGGATCAGTGGGAGACTTGCTCCCGTCGCAGGGATGGCCTCTTGAAAGCGATCAGCGTGCTCGGCTCCACCGGGTCGATCGGCACCCAGACCCTGGCGATCGTGGAGGAATTCCCAGAGCGCTTCCGGGTGGTGGCGCTCACGGCGGGGCGCAACCTGGATCTGCTGATCGATCAGATCCGGCGTCATGGCCCTGAGGTGGTGGCCCTGGCGGATGAAGACGCGCTGCCTGAATTGCGCCGCCGCCTGGAGGCGCTGGACCCCTCCCAGCGGCCGAACCGGAAGCCGGAGCTGGTGGGGGGGAGCGAGGGGCTCTGCGCCGCCGCCGCCTGGCCCAGCGCCGAGTTGGTGGTGACCGGCATCGTGGGCTGCGCCGGGCTGCTTCCCACCCTCTCAGCGATCAAGGCCGGCAAGGACCTGGCCCTGGCCAACAAGGAAACCCTGATCGCCGCCGGGCCTGTGGTGCTGCCGGCCCTGAAGGCCAGTGGCAGCCGCTTGCTGCCCGCCGACTCAGAGCACTCCGCCCTGTTCCAGTGCCTGCAGGGCACCCCCTGGGCCGACACAGCCCGCCTGTCCACCGGCGTCCCTACCCCCGGTCTGCGGCGCATCCAGCTCACGGCCTCCGGCGGCGCCTTCCGCGACTGGCCCGCTGCCGATCTGGCCAAAGTCACCGTGGCCGATGCCACCAGCCATCCCAACTGGAGCATGGGCCGCAAGATCACGGTGGATTCGGCCACCTTGATGAACAAGGGTCTGGAGGTGATCGAAGCCCACTACCTCTTCGGTCTGGGCTACGACGCCATCGAGATTGTGATCCACCCCCAGAGCATCATCCACTCGATGGTGGAACTGGCCGACAGCTCGGTGCTGGCCCAGCTGGGCTGGCCCGACATGCGACTGCCGATCCTGTACTGCCTCAGCTGGCCCGAGCGCTTCGACACGCCCTGGCGTCGACTCGATCTCACCGAGGTGGGTCAGCTCACCTTCCGCGCCCCCGACCGGCAGAAATACCCCTGCATGGGTCTGGCTTACGCCGCCGGGCGCGCCGGCGGGACCATGCCCGCCGTGCTCAACGCCGCCAATGAACAAGCCGTGGCCCTCTTCCTCGAGGAGCGGATCTCCTTCCTCGACATCCCACGCCTGATTGAGGGGGTCTGCGAACGCCATGGGGCCGACCTGCGCCAGGATCCCAGCCTCGACGACGTGCTTGCCATCGACACCTGGACCCGCCTGGCCACCCGTGAGCTGGCCGCCACGGCCACGCCCGCCCTGCTGACGGCATGAAGGTCGAGCGCCACCTGCTGCTCTGCGCCACCCCTACCAAGCCCCTTTGCGGCGACCCTCAGCTGGGGGCAGCCAGCTGGAGCCGGCTCAAACAGCTGATCAAGGAGCGCGGCCTGGAGCGGCCCGATCGCCCCGAGGGTGTGGTGCTGCGCACCAAGGCCGATTGTCTGCGCATCTGCGCCGGGGGACCGATTCTGCTGATCTGGCCGGAGGGTATTGCCTATGGCGGAGTCAGCCCCGAGCGGATCGAGCGGATCGTGGACGAGCACCTGATCGGCGGACGGCCCATCGAGGAGTGGATCGTGGCTCAGCACACACTGGAGCCCAGCCGCTGCTCCAGCCAGCACCGCACCAGCTGATCCGACCAGCAGCCCCCAGGTGCATGGAAGCCGTTGTGGCCGCCTCCGGGGCTGAGCACCACCTCCAACGGCGGTCCAAGGGCCAGAGTCAGGGCAGCATCGGCTGGAACCCAGGGATCATCCAGGGCCTGCACCACCAGGGTGGGGGGCAGGGATGCCTGCTTAGCGAGCTCTGGAGCAAGCAGCCGCGGCAGGGGACTGGCCTGCTGGTAGTAGTCCTCCACGCTGGAGTAGCCCCAGCGGGGTGCCGTGATCAGGTCATCGAAAGCCCGGATGCTCGCCACCCGGCTCAGGCGCTCCGCCAGCTCCTCGCCTGGCTGGGGCCGATCGTTGAGGGTCTGCTGGCGCAGTCGCCCCAGCAGCCATCGCTCATAGAGACGGTTGCGCGGGCTGGAGATGGTGGCGGAGCAGTGAGCCAGATCGAGGGGGCTGCTCACCAGCGCCAACCCATCCAGCGCCGCCACCCCATCGAGAACCGCATTGAGCAGAACCGTCCCGCCAAGGGAAAGTCCAACGGCCAGCAGGGACTGACCAGCCGCCAGCTGCCGGGCCTGCTCCAGGGCTGGCGCCAGATCAGAACTGCAGCGGGCGGCATAGGTGCCTGAGGCCAGCTCCCGCCCCTGACCGGCCCCGCGCATGTTCAGACGCAGCACCGCAAAGCCTGCCCGGTTCAGGCACCAGCCCAGGCGACGCACCCCCTCCGCCTCGCTGGAGCCGCCCAGGCCGTGAAGCACCAGCACCAGGGCCATTGGCCTGCCGCAGCCAGCGTCCGCGGCGGGTGGGTCGAGCCAGGCCAGCAGGGAGCCGCCCCTCCCCTGGCTGGAGGGCCCAAGAGCCAGCTCAAGCCGTGTGCTCGTGCGCTCG
Source organism: Synechococcus sp. J7-Johnson (assembly GCF_024345795.1). Classification (GTDB taxonomy): domain Bacteria; phylum Cyanobacteriota; class Cyanobacteriia; order PCC-6307; family Cyanobiaceae; genus Regnicoccus_A. The sequence goes on from NZ_JAGQBU010000038.1 coordinate 11,355, forward strand.
GGCAGCACATCCGGCCTGAGCGTGTCGCGCAGGGTCTGCAGATCGGGACCCCACCAGGGCGGCCGGGGACGGAACGGCTGCAGCCCCAGCCGCTCGAGCAGCTCCAGGGATGAGCTCAAGGGCCGCTGGGCCTGGTAACTCACACCGGCTGGGGCGCACGGGCCAACCACTGAGCCAGGGAGAGGGGCTCCACTCCAGCGGCACTGGTGACCTCGATGATCCGTCCGATCGAAGCCGGTGATTCCAGAGCATCCAGACAGACCCGGGCCACCAGACGGCGGGGAATGCTGTTGCTCTCCTGCTGATCAGGACCGCTGAAGCGGATGCCCTGGGCCTCGAGCTGGTCCTCCACTTCGTTCAGGCCACCGGGACGCACCACGGTCCAGTCGAGACCGCTGGCCTCGAGCCAGCGCTCCCCCAGCCGCTTCCAGACCAGGATCAGACCGAAGAGGTTGAGGGGATGCAACCAGCGGCCGCTGCACAGCGAGCTGACCAGCACCACCCGCTTCACCCCGGCCGCTTTGCAGGCGGCGCACTGCTGGCGGATCGCCAGCGCATCCACCTTCAAGGGCCCCGCCAGATCCACCGAGGGGCGCGCACCGGTGGCGATCACCAGGGCCTGGACCCCCGCCAGGGCCTGCTCCAGGGCGGCTTGATCACCCAGTTCCAGTCGGATCAGCTCGGCCCCCTGCAGTCCTTCGGGGACCTGAGACCCAGGGCGCAGCAGTGCCTTGACGCTGTAACCCCTGGCCAGGGCCTCCTGAACGACGCGCCAGCCGGTCTTGCCGGAGGCTCCGCTTACGGCCAGGCAGGCTCCGAGCCCAGCAGCGGGCTCTGTGGACGAAGACTCAAGAGGCACGGTATTCAGATGAGCGGCAGCAGCTCCTGTTCTAGACACCGGGCCCGAGGGAAGTCCCCCCGATGGCGCAACTGACGCACCCGCAGGACCAGGGGGTCGATGTCGCAGACCTGCTGATAGCAGATCTCCAGGTGGTCATGGAAACCTGGCTGGGAGCGGCTGATGGGATGGGGGTTGTCCAACGGAGATCGAGGCGAGGCCAGAGGCAGGTGAAACGAGAGGCAGTTCAAACGGTGTGCGGTGTGGGTGTGCGAGTGAGCCGTGAAATCTCGAGGGGAATGCCTGGAAATTAGGGAAGATGCCGGCAGAAGCCCTGGTAGCAAACACTCATCTTCAGGCCGCAACACGCACAATGGCGCCACCACCGCCGGCGCCGCTGTCATGGACACCGAAGCGAGCGGCAGGCCATCGTTTGACTTCGGCAGCGCCCGGGCCAGCGGCCTGCATCTGCGCCCGCGCCAGTGGCAGTCGCAGCTGATCAACCTGCTGCGCCGGCGCCTGGAGGTACCAAGCAGCCTGGGCCGGGACGTGCTGGTCCATGCCGGACCCGGGGCCGGCAAGACCTTCGGGGCACTGCTGAGCTTCCAGTCGATGCTGCGGGAGGGCCGGCTCGCCCATCTGCTGGTGTTCTGCCATCGCAGTTCGATCGCCGCCCAATGGCGCGACTCGGCCCGCCAGCTGGGGCTGGAGCTGTGCGAGTGGGACCCGGCTCAGGCCCCCGAGCGCGCCCAGGGCTTGCTGCTCAGTTACCAGAGCGCCGCCCGGCACCGGCAACGCCTGCAGCAGGAGCTGCCGAGTCTGCTGAACGGACCCACCCTCGCGGTGGCCGATGAGGTACATCACCTCGGCCTGGATCCCGAGGAGCCGGAAGCCACCGCCTGGGGCCATGCCTTCAGCGAGCTGAGCCGCAGTCACGCCTTGAGGCTGGGCTTGAGTGGCACACCCTTTCGCGCCGACAACCTGGCCTTCTGCGCCGCCCGGCGAGTGCCCCGACATCAGGAGGGGGTGCTGGTGGAGCAGATCGAGCCCGATCTGAGCGTGGAGCCCCGCCAGCTGATCGTGGCTGGCGATGTCAGGCCGCTGGAGTTCCGCTTCCAGGACGGCTGGGTGGACCACGGCCATGGCGAGGGGGAACGGGAGAGCGAGCTGGAGCGATCGCCCCTGTCGCTAGAAACCCGTGAAAGCTGGCGGGCCCGCAACCTCCGTCGCGCCATCCGGCCCGGCGACCAGAGCAGCATCGCCCTGCGGGTGCTGCTCAACGCCCGCCGGCGCCTGGCCAAGCTGCGCCAGGACGACCATCCCCAGGCGGGCGGACTGGTGATTGCCCGCGATATCGCCCATGCCCGGGGTCTGAGCGGCCTGCTGGAGGAGGAGGGGGACCGGGTGCGGCTCGTGCACTCCCAGGATCCAGAAGCGGCCGCCCATCTCCAGGCCTTCCGGGCCGGGGACGCCGACTGGCTGGTGAGCATCGACATGTGCGCCGAGGGATTCGACGCCCCACGGCTGCGGGTGGTGGCCTACCTGAGCACCGTTGTGACCCGCAGCCGCTTCATTCAGGCGATCACCCGGGCCGTGCGCATCGATCCCGGCAGAGCCGAGTCGGAGCCCATACCCAGACATCCGTCCTACGTGTACGCCCCGGCTGATCCACGGCTGATGGGTTACGCCCGCAGCTGGTCGGTGGCCGAGGCCTATGTGATCCGGCCCAGGGCGCTGCCGGAGGATGGACTTCCAGCAGCCGGCGGTGGAGGGGGCAGCCAGTTGCCGCTGGAGGCCCTGCGCGATGGAGCGGGGGAGGTGATTCGCCTGCGAGGCCCCCAGTTGCCAGGGTTTCTTGACCGACGAAGCTCCTGAACACCCGAACAGAAGCCCTCACCAAGTGGCGTTGGTTACAGCGCAAAAACGAAGAGAGTGCGAAGATCTTGAAATCAACACCGCTGATGGTTTATTTGCCATCCAGCCTGGTGCGTACCCGGAGATGGATCATGACCAAGGCCTCTCCCCATGGCCAGCCCACCGCTCTGGTGACCTGGGCCATGGCCCGCATCGCCGAACTCGACCATCAGGAGCGTTACGAGGAGAGCTTTGCGCTGACCGAGGAATTCCGCGACTGGATCCTCGGCCTTGACCACCAGCCCGACAGGCTCGACCCCCTGCAGGTACCCCATGGGCTTGGCCTTGGGGCCCTGGACATGGCGGACTAGGCGAAGCCACCGCAGCCGAACAAGCTGGGACAAATCTAAGGCAATCCTTAAGTACGTAAATCCGTCGCCGATCCTCGTTTCACTTCTTCAAGATCTCATCCTGAATTGGGCGCTGTCTTCATGGCCATGCCCTTGCCAGTCCGTCCGCCACGGAAGCGGGTCCCGTGATCTAAGCTCAACTCATAGTCAGTCCGCATTAGATCCGATGAGCGTTTCCGCAGGCCCCATGGGTGATGAGGCTGTGGTGGAGAACCTGGTGATCGTGGGCTCAGGCCCCGCCGGGTACACCGCCGCCATCTACGCGGCCCGCGCCAACCTCAATCCACTGCTGATCACCGGCTTCCAGGACGGCGGCATTCCAGGTGGACAGCTGATGACCACCACCCACGTGGAGAACTTCCCAGGTTTCCCCGACGGCATCCTCGGCCCCGACCTGATGGACCGCATGAAGGCCCAGGCCGTGCGCTGGGGCACCCGCCTGGTGGAGGTCGATGCCGAGAAAATCGATCTCTCCGAGCGCCCCTACCAAGTGGTAGCTGAGGGGCGCACGATCCGCACTCAGGCGGTGATCCTTGCCACGGGCGCCAGCGCCAATCGGTTGGGTCTTCCGCACGAGCAGCAGTTCTGGAGCCAGGGCATCAGCGCCTGCGCCATCTGCGATGGGGCCACACCCCAGTTCCGCAATGAGCAGCTGGCGGTGGTCGGCGGTGGGGATTCCGCCTGCGAGGAGGCGGTGTATCTCACCAAATACGGCAGCCATGTGCACCTGATCGTTCGCCGCGAGAGCCTGCGCGCCAGCGGCGCCATGGCCGACCGGGTACTGGCCAACCCCGCCATCACCGTGCACTGGCAGCGGGAAGTGGCCGATGTCTCGGGGAACGGCTGGCTGCAGGCCCTCACCCTGCGCAATCCCGACGACGGCAGCACCGAAGAACTGCCTGTGCGGGGACTTTTCTATGCCATCGGTCACACCCCCAACACCCGGCTGGTCCGGGACCAGCTGGCGGTGGATTCCAAGGGATATCTGGTCACCACCCCGGGCCAGCCCGACACCAGCCTCGAAGGTGTGTTCGCCGCCGGTGACGTGGCCGACGCCCAGTGGCGCCAAGGAGTGACCGCCGCCGGCAGCGGCTGCCAGGCGGCCCTGGCCGCCGAGCGCTGGCTCACCCACCACGGCCTGGCCACCACGGTGAAGCGGAGCAAAGTGGAGCCTGAGCCCAGCGGGGAGCCCGTCCACACCGCCGTGAGCGACGCCGACAACTACGACCCCGCGGCCCTCTGGCAGAAAGGCGGCTACGCCCTGCGCAAGCTGTACCACGACAGCGAAAAGCCCTTGCTGGTGGTGTACACCTCCCCCAGCTGCGGACCCTGCCATGTGCTCAAGCCCCAGCTCAAGCGGGTGCTGCAGGAGCTGGAGGGAGCCGCCCAGGGAGTGGAGATCGACATCGAGGCCGAACAGGAGATCGCCACCCAGGCCGGCGTCAACGGCACGCCCACCGTGCAGCTCTTCCACGGCAAACAGCTGCGCCAGCAGTGGCGAGGGGTGAAGCAACGCAGCGAATTCAAGGCCGCGATCGAAGCGCTCCTGCCCGCGCCGGTGGCCTGAACCTCAGCCTGATGCGGCTGCCCCTCAGCGCCGCCTCGGTCCACCGGGGCGGTTGCCACCTGGCCTGGGGCCGGCGGCTCCGGCATTGCGTTCCCGGTAGGTGATCCGGCCGCGGGTTAGGTCGTAGGGGCTGATTTCCACCAGGACCTTGTCGCCGGCGAGCAGCTTGATGCGGAACTTGGTGAGCTTGCCGGCGGCACGGCAAAGGCACTGGTGCCCGGAGGGCTGATCGAGGGTGACCAGGTAGAACCCGTTGCCCTGTTCCTTCTCGATCACTCCCGAGGTTTCGATCATGCGCTGCCGTGGCTCGATTCAAAGATCACTCCATCCTAAATTGGCACCCTGCTGGCCACCCCCGGGCGCAGCAGGACCGCAGCAGCACCCCATTCAGGAGAGCCCTAGGGTCTGGGACGTTGCCGGCGTCCGCCTTGGTCGTTCCACCCCTGACCCTTGATCTGGGCCTGTTGCTGATTTCCATCGGGGTGGTGAATCTCTGGAAAGCCCGCCGCAGCGATGGCGGTCTCTGAATCGGCACCCGCAGGCAAGCCGGCCCCAACCACCCTGCTGCTGCACAAGCCCTACGGGGTGCTGAGCCAGTTCAGCCCCGAGCCGCTCAGCCCCTGGTCGAACCTGGCCCCCCTGGTGCCTGTGCCGGGGGTCTATGCCGCCGGCCGCCTCGATGCCGACAGCGAAGGTCTGCTGCTGCTCACCAGCGATGGCCTGCTGCAGCAGCGCCTCACGGACCCCCGCTGGGGCCACTGGCGCCGCTACTGGGTGCAGGTGGAGGGAACCCCCACCGCTGCGGGCCTCCAGCAGCTAAGGGACGGGGTGATGGTGCAGGGCCGATGCACCTTGAGCGCCCAGGTCCAGCTCCTGGCCAATCCAGGTCTGGCGGAGCGGGTTCCGCCGATACGCCAGCGCCGCTCGATCCCCACCGCCTGGCTCGAGCTGAGCCTGCGTGAGGGGCGCAACCGCCAGGTGCGACGGATGACCGCGGCCGTGGGGCTGCCCACCCTGCGGCTGCTGCGCGTGGCGATCGACCTGATGGATGGGGGCCCTGCCCTCAGCCTCGATGGGCTGGCGCCCGGTCAGTGGCGGCCTGTCACCGGCGCTGAGCAGGAGCGCCTGAGCCGGCTCAGCTCCGGGAGAGGCGGACGGGCTGGAGGCGGGAAATCAGGGCGGGCCGGTGGAGGCGGGTAGGGCGGCTTGGAGTGGGCCACAGGCCAGTGCTCCAGCTCAAGCCGAACCACCGCTTCAGCCAATGACCTGCTGAAGTTCGCGCACGGTCTGGAGCTGGCCGTAGTAGTAGTTCGCGCGGGCACGCCGGTCAAAGTCTTCGAGGCTGTCAAGGGCATCGAAACCCAGACTCATCCAGAGCTCATTGCCGCAGGCCCTGTTCAGTTCGGCAGTGGCTTCCTGCTCGAGATTGGCCAGCCGGCGCTGCAGATTCTTGATCTGGGAAATGGACATGAACGGGTGACCGCTATCTGAACATAGTACAAAAGAACTGCTGGGCGCTCAGAACGGCAGCTTCTTCTTTTCCTCCTTGTCGAGGTCGGCATCAAGCTCCCGCAGGCGACGCAGGATCGTGTCGTAGTACTCCTTGAGGTAACCCTCGAGGCCAGTGGTCTCCCCTGGATCCAGGGCGAAAGCCTCGTAGCTGGCCTCCATCGCGGCATCCAGGGGCTGACCACCCCCGGTGACCTCCGCAAAGGCCAGCCGCTCCGCCACATTCACCCCCGGCTCGAAGAAGGCGGCCAGCCCCTGCATCAGACGGATCAGGAATGGCCTCACCCGAAACACCCGGGCCGCCTTGCCGCTGTAGCGCTCACAGAGCTGGGTGACCTCGCCGGTGTTCCAGGCCTTGGGACCCACCACAGGGAAGGCCTGACGAACGGTGGCGGGCTGGCTGAGAGCAGCAACGGCGAAGCGGGCCACGTCCTGGGTGTTCATGTAAGCGATCGGGGTCGGGGTGCCGCTCACCCACACCGTCTGGCTCTCCAGCACCGGGATGGCGAACTGACCGATCACCCCCTGCATGAAGGCGACGCAGCGCAGGATCGTGTAGTCGAAATCTGAGCTGATCAGCAGCTGTTCGGTGCAGTACTTGATGTCCATCAACGGCACCTCGCGGTGACGCTCCGCTCCCAGCAGCGAGACGAACACAAAACGCTTCACGCCAGCTTGCTCACAAGCCCTGAGCAGATTGAGCTTGCCGTCCCAGTCGATCGTGTAGATGCCAGCGCTGTCGGTCGGTCGGGCGGTGGCCGCATCGATCACAGCCTCCTGGCCCTCGAGGGCATAGGCCAGGCTTTCAGGCTCAAGCAGGTCCCCGCGGGTGAGCTCACAGCCCCACTCCTGCAAAAAAGCCGCCTTGCGGGGTGAGCGCACCACGCAGCGCACCTGGTGACCCTGATCGAGGGCACGGCGGGCAATCTGGCGACCAAGGGTGCCCGTTCCGCCGACGACCAGAACCTGCATGAAGCACCCGACCAGAAGGGGCTGAGCCTAAAGGTGCACCCGTCAGCAACGCGCCGGGGGAATGTCAGTCTTTCTGCAGTTTGAGCAGCAGGGCTCCGCCCACAAGGCCGACGGGGATCAGCACCCAGAAGATCGCTGCGGTGAAGAAGATTTCCGAGGCCATGAGGCAGGGGAGAACGGCTACCGCTCCAGTGTCCCATTCCCCGTTGCGGCCAGCTCAAGCACCACGGCCCAGGGCGCCGAGGTGCGCAGCTGGCCCGGCATCACGCCACTCACACTGGCGCTCCAGCCCGCCCGGTCCAGCCTCTCCAGCAGCTGCCTCAGGCGCACCGTGCCGCCAGGCGATCGCCGGGCGATCTCCGCCATCGGCCAGACCCGAGCGCCAGTCCCGATGTCGGCGCCCAGGTTGGCAAGCAGGCGCTGGCCCTCCTCAGCCGTGTGGCCATCGCCGGCCAGGGAGGAGAGATCTTCCAGCCAGCCGGGATCCTGGAGCGGGCCGATCCAGAGCGGACCGCTCACCGCCAGGGGTGGGGGAGTGCTGCAGAAGCATGATTGCCAGCCCCGCAGGCGTTTGAGGCTCTGCACCTGCTGATCCCCGCAGCCGTGGCAGTGGGCCAGCAGACCAAGCTGGTCTTCGTCCCCAGCCGTGGGGCTGCGCAGCACCTGCACGGCAGTGCGGAAGGTGCGGCCATCACTGAAATTCAGCAGGGGCCTGATGCCCCGGCCCAGGCACCAGGCGGCCCTGGCGACGACACCGAGCTGGAGGCGCAGGGCCAACTCCCAGCTGGCGGGATGGGCCCGGGCAGCGGCCCCCAGGGAGCGCAGAGCGGCCACCCGGTCGTGGCCGGTGGGGGAGCGTCCGTCAGTGCTGGCCAGATAGAGCACCCCGCCGAAGCACACGGCCTCCAGGGCAAGGGGCACCAGCGCCGCAGGGCAGCCGAAGGCATCGAGATCCACCAGCTCGAAGCGTTGATCACGCAGCAGGCAATCGGCCAGGAGCTTCTGGGCCGTCTGGGCGCTCAGCCGCAACGAGAGACGCTCCTCCAAGGGTTCAAGATTGATGCGCAGCAGCGGCAGCCGCTCGGGATCGGCATCGTTGGCCCAGATGGCGCTCGCCCCGGCCTCCAGTCCGTAGCGCAGGGAACGCACGCCGCAGCCTGCCATCAGATCCAGCACCCGCAAGGGGCCCTGACCGGCCAGACTCCTGGCCAGCAGCACCCCCAGATCCCTGGCCGGGCGCGAGTCGGCCCGGAAGAACCCCTCCCCCAGCCGCAGCTGGGCCGCGCCTTCGCAATAGTGAGGGTTGTTCGACGTGGCTTCGGCTCCGGTGGTGACAGCTCCAGCCCAGCCTGTCGCAAGCGATGGCATCGACTGGGGCCTGCATGGCACCTGGCACTGGCGAGGCCTGGCCTGCCACTGGCGCGTGCTCGGTGACCCCTCCCATCCACCGCTGCTGCTGCTGCATGGCTTCGCTGCCAGCAGCGGCCACTGGCGCCACAACGTGGCCGGCCTGGTGGCGGCTGGCTGGTGCGTGTACGGCCTGGATCTGATTGGCTTCGGCGCTTCCGACCAGCCGGCTCTGCAGCTCGACAACAGGCTCTGGGCCCGTCAGAGCACCGCCTTCCTGCAGCAGGTGGTGCAACGGCCCGCCGTACTGCTGGGCCACTCCCTGGGAGGGCTGGTGGCTTTGACCACGGCGGTGTTCAGCCCTGAGTGGGTGCGGGCGGTGGCGGCCGTGCCCCTGCCCGATCCCACCCTGGTGATGGCCGTGCCACGGCGGCGACCTCCCTGGCGACGGCGCCTGCAAAGACTGCTGGTGCTCGTGCTCTGCCGGCTGCTGCCGCTGGAGCTGGTGGTTCCCCTGATCGCCCGCACCCCCCTGCTGGATCTGGGGCTGCAGTCGGCCTACAACCAGCCGGTGATCGGCGATCCGGAGTTGCGCCGGCTGTTCGCCCGCCCGGCCCGACGGGCCACCGCCGCCTGGTCGCTGCGGGGAATGAGCATCGGCATGGCCCTGCGCCCTAGGGGTGCCACGGCAGAGGTGCTGCTGACACGGCTGGTGCAGCCACTGCTGCTGATCTGGGGCGAGGCCGACCGGCTGGTGCCGATCGAGGTGGGGGAGTTGCTGGCGCGCATCAATCCGAATCTGCGGCTGGAGCGGCTGGAGGGGGTCGGCCATTGCCCCCACGACGAGGCGCCGGAAGACTTTGAGGGGCTGCTGTTGAACTGGTTGGAGGGGCTGCAGGTGGAGCCGCAGGAGGCCGGCACGTAATTTGGGGCCTTGATGCCCCGTTGAGCGCCGCCCCGGCCATGAAACACACCCTCTCGGTGCTGGTGCAGGACGAATCCGGCGCCCTCAGCCGCATCTCCGGGCTGTTTGCCCGCCGCGGCTTCAACATCGACAGCCTGGCGGTGGGTCCAGCCGAGCAGCGCGGCCATTCCCGACTCACGATGGTGGTCGAGGGAGACGATCACACCCTCGAGCAGATGACAAAACAGCTGAACAAGCTGGTCAACGTGCTCAACGTGATCGATCTCACCTGCATTCCCGCAGTGGAGCGGGAGCTGATGCTGCTGAAAGTGGCGGCACCACCGGAGAACCGGGCCGCCATCCTCGATCTGGTGGAAGTATTCCGCGCCAAGGTGGTGGACGTGGCCGACAACGCCCTGATCCTTGAAGTGGTGGGCGATCCGGGCAAACTCGTAGCTCTCGAGCAGATTCTCGAGAGCTACGGAATCCTGGAGATCGCCCGCACCGGCAAGGTGGCGCTGGAGCGGGCTTCCGGTGTGAACACCGCCTTCCTCAAGGTCACCGCCTCCGACAAGCGCGTTCCCGCCTGAGGCGGCTTGGCTCAGGGCTTGTTCTTCACCAGTGTGCCTCCCTGCAGCAGGGTGGCCTTGATCAGCCGGTCGCCCTGCTTGATCCGGTCAACCACCTCCATCCCCTTCACCACCCGGCCGAACACCGCATAGCGGCCATCGAGCTCGGTCAGGGGCTTGAGGGCGATGTAGAACTGCGCGCTGGCCGAGTTGGGATCGGCCGAGCGGGCCATGGCCAAAGCTCCGCGGTCGTGCTTGAGGCTGAGCTTCGCGTTCTCGGCCGGATCAACAATCTCGGCGCCATAACGCGGCTCAGGCTCCCCCTTGAGTCCGAGCTCCAGGGGGATCAGCCGGGGCTGGTCGGTGGCTGGATCCACAAAGCTGCCGGTGCCGTACTGGCTGGCCGGAACCTTCGGGTCGGCGCTCTGGGGATCACCCCCCTGCACCACAAAGGGAGTGGGCTGGTTGACCACCCGGTGGAACACCGTGTTGTCGTAGGCGCCGCGGCGCACGAGATCCACGAAGTTGCCTGCCGTGAGCGGAGCGGCATCGCCGCTGAGCTCGAGTTGCACATCGCCGCGGCTGGTCTTGAGCGACACCAGAGCCGGACCACTCAGGCAAGGGCTACCTGAGGCCGCGCAGCCCAGGGGACTCCTGGGAGCATCGGCGGCACAGGCGCCGAGCCCCATCGGAGTGAGCAGGAGAGCGCCCACCAGCAGGAGGTGGCTGAGTCGAATCGTCATCGGCTCAGACTCCTTCGAGGGGAACTTTGAGGAAGCGAGCCAGTTCGGCGCCGCTGCGCTCCAGCTCTGCCAGGGGCAGTGGTTCACCGACCCTGGTCAATGGCAGGTCGCGGCGGCCCTGCAGGCGCAGCGAGAGCCGGCGGCGGGGGTTGAGGCCGTCACGCACGTCCACCTTCACAGCCAGGATCTCGCGCAGGGGGATGTCGAGTTCGATCCTCTGACGAAAGCCCCGCCGGGTGATGGTGGCCTGGTTGCTCTCCTGATCGAAGCGGTTGCTGCCGGCCCCCACGTCGAGGGTGATGACCAGCCAGAGATAGGTGGCCAGCAACAGACCAGCGATGCCGTAGGCACCCATCACCAGCCCCTGGGGAACCCACTCCAGCGCAGCTGGATGACCCATGGGCAGCAGGTCGAGGCCGAGACGGCTGGAGAGACTGGTGAGCAGGAATCCGATCCCGCCGGCGGAGACCACGGAAGCCACAAGGTAGTTGGAAAGGCGGCGGGAGCCCTGCACGGGCTGCTCGAGCAGGGAGGGTCGGCTGGTGGAGTTGCCGTTGGCCGCGGGACGCGGCGAAGGGGCTGCCGAAGGGGATGCCGGGGCCATGGGGTCGGCTGGAAGGCTGTGGGACTTCATCTTGGACGGCAGCGGGCGGGAGCGGTTGGAAGAAATACCTAGAAACCCTGCCGAGACGGGCGATGTCAGGCCGTTGCGGAGGCGCTCGCGCTGTCCTTGAACATTGTTACCATCACCCGGTATCCCACAGCCCAGCGGGATTTCCGCACCGTTTCAACCCATGACGATCGCTCTAGGGCGCGCACCTGCCACACGGGGATGGTTCGACGTCCTCGATGACTGGCTCAAGCGTGACCGCTTTGTTTTCGTGGGGTGGTCCGGTCTGCTGCTCTTTCCCACCGCCTAT
>NZ_JAGQBU010000039.1 GCF_024345795.1 Synechococcus sp. J7-Johnson
GATGGCCTGCAGTTGCTGAACCTCGCCATCGCTGAGGACCAGCGGTGGCATCGGACGACCAAGCGCCACGGAGCACCTCGGGAGATACTCCGCATTCTAGAGGTTATTTCCGGGACGGCACACTAGCAACCGTCATGCGTACCACTCTGGAACTGCCGGATACGCTGTTTGCGCGGTTGAAAGCCCGGGCCGCCAACCCGGCGAACATAGCGCTCCAGCGATCAGCCCTCGACCTGCCGAGGCTGGAAGGGGCACTGATGATCTCCCCTGATCAGCTCAGCAACGCAGGGCTGTTCGAGCTGATCAAGCCATAACATCACAGCGCTGGGGGTGGTGCGGCTGATGAGCCAGCCCAAGCTGATGGGTGCAGCCGTGAAAAGCACAGCAGAGGCCTCAGCGGTACTGAAGGCTTACTGCGCGCAGCCCGGAGTGGCGATGGCGGAACCTGAGCACGACGGCTGGGAGATCTTCCACGCGATCGTCAGCAGCACCGAACTGCCCGCAAGACACTACACTGACGCCTATCTGGCCGCCCTGGCCATCGCCAATGGCTGGCGGCTGGTGAGCTTCGATCGGGATTTCAGGCGCTTTGCCGGCCTGGAATGGCTACAGCTGCCATGTGCACCACAGACCTGGAGAGCCGGTTGAATCCCTGATCTTCATCAAGACCGATGTGGGCCTGCTCACATGGCCGGCCCAGGGAGTGCGGATGTTACGGATGGACTTGCGGGAAAACCAGGCTTCTGCAATGGTTCAGCTCAATATCGAGAGAGGCCGCCGCGATGCCCAAAACCGCTCTGATCACGGGCATCTCTGGGCAGGATGGGTCGTACCTGGCTGAGCTGCTGCTGGAGAAGGGCTATGTGGTGCATGGCATCAAGCGGCGGGCCAGCAGCCTGAACACCCAGCGCATCGATCATTTATATCAGGATCCACACGAAAGTGATCCCAGCCTGGTGCTCCACTACGGCGACCTCACAGATTCCACGAATCTGATCCGGATCGTGCAGCAGGTGCAGCCGGATGAGATCTACAACCTGGGCGCCCAGAGCCATGTGGCGGTGAGCTTCGAGAGCCCGGAATACACCGCCAACAGTGATGCTCTGGGCACTCTGCGCATTCTGGAGGCCGTGAGAATCCTGGGGCTCACGGAAAAAACAAGGATCTACCAGGCCAGCACCAGTGAGCTCTATGGCCTGGTGCAGGAAATCCCCCAGAAAGAAACCACGCCGTTCTATCCGCGCAGCCCTTACGGGGTGGCCAAGCTCTATGCCTACTGGATCACAGTGAACTACCGCGAGGCTTATGGGATGTATGCCTGCAACGGCATCCTGTTCAACCATGAAAGCCCGCGTCGCGGTGAAACCTTCGTGACGCGCAAGATCACCCGTGGTCTGGCCCGCATCGATGCCGGCCTCGACGACTGCCTGTTCATGGGCAATCTCGACTCGCTGCGCGACTGGGGCCACGCCAGGGACTATGTGGAGATGCAGTGGCGGATGTTGCAGCAGGACGGCCCCCCGGAAGACTTCGTGATCGCCACCGGCCGACAGGAGAGCGTGCGCCGCTTCATCGAGCTCACCGCCGGGGAGCTGGGCTGGGGCGGCATCGAATGGAGCGGTGAGGGGCTGGAGGAGCAGGGCCGACGCGCCGGCAGCGACGAGGTGGTAGTGCGGATCGACCCGCGCTACTTCCGCCCAGCTGAGGTGGAAACGCTGCTGGGCGATCCCGCCCGGGCCCGCGAGAAGCTGGGCTGGACGCCCACCACCACATTGGAGGAGCTGGTGGCGGACATGGTGGCCACCGACAAGGAAGAGGCCAAGAAAGAGGCGATTCTGCGACTCAAGGGCTTCAACGTGGTGGGTTCGATGGAGAACCCGCCCACCAATCCCCACGCCGTGGAGCGGGCCCGCGGAGGGCTGGGTTGATGATGCCCGACAGATCTGACCATTCTTATGGTCTGAAGCGATGAGGCTGCGTCATGACTCAGGTCGTACCCCTGTCCGACGCGAAGGCGAGGCTGGCAGGTCTTGTGCAGGCAGCGGAAGCGGGGCAGGTGGTGCACATCTCCAGGCACGGCAAGCCGGTAGCGGTGCTGCTCTCCGAGCAGGCCTACAGCACATTGCATCAACTGCAGACAAGCCTGGCCCCCGGGAAGGCCATCCTCAACTGGCGCCTGGAGGGGCGATCAGGTTGCCACGAGGATTGGCCGTTGCCATCCGATCCGTCAGCGGATCAGGAGGTTCCCTCGTGGCGGGATCGCGCACCCGGGCGACCCGTCGACCTTTCGTGAGGGGGCTGCTCGACACGAACGTGCTGTCGGAGCCCCTGCGGGAGCACCCCAACCCGTTGGTGGTGGAACAGCTCCAGGACGGTAGTCATCAATTGCATACGGCCAGTGTGGTGATCCATGAGCTGGCCTACGGCGTACAGCACTTGACTGCGGGGAGAAAACGACAACGCCTGGCCGAGTATCTCGATGCTCTGCTGAAGTCGGGATTGCAGGCGCTGCCGTATGACTGCCGGGCAGCGCTCTGGCATGGGCAGCAACGCGCTCAGCTGATGGCCGACGGCCGGCTTGTACGGACGGGCAGATCGCCGCCATTGCAGCAACGAACGACCTGGTGATGGTGACCCTCAACCTCAGCGATTTCGCCGATTTTCAAGGACTGCAACTCCTCGACTGGTTTTCCGAGCCATGAGCAACACTTCCACCACACCCTTGATCAACCCCAGCGATCGCATCTTCGTGGCGGGGCATCGGGGCATGGCCGGCAGCGCCATCTGCCGGGCGCTGCAGCGGAAGGGCTATGCCTACATCCTCACCGCCACGCGCCAGGAGCTGGATCTGGAGGATGCCGTGGCGGTGCGGGCCTGGTTTGAGGCGAACAAGCCGCAGGTAGTGGTGCTGGCGGCGGCGAAGGTGGGGGGGATCCATGCGAATGACACCTACCCGGCTGACTTCCTGCTGCAGAACCTCAAGATCCAGAACAACGTGATCGAGAGCGCCTGGCGCACTGGCACGCGGCGGCTGCTGTTCCTGGGCAGCAGTTGCATCTATCCGCGCGCGTGTCCGCAGCCGATCAAGGAGGAGTATCTACTCACCGGCCCGCTGGAGCCCACGAATGAGTGGTATGCAATCGCCAAGATCGCCGGCATCAAGCTCTGCCAGGCATTGCGAATCCAGCACGGCTTCGATGCGATCAGCCTGATGCCCACGAATCTGTATGGGCCGGGAGACAACTACCACCCCGAGAACAGCCATGTCATGGCGGCGATGATCCGCCGGTTTCATGAAGCAAAAAACGCAAATGCAGACAGCGTTACATGTTGGGGCACTGGCACACCACTACGGGAGTTTCTTCACGTTGATGATCTGGGAGAGGCTTGTGTGCATGTACTAGAGGCGTATCACGTTGATCTCTACGAGCCGAACCAACATCTCAATGTAGGGACCGGCGTAGACCTCACGATCAAGGAACTGGCAGATACTGTGGCGCGTGTTGTGGGGTTCAGCGGAGAGATCCTCTGGGATGTCAGTAAGCCCGAGGGTACTCCTAAGAAGCAGCTGGACGTGGGACGATTGTCAGCGTTAGGCTGGCAGTCGAGAATTCCTCTTCGGCAAGGGCTGGATAGAACTTACAGGGAGTTTACGCAAACCTACCAATAACAGCGGTCTTTATAATAGCATGATTAAAACCCTTGTCTCCTATCCAGACTACACTATGGGCAATGCCTATCAAGAACTCGTCTATAAAAGTTACGCAGGCAAGGTTGTCTATGGAGACATTGATAAGGCGATTGAAATCTCGGAGGGCGATCAGAGCTGTATCTTTCACATACATTGGCTCAACCAGATAATCAAGAATGATAGGCAAGAGTCAGAAAAGCTTGCCGAGGAATTTAAACAAAAGGTTTTGCATCTCCAGTTGCGAGGATCCAGATTGGCCTGGACAGTCCATAACCTCCTTGGACATCACACTAACACAAAGGATACTGATTTTGAAATCGGCTTTAGGCGTTGGCTTGCAGACAAAGTTGATCTATTAATTCTCCATAAACCAGGTCACTTAAATCTTATTCGTTCTGTATATAAATGCAGTCCTAAACACTGCTATTTTCATGAGCATGGCTTGTATGAGCTTAAACCCAAAACCATACCGAAAGCCCTGATCCAGGAAACTGCTATCAAACCGGGAAGCTTCATAATCAGCTTGCTGGGTCAAATCCGAAAGTACAAAGGGCTAGCTGAAGCTATTGAAATCTTCAATGCCATTTCGGAAAAAACCAACAAAGATCTTGTTTTACTTGTTGCAGGCGCAGTTGAGTGGTCATATCGCAACGATGTAGCAACTCTCCTCGATACAGTATATGATCAAAATCGTCTAGTTTCTGTGCAGCGAAGGCTACTCGATGAGGAACTTCATTGGCTGACAGAGCACTCAAGCTTAATCATGCTTCCCTATACTAAGATTCTAAATTCTGGCTCGTTGAGATATAATCAAACTCTTGGCACGATTTCGGCAATCCCTAGTCGACATATGGAGTTGTTTCGAAATGAACCAGGAATTCTATTTTATACTGACATTCAAGATGCAGCCAATCAGATAAAGGTGCTTATTGATGAAACTGAAGAAGCAAATCAACAGCGATCATTCGACATCAAAAGACAAGCACAAACCAAGCTAAGCTGGCCAGACTTGACAGCAATCATGAATCAACTATGATGTTAATCAGTGATGAATGGCAGCTTCCAGCTGCAACGGAAAGGGAGACATGGGTCCGACTTAGGGAGCACCAGGTTACCGAGAGCGGCCGTTTTCTACATTATCCGTGGGCAACACTAATCGATAGCTGTAACAACAATCAAGATAAAGCTAGAGCCTTATTGATTGCTCTGGCAAATGGAATCGACGATGGAAGCTATAGTATGACATGTTGCCAGCATATTAGAGGCTTTATGTACTCCTTTCTTTTTCGAGCATGCAGGATCAAAGATGTTTTTTGGCCTCATACAACATATTCGACCACGCATGGGTATGGACAAGTTCACTACCATGCTTATCCATTATTTCCAGTTCAGAAGCCTTCTGGAACTGAGTCAAAGAGCAATCATCGCGACTTACTAGCTTCCTTTACGGGCGCATACGACCCGAGATATTATCTGACTCCGGTTAGAAAGTGGATTGATCAGTGTGCTTGGGATTCTGCAAGTGATAATACTTATATTAAGATTACCAGTGAGTGGCATTTTGAAAAGACAGTCTATCAAGAACAGGTTGCAGGAATGCCTTTAAGTACAGGCGAAAAGGAAGCGGCTAACATACGAGAACAGAAGTTTCGTGAGTTATTGCAGCGGTCGATCTTCTCACTATGCCCATCTGGATCAGGCCCAAATTCAATCCGGCTTTGGGAGTCTATTGGCTTCGGCTCAATTCCGGTATTACTGGCGGACGGCCTCAAGTTACCAGCAAGAATAGGCTGGGAGGAAGATAGTGGATACTGGAGTAATGGAATTCTAATTGTCTCCGAGCAGGAAAAGGCTGTCGCAAAATTACCATCTCTGCTTAAAGAACTTGCGAATGACTCAGCTTTTATCAGACGACAAAGAGCATCACTATCTCAGATTTGGGATCACTACTGGACGGATTGTTTTGCTCGTCCAATCACTGATTTTCTTACCGACCATGACCTTGGTGGTTCGACTTCTATACAGGCTTACAAAGAGGGCTCCCGCCGTTCATTCGTCAAGGAGCTCCACACTCATTTTGTTCACTTTCTTAGGTATGCTTCTCGCAATCCTATGCTTAATCAAAAGTGGCCCACAGGATTTACCGCTATTGTCGACTACATTGTAGAACAGAAAACCGGGATCAGGCATGAAGCAGTGAATATTAATACTATGTTTGTGGAGCGCTGCAAACAAAGCAAAGGTCGGAATAGCTATTTGGTCTTAGGCGATATTCTTCAAGCTCTCGTCGGCGAATCATGATACTTACAATTATCCTGCCGCTTTCCCAGCCCACTGATTTGTCTGCAGCCTTCGTTCGCAGCTTAGAACAACTAGCTCATGTAGGAATGCATGGGAAGGATTTAAGAATATGTATACTCTATAGTGAGTTATTCCTAGTGAGCCTTCAACAAGATCAAAGATATCGCCTTAAAGCTATTGAGAGCCTTGCTAAGGAAGTATACGGCGGTCTATCCCTCTGCTGCAGGGAGCCCATAGCTATGGTCACTGAAGTCGCGAAGCTTTTCCCAGATCAACCAATTGCTATAGTCGATCCATCGTATTATATCGCTGCCGAATGCTTAGATGATCTAGATATGATAACAAATGCAATGAAACCATTAGATAGCGTGCTTCTTCCAGTTCGCATTAGAAAAGGGTTGGCAAGCTCACCAAGACTAGACCAACTTTACTATAATAGTAATAAGAGGTACTTACGTATTAACCCTTTTGTAGTGCTTAATGACTTCGTCACTGATCGATACCTGATGATTTTTACTTCGGGTGCCCTGCAAGCCAGGATGCATTCGCAATTTGACATTGCCTCAGAACTATGCTCCAATTATGGTACTTTGCGGTGGATTGTAACCTGCTATCTTTTAAAGGGGCGCATGCGTTTAAGCTCCCAGCAGGTAGTATATTGTGATCATTCTCTCAGTAAATCTTGTCACCTATATTCTTATCATCAGATGCGGCTAGAAGTTGTCCAGCAAATTAGTAGGCTGACTAAAAACAGATTGTATAGAGCTTTTGCGGAATTACTTGTCAATGCTCTGAATCACTTTCTTGCGATATCAGACACAATTCAGAATGAACATGTACCCGACACATACCTGAGGAGAGATCTGTATAAAGCAATATCCAAGAGCCTTCCAGCCGTGTTTCCTGCATTTGAATCATATGGGCAGAGCTCCTTTAATACATTTATTCATAGATCGAACTGGTCACACTTTTTTGAACAAGCGGATTTACCAGTTGGAAGTCAATCATATACAGCCAAATATGTCTCCGCCAGCTATCCCTTTTATAGACAAAGAGGTTTGCTTACGAGTGTCCCTCAATGTGTTAGTAATAGTGAGAGACCAAGTATAAGTCAAGCTTTTTTATGGTGTCCGCTCAACCGCCTTCTCAAAGAGCTTCCAGAGGATGATGAGGGGATAGTCTTGCTGAGCGATACCTTAGATGCGGATCCTACGATCCATGCATTGATTATGCCTCATGAAGTTAAGACTGGTGTTAAATATCGCCTTGCTTGTCTTGCCAAAGCAGATACACTTCAGGAAATTACTCTACGGCTACCAGCACGATTCTTTGGTGAAGAAATTAGGGTAAATATTAATCTAGCTAACAGCAGCTTTAATGTTGTTTCAGGTAAGCCAGAACGTGTTACGATCTATGCGCAGCCTGGCGGACTGGTTAAATGTGAACTAGTTGCAATTGCCCTCAAGCCTGGCAAGTCAAACGTCTCTGTAAGGCTATGCAAGGGCAGCACCAGTTACTACATAGGAGATGGTAATGGGCGAGTGTATGTGGGGAAAGTTGAGCTTAGCTCACTTTCTGAACCCAGTGATGTAAGGCCAAGAGCTAAGCCTGGGCTTATGTGCCACAATCTACTTCTTTGTAATGAGGATATTTTTATCCCATGCTACTTGCTTGAAACGGCCGATAAAGGTAAAGAATCGCAGGACATCAAGCTTATTACAAATGTCAATGCGGATGCGTCTTATGAATTCTCGTTTATTGTTTCTTGTGATGTTACAGCCAGCATTGATGTAGATTTGTTAGGTTCTATCTTTGGTGATGATGGTATAAAGGCTAGATTTAATCTCTTCGACCACAGCTCATGTGTTTTATCAGGATCACCTCATCAGCTAAAATGTATTCACCTCGGTGACCAGAGATTCCAATGCTCAATTACTGCCCAATCACTCCACAAGGGTTCTCAGGCTTTGTTTATTACATTCCTGGAAAGGGTTAAAGTAGATATCAATTCCAGAGGGATCGAGACAACGATTGCGTTACACGATCTACAATTTCGTGTTTCTCAGTTCCTTGATGCCAATGCTCTAAGTGGCCCTTCTATCAGTGTAATTGCAGTAACCTATGGGATGCATAACTACATTCCAGAATGGCTAGCCAATTACAGTCTCCAGTCAATTCACTTATCTATTGGCAGTGAGTTATTAATTGCTGATCCAGAGCTGAATCTTCCCCTTCAGCTTTATTTAGAGTTCTTCGCTAGAGTGAGTGGATGCAATCTTCATATTTTGTCATTATTGAATGATCCAGGCCTTTATGAATGCTGGAATCGACTCATTCGCATGAGCCGATCCAAGTATATCTCGAACTTTAATCCCGATGATCGGAAGCTCCCTAACCATCTTGAAAGTCTTATTTCTATTGCAGAAGAAACTGGAGCGGACGTCTGTTCGTCCGCATGCTATGTCAGCAGAGTTCAAGAACCTTGCGATGTTAGTTTTCTTCCCGCAGATATTATGAATCTAGAGGAGAAGTGGTGGTCGTCAACATCAGCAATACCATCTTCTTACCCGCTTTCTTGCGCCAAGCTGGTGAAGAGACTGACATCGGATAGTATCCGTGCTAACAATCAGATTCATTCTATGCCAGTCTGGACCAGGGATCTGCACAATAGATATGGCTTTTTTGACGAAAAAGAATACTCTACTTATGCAGACTTTGCATTGTGGATTAAGGCATTAAGGCATGGTGCTTTAGCCATATTCTACCCGAAGGCTCTATACATGTTTTCTGTAATCGAAACATCCCATAATCGGGTTAATAAGGACCAACGTATACTAGATTTACTGCTTGCTAGGTGCGAAGAATAACATGTTTTCTACTCTGACTGAGTCTCTTCTATTTGGCAGCCACTTATACCTCTTGTTCCTCTTTGAAGCAGTTTCTCTCCCAATGAACATAGTCATTCAGTCGGACTGGGTTTCTAGAGTCTCCATAGGTCTATGGAACAGATTAAACATCATTTGGCGGGGCCACTTTATCCATGTTCGTTGTGCTTATCATCTTGATGACTCTGAGTCGCAGAAACTGAATCTAATTGTTTTCCCATTGCAATTAATCTAACCATGACTAATCTATACCTTCATATTGGTACTGAGAAAACCGGAACAACTTCTATACAAGAATTTCTGCGTATGAACAGGTCTGCATTAGGTGTCATCGGTAGTTATGTGCCCCATTCGCTAGGAAGAAGCAACCACCAATGGCTGCCATTTGTATTCTCACGAGATCTCACTGTAGACAGTTTCTTTAGAATGCAACATATCCGTACAGATGAACAGAGACTTAAAGCCCAAGAAAATATGAAAAACGTATTTCGAGATGAGATCTTGAATACACATTCTGACAATTGGGTAATCTCTTCTGAGCATCTTCAATCATGCCTTGAAAGAAGACAAGAAATTGTTGATCTTTATGATGAATTGTCCAATCATTTTACCACTATAACTGTCTTAGTCTATTTACGAAACCCCATTGATACAGCTATGTCAGCCTGGTCCACACGAATAAAATGTGGAGTTCTCGCTAAGGAGCTGGTTTCACCTAACGACCGTAGAATTTCAACAGTTTGCAATCATCAGCGTACATTACAGATTTGGTCAGAAGTATTTGGAATGGAAAATTTAATTGCAAGAATATTTCATGCTCAAGAATTAGTCGGAGGCGACATTCTATCTGATTTTACTTCTTTATTATGGCCTGACATGAACATTATCAACTATCAGCAGCCAGGTCGAAAGAATGAATCATTGAGTGCGCTTGGCGCTTCGATCCTTAACCAAGTCTTGTCTTTGTACAACGTAAAGACTAGTCCCACGACGTATAGACATTATCAGCAAATTGTGCAATATATCATGGATCATACTGCTGGATGCGGAAGGCTGACTGTAAGCAGCACTTCTTTGTCTCAGTATAATTCTTACTTCATGGATTCTAATGCTTGGGTACAGCAGAACTATTTTCCGCGATTGTTCGACTTGTGGCCGATAAAGACGGATATAAATTGCATTAAATCCAACCAAGATGAACCAGCTTCAGCATGGCCGACTACTGATTGTTTGTATATGTTAAGCAGTAAAGGTATTCAATGTGCAGACGAGATAGTAAGGATTATTGAAAGCTGCTCAATTCTGGAGGTGGATGTTTCTGTCGCTGACTTAGGGCTATTGGAAAATGTCGATCTCATGGATCTTGTCCAGTAGCTTTTGAGCTGCTAAGACATGAAGGTATGGATGCGTATAGCTGGCATCAAAGGAATCTATCATACCCCAAGAGCGGGTAACTGCAAAAGTCTCTCTTTTTTTCTGTGACCATAATGGTCTATTGATGAAGTCTTTAGAGCATGCCATGACTCTGTGCTCAAACAAATTGCAGAGTGATTCCCAAGTATCAATGTCAATGAGATGGGGAAATTCCCCAAGCATCTCCCTGCAATTATCATAGGTCCTATTGTAACTGGGTAAACGAGTAGAAACCCAAAGCAATATTAACGGGACTGCCAGCCTATCCCTAAGTTCTTTGTATTCTTCAAGAAAAGTATTAACGCTCTCTTCTGCTAGCATCTGCCTTTCGTCCTCTGAGAGAATTGGAAATAGTTTTGCCCATGCACTATGCGCCAATAGTTTCTCAGGTGGAAGGGATGGATGTTGTAGTGTGACTACGCATGTGCCATCGTGCTGCTTCATGTATCTATTTCCCACTGAGCGCCCACTCATTACCTGGATTACGCAGGCTTTTGTTTTGTTAATATCATCAATAACCCTTGGGTTCAAGAGAAATGCTCTTGGTCCAGCCCCGCCATGTCCTAGATTTAGGCAATTAAGAGACAACGCATTGGCTACTAGCTTTGGAAATGGAAACTCGCACCAAACACCAAATGCTTGCGCCGCCCCAATGAACGAAACTGAGTTTTTCAGACTTTCGTCATCAAAGCTTAAGGGGCCTCGAGCTCTGAATCCATAGGGAGTTGATTGGAGGTGATAATCAAGACTGTCGCCGACCTCATCTTGATATGCTTGGCCCATGTCTAGAAGCACTGCGTCTCCAAATGGTACCAGGCATAGATGGTATACGTCTATAAAATGTCGAGTAAGCGTTCAGGGGGCCCCCGGGTTCAGTAAAGATTTCACCCCTCTAATCAGTACATCCGGGGGCTTGAGGACATGACCAATGCGCGGATACAGCGAGGCCGTCAAGGCTGATGTGAGGAGGCGGATGAGCCCGCCGCAGAGGCAGAGCGTGGCCCGGATTTCAGAAGAGCTGGGCATCCATGTGATCACCCTCTACAAATGGAGGAAGACCTGGCGGTTGCAGGGAGAGGTGGTGCCGGCATCCGAGAAGGAACCAGAAGGCTGGAGTGCTGCCGACAAGTTCACGGTGGTGCTGGTGACGGCTGGGTTGAACGCCACTGAGCTCAGCGCCTACTGCCGGGAGCGGGGCCTCTTTCCTGACGCAGGGGGGAGGAGCAATCCAACCGAGGACAGCAGTCCCTGCAATCCAGAGCTGATCCAAAGTCTTAGCTACAGCTTGGCTCCGGCTGTCGCCGAGCCATCGCCAGTAGCGCCGTGATGTCGTGAGTTACGGCCTGCATGCCGGCTCGGATCGACTGAAATCCAGCCAGTCGGAGCAGGTTGAGGGCTGCCGTCCGTAGCGTCGCCATTGCTCCAGCGCCGTTGCCCCGGTAGCGATGGGCGTCCTCATCGAGCTGGGTGTCACGGATCCAGTGCCAGCTCTCAATGCTCCAGCGGTCGCGCACCAGTTGCAGCAGGGCTTCTGGGGTGGTGCGCAAGCTGGTGAGGAAGAAATGGGTCTGCCGGAAGGTCTTGCCGTCG
Source organism: Synechococcus sp. J7-Johnson (assembly GCF_024345795.1). Classification (GTDB taxonomy): domain Bacteria; phylum Cyanobacteriota; class Cyanobacteriia; order PCC-6307; family Cyanobiaceae; genus Regnicoccus_A. Next base: position 11,881 of record NZ_JAGQBU010000039.1, read on the forward strand.
CGGGTCCCGACGGCGGCCATCTCCACAATCCAACTGGTGCCGCTCCAGGCCTCACGGATGTGCTCCGGTGCCTGTTTGGCGCGGAGCGTCCAGGTGATGGCACGACCATGACCCTCCTCGAAAACACTTGCCTCAACAGGGATGTGGCGTTTCCCCTGGAACTGGCATCGGATCTGGCGATGCAGTGTCTGCTGGCGTCCCCCGGTGTCAAGCGACTGCTTTTGGTCCTCCGGCGACACGAAAACTGGTCCACCTGATGGCCTGCTGACGGGGCCCTTACGGCGGCCCTTGGATCTGTGTTTCATCGGTTGGTGTCGTGTCGTTGGTATGGGTTGCGGCACCTGTGCCGCTTGATCGGGGTGCCCCCCTCAGACCGCTGCGTCGCTTCTCCCTCAGCCGGTAGCTGTCGCCCCGGATCATCAACACATGGCTGTGGTGCAGCAGCCGATCGAGGATCGCTGTGGCGACCACGTGATCGCCAAACACCTCGCCCCATTCCATGACGGGACGGTTGGAGGTGATCAGCACGCTGCCGCGCTGATAGCAGCGGGAGATCAGCTGGAAGAACAGGTACGCCGCGTTCGGCTCCAGCGGCAGGTAGCCCAGCTCATCAATGATCAGCAGCCGAGTTTTGGCGTACTGCGTCAGCCGGGCCTCTAAAGCGTGTTGCGCCTGGGCCTTGGCCAGGGCACTGATCAGCTCCATGGCGCCCACGTACTGGACGCTGTGACCGAGCCGCACCGCCTCCCGGCCCAGCGCCACCGCCAGGTGGGTCTTGCCGACGCCCGGCGGGCCCAACAGCAGCAGCGTGTCGCCGTTGGCCACCCAGCGGCAGGTGGCCAGCTCTCGGATCTGGGCGGGGTCGATCGAGGGCTGAGCCTCGAAATCGAACGCCTCCAGCGTGCGCACATAGGGGAACCGCGCCAGCCGCAGTGCCATCTCCATTCGCAGCTGATCCTTGCGGGCCACCTCGGCGGCGCAAAGCCAGGCCAAGGCCTCGCGCAGGTTCATCTCCCGCCTAGCCGCCTCCTCCAGCAGCGCATCCAGGCGATCGCGGATCGCTGGCAGCCGCAGGCGGGTGAGCATGGCCTCCAGCTCCTCGGTCGGCACCGGTGGGATGACCGGCGTAGATCGCTGGCGTGGGTTGGTGCTCATGCCGCCACCTCCCCGATCAGCTCGGCATAAACCGCCAGAGGCCGGGCCAGTTCAGAGCTGCGGACCACGCGCCGCTCGGGCTCCTGATCACGACTCGTGCTGGCGTCCTGCAGCGATCGCGCCGCCTCGCGCCGCTGCCGTTGCGGCACCAGGCCATCCCAATGGCCGTCGATCACCTGGCGGCTGCGGCTACCGGGACGCTGGCGCCTGTGCTCAGCGACGATTCGGCCGCCATGGCGGATCAGCACCTGCTGGTCCCGCACCAGCACGCTCACCCGCTGACGGATCAACGCCTGCGGCGCCGAGTACCAGTTCGCCTCCACCTCCACGCAGCAGTCGCTGTGCACGATCCGCACCAGCTCCCGCTCCGCCAGGAATGACGGCTTGGCCTCCAGCGGCTGCAGCGCCTGGGCTTCTGCGCGCACAAACCGCTCCAGCGGCACCTCGCCTGTGGTGCCATGCACCCGCAGGTCGGCCACCTCGCGGGTCCAGCCCACCAGATGGGCCTCAAACTCCGCCCAGCTGCTGAACTCCCTCCCGGCGATGGCATTCCTCTTGACGTACGCCACCCCGCGCTCGTCCTTGCCTTTCGTTCTGGCTCGGTACGGGCGGCAGGCACGGGGCCTGAACCCCCAGTAACTGGCAAACTCCTCCAGCCGCTGGGCGAACACCAGGATGTTGCGCTCGGGATCGTGCTGGCTCACCAGTGCGCGGGCGTTGTCCACCAGCACCTCCTGCGGCACCCCGCCCCAGTGGCGGAAGCCCTCCTCCAGGGTCAAGAGCCAGTGGTCCTGCTTCTCGCTGCGGAATGCCCGCACCAGCAGCCGGCGCGAGTACCCCAAGGTGAGTACCGCCAGGTGCACCCGCACCCGCTCGCCGCCAATGCTCACCAGGCACTGGCCAAAGTCAGCCTGCAGCTGCCGGCCCGGCGGGGTCTCGAACCGCACCGTCGCCAGGGCCGCGTTACGCAGCTCCCGCCGCCAGGGCTCCACGGCACGCTCCACCGTGCGCAAGCTCACCTCGATTCCCTTCTCACTGGCCAGCTCCTGCCGCACCACATCGACATTGCCGCGGTGGGCCAGAAACCGCTGCCGCAGCCACTCCCGCTGGCTATCGAGAACCGTGTTGCGGCAGGGCTTCCCGTAGGGCTGCCAGCCACCCTGCCGCAGGTACTTGCGCACCGTCTCGGGCGAGCAGCCCAGTTCCCTGGCGATTCGCCGCCGGCCCCAGCCTGCTGCCGAAAGGCGCTGCATCGCCTCCACGTCCTGAGGGGTCTGCACCGCCGTCTCCACAGCCATCGGCTCCAGAGATGGCGCCCCTCCGCTGCCCTTGTCGTCCTGCCTGGCTCGCTCCACGGGGTGGACCAGTTTTCGTGTCGCCTCCGGACCAGTTTTCGCTGTCGCCTGACACCCGGAGTGGTGTAAATCTCCCGGCACCCCCACCCCCAGGGCCAACTGAATGTCAGGCACAAGGGTCGTTGTGCGGCCAAGCTGGGCCTGGTTTTATCGGGACTGCTCTTTACCTTTGGCCCAGCTTTCTGCCAGCCCCGATCTGATCGCCTTCCTGCAGGCCCTGCCGGAGAGACGTAAGCGCCGAGGGGTCCGTTACCCCCAGTGGTTGCTGCTGTTGATGGCGATCCTGGGCATCTACTGCTTTGCAGAAGGCTGACGCCTACAGCGGCTGCCGCAGCGCCAGGGATCTGGAGAGTTTTGCCAAGCGGCATCACCAGGCGTTCGGCGCGGCGCTGGATCTGGAGTTGCCCAAGGCACCCTGCGACTCCACCTTCCTCTACCTGTTCGAGCGCGTGGAGCTGGAGGAGCTCTTTGGGTTGCTCAGGGAGGGCCTGCAGAAAGGCGATCAGATCAACACTGGCAGAAGGCTGGGCCAATGGACGGGAGCAGCCCCGATAAAACCGGCACCAGCATGGCCGCACCAGCTCCCTTGTGCCTGACTTTCAGTCGGCCCTGGCCTGCGCACCGCCCCACAAGCATTGCTGCGCCTGGTGCGGCAGCGCTGGAGCATTGAAAACGAGTGGCATTGGGTGCGGGATGTTCATCTGGCTGAGGACACCCACCGTTACGCGAACCGCGTCGGTGCACCGCTGTTTTCATTTCTGCGCACGGTGGTGATGAACTTGCTGCGCGGGAGCGGTTTTCGATCGATCCATGCCGGCCAGCAGGAGGTGGCCCATGACATCAGCCGGATGCTGGCGCTGGGAGAGGGCAGCCTGGCCCCAGGCACGGCTTGATCACACTTTTAGGCAGCCCTGGCGCAATAGGGGAGCCCACAAGCCTGGCTATGCGGTGACCGGCACATCATCCCACTTGGGACATGGACCATTGCAGGCACCTCCTTCCATGGAATTGAGCTCAAGAAGGCTCCAAAGCCAAGCGAAAAGGAATACATAAAGAAGGCGCAGCAGCCTCAGGATCTTCTCCGCGCACATCACCAGGAAGCTCATTGAGATTGAACCCTCAGCGCCAGCGGACAGCCTGGCCATGATCAACTTCAAGGAATATTTGCGCTTGCCTGTGCCAAAGACGCCTTCTACCTCATTGCGTCGGCGCTGATCGGCAAGTAGCTGTTGCCTGTGGGCGGCACTAACCTCTGGATCCTTGGGTGGCCTGCCCAGTCGTTTACCCGACAGCCTGATGCCAGCTCTCGTGCAGAAGTGTCTGTTCTTGGCATTGATGTAGATGCGATCCGCGCAGATGCGTTCTGGATAGCAGTCATAATCTTGTTTGTACTTTTCAGCTTGCGCAATCAGGTCACTACCTTCGTTGTAGGCATCCCAGCTGATGCGGTGCAGGAATGGAAATCCGTTCTGAACCGAAACGCTGATCTTGGCCCCAAACTCAACTGCCGCCCTTGCCTTGCCGCGCACAATCGGACGGACCCAGCGTTGCACCAAGCTTACAAGCCGATCAGGGATGCTCCTCGTCTTGCTATGGAGGAGAATAGTCTGCTGACGGAACAGCTCACTACAAGCCAGCAGCTTCTGCCACCAATGCTCCTTGAGAGCCGAAAGGCTTGCTCCAGCTGCGATCAGGGCATCGATAGATTCTAGATTGCGCTGCAGATAGCTGAGCTGTCGCCTCACCGCAGCTTTGAGCCTTCTCCACCTCGGCTTTTTCTGCTTTGCAACATTCAGGAAGTAAGCTCGGGCTTTGCCACGGTCATAGCGAGGTCGATGCACGCCAAAGTCAGTACCTTGTTTGCAGAGATCGTCAATTACTTTCTCGGTCGATACCCTTGCTTCATTCAAGAGCTTCAGGTCCGTGGGATAGGTGATGTCAGCCGGCGCGCAGGAGGCGTCAATGCTGAGTGTTCCCCAATTCTTCCCAGCCGGCCAGTCAACGGGTTTGATCAGAGCATCGAGTGAGAGCTGATCGCCGCTGCCCGAGCCATCTCCATTTGAATCTTCATCGTCATGGCACTGAGATGCGGCAGCCTCAACCAACATCTCCTTGCCTCGCTGAACCACGACCTCATTGATGCGCCTCAGGTCATCGTCTGAGAATCGCTTACGAAAGTGAACCATCATTGATGGATCAAAGGGCACTTTGCTGGAGTATCCAGCAAATCCCAGGAAGAACTGCATGTAGGCGTTCTCCTGGATCTGGAGAACTGTCTCTTCATCGGTGAGACCTAAACGCTGCTTGATGTAGAGCGATCCGAACGCCAGACGCACGGGCTTGGCTGGAGCCCCCACATTTACACTGAACTGAGGAGCATAAGCCTCCTCCATTTCTTGCCAGGGGATGAGCTCTGCAAGCAACACCCAGCGGTTGCCAGGGTCGAGTGTGCCGCCAAAAGGCACGTGGAAGTCTTCGATTGAAAGCTGACCGATATGCTGCTTTCGGTACATGTGCGGCTGTGATCAGTAGCAGCAATCCACGATTGCCGCATTCCTGGCCAGTCTACCGGCTATCAACCGCTGAGACCAGTTGCGGCACAATCGATCTGGCTTTTTCAGGAGTCCCTCCTTAACTCCTGGAAAAAACATGCATAAATCCCTTCCAGATCATCGGGAATAAGACATGCTCCGTCACCGATCCTTTACACCCATATCCTAACAGGATCATGGGATTTGCCCTGGGAATGAGAAATTCTAGCATAACAACTTCCCCAATTAAAAGCAAAATATGAAATTATTCAAAGGACAAAAACTTTTCGTCATACTGCAACATAAGCTTGCGCTGGTCAAAGCTATTCTCCCAATTGTTTGACAAGATCAACCTTGTATATTCACCCCTTTGATCACGAATTACTTTATTTACAACTTCTCTTTCTGATTCTACAGGCAAGACACCCTTGGGAAATGATCCATTAAAGGTATATAAAACTTCAATACATCTATTAAAGCAAAGTGCTGCTATTCCGAATGTACCGTGTGAAATTACTAACGCCTTTGCAGATGTCAAATATTGAATATCTTCTCGTAGATCATCAGATGATTGAACTCTGAAATTAATTGATGAGGCACAAAGAAAGCTCTCAACTTCGTCGATCACAGGATTTAGTTTATTTTCATAAACTAGTGTCACGAATTCAGGCGAGTAGTCAAGAATTGACATTTTATAAAACGCACAAGGTGGTTGCCCATACCCAGGGTGGACAAGGCAATAATCACTAAATATATCACCCGAACGAATATGAATAGTCAATTCGCGGAGGCTGCTATTATGCATTTTACTTTTTAAATAGCATGAATCACTAAATATGTTTACCAAACTTCTCATGCTTGGCATATCTGAATATATACTTGTGGATATCCTGTAAAAAAAATATCCTTGAAGGGATACGCCTTGCTTTTTTGATCCGATTAAAATAGTAATTGGAGGTTCTCCTGCGCAGACAATCTTAGAAGAAACTGGAAATAAATCCCTGACGCGCTTTGTATCTGGTATATGGATTGATTTAGCGCCTATTGTTCTAGCAAAGTGAATGGCATTTGTTATTTGTATGACAAAATTAGCAAATCTTGGTATAGAACTAATCTCCAGAGAAAGTTCTTTTGAGCTAATACTATGTATTGTAAATTGCATGGGATCCGGGGCACTGGAATGCTCTATTAATTTCCCGCCTTCATTGATCATCAAATTGTATTTTCTTGCGAATATTGCTGCCATGAACTCGACTAAGCTAGTTGCGTAATCCAATGGATGTCCTATTGTTATTTGACTTAAGTGTATTGGTGTTCCTCCGCCATGAGTTTCTCTGTTGATCTTTAGATACCTGAATCTGGAAGATGTAACGATCGGAATGCCTTTGTGAAAAAATATCTGATTATTGTCCAGCACTATTTTTACTTTCTCCCATTCTACACCGTCAAGAGAGATAAAGAAATCGCATCCTAAAATCCGTTTTGATATCTCTTCATTCTGACACCGGTTGTATAGATATATCCCCATTATGCCATCTATTGGCATCGCAAAGTCAATAATGACATTCGGCGTTTTATCGTTAGTATGAAAAATAAACTGATTAGGATTATTAATGCTTAGGACGTCCCCTTTCAGGGTGGGATGACTTACGCTACTGCTAGCACTTATGGTTGATGCGCTATTTGGAAGAAGGTTGTTTACAGACTTAATCAAGGCGGTAACGATTTCGCCAAAATTTGCACTTTTCAACAAGTCGTCTAACAACTGCATTGCGTCATCGTATTGCCGCGAGTAAATCAGGCTCCATATCTGATGTGGAAGCGGATTCGAAATTTTATTTGCTTGTTCCGGCAACGTCTTTTGGTACAGCTTGCGCTATTGTACAGAGGGGTGGAAATTTTAATACCCGTTCATTCATGGTCGGTTCAACCCATCAGGCCCGTTGCTGAGCTTGCACGGTTCTGGCTTTATGGGTCCGGTGCCTGCCGGAAGTCGCTCTATCCGCCGTTCTGGAGCCATGACCCCTTGTTGCCATGGACTCCTTACCCTCTGGTTGCGGTTTCAGGCAGGGCCACGCCGGCAAGGGCCCTGGCCTGTTATGGAACCCGGTGACATCCCTGTCCGCCTGGGCATAGTGGTAATCACTCATAGCGAATGACTGGTGCCGGCTCCTGCCGCCGTGACAACCACCACACATGACTGACCGACACAAGTCTGAGAACCCTTGCAACAGCATGGGTTGTCAACCGACATCCGGAATTGGTCCTCCGCCTACCTAATCGTCGCCGTGCACCAAAGCCCCGTTCAACTGGACCGCCACAGCGGATTCAATCCCGGAGAAGCTCCAGGGACTTGCTCGCAAATCTCCGGGACGAGACACTGGAGTGTACGTCATGCCAAAGTAGTACTGCATACAGGCCTAATAGCTTAGGTGTGTAGTCCCAACAGGTTGTTCAGCTGACAAGGGGGTGTGAGGTCGCCAGGGTCGGAGTGTCACCGCCGTCCCAAGACCTCACACACCATGCATAGCCACCCACTGGCCCGACTGACGCCGA
>NZ_JAGQBU010000004.1 GCF_024345795.1 Synechococcus sp. J7-Johnson
GCTCGGAACACTCTCTTCCGTTGCGGTGGTTTGGGTTTCGGGCATGGAGGGCCGCCATTCCAGCCAACCAAAACCCATGCTGACAGCCGTGCCAAGAATGCTGTTGTGGAACTTTTAGGCAGCCCTGCCATGGAGGGGTGACTCGCGACCAGGCTGAGCCAGGGTGCGGCATTAGGAGCGGAGGCTGCGGCAATCGGCGCGTCAGGCTGAATTGAGGGCCGGGGTTCGTCGCCTCCCCAACTCCAGGTGTTTCGAAACCAGAGGGTGGGCAGCAGATGAAGGGTGTGGGGATCGGGGCCGCAGTTGGTGACGCTGAGGCGGATGAGGATGTCGTCCGGGGACTGCTTGGCGTATTCCACCTGCACGTCGCAGAAGCGATCGCCGGCGAAGATACCTGTGTCCAAGAGCTCATATTCGGGCGCGTCCCGGCCCCGGCGGCCGTTCTCCGCGATCAGCTCCCCATAGGGAAAGCAGCCATTGGGGTAGCGGTACAACCCCTTCATGTGGCTATGGCTGGGGGTACTGTCGCGATAGAAATAGATTTCCTTTACGTCTTCTCCATGGTTGCCCTGGGGGCCGGTCAGACCGAAGAGTCTCTCCTTGAGGAAGGGGTCCAGGCCATTCCAGAGAGCGAAAGAGAAACAGAGCCGTTGGTGGTTATCGCATAGGCCCAGCAGGCCGTCCTCCCCCCAGCGGTAGGCCCGCGAGCGGGCCTGATCGAACGGGAAATGGTTCCAGGCCTCGCCATCGGCGCTGTAGTCCTCCCGCACCGTTCCCCACTGGCGATCGCTGAGGTAAGGGCCCCAGGGGCGCCAGCGGGCTTCACGGAGATCGTCGGCAGCCAGCCGCTGCCGTTCAGCCGACATGGTCTGCCACCACCTGGCCCCGCAGACCCGAGCGCTTCAGATCGGCGGGGTTCATCAGGATCTTGTCGCGATGGGGCTTACCCCGTAAATCTTCGCCTCTTTGTACACGACTTCGCCGTGTTGGGAGTAGCTGCGAGCCGTGATCAACGCCAGCTCCGGAAGGGTATGGGTTTGGGGAACGTCGGCACGCTGAACAGCGGGCCCTGCTCGCTGAATTCCCGCTTCGTTTCATCGATCGTGGCAATCGAGCCGTAGCCCGGCGCGGTGCGGGCGATCACCGGCCAAGAATTCCCCATCCAATCAGCGCGTTCACCGGTATCTCTTGCATCACACCACGAACCTGCCATGCGTTCGCGCTACCTCTCTCCGCTGTTGGCCCTCGGCCTGCTGCTGCTGGCACCAGCCCAGGCCACCGCAGGGCCAGCGGCGACCCGGTCGGCGACACCGCCGGCACCCCTGCAAACCGCCGTGCTGGCGGGGGGCTGCTTCTGGGGGGTGGAGGGCGTGTTCGAGCACGTCAAGGGCGTGCGCGAGGTGGTCTCCGGCTACGCCGGAGGCAGCCGCTCGGAGGCCAGCTACGACACGGTCAGCAGCGGCCGAACCGGCCATGCCGAGGCGGTTCGGATCCGCTTCGATCCCCGAAGGGTTTCCTACGGTCAATTGCTGACGATCTACTTCAAGGTCGCCCACGATCCGACCCAGCTCAACCGCCAGGGTCCCGACCAGGGCCCCCAGTACCGCTCGGCGATCTTCACCGCCAACCCGGAGCAACGACGCACCGCCCTCGAGACGATCAACCAGCTCAGCCGCGCCCGCCGCTTCCCGCAGCCGATCGTCACCCAGGTGGTGCCCCTGCAGGCCTTCTACCCCGCCGAGGCCTACCACCAGAACTTCATGGCACGGAACCCCCTCCACCCCTACATCGTGGTCCACGACCAGCCGAAGCTGGCGCGGCTGCGGGCCCTGTACCCGGCGATGGCCCTCTGAGATGGCCCACACGTCCGCCCGCCAGCCCCACCACCCGCTCTGGACCCGGGCCTTCCACGGCTTCAACCTGGTGGTGCTGTTGGTGATGGCCGCCAGCGGCCTGCAGATCTACAACGCCAACCCGGTCTTCGGGGGCCGGGGCGGAGCCGTCGTGCCGGAGTTGTTCACCCTCGGCGGCTGGCTGGCGGGCGGCCGCGACTGGCACTTTGGCTTCATGGGCCTCTACGCCCTCAACCTGGGTCTCTGGCTGGCCCTGCTGGTCCAGCGTCGCCGCCGGCGCCTGGGGGAACTCGGCGATCTCACCGCTCTGAAGGCCAGCGCCAGTGCGCCACGGCGGCGGCTCTCGGCCCACCGGATCGTCTACACCCTGATGCTGATCGTGCTGGCCTTCAGCCTGATCAGTGGTCTGGCGATGTACAAACCGGCTCAGTTCTGGTGGCTCACCAGCCTGTTCGCCCTCGCTGAACCGCTCGGGGTGACCAGCTGGCAGATGCTGCGGGTGAGCCACCTGGCCACGATTCCAGCGATGGTGCTGCTGGTGCTGGCGCACGTGGTGTTGAGCTGGCGTGTCGGGGGCCTGCGCCTGCTGCGGGCCATGACCCTGTGAACCGGCGTCAGCTCCTCGGCCTGGGCCTCGGGGGCAGCTCCTCCCTCTTTTTGGGGGGCTGCGCCCTGAACGGCCTCAGCGCGGCGGTGGGCGACGCCACCCAGCCCCTAAACGAGCGCATCGAAGCCCTGCTCCAGGGCCAGGGGAAGGTGCCCGAATTCAGGCCCGATAAGGTGGAGCCCGCCGCGCTGCTGGTGAACAGCTTCAACGGCGTGCCGCGCCTTGATCCAGAGCGCTACCGCCTCCAGGTGAAGGGACTGGTGGGCCGTCCCCTGAGCCTCGATCTGGGGGCCCTCGCCGCCCTGCCCCAGCACACCTGCGTCATGCGCCATGTCTGCGTGGAGGGCTGGGCGGCGGTGGTGGCCTGGTCGGGGGTGCGGCTGGCGGATGTGCTGCGGCTGGCGCAGCTTTCGCCCCTGGGCGGCTACCTACTGATTGACTCCGCAGACAGCTACTTCGAGAGCTGGGATCTGGCCTCGGCCCTGCACCCCCAGACCCTCCTGGCCACCCACATGAACGGGGCGCCCTTGCCGGCAGCGAACGGCGCCCCGGTGCGCCTGACCGCGCCGATCAAGCTGGGCTACAAGCAGAGCAAATGGGTCACCGGCCTGCGGGTGACCGCGCAGCTGGGAGAGCGGCGCGGCACCTGGGAAGACCAGGGCTACGAGTGGTTCGCCGGGCTCTGAGCTGCCTCAGCGGCGGAACGCAGCAGCAATAACCTTTCGATTGGCACCCCAGGGATTTTCGGTCGGCAACCCCCAGGATCCAGACCCCCGGATGCCCACCCAGCCGATCCCAGGAGCTGCGCCCCAAGGTCAAATCCGCCCAGACACAGCCTGGTCATGGCCAGGAAGAACAGGGGCCAGGGCATGCGCATCACCATCGAACACTGGCTGGCGCCAGAGCCGTTGCCAGAGGGTGTGCTGAACACCCAGGGACTGCCAATGGCGGCGGCGGGCCGACTGGGCCGAAGATCGGCCGGCCAGGGTTTCGAAGGGCACAATGAATCCTCAGGGAGTGGACGAAGGCGCGGGCGGCGGACAGCGCTGGGCCTGGAAATCACAGGCATCGAGCGCAGGCTTCTGCCAGCTGAGCGGTATCTCGAGCAGATCCTGGGGTCCGCTGATCCCCTGGGCCAGGAAGATCAGGACTGCCAGCGCGTTGGCGCTGACGTGCAACCGCCGCCAGCGCAGGTGCTTGTGGATCTCGGGGCGGCAGGCCACCGAGAACAGCATCAGGCCGGTGAGACCAACCCCGCCCCAGAAGTGCGACTGCCAGAAGGCCGGATCGAGGGGGTTGTCGCTGAGCCGGAACACCTCCGGCTGCAGCCCCAGGCCGATCACACCGGCCCAGCAGAGCAGGGCAATGCTGGCCCGATAGGGGGGTTGCTTCACCCGCCAGAGGGCCGCCAGGGCGACCCCGGATCCGATCAGCACCATCACCATCAGCGCCAGCCGCGAGCTTCCCCCCTCAAAGGATGAGAGGGGATGCTTGGTGGCGATCACCACCGCCTCGGCCAGCAGCACGATCGCCACCACCGAGCCCGCCAGCCACTTGCCGAGATCAGCATGATCACGGCCCACCGTGGGCGGGTGCTTGGCCTGGGTGAGGCGGCGGTCCCGCGTCTGCTGCGCCAGCCGCAGCACCATGCCCAGCAGGGGATAGACAAGCACCACCGCCAGGGCCGGGTGAAGCAGCCAAAGCCAATCGACGGATTGCATGGCTCAGGGCTTCAGGGGGGCCCAGGCCATCGTGGCGTTGAATTTCTTGCACCAGATCAGCACCGAACCCTGCTTGCTCAGGTCGATCGAGGCGGGAATCACATAGCTCTGGGCACCCGAGGCGGATTTCAACGAGGCGAGGATCGTGTAGGAGCCAGCCTTGAGGGGGTAGCCAGGGGCCTTAGTGCTCACCAGAGGGGTGGCCGACGGGCTGAAGATCACCTTCAGGTCGGGAGCCATGTCGTTGGTCTTGAAATCACTGCTGAGAACAAGCATCTGCTTGCCACCTTCCTTCTTGACCATGAAGCTGCCGCTGACGGGCGCTTCGGCCTTGCGGAAGCTGTGCTTAACCATGGCGCCCGCTGGAGCCATCATTTTGTCCTCTTTCATCATGCTCTGCGCATGAACGGGCACAGCGGAACCGCCGAGCAGGGCCAGGGCCAGGGTGCCGACCAGGGTTGTCTTGAGAGCCATCATGACGAATGCGGAAAGAGTGGGGAAGCCAAGGCCATGAACCGAAGCGGCATGGTCCTCAGACTCTCCCTGTACCGATGAGCGCACCGATCGGATTGGTGCTGAGGGATCCTGGTTGGCGGCGAGGTATTCCCCTTGGGCTCTACGTGTTGCTCAAGGGTCTTGATGCCACGGTGCTCAAAGCACTGCAGACCTATGGAGCCGCCCACACGGTGAACGGTGAAAACCCGATCAGCTTCTGCAACGTGTTTTTCGTGGCCCAGCTGGTGATCGGACTGGCCTCCCTGATCCCAGGCCGGGCCTCGATCCAGCCAGGGATAGCACTGTTGAACCGGGCGGACCGAAAGCTGCTGTTCATCGATGCCGGCCTGGGGCTGTTCATCGGCCCGATCGCCTACTACTTCGCCCTCGAATCCCTGTCGGTGATCAGCCAGACCCTGCTGTTCGCCCTGGTTCTACCGGTCTCAGCCCTGCTGGCCCGCCAGTTTCTTGCTGAAACCCTGCCGCGGGGTTTCTGGCTCAGTCTCAGCCTGATCGCCACTGGGCTGTTGCTGCCAGGGGCGGCGATGGCGGCGGCGGGTGGGCACGGCGATCAGCTGAGCGGTTATTGCTGGGCCCTGGTGGGAGTGCTGGCCTTCGGCTCCACCGCGGTGACCGGCCGCAGCATCGCAACCCGGCACTGGCCGGCCGTGGTCACGGTGGGCATTCCCTCAACGATCTCTGCGCTGCTGTTCGGAATCATCGCTCTGGTGCTGTTCGGACCCGGACACTTCCACCTGCTCAACCTGCGCTGGGTCGTCGGCGTGATCCTGATCTACGGCCTGACCCTGTCCCTGGGAAGCACTGTGGCCCTGGGACTGGCTTACCGCCAGAACAATGTGGCGACCGTGTCGATCTGGGGCTCACTGACGATCGTGGTGGCGATCGCCAGCGCCTCACTGTTTCTGGGGGAGCCACTGGGCATGGCCACCGTGGCGGGGGTGGCGTTCCTGCTGGCGGGAATCATGGTCAGCCACCGCTCCAACCAATCCGATCGGATCCTTCGCCGGTATGTCTCCTGACGATGCCGCAGCGACTGCCCGCATGGGAGTCCAACCATCCATGGCTGATTCTCCGATCCGGGCAGCGTTGGATAAGGCGCTGATGGCACACCAGCCACCCCATGACGATCTGGCCGGCCTCTATGACGCCTGCTCAGGGCCGGTGTATCGCCTGGCCCTGCGGCTTTGCTGCTCAAGCCAGGAGGCGGAAGATCTCTGTCACGACGTCTTTCTGCGCTACTGGCAACAGGACCGCTACGAACCTACCCGCGGACCGGTGCTGGCCTATCTGTTGTTGTTGACCCGCTCGATGGCAATCAACCGGATCAACCAGCGCAAGAACCGCTGGCAGCTGCTGCAACGCTGGTCACAGCAGTTGTTCCCCCGTGCTGGGCCCGGCCCCCAGGCCAGTGCAGAGGCCGAAGATCTGGCCGGAAGGGTTCGCACGGCCCTCGCGGCGATTCCGACCAATCAACGCGAGGTACTGGAGATGGCTTACTACGAAGGCCTGAGCCAGTCGGCCATCGCCGAGCGGTTGCAACAGCCCCTCGGCACCGTCAAGACCCGCTCCCGACAGGGCCTGATCCGCCTGCGGGAGCTGCTGATCGATTTCCGGAGCACCCCATGAACCCCCACCCCCACGACAGCAACCCGGAGAGCTCAAGCGACGCCCTTTTGGCTGGCCATGCCCTCGGTGACCTGGATGCAGCCGAACGGGAGCAGCTCTCGTCATTGCTGCTTCGCAGGCCTGAGTTGCGCGATCGCCTCGGCGAATTCCAGACCACCCTGGAACTGCTCCCCCTGGCCTTGCCGGCGGCGACGCCACCGCTGCGCCTCCGCCGCCGGCTGCTGGAGCAGCGGGATCAGCAGCCAAGCCCGGCCAGGCCCTTCGTCTGGGGGATCACAGCCCTGCTGGGCGTCGCCGTGATCGGCCTTGGCCTCGTGCAGCAGCAGACCAGCCGGCAACTGGCCCAGCTTCAGAACCAACTCAGCAGCCAGGCTCAGGGTGAGATCCGCTCAGCCTGGCCAAGCAGCGCCACCGCGCCGAGGCGCCTGCCGCTGGAAACCACCACCGCCGGCCTCCCGACGAACGGGGAGGTGATGGTGACGGGCAACCCGACCCACAACGTGCTGATGTTGAACAATCTGCCGCCAGCCCCACCCCGACACTTCTATCGGCTCTGGGCCAGGGTTGATGGCGAGCTTATGGGCTGCGTCTCCTTCGTGCCCACTGAGCAGGGCCATGTGGCGATGTTGATCCCACCAATGCCCACCAGCCTGGCCACCAGCGTGAGCGTGAGCCTGGAAACCGATCCGATCGGCCGTTCGCCCAGCGGGCCGATGCTGCTCAGCAGCAGCCTCTGAAGCGAGCCTGGCTCAGGCCAGCGCGCCCGTGGTTCGGTCACCCCTCCTCCGGAGCCCTTGATCAGCTCTACAGCCTTTCACTAGGGTCGACAGGACAAGATTCATTCTTCATTTGCCATGACGGTGCTGGAACAAGGCCAGATTCAGATCCACACCGAGAACATCTTCCCGATCATCAAGAAGGCCGTCTATTCCGGCCACGAGGTGTTCCTCAGGGAGCTGGTCAGTAATGCGGTGGATGCAATCAGCAAACGCCGCATGGCCGCCATGGCAGGCGACTGCAGCGAAGGGTCCGAAGGGCTGGTGAGCATCAGGATTGACCGTGAGGCCAAAACACTCACCATCAGCGATAACGGCATCGGCATGAGCGCCGATGAGGTGAAGCGCTACATCAACCAGGTGGCTTTTTCCAGCGCTGAAGACTTTCTTGAGAAGTACAAGCGCGAAGACGATGCGATCATCGGCCATTTCGGCCTCGGCTTCTACTCCAGTTTCATGGTGGCCGAGCGGGTCGAGCTGATCAGCCTCAGCGCCAGCCCAGGCGCAGAAGCGGTGCGCTGGAGCTGTGATGGCTCCCCCAACTTCAGTCTGGAATCCGGTGAACGCACCGAACCCGGTACGGATGTGATCCTGTATCTGCAGGAGGAGGAGCTGGAGTACATCGAGCCGGCCCGCATTCGCTCCCTGATCACCACCTACTGCGACTTTCTGCCGGTGGCCGTGCAGCTGGAGGGCGAAACGGTGAACAAGCGGGAGGCGCCCTGGCGCAAAATCCCGCGGGAGCTGAGCGACGACGATTACATCGCCCTCTATCGCTATCTCTACCCGTTCCAGGGTGATCCACTCCTCTGGGTGCACCTGAACACCGACTATCCCTACACCCTGCAAGGCATCCTCTATTTCCCTCGGCTCACCGGGCGGGCCGACTGGGAGAAAGGCGAGATCCGCCTTTACTGCAACCAGGTGTTCGTGAGCGACTCGATCAAGGAGGTGGTGCCCCGCTATCTGCTGCCTCTGCGAGGAGTGATCGACTCCCCCGACATCCCCCTCAACGTGAGCCGCAGCGCGCTGCAGACGGATAGGCGTGTCCGCTCGATCGGTGGCTTCGTGGCCAAGAAGGTGGGAGACCGGCTCAAGGAGCTGCACCGCGATGAGCCCGCCCGCTATGCCGAGATCTGGGAGGGAATCGCCCCTTTCATCAAGATCGGAGCCATGGAGGACGAGAAGTTCGCCGATCAGGTGGCCGAGCTGATTCTGTTCGGCACCACCGCCGCTGCCGCGGACATTGACCCCATCGCCGCTGGAGACAAGGCCTACACCACCCTCAGCGGCTACTGCAGCCGTCTCGGTGGGGCTGATCAAAAGCGCATCCTCTACTGCACCGATGAAGCGTCCCAGGCCGGCCCCCTGGCCCTGTGGCAAGGAGAGGGGGCGGAAGTGCTCCTGGCCGACACCCTGATCGATGCCCAGTTCATCCCCTGGCTGGAGGCCCGCCACGAGGAGCTCAGCTTCCGCCGGGTCGATGCCGAACTGGATGACAGCCTGCGCGAGCAGGAGAGCGAGTTGGTGGATGCCGAGGGCAAGGACAGCTCCGAGCAGCTGCGGGAGCTGTTCAAGACCGCCCTAGGCGATGGACGCATCACCATCCAGGTGCAGGCCCTGAAAGGGGAGAACGCCCCTGCGGCCCTGATCCTTTTGCCCGAGCAGATGCGTCGCCTCAACGACATGGGTGCCCTGATGGAGCAGCGACTGCCGGGGCTCCCCGACCATCACGTGCTGCTGGTGAACCGCCGCCATCCGCTGGTGGAGGGGCTGCTCAAGCTCGCGGCCGGCTCGGTGATCACCGCCGCAGGTGGGGCGTCACCCAGTCAGCAGCTGGCCAGCGATCTCAGCCGCCATCTCCACGACATGGCTCGCCTCGCCGTGGGGGGACTGGAGCCCAACCAGCTGGCCGGCTTCCAGCAGCGCAGTGCTGAACTGATGGGCCGCCTGATGGAACGGGGCCTCGGCTGATTGGGCGAGTGTCGGGACACCCCATTTGTTAAGGTGGCCCCTTGGCAATATCCAGTTTCACTGGAGCTTGCCAGTCCCATGCGTATCGGTTGCCTTCATGTCACGGGTTTGTCAGCTCACCGGCAAGCGCGCCAACAACGGCATGGCTGTTAGCCATTCCCACGTGCGCACCAAGAAACTCCAACAGGTGAACCTGCAGGAACGCCGGCTCTGGTGGGCGGAGGGTAACCGCTGGGTGAAGCTGAGGGTCGCCACCAGCACCCTGCGCACGATCCAGAAAAAAGGTCTTGGCGCCTATGCCCGCGAACTCGGCATCAACCTGGCCAAGATCTGATTCTCCTCTGAAGTCCGCACCCCGTGAACCGCCGCCAACTCCTGGAAGGAGCGCTAGTTCACGCCGGTCCGGCCCTTTTGGTTCCTGGCCTGGTGGCTCCCCTGCTCGGCTGGCCTCTCAAAGCCAGCGCGCTGGGTGGAACGCTGCCGCCCCTTGATCAGCCTGCGCCCGATTTTTGCCTGCCTGGATTCGGCCCTAATCTCGACCCGTCCGGCAGCCTTTCTCTCAGTGACCTGAAGGGTAAATGGCTTGCGCTTTACTTCTATCCCAAGGATTTCACCGGCGGCTGCACCCTTGAAGCGCGCGGTTTTCAGCGCGATCTGGAGCAGTTCCATCTGCTTGGTGCCCAGGTTGTTGGTGTCAGCGCTGATGACGTTGCTGACCATGCCTCCTTCTGTGACAGCGAAGGGTTGGTGTTTCCCCTGCTCTCCGACCCCGGCGGGGCAGTCAGCCAGCGCTATGGATCCTGGATCGCCCCCTTCTCCCAGCGGCACACCTTTCTGATCGACCCGAAGGGGGTGCTCAGGGCCCGCTGGGTTGCGGTCCGCCCCCAGGGCCACAGCCGGGAGGTGCTCGATGAACTCTCCCGTCTCCAGGCCTGATCGTCTTCTGAGCGAAGCAGGGCAGGGCAGCCAATGTTTCCAATTGCCAACAGCGTTGTTGACGTAACAGACGTTTAACGTTGAGGGTGAACCCGTCTTTCTCTGAGTTCCGTGCCGGATATCACTGCTCTGATCGCTACAACGGTCGTTCCATTCCTATTCAAGTTGGTGGGGGCGGTAGCCCTCTGGATCGTTGGTGGCTGGTTGATCCAGTTCGCCATGAAGCTGACCCGGGGGGCACTGCGTACCAGCAGCCTCGATGCCACGGTGATCTCCTACCTGCTGAACATCCTCGGCGCCGTGCTGAGGGTGATCCTCGTGGTGGCCATCCTCGGCTTCTTCGGGATTGAAACAGCCAGCTTCGCCGCTCTGCTGGCCGGCGCCGGCGTGGCGATCGGGGCGGCCTGGAGCGGCATGCTCGGCAACTTCGCAGCCGGGGTGTTCCTGCAGGTGTTCCGTCCATTCAGCGTCGGCGATTTCATCACGGCTGCCGGCGTCACCGGCACTGTGGAAGAGATCGGCATGTTCGTGACCTCGATGCTGGCTCCCGACAACGTGCGCAACATCGTGCCCAACGGCAAGCTGTTCGGCGACACCATCCAGAACTATTCCGTGCATGACTTCCGCCGGGTGGAACTGGTGGCCCAGCTCGACAACAGCGCCGATGTGGCCAAAGCGATCAGCCTGCTAAAAGCAGGACTGGCCACGGTGCCCAATCAGTTCAAGGGCATGCCTGGCGATGTGGAAGTGCTTGAGTTCAGCGAGCGCGGTCCGAAGCTGGCGGTGCGGCCCTACACCCACACCTCCAACTACTGGCAGGTCTATTTCGACACCAACCGCATGATCGTCGACGTGCTTGGGGCCAACGGCTTCCCAGTGCCGCGCATTCCAGTGGCGATGGCCTCCGCTGCTGCCAGCTCTTTGAACTGAAACTGAACCCAGTTCAGCGCCCCAGCCAGCGCCTCAGCAACTCGCCGTGGACTGCTGTGTCCCGGCGCAGTCCCTCCACCATCTGCGGCTGGGGGGGCTGATCCAGTTGCTGAAGCCAGTCCCGCTCAAGGTTGAAGGAATCCTGGGGCTGGTCCAGATCGATACAGGAGCAAGCCAGGGAGTCAGCGGCAGCGCGCACCTTGGGGTCGTAGCTGAGGGCGGCCAGGGGTGCACCGGCCAGTGCCGCCACGATCAGCCCGTGCAGCCGCATTGAGAGCACCAGTGCGGAGCCGCAGAAGATCTCCATCGCCTCCTCGGGCGTGGCAACGAGCTCTTCCCGGCTGCGTCGGTAGAGCCGCTGTGGGACAAGCCCCTGGTCCTGCAATGCAGCGAGCAGGCCCCGGTCCTGATCCCGGTGAAACGGCAGCCAGATCACCTCCCGATCCGCAGCGGCTGCCACAGCGTCGAGGGCCTCCAGCAGGGGCGTCCAGCGCACGCCCTCCAAAAGCTGGGTGGGCCGCCAGCAGAGCACCAGGGGGCCACCTTGACCATGCCAGGGCCTTGTCGCCAACGACCAGACAGGATCACTGCCAAGCTGACCTGGCCTTCCCCAGGCAGCGGCCAGGCCAGCTGATCCCGGATCCCTCCAACTGCTGGCCTGCACCAGGGTCAGCAGTCGCCGGACCAGCAGGCGACTGCGGCGCCGGCGCAGAGGCCCCAGTCCCTGGCCCCAGAGCAGCACAGGCTTTCCGTGCAGTCGTGCCGAGATGATCAGGGCGGCGTAATAGAGGAGGCTGCGGAAGCTGGTGGCGTCCTGAAGCAAACTGCCTCCCCCCAGCACAAGAGCATCACATCGGTCGAGAGCACGGCGCACCGTCGCGAAATCCCTCCGCGCACAGGTGCGCACCCCCAGGCGCTGCTCCACCTCCCCCTGATCGAAGGCGGTCACGAGCGGATCACAGCCCTGGGGCAACTGGGCCAGCAGGGCGGTCAGCAGGGCATCGTCGCCCAGGTTGTGCTCGCCGTAGTAGCCGCAGAGCAGCGGTTGAACCCTCTTGCGCTCTGGTGCCACCAGACTCCCGATCCAACCTGCGGAGAGGCTACGGGAACATGGACGGCGCACCCAGGCCCAAGGGGCGCCCAGGCCAATCCCTCCAGGCTGTAGCCAGAACGTTTACTTGCTGTTACAGTTTGCGCAACACCGCTTCACATTCGATGTCCACCTCTGATTCCCGCTTCGGCTTCGTCTCCTTCGCTGAAACCTGGAATGGCCGCCTTGCCATGCTCGGATTCGTGATCGGGCTTGCAACCGAGCTTCTCACCGGTCAAGGCATTCTCGGCCAGATCGGTCTGGGCTGAAATCCACTGCCCGGCATCACCTCAGACCCGTCCGTTCACGCGGACGGGTTTTTTCCTTGAGCTGGACCTAGCCAGCACCGGTTGCCTTGAACACCAGGCAAAGCACCGAATCACGGCTCACCCCCATCGTCCCCTGACGAACCCGGCTGCAGGCCAGATGGTAGGCCTGTGGATTGCCGTAGGCGATGCGTCGGTGCTGAGGTGACCTCCACCACTCCAAGGCGACACGTTCAGAGGTCCAGTAGCCAGGACGTGCAGGACAGGCCAGCACCTCACCCAGCAACCTCCACCCGGCAGGAAGGATCAGTCGCTCAAACGGCGACGGGATGCCAAGCACCCCCCCATGGGAACAGTCACCAGCAGCCTCCATGGCAGTGCGCTGCTCATGGGCATAGATCTCCACCGCCCTTTGAAGCTCTGCAGGCACACGGCGGTAGCTGGGGCCCAAGAGGGTCTGTCGCCGAAGGCTCACAGCCTCCACCGTCTCGTGGGCAGCCGACGGGGCCGATGGACTGATGACACCCGCTTCAGCCGACACACTCATCCGTCCATGGCTCAGTGCCAGCAGCGCTGAGAAGCCAGTCAGAAGGTTGAGCCTGAGGCAATGGTGGTTTGGCCCCATGTCTCAAGGACATCGATACCGAATGATGCCGCTTCGGGGTCCACGACGTGGTGACTCTCCGCAGGAGCTCTGGGTTCCGTACATTGCGGTTCCACCTGGTCGCCGGGCGCCATGCATGCCCTTTCACTGCCCACCTGGTGGATCCATGTGGCCTCGGTGCTGGAATGGGTCCTGGCGATGGCGGCCGTGATCCACTGGGGTGAGCGGCGCGGCGAAACGGAATGGCGCTGGCTTGCCCTGGCCATGCTGCCGGCGCTGGTGAGCGCCATGGCCGCCTGCACCTGGCATCTGTTCGACAACCCCCGGGAGCTCCAGGGTCTTGTGGTCTTCCAGGCCGGCACCACCTTGCTGGGCAACGTGGCCCTGGCAGCGGCAGCCTGGACGCTGCTGCCCGAAAGGAGCCGGTCATGAGCGCCCTGGGGGTTCTGGCGTCCGTGGATCCCGGCCCCCTGTTCGTGCTGTCGCTGCTGCCCTATCTGGCTTTCCTGCGCTGGGCCGGGGCCAGCGGGCGTTTCCCGCCCCTGGCTCTGCGCGGGTTCCAGTTCACCTTGGTGTTCGTGGCCGTCACGATCGGCGCGGCTGTGGTGGCAGAGCAGCGCTTCGGCCAGCAACTGGCCGATGTGGACCCCCTCCATGGAGGGGCAGAGGCCTTCCTGACGGTGGCCAACCTGCTGGTGCTCTGGGGCTTCAGCCGCGGCGAGAAGGAGCCATCCGGTCCGGAGCCCTGAAGCGGAAGCCTGGGCCTGAGCAGTGAACAAGTCTTAAGCGCGGGTGAACTGTCGGCGGTTCCCCCGCAGGATGGGGCGTCAGTTTTAGATCGTCCATGATCACTCCTCTTCTCGCCATGGCGCCCGCCTCGCTGACCTGGTCGCCGAAGGTGGCGTTGGTGATGATCGTCTGCAACGTGATCGCCATTGGCATCGGCAAGGCCACCATCAAGTACCCCTCCGAGGGCGCCCAGTTGCCCAACTCCCAGTTCTTCGGTGGCCTGAGCCACGCCTCCCTGCTGGCCACCACCAGCCTGGGTCACATCTTCGGCATCGGCGCCATCCAGGGCCTGGCCTCCCGCGGTGTGCTCTGAAGCCCAGGCCCAAGCCGAGCATCAAAGCAATCACCAACAAAGGGCGGGCCGCACACCCGCCCTTTGTGCTGAGCGTGAATCCAGCAGCTGCCTGAGCCTGTGCCGCGATTCAGACCACAGCCGGCTGGCGTTGGATCCCAAGCAGGGGGAAGCGCTGCAGGATGCGGTCGGCCATCTGGGGCGGGGTGAGCCCGAGGGCTTTCTTGCTCTGATCCGGGCTGGCATGGTCCACCAGCTGATCGGGGATGCCGATGCGGAATACGGGCACCATCAACTCGTGGTCGTTGAGAGATTCGACGACAGCCGCTCCAAACCCTCCGGGAAGGGCGCCTTCCTCCATCGTCACCACCCGGCCGATGCGGCGGGCCAGGGGCAGGATCAGGCTTTCATCGAGGGGGCGCAGGAAGCGGGCATTCACCACTGCGGCCCTGATGCCCTGCTCCTGCAGCAGACCAGCCGTGGCCATGGCCGGTGCCACCATGGCGCCGTAGGCCACGATCAACAGATCATCGCCGTCGGCCAGCTGCTCACCGTGGCCGATCTCCAGAGGCTCCCAGCCCTCTTCCATCAAGGGCACCCCTTCGCCTTCGCCGCGCGGGAAGCGGATGGCACAGGGGCCGTCGTGGCCGATCGAGGTGACCAGCATCCGCTGCAGCTCCGCCTCGTCCTTGGGGGCCATCACGGTGAAATTGGGCACAGCCCGCAGATAACTGATGTCGTACTGGCCCTGGTGGGTGGGACCATCAGCGCCCACGATTCCGGCCCGATCGAGCACGAAGGTGACCGGCAGTTTCTGGATGCCTACGTCGTGGATGAGCTGGTCGTAAGCACGCTGGAGGAAGGTGCTGTAGATCGCCACGACAGGCTTGAGCCCAGCCGTGGCCATGCCCGCCGCCATGGTGACGGCATGTTGCTCAGCGATCCCCACATCGAAATACTGCTTGGGCAGGGCCTTCTCGAGCAGATCGAGGCCGGTGCCGGTGGCCATGGCCGCCGTGATCCCCACCACAGTGGGGTCCTGTTCACAGATGCGGACCAGGGTCTGGCCGAAGACCTTGCTGTAGCTGGGGGGTTTCGGCTTGCTGGAGGGGAAGGCCTTGCCGGTCTTGAGGTCGAAGGCCGACTGGGCGTGGTAAGCAACCTGATCAGCCTCAGCGTAGGGATAGCCCTTGCCTTTGGTCGTGGCCACATGGACCAGCACAGGACCTTCGCAGCGGTGGGCGGCGTTGAAGGTGCGCACCATCTCGGCGATGTCGTGGCCGTCGATCGGACCCATGTAGGTGAAGCCCAGCTCCTCGAACACGGCGCCCACCTTGGGCACCGCCAGCCGGCGCATGCTCTCCTTGAGCCGCTCGAGCTCGGGCGGAAGCTCCCCGTGCATGAACGGCAGGTGCTTGACGGCCTCCTCGGCGCTGCCGGAGAGGAACTGCAGCGGCGGGCTCAGCCGCATGCGGTTGAGGTAAGTGGAAAGGGCGCCCACCGGCGGTGAGATCGACATGTCGTTGTCGTTGAGCACCACCAGCAACGGGGTTTTGGGAAGGTGCCCGGCGTGGTTGATCGCCTCGAGCGCCATGCCACCGGTGAGGGCACCATCACCGATCACCGCAACGCATTTGAACTCTTCGCCGCGGCGGTCGCGAGCCAGGGCCATGCCCAGGGCCGCCGAAATGCTTGTGGAGGCGTGACCTGCCCCGAAGTGATCGAAGCCGCACTCG
This sequence comes from Synechococcus sp. J7-Johnson, assembly GCF_024345795.1. Lineage (GTDB taxonomy): Bacteria > Cyanobacteriota > Cyanobacteriia > PCC-6307 > Cyanobiaceae > Regnicoccus_A. Next base: position 15,717 of record NZ_JAGQBU010000004.1, read on the forward strand.
CTCCGCTTGAGGTAGCCCGCCACCCCGCCCTGCTGGCGCAGGGTGTGGAACTGGTGATAGCGCCCCGTGACCAGCTTGTGGGGGTAGGCCTGGTGGCCCACATCCCAGACCACCCTGTCCTGGTCGAGGTCGAGGGTCTGGTAGAGGGCCAGGGTGAGTTCCACCACACCCAGCCCTGGCCCGAGATGGCCGCCGCTGGTGGACACCACCTCCAGATGCTTCTCACGAATCTGACGAGCTATGGCTTCTAGCTCGCCGATGCTGAGGCCATGCAGCTGGTTGGGATGGCTCAGCTCGCTGAGATGCATACCCTGATCAGTTCTGAGAATTCAATCTACGGCCTGCCTCAGGAGGAATGGGGGCAACGGTCACCTTTCCTGAGGCCGGCCGTTCTGCTGACCGGCAGACTGGAGCCATGGACGACATACTGCAGCGCATCCTGCGGGCACGGGTCTACGACGTGGCGATCGAGTCGCCACTCGATCCAGCCCCCAACCTGTCGCGGCGGCTCGGCAACACCGTGCTGCTCAAGCGCGAAGACCTCCAGCCAGTGTTTTCCTTCAAGCTGCGCGGGGCCTACAACCGCATGGCCCAGCTCACGCCGCTTGAACTGAAGCGTGGTGTGATCGCGGCCAGCGCCGGCAACCACGCCCAGGGAGTGGCCCTGGCGGCCGAGAGGCTGGGCTGTCACGCCGTGATCGTGATGCCGCTCACCACACCCGCCATGAAAGTGCGTGCCGTGGCCGACCGCGGTGCCGAGGTGGTCCTGCACGGAGACACCTACGACGAGGCTTGCCTGCGGGCCAGGAGCCTGGAGCAGGAGCGGGGCCTCACCTTCATCCATCCCTTCGACGATCCGGAGGTGATCGCCGGCCAGGGCACCGTTGGCCTGGAGATCCTGCGCCAGTGCTCGGCTCCACCCGATGTCATCTATGTGGCGGTGGGCGGCGGCGGGCTGATCGCCGGCATCGCCGCCTTCATCAAGAACGTCTGGCCGCAGGTGGAGGTGATCGGTGTCGAGCCCGTGGATGCCGATGCTATGACCCGCTCCCTGGCGGCAGGCCGGCGGGTGAGCATGGAGCAGGTGGGTCTCTTCGCCGATGGGGTGGCCGTTCGCCAGGTGGGAGTGCACACCTTCGCCCTGGCTCAGCGCTACGTGGATGCCATGGTCACGGTGGACACCGATGAGATCTGCGCCGCGATCAAGGACGTCTTCGAGGACACCCGCTCGATCCTCGAGCCGGCAGGCGCGCTGGCGGTGGCCGGCATGAAGGCCGATGTGCAGCGGCGAGGGCTGAAGCAGCGCACCTTGGTGGCCGTGGCCTGCGGCGCCAACATGAATTTCGATCGTCTGCGCTTCGTGGCCGAGAGAGCCGAGCTCGGGGAGGAGCGCGAAGCGATGCTGGCGGTGGAGATTCCCGAGCGCCCTGGCAGCCTGCGCGAGCTCTGCGAGCTGCTGGGCTCCCGCAGCCTGACTGAATTCAGCTACCGGATGGCCGATCACCGCCTGGCCCACATTTTCCTGGGGGTGCAGGTAGACGGGCACCGGGACACCGAGGCGTTGATCGGCCAGCTCAGCGCCGGCGGATTCCCCTGCCTTGACCTCAGCAGCAACGAGCTGGCCAAGCTCCACCTGCGCCACATGGTGGGAGGGCGCCTGCCTGAAGCGGCTTGTCACAGCGGCGGGGCTCCGCCGCGGGAACTCCTCTACCGCTTCGAATTTCCCGAACGGCCTGGCGCACTGATGGCCTTCGTCAATGCCCTCCACCCCAACTGGTCGATCAGCATCTTCCATTACCGCAACCAGGGGGCCGACGTGGGCCGCATCGTGGTGGGGGTGCAGGTGGAGGAACAGGATTCCAGCGCCTGGGAGCTCTTCCTCTCAGGCCTCGGCTACCGCCACTGGGACGAGACCCAGAATCCTGCCTATCGGTTGTTCCTCGGCCCTGCCAGCCTCCCGGTGCCGGCCCTAGCCTGAGCCGTCCCGGCTCAGCTGCGGTACGGTGCGGCCAACGATGGGCCGGCTGAGAGCATGTCCAGCGCGCCTCTATCTTTGCCGGCCCGGCTTGAGGCCATCCTCTACCTCAAGGGCCGCCCCCTCAACCTGGGCGAGCTCGCCGAGATTGCCTCGATGGGCCTGAGTGAGCCCATCGATCGCGACGCCATCGAGCTGGCCCTGATCACCCTGATGGCGGACTACGCCCACCGGGACACGGCCCTGGAAATCCGTCAGGACGGTCAGCGTTTCAGCCTGCAGCTGCGTGACAGTCACGCCGATCTTGTTCAGACGCTGCTGCCGGTGGACCTCTCCACCGCCACCCTGCGCACCTTGGCGACTGTGGCACTCAAGCGGCGCATTTTGCAGTCGGATCTGGTGGAGCTGCGCGGATCGGGCGCCTACGACCACATCAAGGAACTGCTGGCCCAGGACTTCATCGAGCGACGGCGCCAGAGCGACGGCCGCTCCTTCTGGATCAGCCTCAGCGACAAGTTCCACCGCACCTTCGCCGTCACCCAGGTGACGGAGGCTGCCCCCGCCCCTGATGGAAGGGCGAAGGGCAACGAGGCTGCATAGAGTCGGAGTCGATTCGCTTCAGGCCTTGCCCATGATGATCCTGAGCCAGATCCTGGCTGTGCTGGCGCAGACCCTCAGCATCTACAGCCTGGTGCTGTTGGTGCGGGTGCTGCTGAGCTGGTTCCCCAACCTCGATTGGAGCAACCCGGTGCTGAGCACGGTGAGCTCGATCACCGACCCCTACCTGAACGCCTTTCGCGGTCTGATCCCCCCCCTGGGCGGACTTGACCTCTCGGCAATCATCGCCTTCATCACCCTCAGCCTGGTTCAGGGACTTCTGGGCAACCTCAGCGGATCCCTGATGGGAGGTTTCGGATACTGAAGCGCTTGGGAGCTGGGGCCGGCTAGGGACGATCGAGCAGGGCCTGCTCGAGGGGCAGCAGCTCATCATCCACACCGGCCCGCACCCGCACCGGGGCGTTGAACCCCCTGGCCTTGGCGTGGCTGACCCGCAACGGCCCAGGAGTGCCGGCCGGCACCGCCAGGCGCAAGGCAAAGCTCGATTCTCCGGGGGGAATGTCACCGATCGAGCCCACCCGGGTGCGGTTCTGCAGCACCGGCTCACCGCTGCTGTCACTGATCACCGCGAACAGATCGGTGTCGATCACCGGCTGGGAGCGGGGATTGTTCACAGTTCCGCGCAGGGCGTAGCAACTGGCCCCGCTCGGGCGCTTCAGCTCCGGCTGGGAGCCCGGGTCAGCCGTCGGGCAGGGCTCCAGGCTGATCTCAGTCACAGCCAGATCCAGGGCCCAGGCTGGCGCAGTTGGGGCCATCAGCAGCAACAGCGCCAGCAGCAGAGCCAGCGCCTTGGGCAGGGGCGATGAACGGGGGCCGGAACGGGGCATGGGGGACCTGGGGCTCAAGGGATTCACCGGGTTGCTCTGAGTGGCTCAGGGTGGCTCTGGCTGGGGAGCAGGGGGGTGTCCGGCCGCCGGAGTGCCCTCAGCGGTGATCGCCGCTACCCCCAAGCGTCTGACGCCTGGCCCGTCCCGCCAGTTTGGCCAGATTGGCCTGGGCAACGTCGTCGAGCTCCAGACCCAGTTCACTGGCCAGCTGGGCGACATACCAGAGCACATCGCCGAGTTCCAGGGCCAGATCCTCCACCAGCTCGGGCTCGAACACCCCGCCGCGGTCCCGCAGCACCTTCTTGACCTTGTCCGCCACTTCACCGGCTTCACCGCAGAGTCCGAGGGTGGGATAAATCGGATTGGCACCGACGTCGGGGTAGCGGGCAGTGGTGCGGGCCTGGAGCTGGTAGTCGTTCAGATCCATGGGTTCCGCACCATCGGCGGCAGGAGAGGGGCGGGACCGGATGGTAGTTTCCGCCTGAACCTTCGGCTTTTCCGATGGCGCAGCCCGATCTGTCGCGTCGCACCAAGATCGTGGCAACGATCGGTCCAGCCACGGAGTCCCCCCAGCGACTGCGGGACCTGATCCAGGCGGGGGCCACCACGTTCCGACTCAATTTTTCCCACGGGGACCACTCCGAACATGCCGCCCGGATCGCCACGATCCGTCAGGTGGCCCACGAGCTGGGCATCCATGTGGGCATCCTTCAGGATCTCCAGGGCCCCAAGATCCGCCTGGGCCGCTTCGAAGGCGGTCCGATCACCCTGGCCAACGGCGACCCCTTCGCCCTCACCTCCCGGCCAGTGAGCTGCAACCAGTCGATCGCCACGATCACCTACGAGCGCCTGGCCGATGAGGTGACCGCCGGCAGTCGCATCCTTCTCGACGATGGCCGCGTCGAGATGGTGGTCAAGTCGGTGGACATCCCCGAGCAGACCCTGCACTGCACCGTGGTGGTGGGCGGGGTGCTCTCCAACAACAAGGGGGTGAACTTCCCTGACGTTCAGCTCTCGATCCGCGCGCTCACCACCAAGGACCGGGAAGACCTCAGCTTCGGCCTCCAGCAGGAGGTCGACTGGGTCGCCCTGAGCTTCGTGCGCAACCCCTCCGACATGCAGGAGATCCGTGAGCTGATCAGCTCTCAGGGGTACAGCACCCCGGTGATCGCCAAGATCGAGAAGTTCGAGGCGATCGATCAGATCGACGCGATCCTGCCCCTCTGCGATGGGGTGATGGTGGCCCGGGGCGACCTGGGCGTGGAGATGCCGGCTGAAGAGGTGCCGCTGCTGCAGAAGGAACTGATCCGCAAAGCCAACACCCTGGGCATCCCGATCATCACGGCCACCCAGATGCTCGACAGCATGGCCAGCTGCCCCCGCCCCACCCGGGCCGAAGTAAGCGATGTGGCCAACGCCATCCTCGATGGCACCGACGCGGTGATGCTCTCCAACGAGACCGCGGTGGGTGATTACCCGGTGGAGGCGGTGGAGACGATGGCACGCATCGCCCGCCGGATCGAGCGTGACTACCCCCGCCGGGTCGTGGACAGCCACATGGCTTCCACCATCCCCAACGCCATCAGTCAGGCGGTGAGCACGATCGCCCGTCAGTTGCAGGCCGCCGCCATCCTTCCCCTCACCAAGAGCGGGGCTACCGCCCGCAATGTCAGCAAGTTCCGCCCCTCCACCACGATCCTGGCGATCACCAGTGAGGTGAGGGTGGCCCGCCAGCTGCAGCTGGTCTGGGGGGTGAATCCCCTGCTGATCGGCGATCAGCAGTCGACCACCAGCACCTTCACCCTGGCCATGGGCGTGGCCCAGGAACGGGGGCTGCTCAAGGAGGGCGATCTGGTGGTTCAGACCGCCGGCACTCTCTCGGGCGTAAGCGGCTCCACCGATCTGGTCAAGGTGGGAATTGTCTCAGCGGTGCTGGGCCGGGGCCTGGGCATCGGCAATGGTTCGGTCAGCGGACGGGTGCGCGTGGCCATCACCGCCGAGGAGGCGGCGCGGCTGGAGACCGGAGAGATCCTGGTGGTGCGCGAAACCAGTGCCGCCTACCTCGATGCGATCCGCAAGGCCAAGGGCGTGATCGCCGAAGAGGCCGGCTGCGACAGCCATGCTGCCGTGATCGCCCAGCGGCTGGGGGTGCCGGTGATCGTGGGGGTGGCCAACGCAACCACCGACCTGCGCCTGGGCGAATTCGTGACCCTGGAAGTGCGTGAGGGGGTCGTGCACCGCGGCGCCCGCAACCACACCCAGGCCGATCGGAGCGAAACCATCGTCTGATGGATGCCGCCAGCTGTGGCCGCTGCTGGCCATGATGCGGCTCTGATTGCTGCTTGCGGCCATGGCCTCGAAACTGCCGCTGGCGGAAACCGTCGGCATGGCTCTCAAAACGCTCAAAGCCAACCGGCTGCGCAGCCTGCTGACGATGCTGGGGATCGTGATCGGCAATGCCTCGGTGATCACCCTGGTGGGGGTGGGCAAGGGGGCCCAGAACCTGGCGGAAGGCCAGCTGAACACCCTGGGGGCCAACGTGCTCTTCGTGGTGCCCGGCAACAACGACACCCGCCGCCAGGGGATCGAAAATCCGCGCACCCTTGTGCTGGAGGACGCCGAGGCAATACTCGAGCAAGTGCCGAGTGTGCGTCGGGTTGCCCCCCAGATCACGATCAACGCGGTGGTTCAGTCGGGGGGGAACAGCTCCAATGCCTCGGTTTCGGGCATCACGCCCGAGTTCCTGCCGGTCCGGCGCTTCGAGATCGCCCAGGGGCGGTTCTTCAGCCAGGACGACATCAAGGGAGCGCGCAACGTGGCCGTGATCGGCCCCGATCTCAAGCAGAAGCTGCTGCCATCAGGCTCCGCCATCGGCCAGACCCTGCGTATCCGCGATCAATCCTTCGAGGTGATCGGCGTGACGGCCCCCAAGGGCGCCGCCTTCGGCACCAACCAGGACGAAGCCGCCTACATCCCGCTCTCGACGATGGTCAGCAAGCTGAGCGGCCGAGACCCCACTTACGGCGTGGTGCTGACCTTCATCAGCGCTGAAGCCCGCGACGAGGCCAGCACCAGTGCCGCCAAGTTTCAGATCACCAACCTGTTGCGCCAGCGCCACCGCATCCTCAGAGAAGACGATTTCGCTGTGCGCTCCCAACAGGACGCTCTTTCGATCGTGGGCACGATCACTGGAGGACTGACCTTGATGCTGGGGGCAATCGGTGGGGTTTCCCTGCTCGTGGGCGGCATCGGCATCATGAACATCATGCTGGTATCGGTGAGCGAGCGCACCCAGGAGATCGGCCTGCGTAAGGCGGTGGGCGCCCGCAGCGGTGATGTGCTGTTGCAGTTCCTGGTGGAATCCCTGGTGCTCGCCAGCCTCGGTGGCCTGATCGGCAGCGCCGTTGGCCTGGGCACGGTGGCGGCAGTGAGCCACTTCACCCCCCTGCCCGCCGCCATCGACAGCGGCAGTGTGCTCTTCACCGTGGGGCTGTCTGGATCGATCGGCCTGTTCTTCGGGGTTGTGCCGGCCCGTCGAGCCGCCCGGCTGGATCCGATCGTGGCCCTGCGCAGCCTCTGAGTCCAAGGGCCTGCAGCTTCACAGTCACACCCCCTCTTATCAAGAAAACCTTAAGAAAGCTGAACGGTGCTGACCGTGACCAAAGACCTGCGTGGATGGTGGCTTGATGGTTAAATCCCGACGAAACCCCTCCCTTGGCCCTGCTCTCCTGCGGCTATCGCAACTCCAGCGACCGTATGGTGATTTTGCGCTCCTGCGGGCCTGGGGAGTTCTACCTGGAGCGGGTGATTTTCCCGTTTGAGCTTCTCAGTTTCCAGGCCCCCAAGGGTGCTGAGCTGGAAATATGGACCCATGGCCTGGGTGGGCCTGAACTGTTGGAAACCCTCCCAAGCGCTGAGCTTCTGATCGAGCCTGATCTCGAGGGCAGCGAGGGCAGCGATGATCCGGCCTGGCTGAGCATCCGCTGAAGCTCTGTCACCAGAGAGCACGGCTCGGGGCAACCATGACAAGCTGAAATCAATGGCGCGGCGGCCGGGAACCCTCGACCGAGGCTTGCGCGCTTTACACTTGTTAAAAATTCCTCTCAGCCATGAATCAGCGCTGGCGTCTGTTCGCTCTCTGGCTGCTCCCGATCGGAGTGGCTCTTTTTCTTGGCTGGCAGGTGCTGGGGAATGGCGGCGCCAGCCGGTTCACCCCTGAAGGTCGCACCGACACGGTGGCTCCGCGCAATGCGGCAGTGGCGCGGATGAGCTATGGCCGCTTCCTCGACTACATCGAGGCGGGTCGGGTCACAGCGGTCGACATCTTCGATGGCGGTCGCAGCGCCGTGATTGAAGCGGTGGATCCCGACCTGGACAATCGAGTGCAGCGACTGCGGGTAGACCTGCCCGGCCTGGCTCCCGAGCTGATCAACAACCTCAAGACCCAGGGCATCAGTTTCGACATCCACCCCCCTCGCAGCACCCCTCCGGCTCTGGGAATCCTTGGGAATCTGCTCTTTCCCCTGCTGCTGATCGGCTCACTGATCTTTCTGGCGCGCCGTTCATCGTCAATGCCCGGCGGTCCTGGCCAGGCGATGCAGTTCGGCAAGACCAAGGCCCGTTTTGCAATGGAGGCAGAAACCGGTGTCATGTTCGATGACGTGGCCGGAGTGGAAGAGGCCAAGGAAGACCTGGAGGAAGTGGTCACCTTCCTGAAGCAGCCGGAGCGATTCACGTCCGTTGGCGCCAAGATCCCGAAAGGTGTGCTGTTAGTGGGCCCTCCGGGTACAGGCAAGACCCTGCTGGCCAAAGCCATCGCTGGCGAGGCCGGTGTGCCCTTCTTCTCCCTCTCCGGATCGGAATTCGTGGAGATGTTCGTCGGCGTAGGCGCCAGCCGCGTGCGCGACCTGTTCAAACGGGCAAAGGAAAACAGCCCTTGCCTGATCTTCATCGATGAAATCGATGCGGTCGGGCGTCAGCGTGGGGCCGGCATCGGGGGGGGCAACGACGAGCGGGAGCAGACCCTCAACCAGCTGCTCACTGAGATGGACGGCTTCGAGGGCAACAGCGGCATCATCATCATCGCGGCCACCAATCGCCCCGATGTGCTCGATTCGGCCCTGATGCGTCCGGGTCGCTTCGATCGCCAGGTGAGCGTTGATGCCCCTGACATCAAAGGCCGCCTTTCGATTCTCAAGGTTCACTCCCGCAACAAGAAGCTTGCTGAGGATGTGTCCCTCGAAGCAGTCGCTCGCCGTACCCCTGGATTCACCGGCGCTGATCTGGCCAACCTGCTCAACGAAGCGGCCATCCTCACCGCCCGGCGTCGCAAGGAGGCCACCACGCTGGCTGAGATTGATGACGCCGTCGATCGGGTGATCGCCGGCATGGAGGGCAAACCCCTGACCGATGGGCGCAGCAAGCGCCTGATTGCGTACCACGAAGTTGGTCACGCCCTTGTGGGCACCCTGGTGAAGGATCACGATCCTGTTCAGAAGGTCACCCTCGTCCCCCGCGGCCAGGCCCAGGGACTCACCTGGTTCGCCCCCGATGAGGAGCAGATGCTGGTGAGCCGATCCCAGCTCAAGGCCCGCATCATGGGAGCCCTTGGCGGACGGGTAGCGGAGGATGTGGTGTTCGGGCACGCCGAGGTCACGACCGGAGCAGGTGGTGACATTCAGCAGGTGGCGAGCATGGCCCGCCAGATGGTGACCCGTTTCGGCATGAGTGATCTGGGGCCGGTCTCGCTGGAGGCCGGGAATCAGGAGGTGTTCCTTGGACGCGACCTGATGACCCGCAGCGACGTTTCCGATTCGATCTCCCGCCGCATTGATGAACAGATCCGCAGCATCGTCGACCTTTGCTATCGCGACACCCAGGCGCTGGTGGCCAGCCACCGCGATTGCATGGATCGCTTGGTCGAGATGCTGATCGAGAAAGAAACCCTCGATGGCGATGAATTCCGTGCCGTCGTGGCCGAGTTCACAACGATCCCTGAGAAAGACCGTTTCTCCCCCCTGCTGCCTGCCGCCTGATCCAGGCAAACCTGAACACGGGTGCGGAGGGGGGTATGGCTGGGGCAGCTTCTTAACCGAAGCTTGTCCCGCCAGACTCAGACCAGTGCTTAACATGAGCAATCACGCGTTCAGATCTTGAGCAGCACCCGTTCTCCAATGGAGTCGTTCAGCGGCTACCACGGCGATGATTGGAGTCCGCAGCGGCTGGCATTCCACCAGAACCTCGAGCGTTTCGCTGATCGCGTTGGGCTGATCGTAGGGCTTCAGAGTAACGGCAAGCTCAATCAAGATCAGGCCTATGATGAAATTCGCTCGCTCTGGAGAGAGCTTAAGGGCAGCAAGAATGGCCTGAAGATTTCTGATAAGGATTGAACATCATTTAGCCGCGTCCAGCCCTAGGCCAACATTATTCCTTAAGAGCAAAGGCAATATTGCACGTTAAAATGATATTATAGATAAGTTTTTTGTCGTAATAATTGAAAGCCTTAACTGTTAACAGCCTTAGTTATGGTCAGTTCAGGCTTATTCAGGCTGATGGAGCCAGATTGAGCATGCCTGACTGACTGACTGACTGACGGATTCAGACTGGACGAACGGATCGCTTATCAATCACTTTGTCAATCAACCCGTAACTCACGGCCTCTGCGGGTGACATGAAAAAGTCACGATCAGTGTCGAGCTGGATGCGGTCCAGGGGTTGACCGGTTCGGTCAGCAAGTTCCCTGTTCAGCTTGTCCTTGAGGAAGAGAATTTCGTCAGCCTGAATGCGTATGTCGCTGGCTTGGCCGCGAGCACCGCCCAGGGGCTGGTGAATCATGATCCGGGAATGGTGCAGGCTGCTGCGCTTGCCCTTGGCTCCTGCCGTGAGCAGAAAAGCGCCCATGCTGGCGGCCAGCCCCACACAGACGGTCTGCACGTCAGGCTTGATATGCTGCATCGTATCAAAGATGCCAAGGCCGTCATAGACGGATCCACCAGGGGAATTGATGTAGAGAAAAATATCTTTCTCAGGATCCTCAGATTCCAGAAAAAGCAGTTGGGCAACCACCCGATTGGCCGATTCTGACGTGACGGGCTCGCCCAGAAAGATGATCCGCTCACGCAGGAGCCTGGAGTAGATATCAAAGGCGCGCTCACCCCGGCCCGAATCCTCAATCACGATCGGGATCATCGGCAATGGCAGAGCAACTCGATTGATCCTACCGAGGACGGTGCACCACCCGCCCGATCGGCTCGGGGGGGTGCAGCGCTAAGGTCCAGGCATTCGAGCGGATGAGTGTGAGCGCCTGCCTCACCGTTGCTGACAGCAAGCGTGCCTTCCACGCAGCATTTCCCCATGTGATCGGTCCCCTGTACCGGCGCATGGTCGATGAGCTGCTCGTCGAGTTGCATCTGCTCAGCCGGCAGAGTGGATTTCGCAGCGACGGCCTGTTCGCGGTGGGGCTTACCCAGGTCTTTGATGGCTTCTCCAAGGGCTACCGCCCCCAGGAACAGAGTGAACCCCTGTTTGCCGCCCTCTGCGCCTCCTCGGGCTTCGATGCCCAGCAGATTCGCGCCCAACACGCCGCTGCCGTGGCGGCAGTGGGAGAGCACAGCCTGGACGAGGTGAAGCATTGGCTGGCCCAGCGGGGCAACGGAGCTCCTGAGCCGATTGCTGGAGTGCTTGCCGGAATCGACAGGTCCGATTTCCACTACTCGCGTCTGTTCGCCGTTGGACTGCTCAGCCTGCTGCAGCAGGCCCGCGGTGCCGAATCCATGGAGCCCCAGGCCCTCAGGGAAGCCGCCCATGAGATCGGTGAATCCATGGGTCTTATGAAGGAGCGGGTCGACAAGGACCTGACCCTCTACGCAAGCAACCTCCAGAAGATGGCCCAGGCGGTCGAGCTGATGGAGGAGACCCTGGCCGCCGAAAGGCGTCGAAGAGAACGTCAGGCCCAGGGGACCAAGGTCACCCCTGCAGACAACAGCGCTGGCGAAACCGTGAGCAAAACCGAAAACGAAACCAACGTGATGCCCGAATCAAGCCCTCCCGCCTCGCCCCAGGGGGGCTGAGTCTGAGGGCGATTTGCGACTGGCCGATTCAATTTGCAGGTCAGCCGTTAGCTCAACGGCCGCTGGTCGTTTCACGGCCTGACGTCTTTTCAGAGCCTGACTGGCTCACTGGTGCCGCAGATGGCGCCTGAGCTGGTTTGGTCGTGGCCGCGGCTGGCGCTTTGGGAGCAGCCAGCCTCAAGGACCCCCACAGCCACGACAAACCAGCATCGCCTCCAGGGGAAGCTCCCGGCTTGGACGCTGCCGCTGGAGCCGACAGGATCTCCAGCTGGGTGGAGCGCCGGACCACCGCCGGCAGATCCGGGGGCAGCAAGCCAAGGGCGGCGAGAGATTCTGGCCTGGCCCGCAGGCTGAGCCCACCGCCCGCCGGTGGCCGGGCCGGCGCAAAACGCTCAGCCCCGGGCAGACCTGCGCCAAGCACGAACAGCAACTCCGGGGCGCCACCGGCAGTCGGCACCACCCAGCGCCAGCCTCCCAGGGGGGTACCGTCATCGCGCAGCCAGAGGCTGCTGGCCAATTTGGCCCTACCAGCGGTGGCCGCTGCTGAATTCCCTGCTGCATTCTCTGGCCGGGAAGGAGATAGCTGGTCGCTCAGGCCCTGGCGCTCGAGAGCCTGGCCCAGGGCCGACAGCCAGCGTGTCCAGCCGGAGCGCTCCTGACCCACCGCCAGCTGCAACTCCAGGGAAGCCTGAAAGGGGCCCTTGGGCTGGGGTCTGAGCCGGAGGAGGAATGGAGTGTTCTGGAGACGCTCCAGGGCAGCCTGGTCAAGGCCGTAACGGTCCATCAGCGGTTGCCGGATCACGGCATTGCTGAGCAGGGCATCGAGCAGCAGGTCAAGCCGGGCCCCGGCCACCTCCAGCAACAGATCGGGCGGCAGGGGCTCGCGGCTTGGGCTCGGCACCGGTGGCAGCGATGGGGATGTAGCCACCGAATCGGGCTTGGCGCTGGCCTCCCCCTGCCAGCTGAGGCCGTCGGCCTCGGCGCTGACCGTGAGGCAGCCCTGCTGGAAGCGCTGCAGCAGCGGGGCTAGATCACCTGAGATCTGAGCCAGGGCGAGTTTGGTCCAGACCACGGCCTGGCTGCTGCGCAGCAGGTTGACGCAACGTTGCTCCAGACCACGGGGCGTTCGGGCAGTACGGCGCAGTTCCTGCTGGAGCGTCTGGAAGGAGAGGGGGTCGGGAGCAATCACGACCAGATCGTCAACCCGCACGGCACGGCCAGGCAATGGAGCGCTTGCCTGGGGGCCGAACAACCGGGCCGGCACCACCAGATGGGCCGACCCTTCCCGTCCCCAGAACTGCCACCAGGTCCCCCGCTGGCGTGTCCAGAGCAGGGTGGCCGACTCGGCGCCCAGGCGTTCCTGCCAGAGCAGGGGGACCGGCCTGGCATCACCCGACTGAAAACTCTGAACCAGGGTGGCCATCCCCACCACCCGCTCCAGCCCCTCGGCGTTGGAGCGGGGAAAGCGGTGCAGCTGGCTGGCCGGAGCCAGCACCAGCAGGGCGATCAGCGCCGAGGTGATCGGCAAGGGTCCCAGACGGGGAGCAGGCGGCAGACCCTTCCAGCGCGGCAGGGTGAGCGTCATGGTGGAGGGGGCGTCATTGCGAAAAGCGTGGTTCGTCTGCGAACCGAACGGTCCTAGCGGCCAACGTCTGCCTCCAACGGCTGGCGCCATCGAGGTCACGTCTCACCCGAATGGACTGGTGGTTCAAGGCCCTGAATCCCAGCAGCAGCTGGGAGTGAGCGCTGGGCACCACTCTTTCGCTGCAGTCAGACTGGTCGCACCCAACCGGGGGGAGCCACAAACATTTGAGTGCCCGGGGCTGCGCAGGGTCACATTCAAGTTGGTCGCGGATCACTTCGTCTGCAGCCAGGCACACCTGCCCCTTAGGGCTTGCCCACACTCTGGCTCGGACTTGGAAGCTGCTTGGGTCTGTTGCGAGGAGGCATACGTGGCCAATCAAACGTCAACGTCGCCCAGACGACATACGAGCTGAAGATTGTCGTGGTGACTGCTTGGCCCGGCGTCGGTCGCGCCATTCCACGACGGAGAGGTAGATCACCCCGCCTGTCACGAAAACCAGCAAAATTGTGGCGGTCAACGCCAGGACATTGGTGCTGGAGAGGGGAAAGTCAGGCATCCGGGTGAGGAGTGGGCCCTGGTTCGATCAGAAATTGATCGTGCCGTCGCCATTGCGGCCCCAGACCACCATGGCGATCGAGAAGCTGAAGAGTGCAGCCAGGGAAGCCCAGGCGAGGGAGATGAGCATGGGGTCGCCCAAGCAACAGTTGTGCAGAGTTTACCTAGTGTGGGGTCGACTCAGATCCGGCTCAACGATGGCAGCCTCAGGAACGGCAGCCTCGGGAGTTCAGACGATCCCGGCCGGAATCCGGCAACGCCAGCGCTATCCCCATCTTCGGGTCGTTGTTCTCGACGACGACGTCAACACCTTTCAACACGTGGTGAACTGCCTCGTGCGCTACCTGCCGGGCATGGGACCAGACCGGGCCTGGGAGCTGGCTCATCAAATCGACTCCGAGGGTTCGGCCGTCGTCTGGAGTGGACCCCAGGAGCAGGCGGAGCTCTACCACCAGCAACTCAGCCAGGAGGGCTTGACGATGGCGCCACTGCAGCGGGACTGATCACTCCCTGGAACCCAGCGTTGCTCGCGTCAGGGCCCGCGAGCAACGCTGAGGCTTCACCGGCATAACGGGCCTGCCTAGGATTGGCAACCGGAGAGAAAGACCCATGGGCCGGGTTGTGATCACCCACAGCACCTACGTTGAGGGGCTGATCCCGGTACTCAAAGTTCTGGCTCAGGACGAGGGCATCGATACGATCACCCCGGCTGTGATCAGTCGCGTCAAGGGACATAGCCCTCAGCTGCGACTGCGGGTATCGGTTCCGATCAGCGGTGGGTACAAGCTGCTGGCCCGCCGCGGCAGTACCGCCCAGGAAGTATTCGTGCTGACCAACTGGCCGAGGGAGAAGCTCCAGGAACGCCTGGAGCTTCTCTGTTTCAAGGGTTGAAAAGGGGTGAACCGCCGTGCCGTCTTGCCCCAGTGTTCGACCTGGTAGTACCAGAGGGGTGGTCAAAGTGGGGCTTCGTTTCCGGCAACGAGGCCGGTGTACGTCACCGTCACGACAGACCACCCACGTCGAAGAGGGAGTCAGATCAGAAAACTGTGAAAGGCAGTCACCAACACAGCAGTCCTCAGAAACTCTAAGGGGTACGAGCCGCTGGGAGTGGCCAGATCGCCCTTACCTCAGCCAAACGCAGGGACGCCTCCCTGACCCGCTCGGCCGCACCTGAGGCCTTGAGCTCCACGGTGAGGTGACCCAGCTTGCGCCCGGGCCGGGCAAGACGTTTGCCGTACCAGTGCAAATGGACATCGGCAAGTGCCTCCAGGGCCTGGCGTTGCCTGGCGTAGGCCGCGGTGGAGGTCTCGAAACCAAGCAGGTTCACCATCAACGCGCCGCGCAGGGTCGTGGAGGTGTCCCCCAGGGGCTCTCCCGAGACAATGCGCACCTGCTGGGCGAACTGGCTGGTACGACAAGCTTCGATGGTGTAGTGCCCGGAGTTGTGGGTCCTCGGCGCCAGCTCATTGATCAGCAGCCCCGAGGGTCCGTAGAAGAATTCGATCGAGAGCACTCCCACGTAGTCGAGGGCGGCCAGCAGTGAGACCGCCACATTGCGGGCGCGGGCCTCCACCGCCTGGCTGGCGGCAGCGGGGGCGAGCACCCAGTCGCAGACCTGATCGTGCTGGTGCGTCTCCACCAGGGGGTAGCACTGAACTGCGCCGAAATGATCGCGGCAGGCCACCAGCGCCAACTCCTGCTCGAAAGTCACGAACTCCTCCAGTAGCCACAGGCTGGGATCCACCGCCTCAATCAGGGCCTCCAGCTCCGCCTGACTGCGGATCACCCGGGTGCCGCGCCCGTCGTAGCCCCCCCGCACCGCCTTGGCCATCAACGGGAAGTCGAACCCGGCTGGGAGCCGGGGCGACAGGGGCAGAGCCGGCTCCGCCGCTTCGCAGGCTCCGTCACTGGCCCCGGCCAGAGCAGGATCCTCCTGCTCGGTTGGGGCCGGGGCAGGGGGAGTGAGCGTCTGCTCCAGCGGGAACCAGCGCGGCGAGGGCAGGCGCAGCCGCTCCAGCAGCTGGCGCTGGCGGCGCTTGCAGACCAGATCCGCCAGGGAATCGAGCCGGGGAATGAACACCACGCCCTCCTGCTCGAGCGGGGCGAGGGAGTCGAGATCGAGCCATTCATTTTCGAAACTGATCGCCGATGTCCTCTGGGCCAGGCTGCGGGTGGCCGTCACATCGCCCAGGGCTGCCCGCACCACGCTGGTGGCCAGCCGTGCGGCCGGATCGGAGAGTTCCGGGGTCTGCACATGGAGCTCAACGCCCTGCTCCCGTGCCGCCGCCGCCAGCATCCAGGCCAGTTGGCCGCCCCCCACCACGCCGATACTGCCGCCCATCGCTGACCTCACGGACCACACGGCACCGGGCCGCGCGCCAATTCAGCAGCTTGCCACTCCCCTGACCATCAGCCTGGACTCCCTCAGCTGAAGCCTTTCTCGCCCACGACCAGGAAGCGCAGCAGGCTGAAGATCATCACGATCAGGAACAGGGCCAGACCCACCGTGCAGGCATAGCTGATGTCCAGCTCGGAGAAGGCCTGGTCGTAGACGTAATAGACGATCGTGCGGGTGGAATCGGCCGGCCCCCCCTGGGTCATCAGATACACCTCCTCGAACACCTTGGTGGCGGCGATGGCTGAGATCACCCCCACCAGAGTGAGGTAGGGCCTCAGCAGCGGCAGGGTGATGTCGAGATGACGACGCCAGCCCTCGCTGCCATCAAGGGCAGCGGCTTCGTAGAGCTCCGGGGAGATGCCCTGCAGGCCCGATAGAAAGATCACCATGTAATACCCCAGGCCCTTCCAGAGGGTCACCAGCATCACGGCAGGCAGCGCCAGCCAGGGGGTGGTGAGAAAGCCGATCGGCGTGAAGGCGTCCCCCAGCCAGGCGGCCAGCCAACCGTTGACCAGGCCGTTCTCGGCATAGAGCCAGCGGAAGGCGATGGCCGCCACAACGATCGACACCAGCACCGGCGTGTAGAAGGCGGCTCGGAAGAGATGGATGCCGGGAAGCTGGCGATTCACCAGCACGGCCAGGGTGAGGGAGCCCAGCACGATCGGTGGCACCACCCCAACCAGATAGAGGAAGGTGGTACCCAGCACCTGCAGGAAGACCGGGTCGGCCAGCAGCCGCCGGATGTTGGCCAGACCGACGAAGCGCAGCGGTTCGCTCACATCCAGGCCGGTGGCGGTGAAACTGATCACCAGGGCCATCGCGGCCGGGATCAGCACAGAAACACTCAGCAGCAGCAGCGCCGGAGCCAGAAAGCCCCAGGCAGTGGCGCTGCGGCCCATCCTCGTGCCCTGGCGGCGGGAAGAAGGCGAGGCAGCGGGGAAACCATCCATGGGGCCATTGTGGGACTCACTATGACGAGTTTCACGGTCGTGCAGAGCAGCTTCAGCGGCAGCGATCCGCTGCGGGTGCTGCGGGAGGTCTTCGGCTACGACCACTTCCGTGGTCCCCAGGAGGCGATCGTGCAGCACGTGATCGCCGGCGGCTCCGGTCTGGTACTGATGCCCACCGGTGGCGGCAAATCGCTCTGCTATCAGGTGCCGGCCCTCTGCCGAGAGGGACTGGCGGTGGTGGTATCGCCCCTGATCGCTCTGATGGACGACCAGGTCCAGTCCATGCGCCAGGCCGGGGTGCGGGCGGCAGCCCTGCACTCCGGCCTGGCGGCTGAAGCGTCCAGCGCCCTCTGGCGCAGCCTTCTGCGCGACGAGCTGGATCTGCTCTACGTCTCACCGGAGCGGCTGCTGAACGGAGGTCTGCTGGAGCGGCTGCAGGAGAGGCCCCTGGCCCTGTTCGCCATTGATGAGGCCCACTGCGTCTCCCAGTGGGGCCACGACTTCCGCCCCGAGTATCTGCAGCTGGAGGCCCTGGCCCTGCGCCTCCCGCAGGTTCCCCGGCTGGCCCTCACCGCCACCGCAGACCCCCGTACCCGCAGCGAGATCATCGAGCGCCTGGCCCTCGAGCAAGGACGGGTGTTCCTGGCCAGCTTCGATCGGCCCAACATCCGCTATCTGCTGAGGCCGAAGCTGGAGGCAAAGGAGCAGCTGCTGGCCTTCCTGGAGGAGTTCCGGGGCGAGGCAGGCATTGTCTACGCCCGCTCCCGCAGTCGCGTCGACCGCTTCGCTGCCCTGCTTCAGGCCTCCGGCCACGATGCGGTGGCGTACCACGCCGGAATGGATGCCGGCCAGCGTTCCAGTGCCCTCAGCCGCTTCCGCAACGACAGTGGCGTCGTGGTGGTGGCCACGATCGCATTCGGCATGGGCATCGACAAACCCGATGTGCGCTTCGTCGCCCATCTGGATCTGCCCAAGAGCCTGGAGGCCTACTACCAGGAAACCGGCCGGGGAGGGCGCGACGGCCTGCCGGCCACAGCCTGGATGGTGCACGGGCCAGGGGATGTAACCCAGCTGCGGCGCTTCATCGAGGACTCCGACGCCGAGGCCGCCCAGAAGCGGATCGAGCACGGCAAGCTCGATGCCCTGCTGGGCTTCACCGAAACGCCGGGCTGCCGCCGCCAGGTGCTGCTGGCCCATCTGGGCGAAACGCTGGCCGAGCCCTGCGGCAACTGCGACCGCTGCCTCGAGCCCCAGGTGTTGGAGGACCGTACCGTGGCCGCCCAGAAGGCGCTCTCGGCGGTGTTCCGCACCGGCCAGCGCTTCGGGGCCGCCCATCTCACCGACGTTCTGCTGGGCGCCGACACCGCCCGGGTGCGCTCCCTGGGCCACCAGGATCTGAGTGTGTACGGCATCGGCAAGGAGCTGGCCCGCGAGCAGTGGCGCACCCTGCTGCGGCAGCTCACCAGCCAGGGATGGCTGGAGCCGGTTCCCGATGGCCGCGGCGGGCTGCGCTGGGGGGAGGAGGCCCGAGTGCGGGCGCTGCTGCGGGGAGAGCTGACCCTGGAGCTGCCCGCCACGCCGGCGAGCCAGGAGCGCAGGCCGGCCATTGCGGCTGCTGCCGGCGCTGAAGCGGAGGCCGAACCGGAGCTGGTGGCGGCCCTCAAGAAGTGGCGCCGGGAACAGGCCCGGGAGCAGGGGGTTCCCCCCTATGTGGTGTTCCACGACCGCACCCTGGTGGAGCTGGCGGCGCGGCGTCCGGCCCAGCTGAACGACCTGGCACAGGTGAGTGGCATCGGCGCGGCCAAGCTGGAGCGCTACGGCGAGGCGGTGCTGGCGGTGATCCAGGGCTGGGGAGCCCAGACCTAGCCTGGCGAATGAGTTTTTCGCGCCGGCCCGGTGATGATCCCCGCGCTTTCGATCGATTCCACCGGGGCCGCCGGCCCACCGGCAACTGCCGGAGCAGCCGGCGCTGTCAACCCCATCCAGACGATCGAGGTGGCCCTCAGCAGCCAGCCCTACCCCGTGTTTATCGGCGAGGGCAGTCTCGATCAGCTCGGCTCCCAGATCCGCTCGAGGGGAATTGCGGCGGCCACAAAGGTGCTGGTGGTGACCAACCCGGTGGTGGAGGGCTTCTACGGCCGCAGGGCGCTCGAGAGCCTGCGCCAGGCGGAACTGGATCCCAGCCTGCTGGTGCTGGACGCGGGGGAAGATCAGAAGACACCAGCCAGCGTGGCTCTTATTCATGACGCGGCCCAGGCCCGGCGGCTGGAGCGGAGCTCCCTGATCGTGGCCCTCGGCGGCGGGGTGATCGGCGACATGGCGGGATTTGCCGCCGCCACCTGGCTGCGCGGCATCGCGGTGGTGCAGGTCCCCACCACCCTGCTGGCGATGGTGGATGCCTCGATCGGCGGCAAGACCGGTGTTAACCACCCCGGAGGCAAGAACCTGATCGGGTCCTTCCACCAGCCGCTGCTGGTGCTGATCGATCCGAGCACCCTGGCCACACTGCCGGAGCGGGAATTCCGCGCGGGCATGGCTGAGGTGATCAAGTACGGCGTGATCGGTGATCCCCAGCTGTTCAGCGAGCTCGAAGCCGCCGAAGACCTCTCCAGCCTCAAGGCGGTGGGCGACACCCTGCTGCCCTGGCTGCTGGAGCGATCCGCCGCAGCCAAGGCTCGCGTGGTCGCCGCCGATGAGCGCGAAGGTGGCCTGCGCGCCATCCTCAACTACGGCCACACCCTTGGCCATGTGGTGGAGACCCTCTGCGGTTACGGCACCTACCTCCATGGCGAAGCAGTGGCGCTGGGGATGGTGGCGGCCGGCGAGCTTGCGGTGGCCATGGGCCTCTGGAGCCCAGCCGATCAGCAGCGGCAGTGTGCCCTGATCGCCAAGGCCGGCCTCCCCTTACAGCTGCCACCCCTTGAACCGGAAGCCGTGCTGCGCACCCTCTTGAGCGACAAGAAAGTGAAAAGCGGCCAGGTGCGCTTTGTGCTGCCCAGCGAGATCGGCAAGGTGCAGATCCACAACGAAGTGGGGTCTGATCTGATCCGTGAGGTGCTCAGTTCAGGCAGCCCCAGGCCAGAGTGAACAGGCGCCTTCGTCGTCGCTCCCCAGGGGGAGCCATGCTGGAGAGCCATCGCGCTCGGCCCGCCCGCCATGTCCCAGGAGCAGCTCAGGGCCTTCCTCGCCAGGGTTCAGGACGATGGCGAACTCAGGCGCCAGGTGCTGGGTGCCTCCACGGCCGATGACGTGGCCAGGATCGCCGCCTCCCTCGGCTTCGATGTCTCCGGAGACGAACTGCTGCGGGCCTCAGGCAAGCGCATCGGCAGGGTGACGATCACCAAGCAGGACATGCCAGGCGAGTACAACTGACGACTGTCCTGTTGTTGGAATCCGGATAAAAAATTGGTTCGGGATTTGATGATGAATCCAAGTGCAAAGATGGTCAAGGATCGGCATGTCACGATGACGATGCCTTCGGGCAGGGGCCTGGGGTGGTGGTTCACTCTGGGCCCTTCCACCCATCAGCCGCTCCGGCGGCGCCCCAGGCGAGGGACGCTGATCAGAAGCGCAGCAGCAGGCCATCACGCCTGTGGAAGTCGGCCTCAACGCCGGGATGGGTAAGGGCCCAGTAGCTCAGTTGCCCATGGCGTTGTTCGATCACCGCACACACTCCGACCTCAAGGCATGCTTTTGCGGCGCGAAGGTCGTCTGGTAGCGGCCAGGCCAGAGCCAGCTCGATCGACCCGGGCACTGGCTTGAATTCGAAGGGCAACGCCTGCAGGGAGCGCTCGTTCTCCATCCCCTGGCGGTAGCTGCTGAAGCGGTAGACGTTCCAGTGGCCACTGGGCGAAAGGTTCACTTCCCGGTACACCGGCTCACCTGCCGCCGCGATGAACAGCTCGAAACAGGTGCTGCGCCAGAGATCATCCCGGCGCTCGGGCCGTGATGAGGGCGCAGCCAGCACCACCGACGCGAGATCACCGACCAGGCGCATGGCCAGCTCAAGCGTCCACCCCCGCCGCCGTATCTGCCCCGTCAGCTCCAGGCCAGTGCCGGGACCGGCAGGGCCGGAGACAATCGGGCCTGCTGGTACACCTTCGGGCTGGAAGGGATGCATGACAAACGACTGCCAGGCCGCCTCAGGGTGCTCAGGGCAGGCTGTCTTCATCGGATCGCGGCCACGACGGCCTCGATCGCAGTCTGCTGCTGCTCGATGCTCTCGGTGAGCTGGAACTGAACCCGTGCCCGCAGCAGGTTGTGACCTCTGTAGCGGGTCTTGAAGTAGACATCCCCGCCAAGATGATCCGTGAGAAAGCGCAAGCCCAGCTCAAAACTGATCAATCGAATCGCCAAAACGATGTGGTCATAGTCAGCGGAAGTGAGAAAGGAGCTGGCCACGCTGCCATAGCCCCCAAGCAGTGCCTCGCAGAGGCTCACATCGAAGTGGACCGCCCTCCAGTCAGCGGTTTCCTCTCCCAGGGGATTGCAGGCTGAGCGCAGGCAGTCGCCGATGTCGTAGTGCACCAGCCCGGGTTTGACGGTGTCGAGATCGACGAGAGCAACAGCCTGGTCGCCCTCCAGATCGAGCATGACGTTGTTGATCTTCGGATCGCCGTGGATCGGGCGCTGGCGCAGGATTCCAGCGGCTTTGGCCTGCTCAAGCACGGGCACCAGGGAGCGGCGCTGCTCAACGAAGGCCAGGCAGTCGCTGATCTCAGGATCACGGGAGGGTTCCTGCTGGCCGCACACCTGATCAAACTGGTTCAGGTAGGTGGGGGTGATGTGGAACCCCTCCAGGGTGTCGGCCAGGCTCTCAACGGGCAGATCACTGATCAACCGGTGAAACATGCCCAGGCCGAATCCAATTTCATGTGCATGGCCGCTGTGGCCGATCCGCTCCAGCGATTGGGCCCGCTCCACGTAGCCCAGGGCCCGCCAGAAGCTGGGGCCTTCCCACACCCAGGGGCGGCCGTCAGCGCGGGCCTGGAACACCCGAGGCACCTCCCAGCGTCGGCCAGCCAGCTCGCTGGGGGCCTCACGCAGCCGTCTGGCCACATGATCGCTGAAGGTCACCAGGTTGGCCATCACCAGCTCGGGACTGGCGAAGACCTGGGTGTTCACCCGTTGCAGCACAGCTGCGGGCCTGGGCGGGTCACCCAGCCGCACCAGATAGGTGTCATTGACGTTGCCGTGCCCCAGGGGTTCGATCCCGCTGATCGGGCCGCCCAGATCGAAGCGCTCCGCAACCGCCTGGAGTGCCCTGGCGTGCTCGTCGCTGGGAAGCGTCGAATCACTCATCGGCGGGGATGAGCACGGTGGTCTGCAGGCTGTCGGTGCCGAGATGGTCGGTGATCACCCAGATGCACAGCCCCTGCCCCAGGTTGTAGACACTGCGCAGCCGGCCGCATTGGTGGTAGGCCGCCAGCGTGTTGGCCCTGGCATCACGGGCATCAACCTCGCCCCAGTCGCCACGGCGATGGCGGGCCACCAGGCGCTGCAGTGTTTCCAGATCAAGCCATTCCCGCACCTGCGGGCAGACGTTCACGGGACCGAGCACCAGACGAGCGCTCATCCGGTCAGTCCACCACAGCACCAACGGCTACGGTTACAGCAGATCCTCAAGGGCGGCCGGAGTCGGCGGCGGATGCCCCCGCCAGACTCGGCATCACCGCGCTGATCTGCCCCACCCCGAGCGCCAGCACCAGAAAGCACACCACCAGAGCGGTGAGGCTGCTCAACGACACCGCCAGGGACTCGGCCGCGCTCGGCGCCGAGGGTTTCACCACCACTGCCATTGGCATGCATGCGATCCCTAGGCCCACTCTGATGCCGAAGTAGAGGCCGAGGATCAAACCGACAAGCTCCTTCATTCCAGCGTGTCACTGGCTGCTCAGCCTTCGCCAACTCAGCCACCACGATTGACCGCAGGCGGGGCGCTGGACGGGAAGCGCTGGAGATAGAGGGCCACCGAAATCGGTTTGGTCTGGGAATAGCCAACAGGTAGCCAGAGATCACCGGCGTTGGAAGCGAAATGGATTTCCCAGTGGTAGAGGCCGGTGTAAGCGGCGGGATCCTCGCGCAGGAGGGCGGCGTAATGGAGAACGGCCTTGCCGTAGTAGTCGCTGTTGTTATACCCCCAGAGGCCCTTGCGAATGTCTTTCAGCCCACCTCGGCGCACCAGGTAACGAGCGGCAGCATGGATGGCGTCATGGGGGTCGCGGATGTTCCCCTTGCCGACGCCGGGCTGCGCCCAGGTTGTGGGCAGGAACTGCATCGGCCCGCGGGCGTCAGCCACCGACACCCCATCGATGCGGCCCATACCAGTTTCCACCAGGTTGACCGCTGCCAGCACTTCCCAGTCGATGCCGGTGGCCGCGGCCGCGCTGCGGTAGTAGCGCAGCAGATTCTCCGCCGGCTCCGGCGCCACGATCCGCCAGGCCGGCAGGGTGGCACTCCCCGGACCGCGACGCCGCATGGAGAGGAAGGCCCGGCGGGCCCCCAGGTGATGGTCGAGCACCGCTTGCCAGCGTGGGGGAAGGCGCCGCCGCACTTCCTGGGCCTGGCCCTCTCGCACCGCCAGCACCCGCAGAATCACCTGGTGCTGGTGGCCCAGGGCAGGCAACGATTCAGACGAGGTATCAGGCGAGCGCAGGGCTTCTTCGAGCGACACCAACAGCTCTGCCACGACCTGGGGATCGCTGGGTACGAGCGGATAGTGGCGACCATCGGCCGCCAGGGGCAGGTTCGGCTCCGAGGGCAGCAGCACCATGACTGGAGCCGCGGGCGGATCTGGGGCTGAAGCGGGCGGAGACGGCGCCTCGACGGCCGCCAGGACGGTGCCCGGCAATCGCGGTGCGAACGCCGCGGCGGCGCCGATCACCAGCAACGGCAGACCCGCCAGAGCGAGCAGAGACCAACGACGTTGGGAAGCTGTCATGGCGGTAACCGGTGGCTGGTCGCAGGCAGGACGTTATCGGTGTAAGCGTTGGTCTGAGTATCTCAGTTGATTTGAGTTGCCCAGTTGATCTGACTCGCTCAGGGGGAGACCCCCAGCAGGGTGCCGATCAGGGCTGTTGCCCCCATCGCCAGCGCCCCCCAGACGGTGACTCGCAGGATGGCGGTGCGCAGCTTTGCGCCACCAGCCTGGGCGGAGACCCCACCCAGGGCTCCCAGGAACAGCAGTGAGGTGAGCGAGACCCCCACCACGATCCGGGAGGCGGGAAGCAGGGAAGCCGTGACCAGGGGCAGCGCCGCGCCGATCGAGAACATAGCCGCCGAGGCGAGGGCCGCCTGCACCGGCCGGGCCGCCAGGGCATCGGTGATGCCGAGCTCATCTCGGGCATGAGCGCCGAGGGCATCGTGGCTGGTGAGCTGCAGCGCCACCTCATGGGCCAGCTTTGGCTCCAGGCCCCGATGCACATAAATGCTGGTGAGCTCGGCCAGCTCCGCCGCCGCATCATCAGCGAGTTCCTGACGCTCCCGCGCCAGGTCGGCCTGCTCGGTATCGGCCTGGGAACTGACCGAGACGTATTCGCCGGCCGCCATAGACATCGCTCCGGCCACCAGTCCCGCTGCTCCTGAGAGCATGATGGCGCCGTGGTCAGCCTCAGCCGCCGCTACCCCCACCAGCAGGCTGGCGGTGGAGACGATGCCGTCATTGGCCCCGAGCACGGCAGCGCGCAGCCAGCCCACCCGGGACGTGCGGTGCTGCTCCAGATGGCGCGCCCCATGGCCATGGAGCCGGCCTTCTCGTTGAACTACCACGGGTTTCGCCGCCTGAGCCAAGGGGAGGCCGCAGCACGGCCAAGGTCTCATTGTGATCCTGCCGGCGTGGCCACCTCAGTCAACTGGATGCCGAGGTGTAGTAGCGCAGGGCATGGCGCCACAAGCCACGGCTGAGGCCCAGGGACACCATCGCCATGCCCAGACTCGCCAGCACCCAGGGGATGGTGGCTCGGCCCAGAATCGCCTCAGCCGGCACGGTGGTGAGGAAGGCCACCGGCAACACCAGGGTGAACAGGGTGCGCAGGGCAGGGGGATAGGCGCTGACAGGAAAGCGCCCGGCCACCAACGTGCTGCGCAACACCTCGGTGGCATTCCAGACCTTCACGAACCAGATACTGGTGGCCGCCAGCACGAACCAGAGGCTGTAGAGGATCAGGGCGCTGCAGAGCAACAGCAGGGTGGTGCCCAGCAGGGTGATAAGCGATGGGGTGGCCCCCGCTCGCCGCGCCGCCAGCACGATCAGCGCCAGTCCCGCCAGCACTCCTGGCAGGCCCCAGGGGGAGAAACTCCGGGCCGAGAGCCAGAACTGACTGTCGATCGGCTTGAGCAAGACGAAATCGAGGCTGCCGGTGCGCACATGGTTCACGATCGCCCCCAGATTGGGCTGGAGCAGGGTGCTGGTGAAGCCGTCGAGCAGGGTGTAGATACCCAGCACCACCAGGGCCTCGTCCCAGCTCCAGCCGCCAAGGCCATGGCCCCGTCCATAGAACAAGGCCAGCACCACCACGCTGCCAGCCAGGTTGCCCAGCACCGAGAGCAGCTCGATCAGCGCATTTGCCGGATACTCCAGCTCGATCGCCAGCGACGACGACCAGAACTCCCGCAGGGTTCGCAGGTATCGGCCCATCAGGCCCCCATCGCCGCGTAACGCCGCAGTCCGGCGCGCCAGAGCATCAGGTAGAGAGGCAGGAGCAGGGCCATCCAGGCGGCCAACGTCGCCAGTCCCCCCAGCAGATCCACCTCACCGCCTGAGAGCAGTCGGGCCGGAAAGTCGACCATCGAAGGAAACGGAGTGGCCGCAGCCAGGCGGCGCAATCCGGGGGGAAACGCCTCCAGCGGCGCCACCAGCCCGGAGAGGAACAGGTATGGGATCAGCAGCAGACGATCCAGGGCCGCCGCTCGCTCGCTCCAGAAGCAGGCCATGGTGATCACCGACTGCAACAGGAAGCGCAGCAGAAAGGCCAGGTGGGTAACCAACAAGCCCAGCAACCAGGTGGAGGGCGGCGGCCAGCCGCTTGCTCCCGCCCCAAACAGCCAGACCGCCAGCACGATCGCCAGCACAAAGGGCACCCGGGTGGCCTGCTCGGCGATGTGGGCAGCCAGATAGCGCCAGAAGGGGTGCAGCGGTTGCAGCAAGTAGGGGGAGAGGCGCCCCTGCAGGGCGTCTTCCTCGAAGATATGGATCACCCACACCACCGTGAACTGACGCACAACGAAGGCCGCCAGGAAGTAGCGGGTCAGCTCCGCCGGGCTGAGGCTGAGATCAGCGGCCGCATCGGCACCGCTCCAGAGGGCCAGCATGATCAGGGGCAGAAGGCCGGAGAGGGCCCAGAGCGCGATCTCAGCTCGGTACTCGAGCATGTAGGCGTACTGGACAGAGAGCAGCACCCTCGCCAGCCGCAGCGTCCGGCTCATGCCACCGCCCCCTCACGGAACAGGCGGCCGATGATCTCCTCCACCGGCGGATCATTGACCTCCAGATCGAGCACCGGAAAGGTCGAGAGCAAGCGGGAGATGGTTCCCGTGAGCTGATCCCTTGACACCAGCAGCCGCACCCGATGGCCGGCTACGGATTCGAGTTCGCCGAAACCACGGAAGGCCTCCGGCGGGTAGACCGCCCCAAGATCGCAGCAGACTTCCCGGTAGGGAGCGAGCTGCTGGGTCAGCTCCTGCAGGCTGCCGTCGTAGAAGAGCTGGCCCTGATGAATCAGCAGCACCCTCTGGCAGAGCGCAGTGATGTCGCCCATGTAGTGGCTGGTGAGCAGCACCGTGGCGCCGGTGCGACGGTTGTAGTCGGCGAGGAACTCACGCACCCGCACCTGGGCATTCACATCCAGCCCGAGGGTGGGTTCATCGAGAAAAAGCACGGAGGGGCGATGCAGCAGCGCTGCCAGCAACTCCGCCTTCATGCGCTGGCCGAGCGAAAGCTTGCGCACCGGCCGGCGCAGCTCCTCCCCCAGCTCCAGCATCTCGGCCAGTTCGTCGATGCGGCGGCGCGCATCGGCATCACCGATGCCGTAGACCGCCGCATTGACCCGCAGGGAATCGAGCGGAGGCAGATCCCAGATCAGCTGCTGCTTCTGGCCCATCACCAGGGTGATCGTGCGCAGAAACGCCGCCTGGCGGCGAAAGGGCCTGAAACCGGCCACCTCCACCTCCCCGGCACTGGGCTCGATCAGGCCGGTGAGCATCTTGAGGGTGGTGGTCTTGCCGGCGCCATTGGCGCCCAGGAAGCCCACCACCTCGCCGGACTCGATCGTGAAGCTGACATCCCGTACGGCCGGGATGTCCTTCAGCCGGCGGGCAAAGAAATGGCGCAGAGTTCCTCCCAGACCAGGCTGCTTGTCGGCCACCCGGAAGCTTTTGCCAAGCCCGCGGGCACGGATGATCGCCATCTCAGTGCGGTCCCCGGCGCCGGGCGGTTGCCATATCGCCGACGCTCAATCCTCTCCCTCGTCTTCCAGCAGCAGGGAATGAAAGGCGGTATAGAGATCGGCGTGCTCCGCCGCCATGCTGGGGTCCGCCCTGGGGGGAGTGCTGCGGCCAGGACCTGATCGCCGGCTGGGCTGGCTGGCTGGGCTGGCGGCCTGGCCGGCCTGAGAGCGCCGCTCACTTGCCTGCTGGGCGGAACGGCTCGCCTCGAGGCCGCGCAGGCGCTCCATCAGGTGCGGCGGAACGTTGCCGTCTGGGCTCACCTGCATCAGCTCGCGAAAGAGCTGCTCAGGGTCACGCTCCAGCTCCACCTGGTGGCGTTGCTCACTGGCCCTGGGCCTGGCACTGGCAGGCGGCACTGGTGCGGGCAGGGGCTGGGGCAGCTGCCGGCCCAGCTGGCGGAGGCGCTCGAGGCTGTGGGCGTCGAAGCTCATGGCAGCAGGGGCTCTGGGTTCAGGAACAGCCGAGGGTGTCGCGTGTGGCACGGCCCGTGACGGGGTTGGTGCCGCTGGCGATGGCGCACAGGGAGGTGAGCACATCCGCGCGCAGGGGCACGTTGGTGAAATCGGCCCCCTCAATCGCCACGTTCACAAACTTGGTGTTGAACGCAAATGCATCCTCGAGCACGGCATCGCGCAGGTCGGTGCCTTCGAGCACCGCCGAATCCAGGGTGGCCTCGCGCAGGTCGACGCCATGCATGTCGGCATCCTGGAGCTTGGCGCCAAACAGGCTGGCATTGCGCAGGTCGGCACCGGAGAGATTGGCGTCGCGCAGGTTGGTGAGATTGAACGTGACGCCCCGAAGGTCAGCGTCGTGGAAATCAGCGCCGATCAGTACCTGTTTGGCGTAGTCCATCGCGGCAGTGGCCGGAGCAGCCTGCAGCAACAACAGCAACGCCAGCAGGCCGCAGCCCATCCAGGCCACCAAGCCCGAGACCAGGGAACGCAGCGGGGCAGCCATGGCACGGACGAGACAGCCAGGGAACCCTAGGAAAAGCCAGTGACCAGAACCTTGCTCCAGAGCAGAACGCAACGCGCCCGAAGTCGCAGCGCCCTGCCGTGGGTCTGGGCTGAGCAGCGCGCCTGGCGACTGCTGCGCCAGCGGGGCTGGCGGCTCCTCGCCAGCCGCTGGCGTTGCCGCTGGGGGGAGCTGGACCTGGTGGTGACCAAGCCTGGCCGACTGCTGGTGGTGGAGGTGAAGGGCCGCCGCCGCTGCGGCGCCGATGGCTGGGGGGTGGCCGCCCTTGGAGCGATCAAGCGGCGGCGGCTGGCCAAGGCGCTGAGCTGCTGGCTGGCCGAGCACCCAGAGCAGGCCCAGCTGCCTCTGGAAGTGGTCTGTGCCCTGGTCCCCCTGCCGCCGGCGGGCGGTGCGGTGCGCTGGCTGCGCCTCGAAGCACTCGCAGCGGCTCAGGGGAACGACTGAGGACTGGCTCGCCCATGCAGGGGAGGAATGAGCCCCTCTCAGAGACCTGGCGCCCGATCTGTTGGCTGATCTGCTGGAGGACCAGAGTGCTGCTCGGTTGGCGGCTGGCTGAACTCCACGGTGCAGCGGTAGCGGAAGTTGCCAGTACCAACCGTCATCTCCTGACAGCGATGCCGGCCTGGTATGGCCCCCCGCGGCACCAGTTGCCGGGCCCGCTGAAGCGCATTGCCCCTGTCCCAGACCGAGTCGGCGCTGACGCTGCCGGAGCGGGCCGGCGCCAGCCCAACCAGGCAGGGCAGAACGGCGGCCAAACAGCCCAGCCACCATGGCGGCCGCCGAACAAGGGCAGACCTGGGGAAGCGGACGGAGCGGATCGAAGGACTGATCAGAACGGGGGCCATCGCAGCCGGGCAGGTCTGTGAGCCAGAGATAGCCAGATATCAGCCGCCCGGCCGGGCAATCTGGAAGGCTCGCCAGTCATGCCCATGTCCTTCGGGGGCCATCACACCCGCAAGCGCTTCGGTCAGCACTGGCTCACCGACGGCAGCGTGCTGGAGCGGATCGTGGCGGCGGCGGAGTTGCAGCCGGGAGAGCGGGTGCTGGAGGTGGGCCCGGGGCGCGGAGCCCTCACGGAACGGCTCCTGGCCACATCGCTGGCAGAGCTCCATGCCATCGAACTCGACCGGGACCTGGTGGCCGGCCTGCGCCACCAGTTCTCTGACGACGAACGCTTCCAACTGCTGGAGGGCGACGTGTTGCGACTGGATTTACCACCGGCGGACAAGGTGGTGGCCAACATTCCATACAACATCACCGGTCCCCTGCTGGAGCGGCTGGTCGGCCGGCTCGACCGCCCCCTGGCCAGTCCCTACAGGCGGCTGGTGCTGCTCGTGCAGCAGGAAGTGGGCGAGCGCATCCGGGCGGTGGCCGGCAGCAGCGCCTTCAGCGCCCTCAGCGTGCGCCTCCAACTGCTGGCGCGCTGCCGCTCGGTCTGCGCCGTGCCACCCCGCTGCTTCCAGCCGCCACCGCGGGTGATGTCGGAGGTGATCGTGCTCGATCCCCTGCCGCCATCAGAGCAGCTGGATCCGGAGCAGGCCGGGCGGCTCGAGGGCCTGCTCAAGCGCTGCTTCTCTGCCCGTCGCAAGATGCTGAGGAACAGTCTGGCCGGGCTCTGGCCCGAAGAAGAGCTGAGCGAGCGGGCCCAGCGGGCGGGCGTCTCCCTCCAGCAGCGGCCCCAGGAGCTCTCCCCCCAGCGCTGGGTGGAGCTGACCCGCCAGCTGTACCTCTCGTCACAGAACCCACGTGAGTGCACCTCAGCCATCCCAGATCCAACCGCCCATGGTTGACCCTCTCTCAGCTGACAGCCGCCAGGCCCCCGTGCTGGTGGAGGCCCCGGCAAAGATCAACCTGCATCTGGAAGTGCTCGGGCTGCGCAGCGATGGCTTCCACGAGCTGGCGATGGTGATGCAGAGCCTCGATCTGGCCGATCGCCTGGCTATCGAGCCCAGAAGCGATGGAGCGATAGTGCTGCGCTGCCACGACAGCACGCTTCCCACCGACGGGAGCAACCTGGTGGTGCGGGCCGCCGAGCTGCTCAGGCAGCACGCCGGCCGGCCGGAGCTTGGGGCCACGATCGAGCTGGAGAAGCGCATTCCGATCGGCGCCGGCCTGGCCGGCGGCTCCAGCGACGGAGCCGCTGCCCTGCTTGGCCTGAACCGGCTCTGGGGGCTCCAGCTCGGCGACAGCACCCTGCAGCAGCTGGCGGCGGAGCTGGGTTCGGATGTGCCCTTCACCCTCTCCGGCGGCACCCAGCTCTGCTTCGGCCGAGGTGAAATCCTCGAGCCGGTGCCCCTGACCGAATCAGGTCCACGCGCCCTGGGACCCCAGGGGCCCGAAGAGCTGGGGGTGCTGCTGATCAAAGACCCGGCCGCCAGTGTCTCCACTCCCTGGGCCTATGGCCGTTGCCGTGAGCTGCGAGGGGATTTCTATCTCGAATACGAGAGCGACTTCGAACAACGGCGGCAGAGCCTGCGCGATGGAGCGCTGCTGGCCGCTCTGCATGGGGAGAGAGCCGTGCCGCCCCTGCGCAACGACCTGCAGGCGGTGGTGGAGCCGGAGCAGCAGAGCGTGCGAACGGGGCTGGCCTTGCTGCGCCAGGCGATCGATCCCCTGGCGGTGGCGATGAGCGGGTCAGGGCCCAGCCTGTTCGCCCTCTTCGCTGGACTGGCGCGGGCCGAGGCAGCCCGTGACCAGCTCAGGGATCGTCTCGCCGATGGAGGATTCGAGGTCTGGTGCTGCCGCTGCAGCAGCATGGGGGTGAGGATTGTTCAACCAGACCAGGCCCCATGAGCACTCCGGAGCCAACCGAGTCCCAGCCAGGCACCCCGCGCAAGGGACCGCTCAGCTTCCTCTCCGGCGCCCTCACCAGTGGGCTGCTGGCCTGGGTCTGCCTGGGCCTGAGCGTGCGGGTGGTGGATTGGTACAGCCTGCATCCGCCGCACTACAGCAAGGCCTTTGCCCAGAGCATCGGCACGGCCATGAAGACGCTGGTGGTGGGCATGAGTTTTCTGGCCACCTTCACCTTTGCGTTCGTCGCCCTGGGGCTGAGCCTTGTCTTCATTCGCAGCTTGCTGCCGGTTGAAAAGGGCGAGGCTTCCTAAGCTGCCAATGAGCCTGACAAAGCCATGACTCCCCACGACCTAGGCCTGCTGGCCCTGTTGCTCTCTCCTGGCATGCTGCTCTCGGTGCTGTTGCTGGCCACCTTCGCCGCCGGGGGCTGAGCCCGATCACCAACTGCCGGTAGCCGACGCCTGAGATAAGTTGGCCGCTCCACCGGCACTCGCCGGGTTCGCACACCGTCCGTGGCCGAGACCCTTCTCTTCAACGCCTTGCGCGACGCCATCGACGAGGAGATGGCCCGCGATCCCTACGTGTGTGTGTTCGGGGAGGACGTCGGCCAGTACGGCGGGTCCTACAAAGTCACCAAGGACCTCTACGAGAAGTACGGCGAACTGAGGGTGCTCGACACCCCTATTGCCGAGAACAGTTTCACCGGCATGGCCGTCGGTGCCGCGATGACGGGCCTGCGCCCGATCGTGGAGGGCATGAATATGGGTTTCCTGCTGCTGGCCTTCAACCAGATCTCCAACAACATGGGAATGCTGCGCTACACCAGCGGCGGCAACTACACCATTCCCACCGTGGTGCGCGGTCCCGGTGGTGTGGGGCGCCAGCTGGGGGCTGAGCACAGCCAGCGGCTTGAGGCTTATTTCCACGCCGTGCCGGGCATCAAGATCGTGGCGGTGAGCACCCCGACGAACGCCAAGGGCCTGATGAAGGCCGCCATCCGCGACAACAACCCAGTGCTCTTCTTCGAGCACGTGCTCCTCTACAACCTCAGCGAGGAGATTCCAGAGGGGGATTACATCTGCTCCCTCGCCCAGGCGGAGGTTGTTCAGGAAGGCACAGACGTGACGATCCTCACCTATTCACGGATGCGCTACCACTGCCTCAAGGCGGTGGAGCAGCTTGAGGCCGATGGAGTGAGTGTGGAACTGATCGATCTGATCAGCCTTAAACCCTTCGATATGGACACCATCACCCGCTCGATCCGCAAGACCCACAAGGTGCTGGTGGTGGAGGAGTGCATGAAAACCGGCGGCATCGGAGCCGAATTACTGGCCCTGATCACCGAGCACTGCTTCGATGATCTAGACGCCCGGCCCGTTCGCCTGTCCAGCCAGGACATCCCCACTCCCTACAACGGCGCCCTCGAGAATCTGACGATCATCCAGCCCCACCAGATCGTCGCGGCGGCCAGCCAGCTCAAGGCAGGCACGATCTGAGATGGCACGCCAGCAGGGGTTGTTTGCCCTGATCCTTGCCCTGGCGATCGCCGCCGGGGCCGTTCTGTTCAGCTTCCCCCTGCAGCTCGGTCTCGATCTGCGAGGCGGCAGCCAGCTCACCCTGCAGGTGCTGCCGGCCGGCGCCATCAAAACGGTGAAGCGAGAGCAGCTGGAGGCCGTCAAGGAGGTGCTCGACCGTCGCGTCAACGGTCTGGGCGTAGCCGAATCAACCCTCCAGACCATCGGTGAGGATCAGCTGGTGCTGCAGCTTCCGGGCGAGCAGGACCCCACCCGGGCCGCCAAGGTGTTCGGCACCACCGCTCTGCTCGAATTCCGCGCCCAGAAGCCCGGCACCGAGCAGGAAATGCAGGGGCTGCTGCGGCTCAAGCGCCAGGCCCAGTCCGTGCTCGACCTCAGCCGGCGGCGCACCCCAGCTGATCCGGCTGAGCCCGTGGCACCAGACCAGCCACCGGCTCCGGCCCCCAGCTTTCCCGCCGAAGATCTGGCCAAGGCCTTGCGGGAGCTCGGGGTGGCGGTGCCGGCAGGAGCCGGTGAAACCGAGCAGATCGAAGCCCTGCTCGATGAAGTGAACAAACGGGTGGTGGCCCTCTACGAGCCCGCTCTGCTCTCCGGCAAGGACCTGGTCAGCGCCGGCAGACAGCAGCAGCAGACCGGAACCGGCTGGGACGTGACCCTGAACTTCAACCGCCAGGGCGGCGAGGCCTTCGCCAAGCTCACCCAGGCGATCGCCGGCAGCAATCGCCTGCTCGGCATCGTGCTCGATGGCCGCTCGATCAGCGAAGCTTCTGTGAGCCAGGAGTTCGCCGCGGCCGGTATCACCGGGGGGGCCGCCAGCATCACCGGCAACTTCACGGCCGAAGAAGCCCGAGACCTGGAGGTGCAACTGCGGGGCGGCTCACTGCCACTTCCCGTGAAGATCATCGAGGTGCGCACCGTCGGCCCCCTACTTGGGGCTGAAAACATCCGCACCAGCCTGGTGGCCGCCCTTGCGGGCCTGGCTCTGGTGGCCGTGTTCATGGTGGTGGTCTACCGGCTGCCAGGGGCTGTGGCTGTGGTCGCCCTCAGCCTTTACTCCCTCTTCAACCTGGCCAGCTACGCCCTGATCCCCGTGACCCTCACCCTGCCGGGAATAGCGGGCTTCATCCTCTCGATCGGCATGGCGGTGGACGCCAATGTGCTGATCTTCGAGCGAGTTAAGGAGGAGCTGCGCTCGGGCAACACCCTCATCCGCTCCATCGACACTGGCTTCTCCCTGGCCTTTTCCTCAATCCTCGATGGCCATGTCACCGGCCTGATCAGCTGCATTGCCCTTTTTGCACTCGGAACTGGCCTGGTCAAAGGCTTTGCCGTCACCCTCGGCATAGGTCTGCTGCTCAGCCTGTTCACCGCCCTTTCCTGCACCCGCGTCCTACTGCGGCTGATGATGAGTTACCCCACCCTGCGGCGCCCCAGCTACTTCCTGCCCAGTCACCAGCTGCCCTCGACAGCCGCCTGAGCACCCATGACTTCCTCCTCGTCTGGATCGTCAGCATTGCCGCCGATCCAGTATTTCCGGATTACGCGCCACAGGCGCATCGCCTGGTGGGGTTCGCTTGCGGCCTGTCTGATCAGCCTGGTCGGCATCGGCCTATCCTGGCTGAACCCCGCCATCGGCGCTCCGCTCAAGCCTGGCCTCGATTTCACCGGTGGCACCCGCATCCAGCTGGAGCGGGCCTGCTATCCCAGCTGCTCGGGGATCACGGTGCCCCAGGTGGCTGAACAGCTCGAGAGCCTGAAGCTTCCCAGCGAGGAAGGCGCGGCAGCTCCAGCTCTGCGGGGGGCACCCGTGCAGGTGCTGGATCAGGGCCGCTCGATCGAGCTGCGCCTGCCCATCCTGAGCGCCGTACAGGGGACTGCCCTGATCGGCCAGCTGGCCACCAGCCTTGGGCCCTTCAAGGATGGAGGCACGTCGGTGGACACCATCGGACCCACCCTTGGGGCCCAGTTGCTGCGCAGCAGCCTCCTCTCGCTGCTGGTCAGCTTTGCGGCCATCGCCCTTTACATCACCTTCCGCTACGACAAGATCTTCGCCTTTCTGGCGATCCTCTGCCTGGCCCACGACGTGCTGATCACCACCGGGCTGTTCGCCTGGCTTGGGCTGCTGCTGGGAATCGAGGTGGACTCCCTGTTCGCCGTGGCCCTGATCACGGTCGCCGGCTATTCCGTCAATGACACCGTGGTGGTGTTCGACCGGATCCGGGAGCAGAAAGAAAGCCTGGGGGCCTTCCCCTTCAGTGATCAGGTGGATGTGGCCGTCGATGCCACCTTGACCCGCTCGCTTTACACCTCGCTCACCACCTTGCTGCCCCTGCTGGGCATCCTCTTCTTCGGCGGCAGCAGTCTGTTCTGGTTTTCCGTGGCCCTCACAGTCGGCATAAGTGTCGGCAGCTGGTCGAGCATCGGTGTGGCCCCCACCCTGCTGCCCCTGCTCAGCGGCAAGGGCTTCGTGGGCTCAGCTCAATCGGATGGGGCGGCCCCTGCTGGCTCAGCCTGATGCGGCGCCTCCCGCCGCTCATCCCAGTGCTGCTGGCTCTGTTGGCCCTGGGCGATCTCAGGTCGGAACTGCGGCTGCTGGCCGACCATTTCACCTGGTCGTCCATGCTCACAGCGATTCAGCAGCACCCCCTGGCCGTATCGGTCCTGCTGCTCACCCCCAGCCTGATCCGGCACTACCGCTGATCAGGTCCAGCGGTCCATCACCTGCTCCACCAGAACCCGCTGGAAGATCACCTGCAGCACCACCACCAGTGGCAAGGCCAACAGCACGCCTGGCAGCCCCAGCAGGGCACCAAGGCTCAGCTGAGCCATCAGGGCCACCGTGGGCAGGAGGTTGACCGTGCGGCTTAGCAGCAGCGGGGTGAGCACGAAGGCTTCGATGTTCTGCAGCAGCAGGCGCAAGATCAGCACCTGCGCCACCTTGGCTGGAGAGATCAACATGGCCACCGCCAGGGGCAGGGCCGTTGCCACCGTAGGGCCGATCGTCGGTACGAAGGTGAGCAGACCGCAGACCAGTCCACTCAGCAGGGCGAGGGGCACCCGCAGCAGCGCCAGACCCGCCCAGGTGAGCAGGAACACCGCCACCGCCGAGATGGTCATCCCCGCCAGCCAGCCGCCGAGAGCCTCGCGCGACTCCCCCAACAGCGAGCGCATCTGCTCACGCCAGAACTGAGGAGTGGCAGCCAGCACCAGCCGCTGGTGGTGCCTTGGATCCAGGGCCAACAGGATGGCCAGCAGCACCATCAGCAGAATCTGGATCGTGGAATTAGCAGCTCCCCCGGCCACTCCCAGCAGCTGGGTGCCCAGGGGCTGGAGCTTGTCCCAGGTGGCCAGCTCAAGCAAGCGCTCCTCGAAGCTGCGAAAAGCCATGGAGCCGCCGGCCAGATCCCCGAGGCGCTCCAGCAACACCGGCAGCAGCTGGGTGAACTGATTTGCCTGCTGCAGCAGCTCGGGCAGCAACAGCTCCGAGACCTTCCAGCCCAC
Organism: Synechococcus sp. J7-Johnson; assembly: GCF_024345795.1. Lineage (GTDB taxonomy): Bacteria > Cyanobacteriota > Cyanobacteriia > PCC-6307 > Cyanobiaceae > Regnicoccus_A. The sequence goes on from NZ_JAGQBU010000004.1 coordinate 51,941, forward strand.
CACCACCAGGGTCACGATCACCATGGCCACGGCGCTGGGGCGGTTCAAGGGCAGCCGGCGGCGCAGCAGGCTCACCGGCACATCCAGCGCCACCGCCAGCACCACGGCCCCGAATAGCACCAGCAGCACCCAGCGCAGCTCCCACACCAACAGGGCAAGCAGCACAAGGGCGAGGGTCCCCAGCAGGGCACGGCCGTTCACGGGGACAAGCGCTGGCGTTTCCAGGGATCCAGGATGTCGTGGATGACCACCTCCCGCACGATCACCTGCACGCACACGGCCATCGGCAAGGCCAGCAGCAGGCCCAGTGGTCCGAAGATCACGGTGAACAGAAACTGGGCGGTGAGGGTGAGGCCGGGCAGCAGCCGAAGCTTGGCGTGCATCACCGACGGGGTGATCACGTAGCTCTCCAGGTGCTGCACCACGATGTAAAGACCCAGAACGGCAAGGGCCTTCCAGGGGGCGTCGAGCAGGGCCACAGACATAGGAAAGATCGTGCTCAGGGTGGGCCCCACATTGGGGATCACATTGAGCAGACCAGCCAGCAGGGCATTGGCCACCACCAGCTTCACCCCCAGCAGCGACAGACCGATGCCCGCCAGCAGAGCCACGCAGACCGAGCTGATCGCCACCCCCACCATCCAGTCGCTCAGGGCCGCTCCGCAGAGGTCGAGCACCTGGCGCAGTCGCCGGCGATAGAAGGAGGGGGCCAGCAGCACCGCCACATCGCGATAGCCGGTGGGCTGGACCGCCAGCATCAGGGTCACCGCCAGCACGAACACCAGTTGCAGGGTGCCGGTACCCAGATTGCTCGCCAGACCCAGCAAGCGCAGGGCGCCGCCGCCCAGGCCGCCGGCCACCACATCGGGGCTCGGGCCCCTGGCCGGCCAGAGCTGCTGAAGCCACTCCAGCGAGCCGTCATGGCGACCCCAGAGGATCCGGCTCACGTTGGTCAGCATCCGGCGGGCAAGACCGATCAACACATCCGCCGCATCGGGGAGCTTGGCCAGCAGCTCGGCGAACTGCTCCACGAAAGGAGGAATCAGCACCGCACCACCCACCACCAGAACCAGGGCCACCGTCCCCAGGCTGATGGTGAGGGCGAGGGGCCGGGAGCAGCCCAGCCGGGCACGCACAGCCCCCACCAGGGTGCAGATCGCCAAGGCCAGCACCACCGCGGCAAAGAGCTGAAGCAGTAACCCCCGCAGGTTCCAAAGCAATGCGACGGCAGCGATGATCGCCGCCAGGCCCAGCCACTGCCCGAATTTCAAGCTTCTGTGGGCCCGCCCTCAGCGGCTGGATCGGGGCTGGCCGGATCGGCATCTGAATCGCCATCTTTATCGGCAAAACCAAGGCCATGGCCTTCGGCGTAGCGCTCGGCGAAGCGCATGAACCGGTCGAAGTCCAGCTCCGTCTTCCAGGTGTAAGTGGCCTCAAGGGCGCTGGGTTTGCCGTTCACGAACCGGGCCTTCACCTCCCGGGTCACCAGCTCGCCCTCCTCATCGAGCAGGAACATCCCAGTGATGTCGCCCATGGTTTCAGGAGCCAGCGCCTGGGGTTGCTCGAACACGAAGAGGGCCTGGCCGGTTCGCCCATCACGGGAGCGGGTGAGCCGGATATCGGGAACCACGGGTTCGTCCACCCCGCGAAAGAACTGAATAGCCGTCATCGGGGTGGGCCAAAGCCCGATCCTAAGCAGACCCTCCGATCTCGCCTTCACCCTTCACAAGGTCTTGATCCAGAAGCCAGGTGGCGGAGCGCTCCTCGTCCCAGTCATGGAGATCGAGCGAGTGATGGAGAGCGCCGGGCTCAGGTCGTTGGCGCTGACGCTCGAGCTCGTGGTCGTAGCAGCGGTCGTAATAGTCGAGCATCCAACGGCAGGCCTCGCTCCAGTCGCTTCGCTCAATCGCCGCCAGGGCCGCCTGGGTGCGCTCCGGTCCCAGCCGCCGGGCGATTCTGCGGGTGGCCTCCGCCAGCGCCTCGGGCTCCTGAACCCCGTAGACTGCCACCAGTCGGCGCAGCCGCTCGCCCATGGGCCGGCGGATCTCCAGAACCGCAGCGCTCTGCATCTGCCGCCAGAGACTCGCCGGGATGCGGCAGCGCCCCACCTGGGCACTTTCCGCCTCCAGCCAGATCGCACGGGCCCCTGCGCAGCTGACAAGGGCCGCCGCCAGACGGTTCTCATAGTGCTCATTGCTGGGCTGGGGCGGCAGCCCGAGGCCGCCGAAGCTGCTGCCGCGGTGGTGGGCCAGTCCCTCGAGGTCGACCACCGCCACCCCGCGGCGGGCCAGCTCCAGCAGCAGGTCGGTCTTGCCGGTTCCCGTGCGCCCGCCCAGCAGCATCAGCGGCCAGGGGTGCTCGAACCTGGCCAGAACCCAACGGCGGTAGGCCTTGTACCCACCCTCAAGCAGCTGCACCGACAATCCCAGGGTCTCGGCAAGCCAGCCGACGCTGGCAGATCGCATGCCACCACGCCAGCAATGGATCCGCAGGGGCCCACCAGGGGCTGCCTGATGGTGAGCGAGCAGCCCTTCGCCCAGGGCCGCCAGATTCGGACCCACCAGCGCCAGTCCCGCCTGAACCGCCTGCTGGGAGCCCCGCTGCTTGTAGGTCAATCCGACCTCGGCCCGCTCGAGGTCGCTGAACAGGGGCAGATTGCGGGCTCCGGGAATATGGCCCTGGGCAAACTCCGCCGGGCTGCGCACATCCAGAACCGCTCCTTCACCCGCCAGGAAGGGGTCGATCGCCAACCACGACGCCATGGCGCCCCACCCCCCTTGGACCTTGCCTGACATAGTGGGCCCACGCCGGCCCGGCTCAGGCCCGCCGAACTTCATGCTTTCCGGTCCACCCGCTTCCGCCACGGCCAGCGCCGAACAGTTGCTGGAGCGCTTCAGCTCCAGCTCCCCACGCCAGCGGCGGAGCCTGCTCCCGCAGATCGAGGCCCGATCCCAGGAGCTGCGTCCCCTGCTTTTGAAGGCCCTCCGCGACCACGATCCCGAAGGAGACGACTGGATCGCCGGCCTTTGGGTGCAGATGCTGCTGGCCGAGGAAGACAACCACAGTCAGGCCCTGCTTGAGGAATATCCGGGCGGTTGGCTGAACCTTGCCAGTGGTGACGGCATCGCCTACGGCCCCCTGCAGGAGGCCCTGGCCCAGCGCTCCTTCGAGCTGGCTGATCGCATCACCAGCGAGGTGCTGAGGCAACTGGCCGGCTCCGAGGCGGTCCGCCGCGGCTACGTCTATTACAGCGAGGTGGCCCCCATGCCCAGCCTCGATCTGACCAGCCTCGATCGGCTCTGGATCTGCTATTCGCGGGGTCGCTTCGGTTTTTCGGTCCAGGGGAGGCTGCTGAAGGCCTGCAACGGTCGCTGGGACCAGCTCTGGCCCAGGCTGGGCTGGAAGAGCGAGGGCACCTGGACCCGTTACCCCAGTGGCTTCCAGTGGAACTTGGAGGCCCCGGAGGGACACATGCCACTGATCAACCAGTTGCGCGGGGTGCGCCTGATGGATGCCCTGCTCAATCATCCAGCTTTGCAACGCCGAATCAGCACCGGCTGAGCCTGGGGCGCCCTGGAGCGTTAGGGTCAAATTCAGCAATGGTTGGTGTGGATGCTTCGGCACCTGATCAGTCCGCTGAAGTGGACCGACTTCATCACTCCCTCCACCCTTCAGTTAGCCCCTCTGCTGGAACTGCTGCTGGAACCGATGGCCACGGCATCCAACCTGGCGGAGCTGCAGCTTGGCCTGCAGGAGGCTCTGGTAAATGCGGTGAAGCACGGAAACGGGTGTGACCCGCGCAAATGCCTGCGGATCCGGCGCATCCTCTCGCCCCGCTGGGTGATCTGGCAGATCCAGGATGAGGGCTGCGGAGTCCCTGCCTGCTCACGCTCCGGCTTGCTGCCCGAGCGCAGCGATGCCTGCTGCGGCCGGGGCTTCTTCCTGATTCACCACTGCTTCGATGACGTGCGCTGGAGCGAGCGCGGTAACCGCCTGCAACTGGCGGCCCAGCGGCACCGGGCCTGAGCTTGCAGGCTGCTTCAGTGGCCGTGGCTGGGGCAGCCGGGATCGCGCAGATCACCCTTCAACCAGGCCAGACCGTGCTCAAGCAGTTCGATCGACCGCTTCTGGGCGTCGCCTTCGAGGCGGTGGGGCGGGCTGTCCTCGGCGAGCAGGTGCACCAGGGCCGCTGCCAGCTGCTCCGCCGCCCGTCTGGGCTTGTGACCCTTGTGGGCATGCCAGTCGCGGCCATCGATGGCCAGAAGCCTCTGTAGCTCCTCGGCCAGCTCACGGCTGGTGGGCGGCCAGGCCTGGGGGGATCCGCTCCGCATGGCGGCAGCAGGCGCTGAAGGAAGCGGCACTGGACGAAAGACATCGTGGAGAGCCATCCTGACGCGATGGCTCTCCCTTCGCGGCGTCAACCGCGGCGCCGATCCTCCCGTTTAATCAACCGCCCATGCAGCCGCCGCTCCGGCTGGCTGCATGGGCTCTCGATCCTGCTGGCCGTTGCGGGTCAGGGGGAGCGGCTGGCAGCCCAGGAGCGGTCCAGCCCTGGGGATCTCTCAAGCTCCGATCGGCGGCTTAGCCAGCGGCTTGAGCTGGGTCAACGACTGCTTGATCCCTTACCGGCTCCCCTGCGGGGCAGCCGCTGGCAGGAACAGGTGCTCTGGCGGGCCCTGCGCTGGGGCGGGGGCGGGCTGATCCTGGCCTGGTGGCTACTGCGCTAAGCGGCCAGCAACAGCCCGGGGGCCTCCCCGATCACCTCCACGAGATAGGGACTGCCCTCGGCGAAAGGACCACCGCTGGCGAAAAGGACGTCCTTGGTGGGAGTCGGCAGCGGGGGCTGAAGCAGCTGGCCGCGTCGCCAGGCGTGATACATCGATCGGCGATGCCGGTCTTCCTGAAGTACGAGCCTGTCGGCACCCAGGCTCGGACTCTCGCCTTCCAGCAGGGGGGTCCGCAGGCGGACCCCATAGCCATGGGCTTCGATCTGGACAAGTCCCTCCATCAGAACCGTCTGAAAGGACCAGCCCTGCAACCAGCGCAGATGAAACGGATTGGACATCACAGCAAGACACCAAGGCGCAGCGGAAATCTATTCACGTTTCTCAGGAGATGCCGCGATCGGGCGACCGCTGTGCTTCAGCGCTGACGCAACTCAGACCAGAGGCTTGGTGGCGGACCAGACCCGGGTCATGAAATGGGACTGGGCGCTGATCCCACCGAAACCGGCCTGAGCCAGGCGCGCCTGGATGTCGTCGGAGATGTAATCGCGGTAGTAGGGCTCATGGAAGGCCCGACGGAAATTCTCGAGCACGGCTGAGAACTCGGGGGAATCAGCCAACTGGATCGAATCGGCCAGCACCAGCACACCGCCTGGCTCAATCACCCGGAAACACTCCCGCAGGACGTTCTGGCGGGCTTCGGCGGGAAGCTCATGGAAGAGGAACACACAGCTCACCGCCTGGAAGGTGCTGTCAGCGAAGGGCAGGGCCTCGGCATTGCCCTGCACCAGCTGGGGCAGCTCCCCCGGTAACTGGCTGAGGCAGCGGTTGGCTTCGCGCAGGTAGGACGCCGAGAGGTCGAGGCCCACCAGCTGGATCTCCCCGAGACCACCGCGCAGCTGGCGTAGGGTGCGGCCGGTGCCGGTTGCCACATCCAGAAGACGCAGCTGGCCGGGTGAGCGCTGGGCGAAGGCCCGCAGCCCCCGCTTGAGGGGGGCGATCAGGCGGCGACGCATGGCATCGGCGCTGCCGTTGAAAAGAATTTCGACCTGGAGGTCGTAAAGCGCAGCGGAATGGTCGCTCAGGTAGCCATCGGTCTGATGGTGGAAGTTCTGCAGGTAATAGGAGGGGTAGTCCTCGGGGCGTACATCTCTGGGCAGATCCCGCACCTTGCGCTGGGTGCGGCGGTTCCACTGACGGGGGGTGTCCAACCAGACCAGGGGGTAACGGGCCGCCCAGTCGAGCCAGGGTGCAGCGAAGAGGAGGGAGGGGGGATAGAGGCCGCTCTCAGCCTCCTGCCAGTCGGTCTCAAGCAGCCTGTCCATGGAGGTCTTGAGTGCCATGGTCATCTGGGCAGGCACAGGCACCGTCTGGGGGGCACCCTGGGGATCGACCAGTCGCATCAGCCGACCACCGAGCTCCTTGTGGGCCAGGCCCATGATCGTCTTGCCCTGCTGCAGGGCCTGGTAAGCGAACTTGCTGACGGTGTCGGGCATGGGGTGCCGGTGGAGAGGCGGCGATCGAAGACCTTCATTTCAGCCGATCCACCTGGCCGCTGCGAGGCACCACCGGGGGGATCCGCCAGCTCCACACCGCGCGCCAGCTCGGTTCAGCCGTCGTAGTACAGCGTGAATTCGTGGGGATGGGGTCGCTGCCGCAGCTGCTGAACCTCGTCTGTCTTCAGCGCGATCCAGGTGCGGATGAAGTCCTCGCTGAACACGTTCCCGGCCAGCAGATACTCGTGGTCGGCATCGAGAGCCGCCAATACCCCATCGAGGGAAGCGGGCACCGTGGCGATCTGCTCCAGATCCTCTGGGGGCAACTCGAACAGGTCGAGATCCATCCCGTCGCCCGGGTCGATCTGCTGACGGATGCCGTCCAGACCAGCCATCAGCATGGCGGAGAACGCCAGGTAGGGATTGGCCATGGCGTCGCCGCTGCGGAACTCCAGTCGCTTGGCCCGGGGGTTGTCGCCGCTTAGAGGAATGCGCACAGCCGCGGAGCGGTTGCCCTGGGAATAGACCAGATTCACCGGCGCCTCGAAGCCCGGCACCAGGCGCTTGTAGCTGTTGGTGGTGGGGTTGGTGAAGGCCAGGAAGCTGGGGGCATGGCGCAGCAGTCCGCCGATGTACCAGCGGGCCGTCTGGGACAGATCCGCGTAGGTGCCCAGTCCGAAAAACAACGGTTGACCGTCCCTCCAGAGGCTCTGGTGCACGTGCATGCCGCTGCCGTTGTCAGCGAACACCGGTTTGGGCATGAAGGTGGCTGTGCGTCCGTATTTGCGGGCGACGTTGCGCACTACGTGCTTGTAGATCATCACGTTGTCGGCAGCGCTGATCAACTCTGCGAACCTGATGCCCAGCTCCTGCTGGCCAGCGGCCCCCACCTCGTGGTGATGCTTCTCGATCGGCACCCCCAGCTGAGCCATGGTCAGCAGCATCTCGCTGCGGATGTCCTGAAAGGTGTCGCTGGGCGGGACGGGGAAATAACCCTGCTTCGAATTCATCTTGTAAGCAAGATTGCCGCCCTCCTCCAGCCGGCCGCTGTTCCAGGGTGCTTCGATCGAATCGACGCTGTAGAAGCAGCCCCCCTCACTGGAGCCGTAGCGAACGTCCTCGAACAGGAAGAACTCCAGTTCAGGCCCGAAGTAGGCAGTGTCGGCCAGGCCTGAGCCGGCCAGGTGCGCCAGGGCCCGCTGGGCCAGCGACCGGGGGCAACGCCCATAGGCCTCGCCGCTGCGGGGCTCCTGAATCGAGCAGATCAGGCTGAGGGTTTTGTGGCGAAGGAAGGGATCAATCCAGGCCGTGGCCGGATCGGGAACCATCGCCATGTCCGATTCATTGATCGCTTTCCAGCCCCGGATCGAGGAGCCATCGAAGGCCAGGCCCGTCTGAAACGAATGATCATCAAGCAGGTCGGCGCAGATGGTGAGGTGCTGCCACTTGCCATGGAGATCGGCAAACTTGAGATCGATCAGCTCAAGGCCCTCCTCCTTGATACGGCGAAGCACGTCCTGGGCTGAGTTGGCCATGGGGGCAGGGAAGGGCGGAGGGGAGGAAGGCTGGCAGCAGCCAGAGGGGGCCACCGGAATCGATGCTTAGGCCGGTCCAGCAGGCCTTTCGTGTCCGTTGTAACCCTCGACCCTGTCCGGGCCGTGGGGGGAGCTGGCAAGCCAAGCTGCGTAACCGTTTCTGTCAGATTGGTCAGATCCCATGGCTGGACAGGGATCTGGCCGGACTCGGATGCTAGTTTCCGCTCCAGGTGAGACGATCTCGACGTCATGCGCGATGCCATCACCGGTCTGATCGGCCGGTATGACCAGCTGGGGCGCTATCTCGATCGTGATGCGATCGAGAGCATCGCCACCTACCACTCCCAGGCTGAAGTCAGGCTGGCAGCGGTGGAACTGATCAATCGGGAAGCGACGGAGATCGTCCGCGATGCCAGTCGTCGCCTGTTCGAGCAGGACCCGGAACTGCTGCTCCCTGGCGGCAACGCTTACACCACCCGCCGGCTGTCTGCCTGCCTGCGGGATATGGACTATTTCCTGCGCTACGCCAGTTACGCGCTCGTGGCAGGCGACCCCACCATCCTCAACGAGCGCGTTCTCAATGGCCTCGACGACACCTACAAGAGCCTGGGGGTCCCCACCGGTCCCACAGTGCGAAGCATCGTGCTGTTAGGCGAAGTGCTGGCAGAGCGGCTGTCGGAAGCTGGCCTTGAGCCAGGGAATCTGATCAGCGCTCCGTTCGAGCACATGGCCCGCGGTCTGGCCGACACCAATCTGAGGGCCAGCTGAGGGCCGTTGGCTCACTGCTTAGGCTGATGTTCATCGATCCTTAGTTGCGCCGCAGGTCTTGGTCACCCTGTCTTCCTCTCCATCCATCTCCACGGCGGCCGCCGTGAGTGATCGCCATCGCCTGAATCTGGGGCCGATCGCCACTCCCGACCGGCTTCTGCTCGGTCCAGGGCCGTCCAACGCCCACCCCACGGTGCTGCAGGCCCTAGCCCGCACCCCGATCGGCCACCTCGATCCCCTCTACATCGAACTGATGGGAGAGGTGCAGGATCTGCTGCGCTACGCATGGCAGACAGAGAACCGCCTCACCATTCCCATGAGCGGCACGGGCAGCGCGGCCATGGAGGCCACCCTGGCCAACACGGTGGAGCCAGGCGACAAGGTGCTGGTGGCGGTGAAGGGCTACTTCGGCCTGCGCCTCGTCGACATGGCCGAACGCTACCGGGCCGAAGTGGTCACGATCGAGCGGCCCTGGGGCGAAGCCTTCACGCTCGAGGAGATCGAGCAGGCCCTGGTCAGCCACCGTCCGGCGATCCTGGCGATGGTTCATGCCGAAACCTCCACAGGCGTCTGCCAGCCGATGGAGGGGATCGGCGAGCTCTGCCGCCGCTACGACTGCCTGCTGCTGCTCGACACGGTCACCTCTCTCGGTGCTGTGCCCGTGCACTTAGATGCCTGGGGTGTGGACCTCGCCTACAGCTGCAGCCAGAAAGGCCTGAGCTGCCCTCCAGGCCTCGGCCCCTTCACCATGGGGGAGCGGGCTGAAGCCAAGCTGGCGGCCCGCACAGGCAAGGTGCCCAACTGGTATCTGGATGTCTCCCTGCTCAACCAGTACTGGGGCAGCAACCGGGTGTACCACCACACCGCCCCGGTGAACATGAACTTCGGCATGCGCGAAGCCCTGCGGCTGCTCGCCGAAGAGGGCCTTGAGAAGGCCTGGAGCCGACACCGCAGCAACGCGGAGCGCCTCTGGGAGGGCCTGGAGCGCCTTGGCCTTGAGCTGCACGTGCCTGAGCACCTGCGCCTGCCCACCCTCACCACGGTGCGCATTCCCGAGGGCATCGATGGCAAAGCCTTCTCCCTTCACCTGCTCAACACCCACGGCATCGAGGTGGGCGGTGGCCTGGGCGCCTTGGCTGGCAAGGTCTGGCGTATCGGCCTGATGGGTTACAACAGCCAGCCGGAGAACGTCGACCTGCTGCTCAACCTGCTCGAGACGGAACTTCCCGCCTTCCGTCAGTCAGCGCCGGTCGCCTCAATCGCCTGAGCTCGGCTCGATCGCCTGAGCTCGCCTCCGGCGTCTGAACCAGCTTTCCAGCAGCTCTCTGGCCTCCTGCTCCCTCACACCCGCCATCACCTCCATGTGGTGATGCGCGCTTGGGTGGGTAGCAAGGTTCAGACAGCCGCCCAGGGCTCCACGCTTGGCATCGCCAGCGGCGAAGACCACCCGTCCCATGCGGGCCTGGATCAGTGCTCCGGCGCACATGGGACAGGGCTCCAGGGTCACCAGCAGGGTGCAGGCGTTGAAACGCCAGTCGTGAATCAGGCGCGCGGCCTGGCTTAGCGCCACCAGCTCGGCATGGCCCAAGGGGTCCTGCTGGGATTGACGCCGGTTCGTTCCCCAGCCCAGAGCATGGCCAGCTCCATCGAGAACAACCGCCGCCACGGGGATCTCGCCGGCCTCGCCCGCCCGCTGCGCCATCCGCAGCAACCGCGCCATCCAGAACTGCTGGCAGCTGAGCGGCAGGGGGGCAGGGGGTCGCATAGGCAGTAGGGGGAGGTTTAAGCGGCACATAGTCCACCGAGACTGACAGCCAGCCACCAGATCCAAGGTCATCCCCGAACGGCCTGCAGCTCTCGTTGACGGCCTGCAGCTCTCGTTGGCGGAGCTGCCCGCCCGACTTGCTCCCGTTACACGAGACAATGATTCCCCCGACCGCCTTGCCCTTGGCCGTCACGCCACACCAGGAGCGGGCGCTCGATCCCCTGCCCTTCGCCTCACCGGGCGTCTTCGACGCAAATCTGGAGGCGTTCCTGCAGGACGCCTCCCATCAGCTCTGCCACTGGCTGGGCTCGGCTGTAAGCCGTCCGCCCCTGCCGGGCCTGAGTCTGCTGCCCGCCGTGGAGCCGGAGCTTTCGGGACTGGGAGCGCAGAGGCTGCTTGCGGATCTGCACCTGGTGATGGAGGGGGCCTACAACCCGAACCATCCAGGCGCCCTGGCCCACCTCGATCCCCCACCTCTGAGCGCCTCGCTGGTGGGGGACCTGATCTGCGCTGGGCTCAACAACAATCTGTTGGCCGAGGAGCTCTCCCCGTCGCTCAGCCGTCTGGAGCGGAGCCTGTGCGGCTGGTTGGCCCGGCGGCTGGGCCTGGGGGAGCTGGCCGGTGGAGTGCCCGCCAGCGGCGGCAGCCTCAGCAATCTGATGGCCCTGGTCACAGCCCGGGAAAGCCGCGGCCTGCGCGGCACCCCCGAGGCCGTTGTGCTGTGCGGCCTCGACAGCCACACGTCGCTGGAGAAGGCGGCGATGGTGATGGGCCTTCCAGGCTCTGCCCTGCACCGCCTGCCGCTCGATGACGACGGCCGCCTCCAGCCGGAACTGGTGGGCGAATGCCTGCAGACCCTCAGCGCCGCCGGCATCCCCGTGATCGCCCTGGTGGCAACGGCTGGCACTACCGTTCGCGGGGCCGTGGATCCCCTGGTGGAACTCGCCGCCCTCTGCCGCTGCCACGACATCTGGCTGCACGTCGATGCGGCGATCGGCGGAGTGCTTGGTCTGAGTGAGCGCCACCGCCAGCGGGTCGAGGGTCTGGGGCTGGCGGATTCGATCACGATCAATCCCCAGAAGCTGCTGGGGATCACCAAGACCTCCTCCTTGTTGCTGCTGGCTGATCCCACCGCCCTGGAGCGAAGCTTCGCCACGGGTCTGCCCTACATGGAACTCAGCCGCGAAGGGGGCCATGGTGGGGAGTGCGGCCTGCAGGGCAGCCGCAGTGCCGAGATTCTCAAGTTGTGGCTTGGCTTGCGCCAGCTGGGCCTCGATGGCATCGAGGCCGTGATCGAGGGGGCAATTCAGCGCCGCCGCCGCCTTCAGCAGCTTTTGCATGGGGCACAAGGCACCGGCGAGCTCACCCTGCTCAGTGGCCCGCTGCACCTGCTGGCCTTCCGGCCTAGCCAGCTGGATGCGGCCGGCTGCGAGCAGTGGTCGCAGCACTGCCGCCAGCAGCTGCTGGCCCACGACCTGATGCTCTCCCGCCCCCGCTACCAGGGGAAACACCACCTCAAGGCAGTGCTGGGCAACCCCCACACCCAGGAGGAGCATCTGCAGGGGCTCGCGGCGGTGGTCAGCCAGTCGCTGCGGTCCGGGGATCTGACCTGAAACCTCAGCCTTCGGCACTAGGCAAAATGCCATCGGTGGTGACCGGCTTTCACGTGTGAGCAGGCATCGTGGACCCACTACGACCATGAGCGATCAGCAGCCTCAGGCGAACCCCCGCGGACGCTGGGTGGCGATTGTCACCGGCGCCCTGTCGATACTGATCGGGGTGCTGTATCTCGGCCTGATCACGGTGCTCGACGCCCGCGGTCCCCTCCAGCCCCCTCCCCCCGAGGCCCTGGGCGTGGTGGCAACTGCCGGTCCCGCCGACGCTGCAGAGGCTCCACCACACGGCGCAGGGCCACCTCCAGAAAACCGCGCAACGCCCCCTCCCTCCGGTTGAGGTCGTACTGGCGGCGCACCACCTCCTGCAACCCCCCATCGCCCCAGTCCTGACCCTGCTCGAAGTACGTGAGGAAGCTGAGGCCCGCGATCCGCGTCAACCAGGCGGCACTCACCCCCTGCACCGCCTTGCTGACCACCAGTGCCGGCAGGTTCAGGCTCAGGGCGGTGGTGATCAATCCCAGCCCCCCCTTGATCACCCCCAGACCCGCCAGGGTGCGTCCCACCGAGAGAGCCAGGTCCTGTCCGGCCTCGCGCGTCAGCGTCACCCCGTAGGCCCGGCCCAGCTCCACCACCATCTGAGCGTTCACGGCGGCGGTGCCGAGCAGATCCACCACCGGCAGGGGGTTCACCACCAGCACCCCGGCGCCGATCCACATGTAGCGATCGACGATGGCCTCCCCGTCCTGGCGCCGCTGGCGCGAGAGCAGGGCACGGCTGGCGTCGCTGAGACGCTGGCTCTGCAGCAGGATGTTGTCGGCGATCAGCTCCTCGCCGTCCTGGTGCAGCACTTCCGAGAGACGGCGCAGCAGGGCGTCGACCTCCGGAGCAGGCTGCAGCGGTCGCCCGCCGGGCCTGGGGATCGACTGGGGCGCCGCGGCGGCGGGGATCACGTCCTCGGCAGGGATCCTGCCAGCACAGCGCTGGCGCAGCAGGGCCAGCAGGCGCCGCGCCTCCTCCTCGCCGCGCAGGTCGCATTTGTTCAGCACCAGCACCAGCCGCTTACCGAGGCTGGCGAGGGCTTCGAACACTTGGAACTCCGCGGCGCGCAGATCGCCATCCACCACCAGCACCAGCAGATCGGCACGGGCAGCCTGCCGGCGGGCCTCACGCTCGCGCTCCTGACCGTCGCGGCCGGATTCGAGAATGCCAGGTGTATCGACCAGTTGCAGGCCCCGCTGCAAGCCCTTCAGGCGCAACCGGTAGGTCTGACAGGTGGTGGTGGAGCCCATCGCGGCCCCCACATCCCCCACCACCTGCTGCAGCAGGGCACGGATCAGGGAGGTCTTGCCGGCGGAGCCACTGCCGAAAATCACCAGCACCAGATCGCCGCGGGCGAGCTCCGCCTCCACCCGGTCACGCTCCTGTCGCAGGGCTTCGCGCGCCACCTCATCGCGTACCCGCTCCAGCACCGGATCGATGGAGCGCAACTGCTGGCCGGCTGCCTCCTGGCGGCTGCTGGGGGCAGGGAGGGGCTTGCTGCCGGGGCCGGGGCCTGGCCTGGGGTTGCGCCAGGCCAGCAACCAGGGCCAGGCCAGGCGCAGCAGCAGCACAGCGCCGCCACCCAGCACCAGCACGAGCAGCGGGCCCACCAGGGCCGGTGGCAGCAGGTAGCTGAGCTGCCACACCAGGTTGTTGAAGGCCTGCAGCAATAGTGAAAGGGCCACGATCACGGCCAGGCCCGCCGCCACCCAGATCCAGAGGCGCAGACGTGGCATCAGGGCTTAGCCGCTGGGGCGGCACGGCTCGGGGTGGCCTGGCGCATGATGTCGCCCCAGAGGCCGGCGGCCAGGGCGCTGCCGCTGCGGGTGGGGCTGTTGTCGTCGTTGCCCAGCCAGATGCCCATCACCCAGTGGCGACTGGGGTCATAGCCGATGAACAGGAGATCCCTGGCCCCGTTGGTGGTGCCGGTCTTGCCCCCTTCCTCCCCACCGAGGTAGGCCGCACCACCGGTGCCGGAGCGCACCACGGCCTGGAGCAGCCCCTGCATGCTGCGGGCCACCTCGGGCTTGAGCACGCTGCGGCCGGCCTGGATGGCCCGGTTCGGCTGATCGCCCTTGTTGCGCAACTGGCGGCAGCGTTCGCTCTCGAGGCCCGCGCAGGTCTCGGCGTCGGTGAGGCGGCGGATGGTGCTGGGGGCATGCCATACCCCGCCATTGGCCACAGCCCCATAGGCGGCGGTGAGCTCGATCAGCCGCGCCTCGCTCTGGCCGAGGGTCAGGCCTGGCACGGGGTTGAGGCTGGAGCTGATGCCCAGATCCTGGGCCTGCTGCACCACTGCCTCCAGACCCACCCGCCGGGCCAGGCGCAGGGCGGCGGTGTTGCTGCTGATGGCGAAGGCCTGACGCAGGCTGAGGCTGCCGCCGCAACCACTGGAGAACGACTGGCCGCGCCAGCTCAGGGGACTGCAGCTGATGACGTCGCCGGGCCTGGAGCCCCGCTGCAGGGCCGCCAGGTAGGTGAAGAGCTTGAAGGTGCTGCCTGGCTGCCGCAGGGCCTGGCTGGCCCGGTTGTACTGACTGGTGCGGTAATCGCGCCCGCCGGCGATGGCGATCACTCCGCCGTTGCGGCTGTCCAGCAGCACCACAGCGCCCTCGCTCACCCCCAGGGCGGCGGCAGCGGCCAGGCGACGGCGCAGCTGCCGCTCCACCAGCTCCTGTACCGGCGGATCCAGGTGGGTCTCCACAAGGAAATTCCCCTCCGCCGCCACATCCACCCCCAGCAGCCTCTCCAGGTCTAGACGCACCTGATCCGTGTAGTAGGGGGCAGGGCGCCGGCTGCCCTTGCGGCAGGCCTGGCTCCCTAGCTGAATGGGGCTGCGGCGAGAGCGGCGGGCCCGGTCAGCGCTGATGCGGCCGCTGTCGGCCATCTTCAGCAGCACGACGTTTCGGGCCTCCAGGGCCGCCTGGGGGTTGATGCAGGGATCGTGGCCGTTGGGAGAAGGGAGCAGACCCACCAGCAGAGCCGCCTCCTCCAGGCTGAGCCTGGCCGCCGGCTTGGCGAAGTAATTGCGGGCGGCGTCCTCGAAGCCCCAGCCCACTCCGAGGTACACCCGGTTCAGGTAGCTCAGCAGCAGGTCGCCCTTGCTGAAGCGGGCCTCCAGTTGCAGGGCCACCAGCAGCTCCCGCCACTTGCGGATCAGCGTTTCACCCTGGCCCACCTGCTCCGGGTAGAGGCTGCGGGCCAGCTGCTGGGTGAGGGTGCTGCCACCCTCCAGCACCCGTCCGCCGAGCACGTTGGTGGCCAGGGCGCGGGCAGTACCGATCGGATCCACGCCGGGATGCCACCAGAAGCGGCTGTCCTCACTGGCGAGCAGGGCATCCACCAGGACCGGCGGGAAATCGGAGAGGGCGTCGTTTTCGCGGTGTTCGCTTGATTCCGCGGAACTGATGGGCCGGTTCAACCGGTCGTAGAGGGCGAGGGGGCCCCGCACCGGCGCCAGGCTGCCCCGCACCGGCGTCCACACAGCGGCCAGAGCGAGCAGGAGCAGGCCACCCGAACCCAGCCCCGCCAGCACCAGGGTGAGGCCACGGGCCAGCCGCAGTCCCCGGGGCAGAGGCTTGCGCTCGAACACCAGTTCCGGCAACCCCGGCTCCTCGGGGGGGCCGAAGCGGACCACATCACCATCCCGCAGCAACAGCTCCCGGATCCGCTGACCGCGCCAGAACAGCCCGTTGGTGGAGCCGCTGTCACGGATCAGCCAGTCGTGGCCCACTGGTTCGAGCCAAGCGTGCTGCTTGCTGACAGCGGGGTGATCCAGGCTCAGCTCAAGGCCAGGATCGCGGCCGAGTCGGACCAGCCGGCCGTGGAGCTTGATCCGGCGGGGGGCGTGGCCGCTCAGATGGATCTCAACCTGAGCGGACGCCGGGCTCTCCAGCTCCACCAGCCCCCGCTTCAGGCCCTCAACGGCGCTCACGGGGACGTCCCTCCCACAGATCGAGGATCAGGCAGACCACAGCCACATTGATCGCCACATCGGCAAGGTTGAACACCGGGAACTGGACGGGCACCAACTCGAGAAAATCGACCACGCCACCTATCCGCCAGCGGTCGAGGCCATTGCCCACTGCCCCACCGAGCAATGATCCGAGTCCCAGCCACTGCCAGCGCGGTAACGATGGGTGGCGCTGGATCCACACCACCAGCAGCAGCGCCACCACCAGGCTCACCACACCCAGCCAGACGGCCTGGCCGCTGAGAAGGCTGAACGCAGCACCGGTGTTGAAGACCAGCCGCAGACGCAGGAGCCCCGGAATCAGGGGTTCCGCCAGGCCAGGAGGCAGAGCGGCAGAGGCCCACGCCTTGCTGAGCTGGTCGAGCACCACCACCAGCCCCGCCACGGTCCAGGCAAGGCGACGGCTGGAGCTCACGCCTGCGCTCATGGCTCCACCAGCAGGAGGCGGCGCAGGGGCCAGGCCAGCACCGCCACCCCGCAGCAAAGCAACAGCTGGGGCAGCAGGGGACCGAGGCTGTAGGCGACCAGCAGATCGGGCAGTCCAGCGGCCCAGCGGCCCGCCAGAGCCCCGAGCAGCAGGTTGGCGATGCCGCAGAGCTGAATCACCAGCAACCCCAGGCAGGCAGCTCCCAGCAGCCGCAGCAGCTCGCCCATCCCCTCCTGGCGGGCCAGCCGACCACTCACCCAGGCTGCCGGCATGAAGCCGGCCAGGTAGCCGAAGCCTGGATCCAGCAGGTAGGCCATACCACCTCCGGAATGGAACACCGGCAGCATCAGCAGGCCGAGGCTGAGGTAGGCCACCGACGCCAGCAGGGCCGGCCTGGGGCCGCAGACCAGCGCCGTGAGCAACAGTGCCGGCACCTGGGCGGTGACGGGGAGATCGAACAGGCGCAGACCTCCACCAGCCAGAGGCAGGGGGATGGCGGCCTGGATCAGACCCCCCATGATGATCAGCAGCAGCCCCATGAGGGCCCCACTCCAGTTGGCTAAGGCCCGCAAACGAAGGGTGATTGGCTCGCTCCATCCTGCTGTAGTGGATGCCAGCTGAACAGCGGTGGCGATGAGCTTCCCCGATCTGACCACCGATCAACCAGGTGAGCCCATGGTTCAGCCGACGAACGATCAGCCGAACCATGGGCCAACAGATCCGCCTTCCGAAGCTGTTGCTGAGCCCGAAGCACCGGCGTTCAGCGTGGGTGACTGGGTTCGGATCACGACCCGACTCACTTACCTCAAAACCGCCGATCCGATGCCGATGCTGCGACCTCCCGATCTGGTCGATGGCGATGAAGCCGGCCAGGTGATGGCTCTCAGGGCCATCAACCTCCTGGCCGTGCGCTTCCGGCGCGGCACTTTCCTGCTGGGCGCCGATCAGCTCAGCGCCTGCACCCCCGAGGGGCGGCCCAGGGGATGAGTGCCCCAGACCTTCCCAGCGGCCCCCAGGGCCCGGGGCGGTCCGCAGAGGCTCAGGCTTGGTCGGCTCAGCAGCTGGCGGGCCACGACATGGAGCATGTCGGGGTCGAAGCTTCCGGCCCGCTCCAGCGCCTCATCGGCGTAGGACCAATCCAGGCCATGGCCCAGCACCATCGCCTGGCGATCGGCAATCTGGCCGCAGGTCTGCCGGCCGGCCGCGGAGGCGCCGCGGAACTTGGCGATGGCCAGGGCCAGTTCCTCCTCGCTCAGGGGCTGATCCAGCAGCCGCTGCCACTCAGACAGCAACTCCGTGGTGGCCTCCGCGGCCCGCTCAGCAGAACTGGAGAGGTGGAACACGAAGGGGGCTGCGCCACAGCGGGCCGGGGCGTGGACACCCACGTCGTAGGCCAGGCCGTGATCTTCCCGCAGGGCCACGAACAACCGGCTCGACATGCCCACTCCCAGGTGGCATTGCAGCAAGCGCAGGGCAAGGGAGCGGGGATCGGCCAGGGGCACCGTGGCGGTCCCGAGCATCAGCACCAGCTGCTCGGTGTCCTGCTCCTCCAGCACCAGGGCCGGTTCGTTCTTCGCCTCCTGCCCACTCAGCAGCGACGGGGTTCGGCAGTTCCAGGCCGGGCTGCCGGCGGGCTGCAGCAATTCGATCAGGTCCTTGGGTGGCCGGCCCACCAGCACCAGTGCCGCCCCGTGCCCCCCCAGGGCTCCTGCGGCATCCACCAACTGGGGACGATCAAGCCCGGCCAGTTCCGCCTCCACGCCCAGAGGGTCGTGGCCATAGGGGCCCTGGCCGAAAAGGTGGGAACGCAGCTGGTCGTGGGCCTGCTGGAACGGGTCTTCGCGCAGGCGTCCGAGGGTCTGCAGGTTCAGTTGCCTCTCGAGGCTGATCTGGTCAGGATCGAGCCAGGGGGACTGCACCATGACCCCAAGCAAAGGCAGCAGGGCCGCAGCGTCGTCGCTGGCGCACTTCAGACTGATCACCAGGGCGTCTTCGCTGGCTTCGCAGCGCAATTCATCGCCGAGACCCTCCACCAGATCAGCCAGTTGATCGCCGCTGAGGTCGCCGCAACCCCGGCTGAGCAGTCCTGCCAGCAGCTGGGCCCGGCCGCGCTGGCCTGGCGGATCGCCCGCGCTGCCACCACGGATCCAGAGCCTGGCGGAAAGGATCGCCGGCCCTGCTCGGCGCAGCACCGAGACCGGGCAGCCCCCGGGCAGCTCGAAGCACTCGGGCTGGGGAAGGGGAGGCAGGGGGGTGGAGCGGCTCATGCGGGCAGGGCCAACAGACGACAAGCGCGCTCGGGAGCCAGCAGAGGCAGCAGCTCAGCGCCGAGGCGCTCCACGCTCCAGCGCTGCAGCAGCTCCAGGGGATGGCTCAGCGGTTGCAGACGCCCCCAGAGGCACTGGTGACCGATCAGACCCGCCACCGACGACGCCGACTCCAGGCCGAAGCGATATCCATTGGCCACCAGACGGCGGGCGCGCTCCAGCTCACTCTCGGGGGGAGGTGTGCAGCAGATCTCCTGCCAGACCACCGCGATCTGCTCCTCCACCGCCGCCACCTGCTCTGGAGCGCAGACCGCCTCGAGCAGGGCCAGGCTGCCGGATTCGAGCACATTCAGATCCAGATCGATGCTCTCCACCAGGCGCAGGTCTTCGCGCAGCCGCTGCACCAGGCGACTGCGGCGCCCTTCGGCCAGCAGGCTGGTGAGCAGATCGGCGCCGGCCACCGCTTCCAGATCGGCGGCGGCGGGAAGCTGCCAGGCCATCAGCAGGCGGGCCGCCTCCAGACGGGGCAGCTCCAGTTCATGGACACCGGGACGCAGCTCCAGGGCTACCCCTGGTGGCGGTGCCGTGGCCTGGGAATCAAGCCCGGCCAGGGCACTGCTCGCCAGCAGGGTCTCGATCGGCAGTTGATCGATGGCACCGGCCAGGGCCAGGCTGCAGCGCCGAGGCCGGTAGGCGTTGTTGTGAAAGGAGGCCATCCCGTCTGGGGTCTGGGCCTTGAGGGCCCTGCGGTCCCCCAGGATCGGCCTGCCATAGGGGTGCCCTGGACAGGCCAGGGCTAGCAGGCGCTGGAAGGCAACCTCCTCGGGCTGATCCTCACTCTGGGCAAGCTCTTCGAGCACCACCTTGCGCTCCATCCGGAAATCGCCGGGATCGAGACGCGGCTTGAGCACCAGATCGAGCAGCAACTCCAGGGCTTCGGTCACCGCCTCCGCTGGCACGAGCACGTGGTAGTGCACGTCGTCGAAACCCGTGGCCGCATTGCTGCTGCCACCTAAAGACTCGATGCGGCGATCGAATTGCCCCGCCTCCAGGCGTTCACTGCCCTTGAAGACCATGTGCTCCAGGAAATGGGCCATCCCCTCCTGACCGGGCTCTTCACCGGCGCTGCCGGCCTGGCACCAGAAGTCGAGGCAGACCAGAGGGGCCTGCTCCTGGCGCAGACTCACCACCTCCACCCCATTGGCGAGGCGGAGCAGGCTGGGATCCTCGAAGCTGTCGGCAGCCTGGAGCGGCGGAGGGAAGGAAAGGGGCAACGGCTGGACCGAACGGGCGT
Source organism: Synechococcus sp. J7-Johnson (assembly GCF_024345795.1). GTDB lineage: Bacteria > Cyanobacteriota > Cyanobacteriia > PCC-6307 > Cyanobiaceae > Regnicoccus_A. The sequence goes on from NZ_JAGQBU010000004.1 coordinate 71,845, forward strand.
GGCAGGATCAACATTCTGCTGGCCGAGGCTGCCCACGTGACCTCAACCGTCCCCGCCCCCAGCCCCGACCAGCGCCCCGCCGCCTCTGGCCTGCATCCCCTCGTGGATGCCCTGGCGGAAACTATCCGCAGCAGCTGGAGCACACTGCCGGGGCTTGCTCCCCTGGCCATCGACCAGGATCTCGAGGCGATCAGCGGCAGCCTCGACGGCGAAAAGCTGTTCATTCACAATGAGCTGCGCCGCTGCCGCGGCCTGCGCAAACTCCATCTGGAAACCGCCCGGCTGGGTGCGGGTCTGCAGATCCTGCACTGCGTGTTCTTCCCTGATCCCCGCTACGACCTGCCCGTCTTCGGCGCCGACATCGTTGCAGGCCCCGCTGGAGTGTCAGCCGCCATCGCCGATCTCTCCCCCACGGGCGGGGAGCTGGCGGCCGGGATCGCTTCCGATCTGGCCGCCTTGCCGCGGCGCCCTTACAGCCAGCCGCGGGAGCTGCCTGCCTGGGGGACGATCTTCTCCCCTTACGTGCGCTTCGTACGGCCGGTGACCGAAGAGGAGGAAGGCTGGTTCCTGGAGGAGGTGGTGGCGCTGCTGGCGGTGATGGCCAAGGCAGTGGCCATCACGCCGGAGCAGGCTGTTGATGACCCCGCTACGGTTTTCCGGTATCACGGCCAACTTTCGTATTGCCAGCAGCAGAAACGGAACGACAAAACCCGCCGCGTGCTGGAGAAGGCGTTCAATCCGAGCTGGGCGGATCGCTACATCGAGAAGCTCCTGTTCGACGATCCCCCCTCGCCCGCATGAGCGGCCTGCCGCTGCGACCGGTGCTCATCGGCGCAGCTGCCCTGCTGCTTGTAGCCGGGACGATCACCCTGATCAGCCGCAGCCAGCAGGGCGTCAAACCGGAGGCAGAGCCCCAGACCGTTGCCCAGCCCAGGACGCTGGAAGCGGTCTCGGCTCTGGGACGCCTTGAGCCAGCCGGTGACATCCGCAAGCTGGCAGCACCGATCACCGGCATCGGAGGCAGCCCCCGGATCACCGAGCTGTTGGTGGAGGAGGGTCAGCGGGTGCAGGCGGGCCAGTTGCTGGCGACCTTCGACACCGGCCCCGCCCTTCAGGCCCAGCGGCGGCTGCTCCAGAGCCGCATCGCCAACCTCACCGACCAGGTGACCCTGCTAGGGCGGGAAATCTCCCGCTACCGCCAACTGGCCAAAGCGGGTGCCACCCCTCCCGCCGACCTCGAAAGCCGCGAACTCACCCTGGTGGAGCTCAAGGGCAATCTGCGCGAAGCCCAGGACGAACTGGTCAAGACGGAGGCCGATCTGGTGAACACGGTGTTGCGGGCTCCGTTCAGCGGCACCGTGCTGAAGCTGCAATCGCGGGTGGGGGAGCGCCCCGGCGATGACGGAATCCTCGAGCTGGGTGCCAGCGACCAGATGGAGGTGCTCGCCGAGGTGTACGAGAGCGACATCAACCGCCTGCGACTGGGCCAGCGGGCCAGTGTCACCAGCGAGAACGGGGGCTTCAGCGGCACCCTCAATGGTCGGGTGATCAGGATCAGCCCCCAGGTACGCCAGCGTGATGTGCTCTCCACCGACCCCACCGGTGATGCCGATGCGCGCATTGTGGAAGTGCGGCTCGCCCTGGATCCGGCCGACATCCCCCGGATCAGCACTCGCGCCGGACTCAAGACCGTGATTCGCTTCGAGCCATGAGAGCCTGGCCCGGTCTGGCGGCGATCTGGAACCGACGCCGGATTCCCCTGGCCTGGCTGCTGCTCACCCGCCAACCGGCCCGGTTGGCGGTGGCCCTGGCGGGCATCAGCTTCGCCGGGATCCTGATGTTCATGCAGTTCGGCTTCCGTGACGGGCTGTTCGACGCCAGCGTCACGGTGCACAAGCTGTTCGACGCCGACCTGGTGCTGCTCAGCCCCCGCTCCAGCAGTTCGGTGAGCATGGCCGGCTTTCCTCGCCGGCGTCTGGTCCAGACCCTGGCCGATCCCGACGTGGCCGGCATCACGCCGGTGCACTGGAATCTTGTGATCTGGCGGAATCCCAAAGATCTCAGCACCCGCTCGATCCTGGCCCTGGGATTCGAGCCTGGCGATCCCCTGTTAACCGTTCCAGGCCTGACAGCGAAGGCCAGGGTGCTCAACCAGCGGGGTCGGGTGCTCTTCGATGAACTCTCTAGGCCTGAGTTCGGGCCCGTGGCCGAATGGTTCCGGGCGGGCCGCACGGTGGAGAGCGAAATCGGTGGAAAGCGGGTGCGTGTAGGCGGCCTCGTGGCCCTAGGGGTGTCGTTCGGGGCCGACGGCAACATCCTCACCAGCAGCGAGACCTACCTGCAACTGCTGCCCAACACGCCCCCCGGCAGCATCGAAGTGGGCCTGATCCGCCTGCGCCCGGGGGCGGATCCCGCCTTGGTGATGAAGCGCCTCAAGGACTCCCTGCCCAAGGACGTGAACGTGTTCACCAAACAGGGCTTCATGGACTTCGAGAAGGACTACTGGCGCAACAGCACGGCCATCGGCTTCATCTTCACCCTCGGAGCCGCCATGGGCTTCATTGTCGGTTGCGTGATCGTTTACCAGATCCTCTACAGCGATGTGAGTGATCACCTGCCGGAATACGCCACCTTGATGGCGATGGGGTATCGCCTCTCCACCCTGCTGGGGGTCGTGGCAAGGGAAGGGTTGCTGCTGGCGCTGCTCGGCTACCTGCCGGCCTACGCCGCCGGCCAGGGCCTCTATGCGCTGGTGCGATCAGCGACCCGTCTCCCGGTGTACATGGACATGCCCCGGGCCGTCCTGGTGTTCAGTCTGATCCTGGTGATGTGCATGGGTTCGGCCGGCATGGCGATGCGCCGCCTCGGGGATGCCGACCCCGCCGAGATCTTCTGAACGCCGCCCCAGCCGTGTCGCCATGACAGCCTCTCCCTCGTCCCTTCAAGCCCGCTCTGCCCCGGCTGGTTCCCCGCTGCCGATGGTCGAGGTGGAAGGTCTCTGCCATTGGTATGGAGCCGGTGAGATGCGCCGTCAGGTTCTCCAGCAGGTGAGCCTGACCATCCAGCCCGGGGAGGTGGTGCTGCTCACTGGTCCCTCGGGTTGCGGCAAGACCACCCTGCTCACCCTGGTGGGAGCCCTGCGCCAGGTGCAGCAGGGCCAGGTGCGGGTGCTGGGCCAGCACCTGAACGACTCCAGCCGGAAGCAGCGTCAGCAACTGCGGCGGCGCATCGGCATGATCTTCCAGGGACACAACCTGCTGCGCTGCCTCAGCGCCGAGCAGAACGTGCAGATGGGCTCCGACCTCCTGCCCAACCTCAGCTACCGGGCCCGGCGCGATCAGGCGCGCGAGTGGCTGCGGGCGGTCGGACTCGGCGACCATCTCGACAAACTGCCCCACGGGCTCTCCGGAGGCCAGAAGCAACGGGTGGCGATCGCCCGGGCCCTGGCGGCCCACCCCCGCCTGCTGCTGGCCGATGAACCCACCGCTGCGCTCGACAAACAGAGCGGTCGCGAGGTGGTGGATCTGCTCAAGCGTCTCGCCAGGGAGCAGCACTGCGCAGTGCTGATGGTGACCCACGACCCCCGCATCCTGGATGTGGCCGACCGGCTTGTGCAGATGGAGGACGGCCGCCTGATGGCCATTGGGTGAAGGTTGGTAGGGTGGAAGATCACCCCAACGAGCCCGAAGCAGTTCATGGCGAAACGCAGGAACCTCAAGAAAGAAAAGCAGGAGCGCAACCGCTCCTACGCCCGCAAGTTCAAGAAGCGCAAGCTCCGCAACGACGGCCGTGGTGAAGGGGCCGGAAACGGCGTCACCGGTACTGCCAACAACGGCGGCGCCGCCGACTGATCCGGGAGCGGTGCGCTCACCAGCTCCCGCAGCCAAGCCATGTTCCCCAGCGTCGTCATCCCCACCTACAACCGCCGGCCGATCCTGGAGAAGGCACTGCTGGCGCTGGAGGATCAGCAGTTGGAGCCCCCCCTCGAGGGCTACGAAGTGGTGGTGGTCGATGACGGCTCCACAGACGGCACCGCCGAGTGGCTGCGGCAGGAGGCGGGGCGTTTCCCCCATGTGCGCCTGATCGAGCAGGACCATGGCGGACCCGCCGAAGGCCGCAACCGAGGCGTGGATCACGCCCGCGGTGATGTGATCGTCTTCATCGACAGCGATCTGGTGGTCACCGGCACCTTCCTGCTGGAGCATGCCCGGTCCCTGGCAGCCCGCTGGCAGCGCAGCGGTAACCGGCTCTGCTTCACCTATGGGGCTGTGATCAACACGGCCAATTTCGAGGACCCCACCAGCGAACCTCACAAGCTGAGCGATCACTCCTGGGCCTACTTCGCCACCGGCAACGTAGCGATCGATCGCCAGCTGCTGGAACGCTCCGGCCTGTTCGACACCGGCTTCCGCCTCTACGGCTGGGAGGATCTGGAGCTGGGGGAAAGGCTGCGCCGGCTGGGGGTGGAGCTGGTGCGCTGTCCGGCGGCAGTGGGGTACCACTGGCATCCCGCCCTCAGCCTGGAGCAACTGCCAGACCTGGTGCGGATCGAGCAGGAGCGGGCCCGTATGGGGCTGGTGTTCTACCGGAAGCACCCCACCCGGCGAGTGCGCTTCATCATTCAGTTCACCTGGTGGCACCGCCTGCTCTGGGAGCTGCTCACACTCGGGGGCCTGGTGAACGAGCGCACGCTCCGGCCGCTGCTGGCCTGGCTGATCCGTCATGGCCAGAACGCTCTGGCCATGGAGCTGCTGCGTTTGCCGCTCAACCGCCTGGGAGTGCGCGCCCTGTTCCGCGAAGCCCGCGCCGAGGGCCTTCGCTGACCGTTTGGTAGCTTGGATTGTCCTTAATAAACCGCACACCTGTCCGTTTCGGGTGCTCAGTCGGCACCGATGGCCCCTTTCAGGGTCATCGCGTCTGATCCCTGGCAGGTGGAGGCGAACCCGAAACCCTTCTCAACCATGGCTGTTGTCACCCTCTCCGAGATGATGGAGGCTGGGGCCCACTTCGGGCACCAGACGCGTCGCTGGAATCCCAAGATGTCGCGCTACATCTATTGCGCGCGCAATGGAGTTCATATCATCGATCTAGTGCAGACCGCCGTCTGCATGAACAACGCCTACAAGTGGACTCGCAATGCCTCCCGCAGTGGCAAGCGTTTCCTCTTCGTTGGCACCAAGAAACAGGCCTCCGAGGTGATCGCCATCGAGGCCACCCGCTGCGGCGCCGCCTATGTGAACCAGCGCTGGCTGGGCGGCATGCTCACCAACTGGAGCACGATGCGTGCCCGCATCGACCGCCTCAAGGATCTCGAGCGGATGGAGAGCTCCGGCGCCATCGCCATGCGACCGAAGAAGGAAGCGGCCGTGCTGCGCCGGGAACTGGAGCGTCTGCAGAAGTACCTCGGCGGCCTCAAGTCGATGCGTCGTCTTCCCGATGTGGTGGTGCTGGTCGACCAGCGCCGGGAGAATAACGCCGTGCTCGAGTGCCGCAAACTCGACATCCCCCTGGTGTCGATGCTCGACACCAATTGCGACCCTGATCTGGCTGACGTGCCCATCCCCTGCAACGACGACGCGGTTCGCTCCGTACAGCTGGTGCTTGGCAGGCTCGCCGACGCGATCAACGAAGGTCGCCACGGCAGCCAGGAGCAACGCGCCGAAGACGACGAGGCCTGAAGCCAGTCGACACCATGAACTCAGGCCCTGGCCTGAGTTTGTCCTGGGGTTCCAAGCTGTCTGGAACCCCTGAGATCACTCCCCCCAACCCTTCCCCTCCCTAACTCCTCCCATGGCTGAGATCTCAGCGAAGCTCGTCAAGGAACTGCGCGAGAAAACAGGCGCCGGCATGATGGATTGCAAAAAGGCGCTCGGTGAATCCGCCGGCGACATGGGCAAGGCCGCCGAGTGGCTGCGCCAGAAGGGCATTGCCACCGCCGAGAAGAAAGCCGGCCGCACGGCTGCTGAAGGCGCCATCGGCAGTTACATCCACACCGGTGCACGGGTTGGCGTACTGGTGGAAGTGAACTGCGAAACCGACTTCGTCGCCCGCGGTGAGATCTTCCAGGAGCTGTTGCGCAATGTGGCTATGCAGATAGCCGCCTGCCCCAACGTCGAATATGTCAGCACCGAGGAGATTCCCGCCTCGATCGCCGATCGCGAGAAGCAGATCGAGATGGGTCGTGACGACCTGGCTGGCAAACCCGACAAGATGAAGGAGAAGATCGTCGAGGGGCGCATCGGCAAACGCCTCAAGGAACTCGCCCTGCTGGAGCAGCCCTTCATCAAGGACAGCTCGATCACCGTGGCTGAATTGGTCAAGCAGGTGGCCGGCAAGATCGGCGAGAACATTCAGGTGCGTCGCTTCACCCGATACACCCTCGGTGAGGGCATTGAGGTGGACCAGGCCGACTTCGCCGCCGAGGTGGCCGCCATCACCAGCAAGGCGGCCTGAGCTGAGCGCGCCCCTGGCGTCCCCCTTCCGTCCCCCCGCCTCAGCCGATTGGAGACCAGCGCCAGCGCGTTGTCAGAAGCCCACGGGCACCTGGAGCGGATCCGCCGGCGTCTGGGGGAGGGTCATCGGGATCTGTATCACGACCTGGCCCTCTACCTGCAGGTGTTGCGCGACGGTCTGCTGGAGGCCGTTCAGCAGGCCGTCTTCCATGTGGCCACCCAGGTGGTACCTGAGCGTTATCAGCAACTGAACGATCGCCAGCGCCAGGAGTTGCCCAGGCGTCTCGAGCAATTGGTGCAGCGTTGCGGCTGCCTGCTGACCCTGGAGCAGCTGCTGGTCCTGGCGTGCCAGGTCCAGAATGAACAGAGGCGCCAGGGGCAGCAGCAGCAACGGCAGCTGGCCCGGGCCCTGGCGCAGATGTCCGCCGGAGCTGACGAGGGCGACTCAGAGGGTGACTGGGACGAGCGTGAGGAAGCTGAGGGCTCGATCCGGCTGGATCTGAACCTGCCCCTCTCCGCCGAGCTGTTCTCCGGTGGCATCCCGGCCCTGGCCGGCCTCACCAGGCTGGTGGCCCCTTCGGCAGAGTGGATTGCCGAAGAAGGGCGCGACGACGAAGCCGGCCATGACGAAGACGACGACGTTGTGGAGGAAGACGACGAAGCAGGAGTGGGAGAGGACGAGGACCTGGACCTGGAGGAGTCGGCCCTGAAGGGATTGGGGGAAGTGGATGGATTGGAAGGTTTGGAAAACCTCGAGGCCGGGGACGTTGTTGCCGCCGAAGCGGAGGCCGATGATCCCACTGACATCCTGAGGGCCCTGCTGGTGATGGCCGTGCCCCCGGAACGCCGCTCCCAGGTTCAGGATCCTGATCACCCGCGGCCCGACACCTCAACCAGACCGCTGCCGCAGAGGTCGGATGAAGCCGATCGAAATCAGGGCCTGGTGCCCCAGCAGCCTGTGGAGCTGCTGGAGTGGTGGAAGGCGCTGGACCAGGCACTGCAGCGGCGTCTGCGCAACCTCTCCCACGCCATCAATCTGGATCTGATCAAGCTGGGGCTCACCCGCAGCCTGCTGCCACTGAACCTGCTCGATGCCGTGCTGCAGGGAGACCTGGAAGCCCTGCCAGCCCCGGCCAACCTGCTGAAGATTCACCTGCCCTTCAGCAGCCCCGACATGCCCATCCAGGTGCAGGCCCTGGGGGTGCTGCTGCGCACCAGCGACCTCGAGTACGAACAGCCCCGCCTGCGCACCTGCCGCAAGCGCCTGGAGCAGCGCCGCGCCAGCGTGCGCAAAATGGCTCAGCATTACCGCCACTGGAAGCGGCGGGCCCGGGCCCTGGAAGCGGAACAACAGTGGATGAAGGACAGCCAATCCACCCCCGAGAGCCCAGCCTGAACCATGGACGCTGGATCACAACCCTGCAGCAGGCGTTGCAGTTGGAGGTGGAGCGTGGGTTCGAGAACCTGCAGGGCCGCCGAGAAAGGTTCAGCCTCTTTCTGGAGCGCCAGTGCCGCCAACCCCCGGAGGAGCTGATCCGCCGGGTGCCGGAGGCGGCGCCAGCCCTGGTCGCCCTGGCCGAGCTCTTTGCCAGCTACGACGAGTTGCCGCTGGCCCAGCGCCAGTCGTTGCTGCGGCGATGCCGGGAGCGCCTGCACAGCCTGCGCCAGAGCCTGGATCCACCCCGGCCGCCCGGCCCTCCGCGCCTGAAGCTGGCTCCCCAGGAGCCTGCCTCCGGTGGCGCTCGTTCGGGAGCCCACAGAACGGCCAACCCCATCCAACCCGACACTCCCCTGGCCGAGGTGCCGGGAATCGGACCGAAAACCGCCACGCGGCTCGCAGGGCTGGGGTTGCTGCTGGCTCGCGACCTGCTGCGTCACTATCCGCGCGACTACCTCGATTACGCCAACCTGGTGCGTATCCGGGAGCTGGTGCCTGGCAGCACAGCCACGATCGTGGCCACGGTGCAGCGCTCCCATGCATTCGCCAGCCCGCGCAACCCCCGGCTGGTGATCCTGGAACTGCAGCTGGGCGACATCACCGGACGGCTGCGGCTGAGCAAGTTCTTCGCCGGCAAACGCTTCAGCTCACCAGGCTGGCTCAAGGCCCAGCAACGCCAGTTCCCGCCAGGCTGCAGCGTGGCAGCCAGTGGCCTGGTGCGCCAGACCCCCTACGGCCCCACCCTGCAGGATCCCCTGCTGGAGGTGCTCGACTCCCCCGGGACCCCGGTGCGCTCGCGCCAGATCGGACGACTGGTGCCGGTCTATGCCCTCACCGAAGGTCTCGGCGCCGAACGTCTGCGCCAGGCCATCCAGACCGTGCTGAGCGCCGCGGCCCACTGGAGCGATCCCCTGCCGGGTGCCCTGCGGCGGCAGGAAGGCCTGCTGGATCGATCCACCGCCTGGCGAGGGCTGCACGATCCCGCCGATCACAACGACCTCAGGGCCAGCCGCCACCGGCTGGTCTTCGATGAATTCCTGCTGCTCCAGCTCAGCTTGCTGCAGCGGCGAGGGCAGCTGGCGCGGCGGCCGGCACGGCCCCTGCGACTGCCGAAGGGGCAGAACAACCTGATGGCCTCCTTTCTGGAGCTGCTGCCCTTCCAGCTCACCGAGGCCCAGCGACGGGTGCTGGCCGACATTCAGGCCGATCTGGAGCAGGAGCAGCCGATGGCCCGCCTGCTGCAGGGGGACGTAGGCAGTGGCAAGACCGTGGTGGCGATCGCGGCCCTGCTGGTGGCCATCGAAGCCGGTTGCCAGGGGGCCCTGATGGCCCCCACTGAGGTGCTGGCCGAGCAGCATGCCCGCAAACTGGGGGAGTGGCTGAGCCAGCTACACGTGAGCACTGCCCTGCTGACGGGTTCCACCCCGGCGGGGCGGCGGCGCCAGCTGCTCCAGGACCTGGCCAACGGCCAGCTGCAGCTGCTGGTCGGCACCCACGCCCTGCTGGAGGATCCGGTGGCCTTCGACCGCCTGGGGCTGGTGGTGGTGGATGAGCAGCACCGCTTCGGGGTGCGCCAGCGTGACCGGCTGATGGGCAAGGGCCTGCAGCCCCACCTGCTGACCATGACCGCCACCCCGATTCCGCGCACCCTGGCTCTCTCGGTGCACGGCGACCTGGAGGTGAGTCAGATCGACGGCCTGCCGCCGGGGCGCACCCCCATCCGCACCCGCCTGCTGCGCGGCGGCCAGCGCCAGGAGGCTTACGAGCTGATCCGCGAGGAGGTGACCCGGGGCCAGCGGGCCTATGTGGTGCTCCCCCTGGTGGAGGAGTCGGAGAACCTTGACCTGCGCTCGGCGGTGGCCGTCCACCAGCAACTGCAGGAGGAGGTGTTCCCAGACCTGCGCGTGGGCCTGCTGCACGGGCGGATGCCTAGCCCCCGCAAACAGGAGGCGATCAACGCCTTCGCCAGCGGCAGCTGTGATGTGCTGGTGTCCACCACGGTGGTCGAGGTGGGCGTCGACGTGCCGGAGGCCAGCGTGATGGTGATCGAGCACGCCGAGCGTTTCGGGCTAGCGCAGCTGCATCAGCTGCGGGGCCGGGTGGGGCGTGGGGCAGTGGCCTCCCATTGCCTGCTGATCAACGATGGCAGGGCCGGGCAGGCCCAGCAGCGGCTGGAGCTGCTGGTGCGCTCCAGCGATGGCTTCGAGATCGCCGAGATGGATCTGCAGCTGCGGGGGCCCGGGCAGGTGCTGGGAACCCGCCAGTCGGGCCTGCCCGACCTGGCCCTGGCCAGCCTCAGCGACGATGGGGAGGTGCTGGAGCAGGCCAGGGCTCTGGCAAGGCGGCTGCTGGAGCACGACCCCGAGCTGGAGAGCCATCCAGGCCTGCGCCAGGCGCTGCTCGAGCAGCGGCAGCGGCAGGTGGATGCCGGCAGCTTGAATTGAGTCCTCTGCCATCCCCGCGCGTGAGCCCCAGCCTGCCCAGGCCCTGGAGCCCGATTCCCATCCAGGACACAGCCGAACCGCTGATTCCCCTGCCGAGGCAGTTGCTGCGCCTTGAGCCCCACCCCTACACGTCGCTGGGAGCGCCCTACGGCGACGGCTGCAGCCCCTTCCAACTGCGCAGCGGCGTGGTGGAACGCCTGCTATTGGCCCAGGGCGAGCTGAAGCGCCGGCACGGTGACTGGTGCCTGGCGATCTTCGATGGCTGGAGGCCCGTGCGGGTGCAGCAGTTCATGGTGGAGCACACGATCGCCAGCGAATGCCGCCGGCTGGGAGTGGACCCCCGGCAGAGCGGGCCCGAACTGGAGGCGGTGACGACGGAGGTGGGCCGCTTCTGGGCCGCCCCCAGCCCGGATCCGGCTACGCCACCGCCCCACAGCACCGGCGGGGCGGTGGATCTCACCCTGGCCACTACAAGCGGAGAACCGCTCGATCTGGGCGGGGAGATCGATGCGATCGGAGCTGTCTCGGAGCCCGATCACTACGACCCGGCGCGGCGGTCGGAACGCCTGGATGAAGGCGGTGGGTCAAGGGAGCTCGAGCTGGAGTGGCACCGGCGCCGCGGCCTGCTGCGCGAGGTGATGGCGGCAGCCGGATTCGCCCAGCACCCCAACGAGTGGTGGCACTTCAGCCACGGCGACCAGCTCTGGGCCTGGCGGCAGGGAGCGGCGGCCGCGATCTACGGGGGCTGGGATCCAGGCAGGGGCTGACGCTGCAGTTCCCGCCAGATGCGATCGGCTTCCTCCCGGCTGATCCGGTTCTCGTTGGCGCAGCGTTTCAAGCTGGCCTCCCCCAGCTCCAGCTGCATCTGACGCAGGCGTTGCAGCACCTGCGGTGGTTGATCCGCGAATAGCAGCAGCTGGCTCTGGTAGGCCTTGAGCAGGTGGTCCGCACGGCAGGTGTCGCCGTCGGGCTTATAAAACTTGACCGGAGTTTTCGGAGGCGGCGCCATCGTGCGGGCCCGAAGTGGGGACCCCAAGGGGCTGAGCGCCACCAGGGCCAGGCTGGCGGAACCCAGCAACAGGCTGGCAAGACAGGACCTCACAGGAGCAGGAACCGTCATCAGCTCTCGGAGGGGAGCAGCGCCTGAATCCGCTCGGCGCCAAGGCTGGAGACGAACTGACCGAAACTCTGACGCCCGCCTTCGCCCTTCCAGCTCAGCAGCAGCGGCTCGAGGGTGGTCTCCAGATCGACCAGGGGCATGCGCTCAAGGTACGGAGCCGCCAGCTGGGTGAGGTTGGGGGTGCCGCCCAGCCAGAGCTGATACTGCTCCACGCCGCTGCCCACCAGTCCCACTTCTGCCATGTAGGGCCTGGCGCAGCCATTCGGGCAACCAGTCATCCGCACCAGCAGCGGCCGCTCGATGCCGAGCCGTTCCAGCAGGGCCTCCAGGCGCTCAAGCACCGCCGGCAGGATTCGCTCCGATTCGGTGATCGCCAGGCCGCAGGTGGGCAGGGCCGGGCAGGCGATGGCATGGCGCGCCAGCAAAGACGGCGCTTCCGGCGTCTCGAAGCCGAGGGCCGCCAGGGCCTGCTTCACACTGCTGCGCTGGGAGGTCCCGATCGAGCAGAGCAGCAGGTCCTGGTTGGGGGTGAGCCGCACCTCCAGTTGGTAGGTCTCGACCAGACGCCGCAGGCCGCGCTTGCGCTCACCCTCGAGCCGGCCACAGAGCAGGGGCAGCCCCACAAACCAGAGCCCACGGTTCTGGCGGTGCCAACCCAGGTAGTCGTCGAGGCGAGGCTTCGGTTCTGCCCTCAGGGGCTTGATCGGCGCCTCCAGGTACCGGCCTAGCTCCTGGCGGAACCAGTCGACCCCGCGGTCATGGATCAGATATTTCATGCGGGCGTGGCGCCGCTGCTCCCGGTCGCCGTGGTCGCGCTGGAGGGCCACGATGGCCTGCACCAGATCGAGCACATGCTCAGCCTCCACGTATCCGAGGGGATCGGCAGTGCGGGCGAAGGTTTCGTCCTTGTTGTGGGTGCGGCCCATACCACCGCCCACATAGACGTTGCAGCCACGCAGACGGCCGGAGGGGTCGGTGAAGGCCACCAGGCCAATGTCCTGGGTGAGCAGATCCACCGAGTTGTCGCCCGGCACGGTGACGGCCACCTTGAACTTGCGGGGAAGATAGGTGCCTCCGTAGAGCGGCTCGTTGGGGTCTCCGCTGAATCCAGCCCCCTGCAGCTGCCGCTGACGCGCGCGCTTAACGGCCGCGGCCGGCTTGAAGCGATAGCTGTGGTCGCCATCCACCCAGAGATCCAGATACGACCCCTCAGCCGCCAGCGGAGCGATCAGGTCGGCGATTTCGTCGGCCAGACGCCTGGCGGCGGGATAGCCACCCTTCTCGAAAGGAGCTGCCGGGGCCATCACGTTGCGGTTGATGTCACCGCAGGCAGCGAGGGTCGAGCCCATCGAGCACACGATCGTGCCGATCACCTCACGGATGTCGGCCTTGGCGATGCCATGCATCTGAAAGGCCTGGCGGGTGGTGAGGCGCAGGGTGCCATTGCCGAGGCGGTCGGAGAGATCGTCCATGGCCAGGTAAAGGGGCACCGGAATGCGGCCAGCCGGGCTGCGCAGGCGCAGCATCATCTGCCAGTCCTTCTCCTGGCCCTTCTGGCGGTTGTCGCGGTTGTCCTGCTGGTAGCTGCCATGGAACTTGAGGATCTGAACGGCCCCATCGGTGAAGAAGGGCTTGTCGTTCTCCAGTTCGGTGGCCAGGGGCTCCTTGAGATAGTCGCTGGCCGCCTTCAGCCGCTCGAACTTGCTGGGGGGCTTGATTGCACTGCCGTTGGTGGCCGGAGAGGATCGAGAGGCTGCATCCGCAGCGTCGGTTTCAACCTTGGTGCGGCCGGATCCCGACGACTTGACTTGACGTTCGGGGGTGAGAGTCACGACAGAGGCACCAGCGTCATTCGAAGGTAGCGAAGCAGGGTGATGCTGACGGGCTTTCAATACAGTCACAGGCTGCTGAGCTGTGCGAGTGGCCACGTTCCTGCTGGAAATCGGAACCGAAGAACTGCCGGCCGATTTCGCGCGCCTGGCCCTGCCGCAACTGGAGGAGCAGGTGCGACACGACCTGGCCGCCCAGCGCCTGCCCCATGGCCTGGTGGAGGCCACCGGCACACCGCGGCGCCTGGTGGTGCGCGTTGCCGATCTGCCCCTGCGCCAGCAGGACCTGGCTGAGGAACGCAAGGGCCCCCCGGGGGCCCAGGCCTTCATCGACGGGCAACCGGGGCCGGCCGCCATCGGGTTCGCCAACCGCTGTGGCGTCGATCCAGCCAGCCTTGAGCTGAGGGACACCCCCAAGGGCCCGTTCGTTTTCGCCCGCATCCTGCAACCGGGCCAACCCAGCGAAGAAGTGCTGGCGGAGCGCATCCCGGCCTGGATCACCGCCCTGCAGGGGAGACGCTTCATGCGCTGGGGCGAGGGGGAGCTGCGTTTCAGCCGCCCGATCCGCTGGCTGGTGGCCCTGCTCGATCAGCAGGTGATTCCGGTGGTGCTGGAGGGCAGTGATCCCTTGATCAGCAGCGGCCGGATCAGCCGTGGCCACCGCTTGTCGGAGGACACCCTCACCATCCCCGACGCCAGCCGTCACAGCGAGCTGCTGGCTGAAGCCGGTGTACTGGTGGAACGCCAGCAGCGAGCCGACTGGATCCGCCAGCAGGTGCTCGCGGCTGCCAGCGCCGCCCAGGCAAGGCCTGATTTCCCCGAAGAGCTTTTCGAGGAACTGGTGGATCTGGTGGAAAGTCCCAGCCTGATCGAGGGTTCCGTGGAGCAGCGTTTCCTCGACCTGCCGCCGGAGGTGCTGAGCACGGTGATGCGCAGCCACCAGCGCTACGTGCCCCTGCGCCGCCTGGAAGCGGCGGAGGATCCCCTGGCCCTGTCGGCCCAGGCCAGCCTGCTGCCCCGATTCATCTGTGTGGGCAACGGCCTGCCGGAAGCAGCCGCCACGGTGCGGCGTGGCAATGAGCGGGTGCTCAAGGCCCGTCTGGCCGATGCGGAGTTCTTTCTCCAGGCCGACCGCGCCATCAGCTGCGAAGAGCGGCGGCAGCGGCTCGGGAGCGTCACCTTCGCCGAAGGGCTGGGCAGCTTGCTCGATCGCAGCGATCGCCTGTACTGGCTGAGCCATCTGCTGCTGCAGCACCTCTCGCTGACGCCTGAACACCGGGAGGCGGCCCTGCGGGCCGCGCATCTGTGCAAGCACGATCTGGTCAGTCAGATGGTGGGGGAATTCCCCGAACTGCAGGGGGTGATGGGAGCCAAGTACGCCCTGGCGGAGGGGGAATCCAGGGCCACGGCCCTGGCTGTCCTGGAGCACTACCTGCCGCGTGGGGCCGGGGATCTGCCGCCCAGCTCCGATGCCGGGGCGGTGGTGGCCCTGGCCGAGCGCTTGGAGCTGCTGCTGAGCATCTATGCCAAGGGAGAGCGGCCGAGCGGATCGTCAGATCCCTATGCCCTGCGCCGGGCGGGCAACGGCGTACTGCAGATCCTGTGGGAGCGAGGCTGGTCGCCGGATCTGATCAACCTGCTGAAGCAGGCCAGCTTCCACTGGGCCCAGCTGTTGCCCAACCTGCAGCTTGATGCCCCCTCACTCGCCGGCGAGCTGGTGGAAGCCCTGCGCCTGCGCATGGTCTCCCTGTTCGATGAAGAAGGCTTCGATACCGACCTGGTCCAGGCCGTGGCAGGGGATGGGGTGCCCGCCGAGCGGCTGCTGGGCGATCCGATCGACGCACGCAAGCGCCTGGCCCTGCTGGCCCAGCTCCGCATGGACGGCCAGCTGGCACCGGTGCAGGCTGTGGTTCAACGGGCGGCGCGGCTGGCTGTGAAAGGGGATCTGCCGACCGACGTGTTCAGCCCAGGGGAGGTGGTGGATCCTGCCCTGTTCAGCTCCCCCAGCGAAACGGGCATGTTGCAGGTGCTGATGGAACTGGTGCCGATCCTGGCTGTTGACGACGGGGAGACCCGTTACCCCCTGCTGGCCAACAAGCTGGCTGAGGGGGCTGAAGCCCTCTCAGCCTTCTTCGATGGCGCCAGCAGTGTGATGGTGATGTGCGACGAACTGTCCGTGCGCAGCAATCGCCTCAACATGCTGGCGGTGTTGCGCAACCAGGCCAGCACACTGGCGGATTTCAGCAAGCTGAGCAGCTGAGGCTGGCCATCCCAAGCCTCAGCTCTTGGACGTCAGCGCGGGCTCTCGCTCCTCCCTGACCTGAGGCTCGGCAACCACGGGCTCGGCCAGAGGCTTTTTACTGGCATTGCCCACTCCCTGCAGCTGCTCTGATTCCTGGGCAAGGCTGGCCAGCCAGGTTTCCATTTCTTCAGGGCTGCGCACCACGCTGGGCACAGGCTTGAACGACTGAGGGGCCAAGGCATTGCCGCGCAGCACGGCACCAAGGGTGAGCAGGGTGAGCTTGATCTGCTGCCAGGGGTTCATCATGACAACCCGCTTGTAGAGATAGCTGTCGAAGGTGAGACGTTGTACGTCCTTATCATCACACATCTCGACGAAGGCTTCACGGGCCGCATCGTTGCGATAGAAGATATTCTGAAGGATTTCCAGCACCTTGTAGGTGGCGCCGTACTGCTTGTCCCACTTGCGGATATAAACCTTGAGGTCGGCTTCGCTGGGAATCTTGGCTCCGGATGCACTGGCAGCGACGATCTGCTCGGCACACATACGGCCGCTCTTGGCGGCGAAGTAAATCCCCTCTCCTGAGCTCTTGGTGACGTAGCCGGCGGCATCCCCCACCAGGGCCATGCGGCCCACGACACGACGGGGCCGCGGATGCTCGGGAATCGGGTGGGCCTCCACCTTGATCACCTCACCGTGGAGCAGCCGGGCACTTGCCCGCTTACGGATGCCCTTCTGCAGGCTCTTGATCAGAGCCTGATTCTTCTGCATAGTTCCAGTACCCACGGCCACGTGGTCGTACTTGGGAAACACCCAGGCATAGAAGTCGGGGGAGACATCTGTGCCGACATACATTTCCGCCAGATCCTCGTAGTAGCTCATCTCCTCCTTGGGCAGGCGGATGCGCTCCTGGAAAGCAATAGCCACGTTGTAATCACCGGCATCCATGGCCTTGGCCACGCGGCTGTTGGCTCCGTCGGCACCAACGATCAGATCCACTTCAAGGCTCTTGATCTCGCCGGTAGGGCCACCGCCGGAGTAGTCGGCGTAGTGGAGGGTGTAGGGACCCTGGCGGGCGGAGCCGGTGTCGATCGACTGAACCAGACCATTGACGAGATGGGCCCCGAGCTCGGCGGCGCGGTTGCGCAGGAACCCATCGAGGATTTCCCGGCGGCACATGCCGATGTATTCGTCCTCGTTTTCAAGATGGATATCCACCTCACGATTGGAGGGGGAAATCATGCGCATGTTGCGCACCTTGCGATCGATGATCGACTCGGGCAGATCGAATTCATCAACCATGCAGAGCGGAATCGCACCACCGCAGGGCTTGGCATTGTCAAGCTTGCGCTCGAAGAGCCAGG
Source organism: Synechococcus sp. J7-Johnson (assembly GCF_024345795.1). Classification (GTDB taxonomy): domain Bacteria; phylum Cyanobacteriota; class Cyanobacteriia; order PCC-6307; family Cyanobiaceae; genus Regnicoccus_A. The sequence continues at coordinate 88,734 of NZ_JAGQBU010000004.1, forward strand.
TTTCAATTCCCGCCTTCGCTAGCACTTCGGCTGCGCAGGAACCGCTCGGGCCGCCACCCACCACTGCGACTCGCAACATCTTGAAACCTGCTCCGCGGGAATGATCCTTGAGCGCGAAGCTAACACCCACGCTCGGCGTGATGTTGATCAAGCCAGGGCTGACATCTACGATTGTGACGAAGTTTGTTACGAGGTTGCGTGCCACCGCGAAGGCCGCAGCGCCTGAAGCGCAGCGAACAGCGCGAGGATCTGCCGGTGGCGCGCCGCACCCTGCCCGAGGCCCGTGGCCGAAAGAGCCTGCTCAAGCCTGTGGCCACCACGACCGTCGTGCTGCTGGTGTTGACGGCCGGCGGGGTGCTGCTCTTCCTCCAGCCCCTGCGGCTCTGGCTGGCGCCACCACCGGTGCCTGGTCTGGAGGCGCGCCAGAGTCCCGACGGTCGCCTGCTGGGTCACTTACCCTATCCAGAAGCGGCCGCCAGCAGCCTGGAGGCAGTAGCCCCTGGCCAGAAGCTGCGCCCGGAGGCTGCTAGAGCCCTGCTGGCCATGCAGCGCGCCGCCACCGCCGAAGGCGTCGACCTGCGGCTTCTCAGCGCCTTTCGCTCGATCGAGCTGCAGAAGGGCATCTTCTTTGATGTCAAGGCCGAGCGGAACCAGAGCGCCCAGGAACGCGCCGAGGTGAGCGCGCCGCCCGGGTTTTCTGAGCACAGCACCGGCTACGCGGTCGATCTGGGCGATGGCGCCACCCCCCAGAGCCATTTGAGCGAAGGGTTCGATCGCACGACCGCCTTCCGCTGGCTTGAGGCCAATGCAAATCGCTTTCACTACCAGCTGTCCTTTCCCAGGGGAAACAGCCAGGGGGTGAGCTACGAACCCTGGCACTGGCGCTACGAGGGATCTCTGGAGGCCTTGCGCCTATTCGAGCCGGCCCGTCAGCTGGGCCGTTGAACCGGTTGATCCTGTGGCTTCAAGGAGGTGCTGGGATAAGATGATGGATTGTTGCAACCGGTTTCGGTTGCTGCGGACAAGATTAAGAGAGAGAATCCTGTATGAGCGCCAATCAGAGCGCACCGATCCGCAACATCGCGATCATCGCCCACGTTGACCACGGCAAGACCACCCTGGTGGATGCCCTGCTTCAGCAATCGGGCATCTTCCGCGAAGGGGAGGCAGTGCCCACCTGCGTGATGGACTCCAACGACCTGGAGCGCGAACGCGGCATCACGATTCTCTCCAAGAACACTGCCGTCGATTACGCCGGCATCCGGATCAATATCGTCGACACCCCTGGCCACGCTGACTTCGGCGGAGAAGTGGAGCGGGTTCTGGGCATGGTCGATGGGGCGCTGCTGATCGTGGACGCCAACGAGGGGCCGATGCCCCAGACCCGTTTCGTGCTCAAGAAAGCCCTCGAGCAGGGTCTGCGCCCGATCGTGTTCGTCAACAAGATCGACCGAGCACGGGTGGACCCCGAGCAGGCCGTGGACAAGGTGCTCGACCTGTTCCTGGAGCTGGGAGCCGACGACGATCAGTGTGACTTCACCTACCTCTTCGGCAGCGGCATGGGCGGTTACGCCAAGCCCGACATGGCCACGGAGAGCGAAACGATGAAGCCGCTCTTCGACGCCATCCTGCGTCATGTGCCGCCACCGGTAGGCGATCCCGACAAGCCGCTGCAGATGCAGGTCACCACTCTCGATTATTCGGACTTCCTCGGCCGGATCATGATCGGTCGGATCCATAACGGGACGATCAAAGCTGGCCAGAGTGCGGCACTGATCCGAGACGACGGCAGCATCAAGCGCGGTCGCATCAGCAAGTTGCTGGGCTTCGAAGGCCTGGCCAGGGTGGAGATCGCCGAGGCGCGCGCTGGTGATCTGGTGGCCGTGGCCGGCTTCGATGAGGTGAACATCGGCGAGACCATCGCCTGCCCTGATCACCCCGAAGCCCTGCCGCTGATCCGGGTGGATGAACCCACTCTGCAGATGACCTTTGTGGTCAACGATTCTCCCTTCGCTGGCAAGGAAGGCAAGTTCGTCACCAGTCGCCAACTGCGTGATCGCCTCCAGAAGGAGCTGCTCACCAACGTGGCCCTGCGGGTCGAGGACACCGATTCCCCAGACCGCTTCGCCGTCAGCGGCCGTGGTGAACTCCACCTCGGCATCCTGATCGAGACCATGCGCCGGGAAGGCTTCGAATTTCAGGTTTCGCAGCCTCAGGTGATCTTCCGCACCATCGATGGCACCCCCTGCGAACCGGTCGAAACCCTGGTGATGGATGTCCCCGAAGATGCCGTAGGCAGCTGCATCGAGAAGCTCGGAACGCGCAAGGGCGAGATGCAGAACATGGAAACCGGCAGTGATGGCCGCACCCAGCTGGAGTTCGTCGTTCCGGCCCGTGGCCTGATCGGCTTCCGTGGAGAGTTCGTGCGGGCCACCCGGGGCGAGGGGATCATGAGCCACTCCTTCTTTGAGTACCGCCCGATGCAGGGTGATTTCGACGCTCGCCGCAATGGGGTCCTGATTGCCTTCGAGGAGGGAACAGCCACCTTCTATGCCCTCAAGGGCGCCGAAGACCGGGGCCAGTTCTTCATCACTCCCGGCACCAAGGTGTACAAGGGCATGATCGTCGGCGAGCACAACCGACCGCCCGACCTTGAACTCAACGTCTGCAAGGCGAAGCAGGTCACCAACATCCGCTCGGCCGGTGCTGAGGTGCTCGACACCCTGCAGTCGCCGATCCAGATGACCCTGGAGCGGGCCCTGGAATACATCGGCCCTGACGAGATGCTGGAGGTGACACCGGAATCGATCAGGCTGCGCAAGCTGCCGGCGAAAAAGACCGCCAAGCGTTGAGCGAGGCGCTGGAGGACGATCCCCGCTTCCGGCAGGCGGTCGTCCTCTTCAATACCGGGCAGTGGTATGCCTGCCACGACGGGCTGGAGGAGCTCTGGCATGAAACCCTGGGGCCTGACCGGCCCGTGCTCCAGGGCATTCTTCAGATCGCCGTTGCCCATCTCCATCTCGAGCGCGGCAACCATCGCGGCGCCACGATTCTTCTGGGAGAAGGGGTGGGCCGTCTGGCCCGCTGCGGTTCGGAGGCCCTCGGTCTCGACCTGGACCACTTACGCCAGGCCAGCACTGCTCGATTGAGCTGTCTGCAGGCTGGCGATGACCCAGCCGCACTGCCTCTGCCCAGCCTGCGGCCGCAGCCTTGAGCGTCCGCCCTGCAACTGGGCTCCTGGCATTGGCCCGTAGATTGCCAACCTCAATTGAGTTCGCTCACCCCGCTGCCGTTGAGATGCTGATCACTGTCCGGCTGAGCACTATCGGCCTGAGCCCGCTCCAGCTGAATCCCATCCAGTGGTCTGAGTCCCTGCGATGGCGACGGCCAAAGCTGGCATTGACGGCCCTCAGCACCATCCTCTTGGTGCTGGGCTCAGCTGTTGTTGGCCGCGCCCAGCCGATGCCGATCCAGCTGCAACCCGGGGGACAGGTCGACACGGCCCTTGAACAGGTGCCAGCGGCGCCCGCCCCGGCACCCACCGGCCAGGTCACGATCGAATCCGACCGCCAGCAGGCCGATAACGTCACCGGCATCATCACCGCCACAGGCAACGTCAGGATCGTCTACCCCGATCGCCGGGTGGTGGCCACCTCTCGCCAAGCTCAGTACTTCACCCGAGAGGGGATGATCCTGCTCAGTGGCGATGTGGATGTGATCCAGGAGGATGGCAACCTGTTGCGGGCCGATCGGGTGACCTACCTGGTGGAGCGGGAGCGGGCCCTGGCCCAGCCACTGGAAGGCCAACAGGTGTTCAGCAAGCTGTTGATCCAGACCAAACCCCAGATCCAGCCGTCGCCTGGACCGCAGCAGCAGCCCCCCACCCTGCCGCTTCGATGAGTCTCTCCCTGGAGAGCGTGGCCCTGAGCCTGGGCGGCCGGCCGCTTGTGAAGGAGGTGAGCCTGCAGCTCGAGCCTGGAGAAGTGGTGGGCCTGCTTGGGCCCAACGGGGCAGGCAAGACCACCACCTTCAACCTGGTGACGGGCCTGCTCAGGCCCGACAGGGGTCAGGTGCTGCTGGATGGACACCGGGTTGAAGGGCTGCCGATGCCCAAGCGGGCACGGCTGGGCATCGGCTATCTGCCCCAGGAAGCCAGTGTTTTCCGCCAGCTCACCGCTCGTGAGAATCTCCAGCTGGCCCTGCAACAGAGCGGTACCCCGGTGCGGCTGCGGCGCCAGCGCTTGGAGCAGTTGATCGAGGAATTCCATCTCAGCAAGTTCCAGCACCGCCGTGGCTTCCAGCTCTCAGGTGGTGAGCGCCGGCGCTGCGAGGTGGCCAGGGCCCTGGCTGTGGGCCGCGAGGGGCCGCGTTATCTGTTGCTTGATGAACCATTCGCGGGCGTCGATCCCCTGGCGGTGGCTGATCTGCAGGCGCTGATCGGCAGCCTGCGCCTGCGGGGCATGGGCCTGCTGATCACCGACCACAACGTGCGCGAGACCCTGGCCATCACTGATCGCGCCTACATCCTCACCGAGGGGAGCATTCTTGCCTCGGGCCCCTCCTCCGAGGTGGCCAGCGACCCCCTGGTGCGGCGTCACTATCTGGGCGAGGGTTTTCAATTGTGAGCGCGTCCACCAAGGCCCAGTCCAAGCCAGCGGTTCAACGCCTGCTCCGGCCAATCACGCTGTCCTGGCAGCGGTTGCCGCTGATGGATCGCTGGCTCACGGGCGAGCTGCTGGGACCACTGCTCTTCGGTGTCGCGGCCTTCACAGCGGTGTCGCTCTCGGTGGGAGTGGTCTTCGAGCTGGTTAGGCGTGTCGCTGAATCGGGTCTGCCATTGCTCACGGCCCTGCAGGTGCTCGGCCTGCGGATGCCCGGCTTCCTGGTGCTCTCGTTTCCAATGGCCACCTTGATGGCCACCCTGCTGGCCTACAGCACCCTCTCCAGCAACAGCGAACTGATCGCCCTGCGCAGCGTGGGGGTGAGCACCTGGCGCATGGTGTTGCCGGCATTGATCGTGGCGGTGCTTATGAGCCTGCTCACCTTCATGTTCAACGACCTGATCGTTCCGAGCGCCAACCTGGAAGCATCCAACACTTTGAATCAGGCCCTGGGCAAGGCGATTGCAGCGGAGAAGGGAAGCAACATCATTTATTCGCGCTTCAGCCGACGCCCCAGCAAGCTGGATGAAAGCGGTAGCGAACGCTATCTCTCCCAACTCTTCTACTCACGACAGTTCAAGGATGGGGAGATGGAGGAAGTCACGGTCCTTGATTTCAGCAGCCCCAGCGGAACTCAGATCCTCAAGGCCAAAAAGGGCACCTGGAACGAGGGGGCGGGAATGTGGGAGTTCCTCGACGGGCAGATCGTGCTGGTCGGCGAGAGTGAAAACACCACTTCAGCCAAGTTCGATCGCTATCTATACCCACTTGACCAGGGGCCCCTCAAGCTGGCGGCCCTGCCCAAGGATGCGGCCGCCATGTCGGTATCGCAGGCGATGCGGGCTGAAACTCTGTTGCGGGAAGCCGGGGATCAGAAGGAAGCGCGGCGGATGAGGGTGCGCATTCAGGAGAAGTTCGCCTTCCCGGCCATCTGCCTGGTGTTTGGACTGATCGGCAGCAGCCTGGGGGTAAGACCCAACGCACGCACCAGCCGCAGCCAGGGGTTCGGCATCAGTGTGCTGCTGATCTTTTCCTATTATCTGATGTCTTTCATCTTCAGCTCCCTGGGGGTGAAGGGAACTCTCGGGCCCCTGCTCGCAGCTTGGTCGCCAGTTCTGATCGGGTTGATGCTGGGCCTGCTCCTGTTACGCCAGGCCAGCCGCTGAGCCAGGCCTGCAGGCAGACTGGTCTGCAGATCCGCCCCGCCAAGAGCGTGCTTCTGTGAACGATCCGGTTCTCTCCCTCGGCCTGCTGGCCTTCGCTCTGCTGCTGCTGGCGCTGCCTCTGGCCTTCTGGGGCCTCAGCGGCGGTCGCACAAGCAGCGCCGTGCGCCTGTTGGTGGCGGCCGCCAATCTCAGCCTCACGGCCCAGCTGACCCTGCGCTGGTGGGAGTCGGGCCATTTCCCGATCAGCAATCTCTACGAATCCCTCTGCTTCCTGGCCTGGGCCTGCACCCTCACCCAGCTGCTGGTAGAGCGCTCCTGGCCCAGTCCGCTGGTATCTGCGGCGGCCACACCCATGGGCCTCGGCTGCCTTGCCTTCGCAAGCTTCGCCCTGCCCGATCGGCTGCAGGAGGCCTCACCCCTGGTGCCGGCCCTCCGCTCCAGCTGGCTGGTGATGCATGTGAGCGTGATCATGGTGAGCTACGCCGCGCTGCTGGTGGGATCCCTGCTCTCAGTGGCGGTGCTGTTCACCGAGCGCGGCAAGGACCTGGAACTGCGCAGCAGCTCCATCGGCAGCGGCGGCTATCGCCAGGCCAAACTGGCTGGAGAAGCCGGCGACCTGAGCCTGAGCAGCGTGTCGATCGGCGTGAGCGAGCAGCTTGACAGTCTCAGCTATCGCACGATCACCGTGGGCTTCCTGCTGCTTTCGGTGGGCCTGGTGAGCGGTGCGGTCTGGGCCAACGAAGCCTGGGGCAGCTGGTGGAGCTGGGATCCCAAGGAAACCTGGGCACTGATCTGCTGGCTGGTCTACGCCGCCTATCTGCACAGCCGCCTGAGCCGGGGCTGGCAGGGTCGCCGTCCCGCACTTGTGGCGGCGGCGGGCCTGGTGGTGATCGTCGTCTGCTACATCGGCGTGAACCTGCTGGGCATCGGCCTGCACAGCTACGGCTGGTTCCTTGGCGCCTGACGGGAAGCCGGGCCAGAGCCCGCTCCCCGTCGCTGCCAGCAGAACAAAAAACCGCGGCGATGCTGAAGAACAGCTCAGACCAGCACGGCCTCTGGCCGGCGGCTGTGGCGAATGCCCTCGATCGCGGCGCGGTAGTCGGGGGCATTGAACACGGCCGAGCCGGCCACGATGGCATTGGCGCCGGCCTCCACCACCTGCCAGGTGTTGTTGGCCTTGAGGCCACCATCCACTTCGATCCAGGGATCTAGACCCCGTTCGTCACACATCCGGCGCAGGCGGCGCACCTTCTCCACGGCCGAGGGGATGAAGCTCTGTCCGCCGAAACCGGGGTTGACGCTCATGATCAACACCAGATCGCAGAGCTCGAGGCAGTACTCGAGGGTGTCCAGGGGAGTGCCGGGATTGAGCACCGCACCGGCTTTCTTGCCGAGGTCCTTGATCTGGCCGAGATTGCGGTGCAGGTGGGGGCATGCTTCCACCTGCACGTAGATGTGGTCGGCACCGGCCTTGGCGAAATCGCCCACATAGCGCTCCGGCTCCACGATCATCAGGTGGACATCCAGGGGCTTGCTGGTGACGGGGCGCAGGGCCTCGACGATCAGCGGGCCGATGGTGATGTTCGGAACGAAACGGCCATCCATGACGTCGACATGGATCCAGTCGGCTCCAGCCTCGTCAACGGCCCTGACCTCATCACCGAGGCGGGCAAAATCAGCGGAAAGGATCGACGGGGCGATCACCAGAGGCTTCGTGCTCATGGTTGGGGCCACCGGGGGCAAAGGGAGCCCGCTGATTGTAGGAACGCACGGTGGGGGGTCTCACGCGGCGCTGATACAGTGACGCCCGCTTCTTGTCGGAAAGACCTTGCCGCAGCTGGTCTGCCTGTCTTTCTGCTGACGCCTCCATTCTCCCCCTGCCGGACCGCCGTGGATCGCACCCTCATTCAGGAATTGCTCGAAGTCGTCGAGCAGGCCGCCATCGCCTCCGCCCACCTCACAGGGCTGGGCAAAAAAGATGAGGCTGATGCAGCCGCCGTTGAAGCGATGCGCATCCGAATGGGCTCCATCGCCATGCAGGGCCGGATCGTGATCGGCGAGGGAGAGAGAGATGAAGCCCCGATGCTCTACATCGGCGAGGAAGTGGGCAGCGGCACCGGCCCCGGCGTCGATTTCGCCGTGGATCCCTGCGAAGGCACCAACCTCTGCGCCAATGCACAGGACGGTTCGATGGCAGTGCTCGCCGCCTCCGACCGCGGGGGGCTCTTCAATGCTCCCGACTTCTATATGAAGAAGCTGGCGGCACCCCCGGCCGCCAAGGGCAAGGTGGACATCCGCAAGAGCGCGACCGAGAACATCGCCATTCTGAGCGACTGCCTGGGCATGCCCGCCAGCGACCTGACGATCGTGGTGATGGACCGCGACCGCCACAAGGACCTGATCGCCGAGATCCGCGCCACCGGCGCCCGGGTCAAGCCGATCAGCGACGGTGACGTGCAGGCCGCTATCGCCTGTGGCTTCGCCGGCACAGGCACCCACTGCCTGATGGGCATCGGTGCTGCCCCCGAAGGTGTGATCTCCGCGGCGGCCCTGCGCTGCCTCGGCGCCCATTTCCAGGGACAGCTGGTGTACGACCCCGCCATCGCTCAGACCAGCGAGTGGGCCGACTACACCAAGGAAGGCAACATCGAGCGGCTCAACTCGATGGGCATCACCGACATCGACAAGGTTTACGAGGCCGAGGAGCTCGCCTCCGGTGACAACGTGGTGTTCGCCGGCAGCGGCATCACCCCGGGCCTGCTGTTCAAAGGTGTGGTCTTCGAGCGCGACTGCACCCGCACCAGCAGCCTGATCATCAGCTCGCTCGACTCCTCGGCCCGCTTCACCGATACGGTGCACATCAAGCCCGGCGCCCAAAGCGTCGCCCTGCGCTGAGCCGCCTCCCATGCACATCGCCGTCGTCGGCCTCAGCCACCGCACGGCTCCGGTCGAGATCCGGGAGCGACTGAGCATCCCCGAGCAGACGATGGAGGTATCCCTCCAGAACCTGCGCGGGGACTCCCAGGTGCTCGAGGCCTCCATCCTCAGCACCTGCAACCGGCTCGAGATCTACACACTGCTGCGCAGCCCCGAGCAGGGCATCCATGCCGTCGGCAGCTTCCTCAGCCAGCACTCCGGGCTCGACTTCGGCGAGCTCACACCCCATCTCTTCACCTACCACCACGAGGACGCGGTGGCCCACCTGATGCGGGTGGCCGCCGGCCTCGACAGCCTCGTGCTGGGAGAAGGTCAGATCCTCTCCCAGGTGAAGAAGATGGTGCGGCTGGGCCAGGAACACGGCTCGATCGGACCGATCCTCAATCGCCTGCTCAACCAGGCGGTGAGCACCGGCAAACGGGTGCGCAGCGAAACCAACCTCGGCACCGGTGCGGTCTCGATCAGCTCCGCCGCCGTGGAGCTGGCCCAGCTCAAGGTGGGCCAGGCCCGTGGCCTCGACGAACTGGTACCGCTCGATCAGGAGCAGGTGGCGGTGGTGGGGGCCGGGCGCATGGCCCGCCTGCTGCTGCAACACCTGCAGGCCAAGGGCTGCCGCGGCCTTGTCCTGCTCAACCGCACCGCAGAGCGGGCCGAGGCCCTGGCCGCTGATTTCCCTGAGTTCCCCGTCCAGTGCCGCCCGCTGAGCGACCTGGACCACTGCCTGAGCACCTGCTCACTGGTATTCACCAGCACAGGGGCAGAGGAGCCGATCATCGACGCCGAACGGCTCGGGCGCCTGAACCGGCGTTCCTCCCTGATGCTCATCGACATCGGTGTTCCGCGCAACATCAGCGCCGACGTGCGAGAGCTCGGCGGCGTCGACGCCTTCGACGTCGACGATCTGCAGGAGGTGGTGACCCGCAACCAGGAAGCCCGTCGCGACATCGCGGCCGAGGCCGAAGGGCTGCTGCAGGAGGAGGCACGGCAGTTCCTGGAGTGGTGGGACGGGCTGGAGGCGGTTCCCACCCTCAACCGCCTGCGCCAGCAGCTTGAGGAGATCCGCGAGCAGGAGCTGCAGAAGGCCCTCAGCCGCATGGGCCCCGACCTCTCCGTGCGGGAACGCAAAGTGGTGGAAGCCCTGAGCAAGGGCATCATCAACAAGATTCTGCACAGCCCAGTCACCAATCTGCGGGCACCCCAGCCTCGCCAGCAACGCCATCAGGCGATGCAGGTGCTGCATCAGCTGTTTGCCCTCGACGCAGAGGGCGAGGAGACTTGATGTCACCAGGGCTACAGCGGCTAGCCACAGTTTTGTGCTCGGGCCTGGCGTTCGGGCGTCTGGAGGCACCTGATCCGGTACGGTGCTCGCACGCTGACGGCAGCAGTTCCGGAGGGCATTGATGAAGAGGGTTCTGGCGATCATTCTTGGAGGCGGCGCCGGCACCCGGCTCTATCCCCTCACCAAGATGCGGGCCAAGCCGGCTGTACCACTGGCAGGGAAATATCGCCTGATCGATATCCCCATCAGTAACTGCATCAACTCGGGGATCAACAAGATCTACGTGCTCACGCAGTTCAACAGCGCCTCGCTGAATCGCCACCTCACACAGAGTTACAACCTGTCCGCCGGCTTCGGGCAGGGCTTCGTCGAAGTGCTGGCGGCCCAGCAGACCCCCGATAGTCCCACCTGGTTCGAGGGCACCGCCGATGCCGTACGCAAGTACCAGTGGCTGTTCCAGGAATGGGATGTGGATCAGTATCTGATCCTCTCCGGTGATCAGCTCTACCGGATGGATTACAGCCGTTTCGTTGATCACCACATCCAGTCCGGCGCCGATCTGACAGTTGGGGCCCTGCCGGTGGATGGGGAGCAGGCAGAAGGCTTCGGGCTGATGCGCACCGACCTCGATGGCCGCATTCGTGAATTCTCCGAAAAGCCCAAGGGTGAGGCCCTTGAGGCCATGAAGGTGGACACCGCCCGCCTCGGGCTGGCGGAAGCCGAGGCAGCCCGCCGGCCCTACCTGGCCTCGATGGGCATTTATGTTTTCAGCCGCGACACACTCTTCGATCTGCTGGCGCAGAATCCCGGCTCAACCGATTTCGGCAAGGAGATCATTCCCACAGCCCTGGGTCAGGGTGACAATCTCAGGGCCTACCTCTTCGACGACTACTGGGAGGACATCGGCACGATCGGAGCCTTCTACGAAGCCAACCTGGCTCTGACCGACCAACCGAGGCCGGCCTTCTCCTTCTACGACGAGAAGTTCCCGATCTACACCCGACCCCGCTATTTGCCCCCCAGCAAATTGCTGGATGCCCAGGTCACCCAGTCGATCATCGGTGAGGGCTCCCTGCTGCAGGACTGCAGCATTCACCACTGTGTGCTCGGCGTGCGCTCCCGCATAGAAGGGGAAGTGGTGCTGCAGGACACCCTGGTGATGGGGGCCGACTTCTTCGAATCCAGCGAGGAGCGGGCCGTGCTGCGCGAACGGGGCGGCATTCCGGTGGGAGTGGGCCGCGGCACCACGGTGCGCCGAGCGATCCTCGACAAGAATGTGCGGATCGGGCGCAACGTCACAATCGTGAACAAGGATCATGTCGAGGAGGCTGACCGGCCAGAGCTGGGCTTCTACATCCGCAACGGGATCGTGGTGGTGGAAAAGAACGCCACCATCGCCGACGGCACCGTGATCTGAACCAGCGGCTGAGCGAGCCGATCTGAGCGCTTGCTGACACAGGGGCCAGGCCAACGGCGTTCGGGCAGGCTCAAGGCCACACTGATCCCGAACGGCCTGCACGCCAACTTCTCATGAGCAAAGCACACTTCGGCCTGATCGGCCTCGGAGTGATGGGCGAGAACCTGGTCCTCAACGCTGAACGCAACGGGTACTCCAGCGTCGTCTTCAACCGCACCTACGCCAAGACCGAAGACTTTCTGAATGGCCGGGCCGCCGGGCTGAACATCATCGGTGCCCATACCCTCGAGGAGTTCGTCGGGGCCCTGGAGCGACCCCGCCGCATCCTGATGATGATCAAGGCGGGAGCACCGATCGACGCCATGATCGCCCAGATCTCACCCCTGCTCGAGGATGGTGACCTGCTGATCGACGGCGGCAACTCCCTCTACACCGACACCGAACGGCGGGTGAAGGAGCTCGAGAGCCAGAGCTTCGGCTACATCGGCATGGGCGTCTCCGGCGGCGCCAAGGGAGCACTGGAGGGGCCGAGCATGATGCCCGGCGGCACCAAGGCCGCCTATGACGCCATTGAAGGCCTGGTTTGCAAGATGGCCGCCCAGGTGGAGGACGGCCCCTGCGTCACCTACATCGGTCCTGGCGGTGCCGGCCATTTCGTCAAGACCGTGCACAACGGCATCGAGTACGGGATCGAGCAGATCCTGGTCGAGGCCTACGACCTGATGAAGCGCTGCGCCGGCATGGATGGCCTGGCCATGGCCAAGGTTTTCGACGGCTGGAACCAGCTGGAAGAGCTCTCCTCCTACTTGGTCGAAATCACCGAAGTGTGCCTGCGCACAAGGGATCCCGAGGATGGCGGGGATCTGGTGGAGAAGATCCTTGATGTGGCCGGCCAGAAGGGCACCGGACTCTGGACCGTGGTCAGTGCCCTGGAGATGGGGGTGCCTGTGCCCACCATCTATGCGGCGCTCAATGGCCGGGTGATGAGCTCCCTGCACAGCGAGCGCCAGGCGGCGGCGGCCGTGATCGCCGCGCCTGAGGCGGCGACGGTCGAGCTGGGTGAACCCTCCGAAGGCATGCCAGCCCTGCGCGATGCCATCACCCTCGCCTGCATCGCCAGCTATGCCCAGGGCATGGCCCTGATGGTGGAAGCCTCGGCCCTGCACGAGTACGACCTCAACCTCTCCGCCATCGCCCAGATCTGGAAGGGGGGCTGCATCATTCGCGCCAAGCTGCTGCAGCGCATCCAGGACGCCTACGACGCCAACCCGGAGCTGACCAACCTGATGGTCGACCCCTGGTTCGCCGAACAGGTGAACGCGCGCCTCCCCGGCCTGCGTCAGGTGGTGGCCGGGGCAGCCCTGGCCGGCATCCCCGTGCCCTGCCTGAGCAGCACCCTCGATTACATCGACAGCTACCGCACGGCGCGGCTGCCCCAGAACCTGCTCCAGGCCATGCGTGACTGCTTCGGCGCCCACACCTACCAACGGGTGGACCGCGAGGGCAGCTTCCACACCGAGTGGCTGTGATGCGCAGCCAGCCGCCGGCCACCTACAGGGTCGAAGTGGCCGCCGATGGCGGCGAGCTGGCCCGGCGCACCGCCGAGACCATCGCTGCCTGCATCGATCTGGCCCTGGCCCAGCGGGATCGGGCCCAGATCGCCCTCGCCGGGGGAGGCACACCTGCCGCGGCCTACCGGCTGCTGGCGCGGGAGCGGCTGCCCTGGCAGCGGGTGGATGTGCTGCTGGGCGATGAACGCTGGGTGGCGGCCGAAGACCCCTCCAGCAATGCCCTGATGCTGCACCAGACCCTGCTGGCGGAGCCCCCGGGCTCCGAGGCGCGCTTCCATCCGGTGCCCACCGACCTGGAGAGCCCGGAAGCCAGCGCCGCCGCCTACGCCGCCATGGTGGCCAGGCTCTGCCCCGGCGATCCACCGGTATTCGATCTGGCGCTGCTGGGTCTAGGGGAGGACGGCCACACTGCCTCCCTCTTTCCTGGAACAGCGGCCACCACGGTGATCGATCGGGAGGCCACGGTGAGCGAAGGCAAGGGGCTGCCCAGGGTCACCCTCACAGCTCCCGTGCTGAGCGCGGCGCGCCAGGTGCTGTTCCTGGTGAGCGGGGCGGGCAAGCAGCAGGCCCTTCGGCGCCTGCTGGATCCAGATGAATCACCTGAGCGCACGCCCGCCCGGCTGGTGTGCCCCCGCCAACCGGTTCTGATCCTCGCCGATGCCGCCGCTGCGGCAGGCTTGGAGGAGTGATCGAGCTGGCCCTGATGGTTGCACCCCTGCTGGTGGTGAGCGGTGATGGATTCAGCGGCTGGCTGGCCCTCAATGACACGATCATGGGCGGAAGCAGCAGCGGGGCCTGCCGCAGCGGATCGTCCGGACTGGTGTTTGAGGCGGAGGTGATCGAAGCCGGTGGCGGCTTCGTGAGCTGCCGCTCTCCTCTGTTCTCGCCACCCCTTGACCTGAGCGCCTACCGGGCGCTCCAGTTCGACCTGCGCGGCGACGGACGGCGCTACAAGCTGGCCGTCGCCTGCGCCGATGGGGTGGCTGGCCTCACCGAACTGATACCGGGGGGGCTGCGCTGGGTGAGCGAATTCGCCACCAACCCGGATGGTCCCACCACGGTGGAGATCCCCTTCGAGCAATTGAAAGCCTCGGTACGGGCCCAGCCCATGTCACTGCCCCTGCTGCGCTTCGATCCCAGCCGGATCACCCGGCTGCAGATCCTGCACTCGAAGTTCGGCGACGATGGCCGAGCCAACCCCGGCTTCCGCGCCGGTGCCCTGCGCCTCGAGGTGGAAGCGATCCGGGCCGTTCCCTGACGTGAGCGAGCTACTTAGACGGGTGGCCGCTGCGGCTGATCTCTGCCTGAAACCCCATCGGCATGCGGTGGTGATCAGCTCTGGCCAGCCGGGCCAGGAGGAGTGCAGCCTGCGGCTGCTCTGCCGCCGGGCCGATGGCGAGCGTTCGGAGCTTGACGACATTGAGCTGGAGATCTACCGCAGCGGAGACGATCTGCACCTGATGCTGAGCTGGCCCGAGCAAACGGACCAACCCATGTTGTGGCAAGGCCACCATCCGGTCTGGATGGATGGTGACAGCGGCCAGCGCTGCGAGCGACCACCCGCCGGGGCGGCGCTGGAGGCTCTGGCCAGGCGGCTGCGGGCTTTGCTCAGCCCTGATCGGTGACCGCCCCCAGGCTGCTGCTGCTCACCTGGCGGGCGTACTTGCCCAGCACTCCGGTGCGGTAGCGGGGCTCGGGTTTCACCCAGGCAGCACGGCGGCGCTCCAGCTCGGCCGGATCCACGTTCAGCTGAATCAGCAGCTGGTGCGCGTCGACGGTGATGCTGTCCCCTTCCTGAACCAGGGCAATGGTGCCGCCCACGGCGGCTTCGGGGGCCACATGGCCCACCACCAGGCCGTAGGAGCCGCCACTGAAACGACCATCGGTGATCAGCGCCACCGATTCCCCGAGCCCCTGGCCCACGATGGCCGCAGTGGGCGAGAGCATCTCGCGCATCCCGGGTCCGCCGACCGGGCCCTCGTAGCGGACCACCACCACATCACCGGCATGGACCCCACCGGCGAGAATCGCCTCCAGGGCGCTCTCCTCGCTCTCGAAGACCCTGGCCGGACCTGTGATCACCGGGGTCTTAACGCCGCTGATCTTGGCGACGGCCCCTTCCTCCGCCAGGTTGCCCTTGAGGATCGCCAGGTGCCCCTTGGCATAGAGAGGATTGGAGAGAGGCCGGATCACCTCCTGATCGGCGCGGGGCACGCTGGGAACATCCGCCAGCACCTGCTTGAGCGTGAGGCCCTCGATGGTGAGGCAGTCGCCGTGCAGAAGGCCGGCATCGAGCAGCAGCTTCATCACCTGGGGGATGCCACCGGCCCTGTGCAGATCCACCGTCACGAAGCGGCCGCTGGGCTTGAGATCGCAGATCACCGGCACCCGCTGCCGGATGGTTTCGAAATCATCGATCGTGAGCGGCACCTCGGCGGTGCACGCAATCGCCAGCAGGTGCAGCACCGAGTTGGTGGAGCCCCCCACCGCCATGATCACGCTGATCGCGTTCTCGATCGCCTCACGGGTGATCAGGTCGCGGGGGCGGATGTTCGCCTCGATGGCCCTCACCAGCACTTCGGCCGAGCGAGCGGCGCTTTCGGCCTTCTCCGGATCCTCGGCCGCCATGGTGGAGCTGTAGGGCAGGCTCAGGCCCATGGCCTCAAAGGCAGAGCTCATCGTGTTGGCGGTGAACATGCCGCCGCAGCTGCCGGCACCGGGGCAGGCGTTCTTCTCGATCGCCAGCAACTCCTCCTCATCGATGCGGCCCCCGGAGAACTGACCCACCGCCTCGAAGGCACTCACCACGGTGAGATCGCAGGGGCCCAGCCGTCCGGGCTTGATCGTGCCGCCGTACACGAAGATCGCCGGGATGTTCATGCGGGCCATGGCGAGCATGGCGCCGGGCATGTTCTTGTCGCAGCCGCCGATCGCCAGCAGGCCATCCATGCTCTGGGCATTGCAGGCGGTTTCGATCGAATCGGCGATCACCTCCCGCGACACCAGGGAGTACTTCATTCCCTCAGTGCCCATCGAGATGCCGTCGCTGACGGTGATCGTGCCGAACATCTGGGGCATGGCCCCCGCCAGGCGGGCGGACTCCTCGGCGCAGCGAGCCAGATCGTTCAGGCCGATATTGCAAGGGGTGATCGTGCTGTAGCCGTTGGCGATGCCGATGATCGGCTTGTTGAAGTCACCGTCGCCAAAGCCAACCGCCCGCAACATGGCCCGGTTGGGAGAACGCTGAACGCCTGCAGTGATGGCGGCGGAACGGAGCATGAACCCTTCAGTGGCACCGCTAGCAACCTACCGAGGCGTGCTGCCGCCGCTCCTCAGGGTTCGGGGCTGAGGGTCTCCAGCTGACGGCGCACATCTTCGATTGCCCGGTTCAGCTCGTTGACCTTGTGTTGCAGCTGCCGCTCCAGCAACGGACGCCGCACGCCGTCGTCTCCCTCACGGGAGCCTCCCTGCAGGCGCGAGAGAGTGAGACTGCGCCGCTGACGCTGGGCCAGGCGGCGGCGTTCCGCTTCAGCCAGCAACCACCAGGCCAGGCCCGCGGCACCGATCACCGCCCCGGCTACGGCACTGGCCAGGATGGGACTGGCGGGGGATCCGCGTTCGGCCATGGGTGTCTGGTCCTCCCAACCCCTGATCGGGGAAGCCTAGAGCCGCTCCGCCATCCGAAGGGCATTGGCGATCACGGTGAGGCCTGGCGACACCATCGGGCAGCTGGGGAAGACACTGGCATCGGCGATGGTCAGGTTGACCATGCCGTGGACGCGTCCGTCGCGGTCGACGACTGAGAGGGCCGGATCGTCGCCCATGCGGCAGGTGCCGCAGGCGTGGCCGATTACCGCCAGGGGCGCCTCGCCACGGGGATAGAAGGGGGCCGGGCGCACCTGGGGGGTGAGCGGATCGGCGTCCACCGCTTTGAGCACGGAGAGCCAGCGGTAAACGAGCCGGTCGTGGGCCTCGAGGTTGTTGGCCAGGTACTGGATGCTCAGGCGCTCCCCGCGCAACTCGATGCGGTTATCGGGATCGGGCAGCACCGGACTCATCGCCCACCAGCAGATCGAGCGCACCGCCAGCTGCTCCAGGGCGGCGTTGGGGAGCAACCGCTTGACGAGCGAGAGCACGGGCGGCGACTCGGCGAACTGGGCGTCCTGCAGCACCCCGCCACCGGTTTCGATGTGGCCGAGCGGAAAGCTGACGTTCTGATCGCCCCAGACGTAGTCGTTGACCCCGAGGCTGCGGGGGAAGCGGCCGCTGTGGGTTTCGCGGGCCAGCTGCAGGATGGCGGTGAGCTGGGGTTTCATCAGGTTGCGGCCCACCTGGCCCGAGCCGTTTGCCAGGCCATCGGGATGAAGCTCGCTGCGGGATCGCAGCAGCAGGGCTGGTGTGTTGACCGCACCGGCCGCCAGCACCACCTGATCGCCGCGGAACAGCCAGAGCTGGCCATTGATCTCGGCTTCCACTCCCTTGACCTCGCGGCCGCTGGGATCCACGTGCAGCTGGGTGACCCGGGCGTTGCTGATCAGGCGGGCGCCGGAATGCTCGAGGGCCGGCTGTACACCGAACAGTTCGGCGTCACCGCTGGGATCCTCCTCAACCTCCGACCAGCTCAGCGGCAGGTCGTAGGGATGGCTGCCCTGGCGCTCCAGCCCCTGGCGCAGGGGCTGGAATAGGGGATCCAGCGGCAGGGGCTGATGGGGATAGGGGCCACTGCGAGGTGGCTCATTCGGGTCGAGGCCAGCTTGGCCATGGACGCGGTAGAGCGCCTCGGCCCGTTCGTACCAGGGGGCGAGTTCGTCGTAGGTGATCGGCCAGGCGGGGGCCAACCCCTCCTGCAGGGGCAGGCCTTCGAACTCACGCGGCCACATCCGCTCGAGCACCCCACCCCAGATCTTGGTGTTACCACCCAGGGCGTAAATGGTCTGGGGGTTGAAGGGATCGCCGTCAGGTCCGAACCAGGCCTCACCGGGGTGGTAACGGTTCTTGCGGAACAGATCCACGCTGGCCACGTTCTGATCGGCCAGGTCCATGGCCCCTCCGCGCTCCAGCAGCAGCACCGAGCGGCCCTTGGCCGCGAGGGCACCGGCCAGGCTGCCGCCGCCGGCGCCGGAACCGATCACGATCACATCGTGGTGCTGGTCGTCAAAGATCATGACCAGGCGTAGAGCAGAAGAAAGAGCAGCACCCAGATCACATCCACGAAGTGCCAGAACAAGGAGGTGGCGATCACCCCCTGCTCACCGGCTGCGTAGTTGGCCGGGCGGAAGGAGCGTTGCAGCATCAAGGCCATCAGCAGGATGCCGCTGAGCACATGCAGGCCATGGAAGCCGGTGAGCAGGTAAAAGCAACTGCCAAAACTGCCGCTGGTGATTCCGAACTCAAGCGAGCGCCATTCGATCGCCTGGCCGTAGAGGAACACGGCCCCCATGGCCATGCTCAGCAGCCAGAAGGCACGGAAGCCCCAGAGCTGCCCCCTGGAGAGGAAGTGCTCGGCCAGAGCCACCGTGCCACTGCTTGAAACAAGCACCACGGTGTAAAGCAATGGTGTGCGCCACTCCAGCCCCTCCACTCCTGGCGGCAGCCATTGCAGGGCGGAGAGCTTCAGCACCGCATAGCCGCTGAAGAAGGCCAGGAAGATTACGCTCTCAGAGCAGAGAAAGATGATGAAGCCGGTGAGGCTGTAGTTGGCGTGCGCCGCTTCATGGCCCTCTGGGGAAGGAGCAGCGGTATCAACGGGAGGGCTGATGGTCATGGTTCAGGCCTGCAGAAGGGCGCGCTCGATCTCTTCCTGGTGCTCCACCAGAGGCCGGCCGGTGCCGTAGCCGTAGGGACCGCTGATCACCGTGGGCACATGTTCCTCGAAATTCTCAGCTGGCGGCGGTGAAGGCAACAGCCACTCCAGGCCGATGGCATTCCAGGGATTGGCAGGGGCCTTGGCGCCACGAACCCAGGAACTGACCAGGTTGAGCAGGAAGGGAATGATCGACACCCCCAGAAGGAAGGCACCAAGACTGGCGATCACATTCCAGAAGGCGAACTCCGGGTCGTAGGAGGAAACCCTGCGCGGCATGCCCATCAGGCCGAGAGGATGCATCGGAAAGAAGTTGAGGTTGGTGCCGATGAAGGTCAGCAGAAAGTGAAGCTTACCCAGGCCTTCATAATACATATGACCGGTAAACTTAGGGAACCAGTGATAGATGGCTGCATACACACCCATGGTGGCCGCGCCATAGATTACGTAGTGGAAATGTCCCACCACGAAATAGGTGTTATTGACATGAATATCGACCGGCACCGTGGCAAGCATGATGCCGGTCACACCGGCAAAGACGAAGTTGAACAATCCACCGAGGGCGAACAACATCGCCGTGTTCAGCCGCAACTTGCCTCCCCAGAGCGTGGCCAGCCAGGCAAACACCTTGATGCCGGTAGGAACCGCGATCAACATCGTGGTGACCATGAAGGCATCGCGCATCCACTGGGGAACGCCGCTGGGGAACATGTGGTGCACCCACACGATCAGGCTCAGACCCACGATCACCAGGGAGGCGCCGGCCACGAAGGGATAGCCGAACAGAGGCTTGCGTGCATATACGGGAAACAGCTCAGAGAACACCCCGAACACCGGCAGGATGATCACGTACACCGCGGGGTGGGAATAAAACCAGAAGAAGTGCTGATAAAGCACCGGATCACCGCCGCCCTCGGGTCGATAGAACGAGGTGCCCACCACCAGATCGAACAGCAGCATCACCGCACCACCTGTCAGGGCGGGCAGGCCGATCAGCTGAATCGTCTGGGCTGAGAAGGCGGTCCAGCAGAAGATCGGCATCCTTGTGAGGGTCATCCCCGGGGCACGCATGCGCAGGATCGTGGTCACGAAGTTGACCGCGCCCATGATCGAGGAAATGCCCGAAAGGGCCACCGCCAGGATCCAGAGGGCTTCACCATTGATCAGATGACCCAGTGGGTTCTGCAGACTCACCGGCGGATAGGACCACCAGCCTGACGAAGCCGGACCGCCCGGCACCAGAAAACTGGCCATCAGGATCACCCCGAACACCGGCACCAGCCAGAACGCGGCGGCATTGAGCTTGGGGAAGGCCATGTCGGGGGCGCCGATCATGCAGGGAATCAACAGGTTGTTGAGCCCGTTGAGCACCGGGAAGATGAACAGGAAGAGCATGATCGTCCCGTGCATCGTGTAGAGCCCGTTGTACACAGTGCGATCGACCAGGTCCGCCTCCGGTGTGATCAGTTCACCGCGCATGATCATCGCCAGCAGACCGCCCACCAGCAGAAAGAAGAGGGCGGTGGCGATGTACTGGATACCGATCACCTTGGCGTCGGTGTTGAAGCTGAAGAAACGCTTCCAGTTGTCCGGAGCACCGGGCACCGGATGGGGGGCCCTCAGGATGCGCGATTCGACGCCGGCAGTGGAGGTCATGGGATCAGCCGTCGTGGGGAAGGGTGTTGGAGCCGGGCACATTCACAAGCGGCGGCTGTGCCGGCTCGATGGTGGCGTAGCCACTGCGGCGTTCGCCGCTGAGCTGCTGGGCGTATTCGCGGGCCGCATCGCTGAGCCCCGGCTGGAGTGGCAGACGGGAGGCGCGCCGCAGCCAGTCCTGGTATGCCTCTTCGCTCTCCACCACCACATCGGCCTGGTTCGCGGCGAACCAGGTGCCGCTGTACTCGGAGTCGCGCAGGCGATAGCGCCCCGGACGAGTGGCAGTGAGGAAAAGGGTGATCGAGCGTCCAGGGATCACCTGCTGCTTGAGGCGGAAGGCCGGCACATAGAAGCCGTGGATCACGTCGTCGCTCTCCAGTTGGAGTCCGAGGCGACGGTCGAGAGGCAGGTGCAGCTCGGTGGACGACACCCCGGCCACTGGGTAGCGGAACTCCCACGACCACTGCCGGGCGATCACCTGCACCTCCCCGCCGGGCAGAGGAGTGGCAGGCGCGGATTTTGCCGTGGCTGGGCCATGGGCATGGTCCATGGGGCCGATCAGGCCTATCTCCCGGTTCACCTGGATCGTGTAGGCGGCGATCGCCATCACCAGCACCAGGGGGATCACGGTCCAGACGATCTCGAGGGTGGTGTTGCCCTCAATCGGCTCCGCATCACTCATGTCGTACTTCTCAGCCCGGTTGAAAAGCACCACCCAGACCATCACCGAGACCACGCCCACGAAGACGAAGGTGGCGACGGCCGTCTCGAAGCCGAAGAGGCCATCCACCAGAGGGGCCGCCGAGGAGGCCGAGACCGGCAACCAACGGGGGACCTGAGCCCCCATCCAGACACTCAGCAGGGTGAGCAGCACCAACCAGACGGCCAGGCCGATCAGCCGGGGCAGGGGAAAGCGCTGAGGGGTGGTTGTCATGGCAGGGCCTCCCGCAGGCTGGCGCCTTCGCCCAGCAGCTGGCTAGCCGTGACGTGCACGCCGAACTCCACACCCAGCTGGGCACCGAGGGTGCCGTGCCAGGCCATAACAGCAAACACCATCAGACCCACCAACAGGTAGCCCCACTGCACCTGGCGGCCCATCTCACGACGCCAGCTGAAGCGCTGGAGTCCACGCCAGAGGGTCATCAACACGATCGCGAACAGCAGGCCCACGCCCACGGCCCCATGCCAGAGCATGGTGGCTGTGCTGCCCATGGCGAAGCTGCTGGTGACACCGGGGAGCGGATCGGCCAGCTGCATCTCCACGAAACCCGCTGCCACCGTGAAGAAGCTGATCAGGCAGCAGGCCAGGAGGTTGTACCAGCCCACATCGTGAAGGCCGGAACGGGTGACCGGCAGGGCCAGGAAGCGGAACAGGCGCCGCTCGAAGGGGAAGAGCGCGCCAGCGATATCGAAGGCGATGGCAATCACGAACAGACCGATCGTGAGATGAACCAGGTTGGGGTGGATCGGCAGCCGGTAGGGCAGATCGTTGGCTCCAAGCTCCATCACACCAGACCTGCTCGCATCGCCTCCACCACCTTGACGGTGTGGAGGCCATAGACCCAGATCAACTGGTTCCCCAGCACAACCTGCACCACCACCAGGGCACTGAGCAGGCTGCCAGCCCCGAGAAAGGCCAGAGGCAGCTTCTGGGGATCACGGCTGCGGATCACGTAGCGCCAGGCGGTGAGTACGGAGAGCACTCCGGCCAGCACCCAGCCGAGGGTGCTGTGCAGGTTGAGGATGTCGCGGGAGGCGCCATAGGGGTTGGCCAGCCCTGCCTCCACCTGGCCGAAGATGATCGCGATGAAGATCGCCACCGTGGCGAAGAGCAGGTTCCAGAAGCTCACTTCGTACAGAGAAGGCTTGCCTGCCAGACGGCCGATCAGATCGAAGACGAAGGCGATCAGGGCCATCGCAATCACGAAATGGACCACGATCGGGTGGATCGTATCGACCCAGGGGAGGTTGCGATCGTTGAGGGGAGGAAGAAGCTCGAACATGGGTGCACGCCCCTCGTGCCAGTGAATCCAGCTTCGGAGGCCGCACTCAGCGGGAGTGGCCACGGTCAGGGAATCCGGTTCTGACCCGTCGGATCGGCTCTGGAATCACTCAGCTCGGCGACTGACCAGCCAGACGGCCCCGAGCAGGGCGGCGAGCACCAGGCTGATCTCGATCAGACCGCCGCTCAACATCCACTCCTGGAAGGTGAATATGGCCAGCAGCGCTGAACTGGGGGCAGGGGCAGACAGCAGGGGCACGGACCAGAGGCTCGGGGACGCCCCAGTTTCACTCGCCCGCCTGGGCCGCTTCCGCCCGCCGCGGATCGACCGCCCCAAGAGTTCCCCCGCCGGGGAGGGCCTCCAGCGAGTGGGCTGCCCCCATTGCCGGAGTCAGCCGCCAGCGGTGACCCATCGCCTCCAGCAGCCTGAGGGTGTCAGGGCTGACGCCCTCCTCCACAGCCAGCTCATCGGGCCAGTGCTGGCTGTGGATCCGGCTGGCAGCCACCGCAGAGGCCAGGTTCAGGCCGTGCTCAAGCCGGTTGAGCAGCACCTGCAGCACCGTGGTGATGATGCGGCTGCCACCGGGGCTGCCGGTGGCCAGCAGCGGGCCACCATCGGGGCTGAGCACCAGGGTGGGGGCCATCGAGCTCAGCGGTTGCTTGCCCGGCTCGATCGCATTGGCCTTTCCCTGCACCAGACCGAAGGCATTGGCGACCCCCGGCCGGGCGGTGAAATCATCCATTTCGTTGTTGAGCAGGAAGCCGGCGCCCGGCACGCTCACGCCGTTGCCGTAGGGGAAGTTGAGGGTGGTGGTGGTGGCCACCATCGTGCCGTCACGGTCGATCACCGAGAGATGGGTGGTGTTGAGGTTTTCAGCGGTGCGCGCGCCGGACAGGGGATCGAGCTCGCGGGCCGGCCGGTGGCGGCCGCGGCGGATCGTGCGGCGCAGCTCATCCGCATAGGCCTGGCTCATTAACCGCTCCAGGGGCATGGCCACGAAGCGGGGATCCCCCAGCCAGCGGTTGCGGTCGCGGTAGGCCAGGTTCATCGCCTCCGCCATCGGATGCAGGGCGGCGGCGCTGTTGGGCCCCAGGGCCGCCAGATCGAAGCCGTTCAGGATGTTGAGCAGCTGGATCAGGGTGACCCCGCCGGAGCTGGGCGGGGGCATGGCGATCACGGGATGCCCACGCCAGGCACCCACCAGGGGGGGCTGAAGCCGGGCCCGGTAGCTGCTCAGATCCTCAGCGCTGATCAGGCCTCCCCGCCGGCGCATCAATGCCACCAGCTTCTGGGCCACCGGCCCTTGATAGAAGCCCTTGTCTCCCTCGGCGGCGATCTGCCGCAGGGTGGCCGCCAGCTGGGGTTGACGCAGGCGCTCGCCAGGCCGGTAGGGCTTCCCTCCGGGACGGAAGAACAGGCGCATCGATTCAGGATCAGCCCGCAACAGCGGTGCGGCGGCCTCCAGGGAATCGGCCAGGGCCTTGCTCACCACCACCCCCTCATCAGCCAGACGAATCGAGGGGGCGACCAGACGGCCCAGGGGCAGGCGGCCGTAGTGGCGGTGGGCCAGCAGCAGCCCTGCCACCGTGCCTGGCACCCCGGTGCTGAGCAGGCTGCGGGTGGCCTTGTGGCGATCCACAGCACCGGAGGCATCGAGCAGCAGATCTGGCCCGGCCGCCAGGGGAGCACTCTCCCGGAAGTTGATCGTCACCGCCCGGCCCTTCCCCACCCGCACCTCCTGTGGCTGAAGCGGCCGTCCACGCCTGAGCCGCTCCGGCTGCCAGAGCACGAGGAAGCCGCCGCCACCCAGGTTTCCCGCCTGGGGATGGGTGACCGCCAGGGCGAAGGAGCTGGCCACCGCCGCATCGACGGCATTGCCCCCCTGCCGCAGCACATCACGCCCCACCCGGGACGCCTCCAGCTCCTGGCTGGCCACCATGCCCCCGGGCGACCAGAGCGGCTGGAAGCGCTGACTGGCCTCCTGAAGCACATTGGCTGCTGCCGCCAGCGGCCACAGGCCGAAAGCCGCCAGCGGCAGCAGGGCCCATCCAACTGCCGGCCGCCGCCGCAGCAGCAGCCCTTTGGGAAGGCGGAGTTCAGGGATCGCCATAGCCACCACCTCCGGGGGTCTCGATCACGAGGGCCTCGCCGGCCGCCAGCTCCAGCTGCACAGATCCGCCCAGCTCCAGTTCGCTGCCATCGGCTCGGATCAGCCGGTTGCGGCCCAGCGCCCCAGCGCCACCGCCAGCCAGCCCGAACGGGGCCACCTCACGGGAGCTGGAGAGAATCGCCGCGGTCATCGGCTCGAGGAAGCGGATCCGGCGCGTCACCCCGTCACCGCCCCGCCAGCGGCCCACGCCGCCGCTGCCGCGCCGCAGGCCAAAGGCCTCCAGCCGCACCGGAAAGCGCTCCTCGAGAATTTCCGGGTCGGTGAGGCGCGAGTTGGTCATGTGGCTCTGCACCGCCGAAGCCCCTGCAAAACCCTGGCCATCGAGGCCGCGACCGGCGCCGCAGCCGCCGCAGATCGTTTCGTAGTACTGATAGCGCTGGTTGCCGAAGCTGAGGTTGTTCATGGTGCCCTGGGCAGCGGCCATCGCCCCCAGGGCGGCGAAGAGAGCGTTGGCGATCGCCTGAGACGTTTCGACGTTGCCGGCCACCACCGCAGCCGTCGGGCTCGGATGCAGCAGGCAACCCGGGGGCACCACCAGCTCAAGAGGCCTGAAACAGCCGGCATTGAGGGGCACCGCCTCCCCCACCATGCAGCGGAACACGTAGAGCACCACCGCCCGGGTGATCGCCAGGGGGGCGTTGCGGTTGCCGCTGTCCTGGGGGGAGGTGCCGGTGAAATCGATCACAGCGCGGCGGGCGGGGCGATCGATGCGCACGGCCACCTGGATGCGCAGGCCGCCATCGAGGGGGAGGCTGAAGGCGCCGGGCTCAAGCCGATCGATCACCCGCCGCACCGCTTCGGCGCCGTTGTCCTGCACGTGGCCCATGAAGGCAGTCAGCCGCTGGAGCCCCTCCCGTCTGGCCAGGTCCACCAGCAACTGGGCGCCGAGTTGATTGGCGGCCACCTGGGCCTGCAGATCAGCCAGCAGTTGCTCCGGGTTGCGGACGGGATGGGGACCGGAGGCGAGTCGCCGCTGCCAGTCGGCAGTGAGCAGCACGCCATCACGCAGCAGGGGCACGTTGTCGAGCAGGAGGCCTTCGTCCGCAAGGCAGCGGCTGAAGGGGGGCATCGAGCCGGGGGTGATGCCCCCCACATCGGCATGGTGGCCTCGGGAGGCAACGAACCCAGCGTGGCTGGGCAGGAACACCGGGGTGATCACTGTGAGATCGGGGAGGTGGGTGCCGCCGTTGGCGGGGTCGTTGGAGACGATCGCGTCGCCGGGCTTCAGGGGAGGGCGCTCTCCCCGCCGCACCGCCGAGAGCAGGCTTTCCACGCTGGCCCCCATCGAGCCGAGATGTACCGGGATATGGGGGGCGTTGGCCACCAGTTGCCCCTGGCAATCGAAGAGGGCACAGGAGAAATCAAGGCGCTCGCGGATGTTCACCGATCGGGCGCTCTGCTGCAGGCGCACACCCATCTGCTCGGCGATGGCACTGAAGCGGTGGTTGAACAACTCCAGGCTCACGGGATCCACCGCTGCCCCCAGCTGCGCTGGTCGGTCTGCCTGCTGCCCATGACTGAGCAGCAGGCAGCCGTCGGGGCGACACTCGGCCAGCCAGCCAGGCGCCAACCAGATGGTGCCGGTGGTCTCCACCACCAGGGCCGGCCCTTCGAGCCACTCACCAGGCGTCAGGGCATCGCGGCGGTGCAGCGGAACAGATCTCCAGGCACCACCGCAGTGGAGCTGGATCATCCTTTCCTCGACTGCCAGAGAGGGCCGATCAAGGGGAGTTGCTGAGCCGATCTCGGCCGCAACAGGCGCAGCCACTGCAGGAGCAGGCGCCGCAGCCGCGTCAGCCACAGCCGCAACAGACTGCCCTGGAGCCACCACCTCCACCACCAGCCACTCCACCACCAGCTCGGCAGCTTCGGGGCGGTGGCCGAAGCGCCGCTCATGGTCGAGCTCGAACTGCTGCCGCAGCAGCCTGGCGTCCTGCAGCGGCAGGGTGAGCGTTCGCTCATTGGCACCGAGCCGCACCCCCACACTCACTTCGGCTCGGGCTTCGGCAGCCAGGGCCCGCTGGCCCCGCTTGAGCAGGGCGCGGGACTGCTGCTGGAGCTGCTCCACCAGAGCCTGATCCAGGCGAAGGCGCACCAGCTCCTGCAGCAGCAGGCGCTGGTCGGCCAGACCGATGCCATAGGCCGAAAACACCCCGGCCAGGGGATGGAGCAGCACCCGGGCCATGCCCAGCCGCTCAGCCAGGGCACAGGCGTGCTGGCCGCCTGCGCCACCAAAGCAGATAAGCGTGGCGCCGCGCACATCGTGGCCCCGCTGGATCGAGATGCGCCGGATCGCCTCTGCCATCCGCTCGATGGCGACCGCCAGGCCCCCTTCCGCCAGGTCCTCGGCCGTGGTGGGAACTCCGCTGGCCTGGCCCACCAGCTCCGCCAGCTGCTGAAACCCCCGCTGTACCACCGCCGCATCGGGCCCCTGATCGCGGCCTGGCCCGAAGACCGCCGGGAACGCCTCCGGCTGGAGGCGGCCCAGCAGCAGGTTGGCGTCGGTGATCGTGAGCGGCCCGCCCCGGCGGTAGCAGGCAGGCCCGGGATCGGCCCCGGCTGAGCTGGGCCCCACCTGCAGGCGCTGGCCATCGAAGTGCAGCACCGAGCCACCACCGGCCGCCACGGTGTGGATCGGCAGCATCTCCGCCTGCAGGCTGAGGCCGGCAATCTCCGTCTCCTGGCGGCGATCCCAGCCCGGGGGGGGGCCACCGGCCTCCACATGGAAGACATCGGTGGAAGTGCCGCCCATGTCGAAGCCGACGATGGGCGTGCTCCCTGCCGCCAGCCGTACCGCCGCCACCATGCCGCCGGCGGGGCCGGAGAGGATCGTGTCCTTGGCCTTGAGCAGCTCCGGTGCCACCAGGCCACCGCTCGACTGCATCACCCGCAGGCGGCAGTGGGCTCCGAGCTCGCAGCGCAGCTGATCCAGGTAGGCCACCAGGGCCGGTGCAACGGTGGCCTCCACCACAGCCGTCTGCGCCCGGGGCACCAGCCGGGGCCTCTGGCCCACCTGGTGGGAGAGCACAACCGGCCCAAAGCCGAACGGGCGCAGCCACTCGGCCAGCTGCAGTTCATGGCCCGGATGGCGGGCGCTGTGCAGCAGGGCCACCGCGCAACTGCTGATGCCGTCGCGGCGAACGTCGTTGAGGGCCTGCTCCAGGGCTGCATCGAGGCGCAGCGGCGTCAGCTCCGTGCCATCGGCCGCCAGCCGGCCCTCCACCTCAAGCACCCGCCGGTAGCGCGGAGCCGGCCGCTCAATGTGCAGGGCAAACAGATCGGGCCTGTGCTGGTCACCGATCCAGGCGGCATCGGCAAAACCGCTGCTGATCAGCAACAGGGTGGGAGCACCCCGATCTTCCAGCAGGGCATTGGTGGCCACCGTGGTGCCGATCCGCACCTCGCTGACCGCCCCGGCAGGAAGCGGCTGGCCGGAAGGCAGCCCCAGCAACTCGCGCATGGCGGCCACCGCCGGATCCCCGGCCAGCTGCGGCTGCTGCGAGAGCACCTTGCGAACCACAAGCTCGCCGCCGGGGGCACGGCCCACCAGATCGGTGAAGGTGCCACCCCGATCAATCGAGAAGCTCCAGCCCACGCAGGGGCCTCAGCGGTAATTCTCGAACTGCAACGGCACCTCCGGGTCTTCGGCGCGCAGGATCTGGATCACCTGCTGCAGGTCGTCCTTGTTCTTGCCGGTGACCCGCAGACTCTCGCCCTGGATCGCCACCGTCACCTTCTTGATCTGATCGCGCACGGTCTTGCTCAGTGACTTGGCCAGCTCCTGGCTGAGACCCTTGCGCAGCTTCACCACCTGCTGCACCCGGTTGCCGCCCACCGGCTCCGCCGGCTGGAAATCGAAGATCTTGAGCGAAAGCTCGCGCTTCACCGCCTTCTGGCGCAGCACATCGGTCACCGCCTCCAGGGTCATGTCGCTGGCGGTGGTGATGGTGAGGCTGCCCTCCTCCAGTTCGATCTCGGTCTTGGAGTCCTTGAGGTCGTAGCGCTGACCCACCTCTCGGCGCACCTGATCAAGCGCGTTCACCAGCTCCTGCCGATCGAAATCCGACACCACGTCGAATGAGTAGGTGTCGGCCATGGCGGAAAGCGCGAAGCGAGCGGAGACCAGCTTAGAAAAGGACGGCCCAGCCATTCCCCCATGCTCGCCCTCCTTGCTGTCGCCATCCCGTCGGGCAACCCGGCGGCGCCCTTCGCCTGGTCGCTGGTGCTCTCCGGGGCCGTGGTGGTGCTCAGCCTGGTGCCCCTGGCGGCCGGCCGCTCCAAGGCCGATTTCACACCCGGCGATCTGGCCGCCCCCCGGGCGATGTTCGAGCGGCTGCCGGCCTGGGGGAAGCGGGCCAGCTGGGCTCATCAGAACAGTTTCGAGGCCTTCACGCTGCACGCCCCCGCCTGCCTGCTCTGCCTGCTGGCGGCTCCGGCCGTGCTGGCGGCCTCACCCCTGGCAGCCGCGGCCGCCTGGCTCCACCCGGCCCTGCGGCTGGCCTACATCGGTGCCTATGTGGCCAATATTCCGCCCCTGCGCAGCCTTTGCTGGATCGGCGCGCTGCTGAGCACGGGCCTGCTCTACAGCGAAGGGCTCAAGGCTCTGCTGCGCGGCTGAACGGATTCAGCTGCCGCCCTTCTCCTGCAGCCCCTTGAGCGCGGCAAGCAGGGAAGCCGGACTCTGGGGATCCACCATCAGCACCGACCCGCCCCGGGCCGCGGCCATCTCCTGGCCCATCGCCATCCAGTCTTTGGCCAGCAGCAGGCGCAGGCCCTCGGCGGCCGCCGGGTGGGAATCAATCACGGCGGCCAGTTCGGTGGCGGCCTGGGCCCTGGCCTTGGCGAGCAGAAGTTGCTGTTTGGCCTGGGCGTCGGCGTCGAGCAGCACCGCCTCCTGCTTGGCCTTGGCATCGAGCACCAGGGCTTCGGCCCGCCCCTTGGCGGCATTCACCTGGGCTTCCCGCTCGCCCTCGGAGCGGAGGATCGCCGCCCGCTTCTCCCGCTCAGCGGTCATCTGCTGCTCCATCGCCTGCTGCACCCCCTGGGAGGGCTGGATGTCGCGCAGCTCCACCCGGGTCACCTTCACCCCCCAGGGGTCGGTGGCCTGATCCAGCTCGTTGAGCAGGGTCTCGTTAACTTCCTGGCGGGTGGTGAAGGTCTGATCGAGGTCGAGCTTGCCCATCTCGGCGCGGATCTGGGTGAGCACCAGGTTCACCATCGCGGCCTGCAGATTGTCGACGCCGTAATAGGCGCGGGCATGCTCGAGCAACTGCCAGTACACCACCGCATCCACCACGATCGAAACGTTGTCGCGGGTGATGCACTGCTGCGGCGGGATATCGAGCACCCGTTCCTTGAGTGATTCATGGCTCACCACCCGCTCCATTCCCGGAATCACCAGGGAGAGACCAGGCCTCAGCTCCCGGTCGTACTTGCCGAGACGTTCCACCAGCATCGAGCGGCTGCTACTGGTGACCTTGATGCCGCTGATACCCAGGCCAGCCAGCACCGCCAGAACCGGAATGAGCAGAAATTCCATCCAGAGACCATCGCTGGAACCACGGTAGGCAGGATGGGGACAGCGGATGGCGACCGGTTCCCGCTTTCCCCGTCCTCCCCTCCCCCGTGAATCCCATCCTCTGGTTCGCCCTGGCGGCGGCGGTGCTGGCCCTGGAGCTGGCCGGAGCAGACGGTGACGGCCTGTTGCTGATCGCCGGGCTGGCCGGTTTGCTGCTGACCCTGCTGAGCGCCCTGCTTCCCGCCCTGCCCACGGCGGCGCAACTGTTGTTGTTCCTGGCGCTGGTGGCGGCTGGTTACGTCGGATTGCGGCGATGGTCGGCGGGCCGGCAGGCGCGGGCGATCCCACCCTCGGCCCGGGCCGAGCTGGCGGAGGTGATCAGCCGCTTCGACACCAATGGCGAAGGGAGGGTGCGCTGGCAGGGCCAGAGCTGGGCCGCCATCAACCTGGCCCCCGGTGAGCCCCTCGCCCCAGGCACCCAGGTGAATGTGATGGGCCGTGAGGGAACCTGCCTCCAGGTCCTGCCCCGCCAGGACTCCCTGCCTGATTGATCCCGAACTGGAGTAACGCCGATCTAATCGAAGAACATCAGGCTGACCACCTTGTTCATGTCCTCGGCGGTGCGGCAGCTGGAGAGCAGGGTTTCGCTGTCGTGAAAGGCGTAGCAGATCAGCTGATCGCAGCGGCCGATGATCTCCTGGTTGCAGAGACTGCTGGCCATGGGCAGGGGCAACTCGTCGTGCTCGGGCTTCTCCACCAGATGCAGCACCCGCTCCATCTGCTCGCGGCTTTCGCTGGACTGGCGATCGAGGCTCTGGGGCAGCAGAACCGTTAGCCGAGCCGCATCGACGCTCAGCACACCTCGGATCACCGCCGCATTGACCCCCTGGGACCCGGAGGTGATCAGGTTGTGACCCTCCTGTGCCAGGGAGCGGGCCACCAGCTCCACCAGGTGAATCGAGACGGCGGGAACGTGGCGACTGCCGAGGATGGCGATGCGGCGCTTGCCGCGATCCTGGAGCAGGGCCAACTCCTGGGCCAGTGTGTCAATCCGGTCGAGGGCCGGCAGATCAAGGGACCGGGTCACCTCGTGAATGCATCCGATCGGCCGAAACTAGCAGCGCCCTTGCGGGGCCCATGCTTCAGGCCTTCAGCAGCAGACCCAGGCGCTCAAACAGGCGATCGAAGCAGCAGTGCTCCTCCACCAGGCGGATGGCGTAACTGGCCTTGACCGTCTCGTGCAGGCGCACATGGCCGAAGGCGCGCTCAATCACCTCCACCGTGGTCAGCGTGTCCTGCTCCACCTTCAGGATCGGCACCTCCAGCTCCTCAGCGCGACTGATCAGCTGGGGCAGAGGTTCGCCAGCCCCCGTGAGGATCAGGCATTGGGTGGAGGCCTCCAGGGCCGCCAGCTGGATGTCGGTGCGGTCAGCACCCGTGACCACCGCCATGTTGCGGCGACGGCGGAAAAACTCCATGGCGGAGTTGACGTTCATCGCCCCGATCGAGAGAGTTTCAACCAGCAGATCGAGCCGCTCGGGGCAGCAGAGCACCCGGGCCTCCAGGCGATCGACCAGCTCCTCGACAGTGACGCTGCGCAGCAGCGGGCTGCGGGGCATGACGCCGAACACGGGCAGCCCCAGCTGCTCCAGGGCAGGCACCACCTCGGCGCGCAGGCGATCCACCGCATCGGGATCGACGGCGTTGAGCACTACCCCAGCCAGGCGCTCCTGCAGCAGGTTGCGGGCCGCCAGCAGGGGATCGACGCTGCGGCTGTCCTCCCAGAGATGGACCAGCACCACGGGTGCTTCCAGCCCCTTGGCCAGCTGGGGCAGGCTGAGGCCATAGAGCAGGCCTTCGCTGAGGGTGCCGGTGCCCTCCAGCAGGGTGAGGCCATCGGGGTAGGCGTCCAACTGCTCACGCAGGCGGGAGAAGCCCTCGCCGGGCTCCAGATTGCCGCTCAGCAGCCGCTCCTGGGCTGTGGCAGCCCCCAGCAGGTGCAGGGACGGCAGCAAATTCTCGTCAGGCAGGCCGAGGATGTTGCCGACGAAGCGGACATCGTCGTCGAGGCCAGCCTGGGAGGGGGGGGTCTCCCCCTCCCAGGCTGGCCTCACGCTGGTGGCAAGGGGCTTGCCGTAGCGGACGGAGAGTCCCTGTTTCGCCAGGGTCCGGGTCAGGCCGAGCACCAGGGCTGACTTGCCGCTGAAGGGATCACAGGATCCGATCAGCAAGGTGCTGCTCATGGCATGACCTCTGGGGTTGGCGCTGGCTGGTCAATCTAGGCGCCGGAGGTCTGGGGAGATTCCCCGAGCAGGAGCCAGCGCCAGAAGGCCTCCGGCAGATCGAGCTGGGGGTCACCGAAGGCCTGGGGCTGCCGGTGCTCGAGCAGGTCCATCAGCCAGCGCACCAGCTGATAAGTGGGCAGATCGAAGCTGTAGCCCAGCTCCGCTGCTGCCGGGAAGCTGAGCTCACAGTGACTGGTTTCCTGGGGAGCCAGCCCCGCCCGCCAGCGCAGCAGGAACGGATGCTCCCCGTCGGGGCGCAACCGCCGAATTCCCTCGATCTCGCCGATGGCCAGCTGGTCGAGGGCCTGGATCAACCAGGCTTCCCGCATCACGCCATCGCAGTAGGGGGCGTAGAGGGCCACCTGGCCGGGATCATGGCTGGGGGTGGCTCCGAAGAACGACAAAAGGCCCAAGGGAGGAGCGGTAGAGACGGCCGGAAAGAGAACGGGGAACCGCCGCGAGTGAGTGGCGGATGATTCCAGGGAAAAGAATGGCCCATGACGGACATCGCCGTGCCAGGTCAAGCCGCTTCAGCCCCACCGCTGCCGCTCCCCTTCCGGCCGGCACTTCTGCCCCTGCGGGGCAGAACCGTGGCAGTGACCGGGGCCAGCGGTGCCCTGGGCACATCCCTGCTGCGCGCTCTGCATGGCCATGGGGCCGAGCTGATCGCCCTCACCACCGCCTCTGAGCCGGTGGCGCTGCACGACGGGGAAGGCAGGGCGATCCCCCTGCGCAACGTGGTGTGGTGCTGCGGCCAGGAGCAGCAGCTGGAGGCCACTCTGTGCGACGTCGACATCCTGGTGATCAACCACGGGGTCAACGTCTATGGCGACCGCAGCGCTGCAGCGATCGAGCGCAGCCTGGAGGTGAACGCCCTCAGCGCCTGGCGCCTGCTGGAGCTGTTCCTGGGCCTGGAGGAACGGCCGGCTGGAACCCCCTGCCGGGAGGTGTGGGTGAACACCTCGGAGGCGGAGCTGCTGCCGGCCCTCAGCCCGCTGTATGAGATCAGCAAGCGGCTGCTGGGCCAGTTGCTCAGCCTGCGGGCCCTCGACCAGCGAGGCGCTAATTCCTGCCGGATCCGGCGGCTGGTGCTGGGACCATTCCGCTCTTCCCTCAATCCCTACGGCGTGATGGGCGCAGACTTCGTGGCGGGCCAGGTGATCGCCCAGGCACGCAGGGGCTTCGGCCTGATCATCGTGACCCCGAATCCCATCCCGGTGGTGCTGGTGCCCCTGCAGATGGGGCTGAGGCACCTCTACGGCCGGCTGTTCAGCCGGGCTGCCGCCTGAGGGGCCTGGTCCTGGCTCAGAAGTCGCGGTCGGTGAGGATCTCGCAGCCATCTGAGCCGACCACGATCGTGTGCTCCCACTGGGCCGAGAGCGATCCGTCCACCGTCACGACCGTCCAGCGATCGCGCAGGGTGCGGCACTCCTTGCTGCCGGCATTGAGGATCGGCTCCACCGCCAGGGTCATGCCGGCGCGGAGCTTGAGGTTGGGCAGGTCGTTGGTGCGGAAGTTGAACACCGACGGCTCCTCGTGCAGATTGCGGCCCACGCCATGGCCGGTGTAGTCCTCGACCACGCTGTAGCCATGGGCCTCGACATGGTCCTGCACGGCGCCGGCGATGTCGAGCAGGGTGTTGCCGGCCTTGATCTGGGCGAGACCACGAATCAGTGATTCCTGGGCCACGCGGCTGAGGCGGGTGGCGTCCTCGGAGCATTCGCCCACGCAGATGCTGACGCAACTGTCGCCGTGGTAGCCCTCGAAGTAGGCGCCGGTGTCGATCTTGACCAGGTCACCGGCCTTGATCACCTGTTTGGCGCTGGGGATGCCATGGACCACCTGGTTGTTGATGCTGGCGCAGATGCTGGCCGGAAAGCCGTGGTAGCCCTTGAAGCTGGGGGTGGCCCCCATGGCGCGGATACGTTCTTCGGCGTGGCGGTCGAGATCGGCGGTGGTCATCCCCGGAGCGGCCATCTCCATGATTTCGCGCAGCACAGTTGCAACGATGCGGCTGGCCTGGCGCATCACCTGGATCTCGCGGGCCGATTTGATCTCGACGCCACGCCGTCCCTTCTGAATGCGCGGGCCGGTGCTGGTGGTGGCGCTGGCAGCCTTGGTGGTGGAGGCCTTGGTTGAGGGGCCCGCCAGCAGGTCAGCAAAAATATTCATCGACAGGGCCCGGGCAATCCAGGATTCAAGCTATCAACTTTCCTCATCGATGCTGTCGACCATGCAGGTCCTGGCCCGACTGCGCCGCTGGCACGCCCTGATCGGGCCGGTTGTGGTGCTGCCGTTGCTGATCACGGTCAGCAGCGGCATGGGCTACCGGCTGCTGCGCGACTGGGGCGGCCTCAGCCGCGACCAGGTGCATGGGCTGATGGTGCTGCACGAAGGTGAATGGCTCGGCCCGGTCGGTGAGACCTTTTACGTAGCTCTCAACGGCCTTGGGCTGCTCTGGATGCTGATCACCGGCACGGGCCTGGCGCTGCAGGGGTGGAGTCGGCGGCGGGGGCGGCCGGAGCGGCAGGAGAGCGCTGGGGAGGGGGGAACATGAGCCGTTACAGTGGTTGTTTGGCTGGGCGATCGCATTTCTGGGATGGCCGCGGACAAGAACGACAGCGCCGAACTGATGGCGGAACTGAAGGACGACATCAACATGGATCAGACGAGCGTGGATGAGACCGGCACAGCCGAGACCGCGGCGCCAACGGCCGTAGCCGAGAAGCCCGCCGTGACACCGGCTCGCACCGGCAAGCTCAGCGCCCAGGACCTGATCAAGGCCTTCGAAGCAGAGCAGCTCAAGAGCGATCTGCCGGAGATCTACGTGGGCGACACCGTGCGCGTGGGCGTGCGCATCAGCGAGGGCAACAAGGAACGCATCCAGCCCTACGAAGGTGTGGTGATCGCCAAGCGCCACGGCGGGCTGAACGAAACGATCACCGTGCGTCGGATCTTCCAGGGCGTGGGGGTTGAGCGGGTCTTCCTGCTGCACAGCCCTCAGGTCGCCAACGTCAAGGTGGAGCGTCGCGGTAAAGTGAGGCGTGCAAAGCTCTTCTACCTACGCGATCGTGTGGGGAAAGCAACCCGCGTGAAGCAACGCTTCGATCGCTGAAGCTTCATCGCTCAATTGCCCATGCCGGTGCCGCCTCGCGTCCCGGTCGAAGGGGCATCGTCATGCGCCGTTAGTTCAGTTGGTAGAACGCAGGTCTCCAAAACCTGATGTCGGGGGTTCAAGTCCTCCACGGCGCGCTCGATGCCCTTTCCTGCTCTTTCGTGGTTCCGGACATGGAGTTGGATTTACAACCCGGTGATGTGGTCAAGGTGCTCGAATCCGCTGCCCTTGGCTGGGTGCGGGCGCGGGTCATCCGGGTCAAGTCCGGCGGTCGTGTGGTCGTTCAGAGCGATCAGGGCCGTGAATTCACAGCAAGAGGCAACCAGGTTCGTCTGATCGAACCCGCTGGTTTCCGCCCATGATCCACCGCCGCTGTCTCCGCCAGTTGACGGCGGGGCCAGCGGCAGTGGATACTTCCCTAGTCGTTAACACGACACCAGAAGCCAGGTCCGGCAAGGGTTTTCAACCCTTTTCGCCTTTCATCTGGGACTGTAGTTCAACCGGTTAGAGCACCGCCCTGTCACGGCGGAAGTTGCGGGTTCGAATCCCGTCAGTCCCGTTTCAATCTTTATGAGCTTTCGCCAGTGACCGTTCGGGTTCGTCTGGCTCCCAGCCCCACGGGAACCCTGCACATCGGCACCGCCCGCACTGCGGTGTTCAACTGGCTGTTCGCCCGCCATCACGGCGGGGAGTTTTTACTGAGGATCGAGGACACCGACCGGGAGCGCTCCAGGCCGGAGTTCACCACCGACATCCTCGATGGCCTGGCCTGGCTCGGCCTGAGCTGGGACGCGGAGCCCGTGATCCAGAGCGAGCGGATCGAAGCCCACCGCGCCGCCATCAACCAGCTGCTTGAGGCGGGTCTGGCCTACCGCTGTTACGCCTCGGAAGCCGAACTGGAGCAGATGCGCGAGCGGCAGAAGGCCAGCGGCTCCGCTCCCCGCTACGACAACCGGCACCGCAATCTGACGGCTGAACAGCAGCAGGCCTTCCGCTCCGAAGGTCGCGAAGCGGTGGTGCGCTTCCGCATCGACGACGGGGCCACGATCTGCTGGAACGATCTGGTGCGCGGGGAGATGCGCTGGAGCGGCAGCGATCTGGGCGGCGACATGGTGATCGCCCGGCGGGCGCCGGCCGATCAGGTCGGTGACCCGCTCTACAACCTGGTGGTAGTGGTCGACGATGCCGCCATGGCCATCAGCCATGTGATTCGCGGCGAGGACCACATCGCCAACACCGCCAAGCAGCTGCTGCTCTACGAGGCCCTCGGCCTGCCCCTGCCCGTCTTCGCCCACACACCCCTGATCCTCAACCAGGAGGGCCGCAAGCTCTCCAAACGCGATGGGGTTACCTCGGTGGGTGAGTTCCGGTCCATGGGCTACACAGCCGAGGCACTGGTGAACTACATGACACTGCTGGGCTGGTCACCGCCGGAAGGCATGGGCGAGCGCTTCACGCTCAAGGAGGCCGCTGAAGTGTTCAGCTTCGATCGGGTCAACCGGGCCGGTGCCCGCTTCGACTGGGACAAGCTCAACTGGCTCAATGCCCAGGTGCTGCATGAGCTGAGCGCCGCCGAGCTGCGCCAGGCACTGGTTCCCCTCTGGCGCGCCGAGGGCTGGCAGGCCCCGGGCGGCGATGAGTCAGGCGATGACTCGGGCGGTGGCAGCCGCGAGGCCTGGGAACTGGAGCTGGCCGAACTGCTCGGCCCCTCCCTGACCACCCTGCGTGATGGCCTGGAGCAGGCCCGCCCTTTCTTCGAGCGCCCTGAACTAGATGCTGGCGCCAGCCAGCAACTGGACGCCGATGGAGCCACCGCTGCCCTGACGGCCCTGCTCGGGCAGCTCGACGAGAACGCCAGCCTCAGCGCTGAGCAAGCCCAGGAGCTGCTCGCCGGCGCAGCCGCTGCGGCGGGAGTGAAGAAGGGTGTGCTGATGAAAAGCCTGAGGGCCGCCCTGCTGGGCAGCCTGAAGGGACCGGATCTGATCACCACCTGGCGCCTGCTGCACGCCAGCGGCGAAGACCGGGCGCGGCTGATGCTGGCCGTGGCTCAGGGCTGAACCTCCTCCAGGGGCATGACCTCGCTGGTTTCGCTGAGGCGCAGACCCAGCAGGCCCGCAAGGGGAGCCGCGGTGAAACCCTGCAGACCCACGGTCATCAGGATCGTGAGGAACACCAACCCCTGCAGAGCTCCAGCCCCCTCCACGCCGGCTTCGTAGAGGCGCAGGGCGAAAAGGCTGGCCACAGCGGCGGTGACGATCCCGCGCGGGGCCAGCCAGCTCAGCATCACCTTCTGGCCGCCGCTGAGGGGCAGGCCGAAGGTGGCCAGCTGCATGGTCACGGGCCGCACCACCACCATCAGCGTCAACACACAGGCCACCCCTCCCCAGCCCAGCGGGCTGAGGTCTGCCCAAGCCACATCTGCGGCCAGGAGCGGAAACAGGATGCTGATCGCCAGCTGGGCCAGCTGGCGGATCAGATCGTCGAGCATGGCGGCTTCGGTGTCAGCGAAGCGGCCCACCAGCACCCCGGCCATAACGGCAGCTGGCAAGCCCGATTCAGGCATCAGCACCTCACAGCCGGTGAACATCAGAAACATCACCCCCAGGGTGAGCTGCAAGCGCAGACCGCTCTCCGGATCGACCGGCAGGCGCCGCAGCAGCACCGCCAGCAGCAGGCCGCTGACGGCACCGACACCCACGCCGAAACCCAGCCGTTGCAGCAATTCCAGGGCGAGATCCTGCCAGTCGTAGCGGTCGCTGATCACCAGCTCCAGCAGCAGCAGGGCCAGCACGGCACCGATCGGCTCCAGCACCAGTCCTTCCCCTTCCAGCACATCGCCCAGGGGGGGAGCCAGGCGCATCTGCTGCAGCAGAGGGGTGACCACGGTGGGGCCCGTGCCCAGCACGATGGCGCTGTAGACCGCCGCCAGCGGCCAGCTCAGACCCGCCAGCCAATGGGCCGCCAGCAGGCCGGCGGGGAGGGCCAGCAGCATGCGCACGATCACGATCCGCAGCACCGCCATCCGGGCGGTGCTGCCACGAAGACTCAACTTGAGCCCCCCGTCGAACAGCACCAGGCTCACCAGCAGCCCCACGATGGTTTCCAGGCCACTGCCCAGGGCCAGGGGATCCACCAGCCCCAGGCCCGAGCGGCCGATCAACAGGCCGGAGGCCAGCAGCAGCACCACTGACGGCAAGCCCGTGAGCAAAGAGGTCAGCTGGGCCAGCGCCCCGGAGAACACGGTGATCCCCCAGAGCAACTGGAGCCTCTCGGGGGCATCAGTCATGGCTCGATTCAACCACTGCCCACTCAGTCGTCGAGGGCGGTGAACTTGGGCTCCACCCGGATCCCGATCACGCTGCTGGGGCGTACCACCAGGTATTCCCCGTCGAGATCGCTGATCGGCACATTCACGAAAGTCTCGGGCGCTCCGGCGTTGAGCACATCCCGATACCACTGCTGGAAGGCTTCGAGCGTGGCGAAGTGCACCACCTCACTGTGGCCTCCAGCCAGGAGCAGGTGGACGGCATAACGGCGGGGTTGACGGGCCATGGCGCTGCTGACCGGCGCTTCTCACAATGCCTGAAAGCGACCGGTCCCCTTCGGCGGGACGCTTCGATGGCAGGCTGTGGCCACCACGTCAGCATGGACACCGAGGAGCGCATGGCTGAGGCACCAATGCTGCTGCTCGTGGATGGTCATTCCCTTGCCTTCCGCAGCTTTTATGCCTTCGCCAAGGGTGGTGAGGGGGGGCTGGCCACCAAGGAGGGGGTGCCCACCAGCGTCACCTACGGATTTCTCAAGGCCCTGCTGGACAACGTCAAAGGGTTGACCCCCCAGGGGGTGGTGGTGGCCTTCGACACGGCCGAACCCACCTTCCGCCACGAGGCCGACGCCAGCTACAAGGCCCACCGGGATGTGGCCCCGGAGCACTTCTTCACTGATCTGGCCAACCTCCAGGAGATCCTCTCCGGGGCCATGGATCTGCCCCTGTGCATGGCCCCCGGCTACGAAGCCGACGACGTGCTCGGCACCCTGGCCAACCGGGCCGCCGACGCGGGCTGGCGGGTGCGGATCCTCTCGGGTGATCGGGATTTGTTCCAGCTGGTCGACGACGAGCGGGACATCGCCGTCATGTACATGGGCGGCGGCCCCTACGCCAAGAACGCCGGCCCGGTGACGATCCGCCGGCAGGACGTGGTGGCCAAGCTCGGGGTGACGCCGGAGGAGGTGGTGGATCTCAAGGCCCTCACCGGTGATGCCAGCGACAACATCCCCGGAGTCAAAGGTGTGGGCCCCAAGACCGCCATCACCCTGCTGAAGGCCCACACCAACCTCGACGGCATCTACGCGGCCCTGGAGCAGCAGAAGGGAGCCCTCAGGGCCAGGCTCGAAACCGACCGGGAGAACGCCTACCGCTCGCGCATGCTGGCCGAGATCCTGATCGACATCCCCCTGCCGGCCGAGCCACGGCTGCAGCTCGGCGACGTGGACGGAGCGGCCCTGGCCCAACGGCTGGAGGAGCTGGAGCTGCACAGCCTGGTCAGGCAGCTGGCGGCCTTCGAGCGGGCGTTCTCCGCCGATCACCAGGCCCAGGGATCTCAGGCTTCTGCCAGTAGCAGCCCAACGTCGGCGCCATCAGTTGATCCGAGCGAAGCGGCCTCCCCGCCGCCAAGCTCGAGCCCGGAAGGCGGTCCTCCAGCCCTGGAGCCGGAGATTATCCAGAGCCCAGAGCAACTCACCGCCCTGCTGGAGCGGCTGATGGCGGCCAACGATCCTGCACAGCCGATCGCCCTCGACACCGAGACCACCTCGTTGAACCCCTTCCAGGCCCAGCTGGTGGGGGTTGGACTGTGCTGGGGCGAGGGCAGCAGCGATCTGGCCTACATCCCTGTGGGCCACCAGCCTCCGCCAGCCCCACCGATCCAGCAGTTGCCCCTTGACCAGGTGCTCACGGCGCTCGCCCCCTGGCTGGCCAGCGCCGCTCACCCCAAGACCCTGCAGAACGCCAAGTACGACCGCCTGATCCTGCTGCGTCACGGCCTGAACCTGGACGGGGTGGTGATGGACACCCTGCTGGCGGATTACCTGCGCGATGCCAACGCCAGACACGGGCTGGAGGTGCTGGCCGAGCGCAATTTCGGCTTCACGCCCACGAGCTTCAGCGAGCTGGTGGCCAAGGGGGAGAGCTTCGCGGCGGTGCCGATCGAAGCCGCCGCCCACTACTGCGCCATGGATGTGCACCTCACCTGGCGGCTGACGCCGCTGCTGCGAGGCCAGCTGCAGCAGCTGGGGGAGGCACTGCCAAAGCTGCTCGATCAGCTGGAACTGCCGCTGGAGCCGGTGCTGGCCCGGATGGAGGCCACCGGCATCCGTATCGACAAGCCCTATCTGGCCACCCTGAGCGAGGAACTGGCGGGCACACTGGCCAGCCTGGAGAGCGGGGCCAGGCTGGCTGCCGGCGTCGATTTCAACCTTGCATCTCCCAAGCAGCTGGGCGAGCTGCTGTTCGACACGCTCGGGCTCGATCGCAAGAAATCGCGCAAGACGAAAACGGGCTGGAGCACCGATGCCACCGTGCTCGAAAAACTCGAAGCCGACCATCCGGTGGTGCCGCTGGTGCTGGAGCACCGCACCCTGAGCAAGCTCAAGAGCACCTACGTGGATGCGCTGCCAGCCCTGGTGGAGCCGGAAACCGGCCGCGTCCACACCGATTTCAACCAGGCCGTGACCGCCACCGGCCGGCTCTCCAGCAGCCATCCGAACCTGCAGAACATCCCCATCCGCACGGAGTTCAGCCGCCGCATCCGCAAGGCCTTCCTGCCCCAGGAGGGTTGGCAGCTGATCAGCGCCGACTACTCCCAGATCGAGCTGCGCATCCTCACCCATCTCTCGGGCGAGGAGGTGCTGGTGGAGGCCTACGCCAACGGCGACGACGTGCACGCCCTCACCGCCCGGCTGCTGCTCGACAAAACCGAGGTGACGCCAGAAGAGCGGCGCCTGGGCAAGACGATCAACTTCGGTGTGATCTACGGCATGGGCGCCCAGCGCTTCGCGCGCGAAGCCGGGGTGAGCATGGCCGAGGCCAAGGAGTTTCTGAGCCGCTACAAGCAGCGCTACCCCAGGGTGTTCGGTTTTCTGGAGCTGCAGGAACGGCTGGCGCTGAGCCGCGGCTACGTGGAAACGATCCTGGGGCGGCGGCGCCCGTTTGCCTTCGATCCGGGCGGTCTGGGGCGGCTGAAGGGCAAGCCGCCGGAAGAGATCGAGCTGGAGGTGGCCCGCCGCGCCGGGATGGAGGGCCAGCAGCTGCGTGCGGCGGCCAATGCCCCGATCCAGGGCTCATCGGCCGACATCATCAAGCTGGCGATGGTGCGGCTCGATCAGGAACTGCACACCCAGGACCTACCAGCCCGGCTGCTGCTGCAGGTGCACGACGAACTGGTGCTGGAGGCGGCCCCCGAGGCGCTCGAGCCGGTGCTGGCTGTCGTCAAGGAGGTGATGGAGAAAGCCATCCACCTCAGCGTCCCCCTGGTGGTGGACACCGGCTGGGGCGCGAACTGGATGGAGACGAAGTGAGACGAGGTGATTCGCCGGGATTCGCGCGAAGATGGAATGAGAACCACATACGCGATGCAGTCACCACCCAATTCTGACGACCAATCCACCGGATCGGAGAGGATTGAGAGGAGCCAGCCACGCCAGCGCAGCCGCAGCCGCCCGAGGGAACTGTTCTGCCCGGCCCACCCCGAACAACGGCTGATGGGCCAGGGCAGGAAGTATTTCCTGCACCTGCTCAGCGTCGAGCAGCTAAAGCAGCGGGGCATAAGCGACAAGAAGGCCCGCCTGGTGATCCAGGCCTACCCGGTGCTCGTGCTGAGCAACGAATGGCTCGAAGAGCTGTTCTGTCCGCACTGCGGCGCCAACCGCTGGTGCCATGTGACCTGCCACGATCGGGTAGCCCATACGGTGCGATGGGCGCCACGCGAGCTGTGGGAGCAGGTGGCCCATGTGGATCCGGTGGTGGCGAATCCCAGCGTGAGCGAATTCAGCCGGCGGGAGGCCGGGCGGC
The DNA here is from genome assembly GCF_024345795.1 of Synechococcus sp. J7-Johnson. Taxonomy (GTDB): domain Bacteria; phylum Cyanobacteriota; class Cyanobacteriia; order PCC-6307; family Cyanobiaceae; genus Regnicoccus_A. The sequence goes on from NZ_JAGQBU010000004.1 coordinate 131,384, forward strand.
GGCGACGGATCCGTGGCGATGGCAAGGCCTGGTTCGATCAGGGCTGAGCGGTTTCTGCTGGGTGTGGCAACGGGTTGTCGGCCTGCGCGGCGGGCTGATACTCGATCACGATCTTGCTGAGCACGTCGAACACCGCCCGATCGTCCCAGGCAGCGAGTGCATAATTCAATTTCGCCATCAGGGTCTCCAGCCTCTGGGATGGGACTCTGGATTCACGGGCGCGGCGGATCAGCGGGTGGGCAGTGGGTTCATCGCTGGCACTGATCAGCAGTTCCTCGTAAAGCTTTTCACCCGGTCGCAGCCCGGTGAAGGAGATGGCGATCTCACCGTCAGGATGGGACGCGTCACGCACGCTGGAGCCGGAGAGGAGGATCATCTGATGTGCAAGATCGAGGATTCGGACGGGATCACCCATATCCAAGACAAACACCTCACCGCCTTTGGCCAGACCGGCAGCCTGCAACACCAGCTGCACGGCCTCAGGGATGGTCATGAAATAACGGGTCATTTCAGGGTGCGTCACGGTGATGGGCCCCCCGGCAGCGACCTGAGCCCGGAAGCGAGGCACCACCGAGCCGGAGGAGCCGAGCACGTTTCCAAAGCGCACCATCGAGACCACTGGACCAGGCCCTCCGAGAAGATTGACTGCGGCGTCCTGCACCAACAGCTCACAGACCCGTTTGCTGGCCCCCATCGCATTGGTGGGGCGCACAGCCTTGTCGGTGGAGATCAGGATGAAGCGCTCAATACTGCAGGCGATGGCTGCTTCCAGCGCAGCACGGGTGCCAAGGACGTTGTTGGCCACTCCAGCACAGAGATTGTTCTCCACCAGGGGCACATGCTTGTAGGCGGCGGCATGAAAAAGCACCTGGACACCGTGCTCACGACAAAGTGCTTCCAGGCGGCGCTGATCGCGAACGTCACCCAGAACTGGCCTGAGCACCAATGCGGGGTCAGTCAACCCGGAGGCGGCCGCGATCAGTTCCTGTTCCAGCCTGTAGAGCGCATACTCGTTGCGCTCGAGCAGCACCAATCGCTTGGCCCGGCAGTGCAGAATCTGTCGAGAGAGTTCACTGCCGATCGAGCCGCCGGCACCGGTGATCAGCACCACCTTTCCGCTAACGGCGGCGGCCAGCAACTGCGGATCGGGAACAGTGGGATCACGCCCCAGGAGATCCTCGATCACAACGGGACGCAGATCGGATACGGACTGTTGGCCGGAGGCGATGCGAGCCAGAGAGGGGATCGAGAGCACCGACAGCCCCAGGGCGCTCATCTGCTCCACAAGCTGGCGCCTTCTGGCCCGCGGGGATGAGGGAATAGCCAGGAGCACTTTCTGAATTCCATGGGCATCGATCAAGCCGGGACAGTCCTGCACTGGAAAGATCGACAGGCCCTCGATCTTGCGCCCCCAGAGAGCAGGGTTATCGTCAATGACGGCGATGATACGGAAGCGGCGGTGGTAGCGAAGCTCAGTGAGCAGCAGATGGGCCGCCTTACCAGCGCCGTAGACAAGGGTGGGAATCCGTCGTTCCGACTTCTGGACTGACAACGCAATCTCAGCCGGATCGCCATGGTGTCGATGAGAGAGAAAAAACCTGAGCAGGTCGCGCAGAAGGATGCGACTGCCGATTGCAGTGGCCGAAAGCAGAAACCAGAACAGGATCCAGAATCCACGGAAAGGGGGTGTGGGGTTACCGCTGAGGGTGCTCACCAACAACAGTAGAAGAACGAGAAGGCCCGATCGAGGCAAGAAGCCATACAGCGAATGGCTGCCGGAGTAACGAGTCAAGCCGCTGTACCAGCCACTGAAGAGCAGTATCGGCAGACCCAGGCCTACGGCCCAGAACAGTAAGTAGAGGTTGCTGAGCAACCAGGGAGCGAAAGGAACGTTCAGGCGCAAGGCGAAAGCCAGCCAGAAGCAGAATGCGATCAACCCAACATCGAGGATGAGCAGGCCGAGACGACGCAGTACAGGCAGGCAAACAGTGACGCGATGCAAAAAAGCCTCGAAACTGGCTAAAGCAGCCATCAACAAGCTCCCGTCCAGCAACTTTGTAAAGATAATACTGCAAAGGATGCAGAATGGGGCCCTAGAACTGCCGAGCAGCTTTTTGGGTTCATCACTCTAGGGAAGCTCTGATCAAGACGGCTTAATCCAAGCAACCCAGTCTCATTCTCGACAATGAGACGATCCTGAGCAAATTTTGCCTGCTTTTCGCTCACAGCAGTACCCACAAAGATGTCCAGTCAGTTTCCACCATGCGTTTTGCCTTGACTTCTGGATGATTATCGACCTTAAGACACACTAAACCCTTGTACTACGCTGGATCAGGTATCCGTTCCCGTACCATCCAAAGGTTTGCCAGGGCAAAGAGCAACTTCAGCTTGAGGTCATTCTTGCGGATACCTCGGTAGAAGACCTTTCGGAATCCGAACTGACATTTGATGATCCGAAAGGGATGCTCTACTTTGGCGCGGAAGTGGGCTTTCGCCGTCTCAATCAGATCCAGAAGCCTGCCCTCTGATGTCTCTGGAAGCACTCTGCGCTTGCCGGGCTTAATGGCAATCCTGAACTCAGCCTCGTAGTCCTTGAAGTCGTTTCGTTTCTCGATGCCGATGTGGCCGGCATCACCGTAGATGAGGCGTTCATCCCCATGGAGCCGCTCAGCTGCTGTGTTCAGCTCATGCACGTTGGCCGCAGTGCTTTCAAC
>NZ_JAGQBU010000040.1 GCF_024345795.1 Synechococcus sp. J7-Johnson
GCCAGGGGCGGAAGGTTTTGGGATTGCTCATGGCCCATGATCTCGGCCAAAGCCGTTGCTGTCACTGGGTTCTGGGCAGATGCGTGGCCGTCTGTGGAGAAGGTGCGCGCTGATCTATGCGCAACAGGCTCCTAGGCGATGGTCCGGGCGACGCCAGCCGTCATTGCACCTTCGAGATTGTGGGCAGCGCCGCTGAGCAGAGCGAAGGCACAGTGAAGGGTGGGGATGCCACCTGCCCCTATCCCGATTGCGGCCGTGTGATCGATGGCGATCAGGTGAAGGCCCAGGCCCAGGCCGGCGGCATGGGCGAGCAGCTGTTTGCGGTGGTGTTCAAGCGCAAGCTGCCCATCGAATACACCAAAACCGGCAAGCCCAAGAAAGACAAATGGGAGCGGGGCTACCGAGCCCCCCATCCAGGCGACGAAAACAGCGCCGCAATCGAAGCCGCCTTGGCCGAGAAGCTGCCGGAGTGGGAGGCGATGGACCTGGTGCCGAATGAGCTGCTGCCAATGGATACTGAATCCTGGACCCATGGCAATACACCCGCGCAGTACGGCGCCACGAACTTTCTCGATCTTTTCTCTCCCCGCCAACTGCTCTGCCATGGCACCAGCGTCGAGATCTTCAGGGACTTGGTGACTGAGGAGAGGGGCAAACCGGGCGGGCTCACGGATGCGGGTCGTGCGGCTCTTGGATATGTTGCACTCGCTCTAGATAAACTGCGCGACTACAACTCGCGCATGACACGTTGGCACAGCATACGTGAAGTCATGGTAAACACATTTGATCGTCATGACTTTGCCTACAAGGCTTCTTATGCAGAGATGGCGGCCCTCATCGCAGGACTTGGATATGACTGGGCTTTTGGTCAGGTGGCCAAATGCATCGGAGAGTTGCTTGATCTTCTCAACTCACAGCAGGCCTCAACCGTTACTGCCGGCCCCCTGTTCGGCGCCACCACACCAGCCATCCCCAAAGGCTCCACAGCACCCGTGGTGATCTCCTGCGACTCCGGTGATTCACTGGCCCATCTCGACGCAGGCACGGTGGATGCGGTGGTGATGGATCCGCCTTATTACGACAACGTGATGTATGCGGAGCTGAGCGACTTTTTCTACGTATGGCTCAAGCGCAGCGCCGGCTTGCTCTACCCCGAGCTGTTCATGGCGGCTCTCACCGATAAGGAGAATGAAGCCGTTGCCAACCCGGCCCGACATGAGGGCAAGAAGGGCGCCAAGGCCCTGGCCGGCCTCGACTATCAGCACAAGATGGCCGAGATCTTCACCGAAATGCGTCGTGTGCTCAAAGACGACGGTGTGATGACCCTGATGTTCACCCACAAGGCCACCGGCGCCTGGGATGCGCTCACCAAGGGCTTGATCGATGCTGGATTTGTCATTACCGCCTCCTGGCCGATCAACTCGGAAGCCGAAGGCTCGCTGCATATCAAAGACAAATCCGCCGCCAACAGCACGATCTTCCTGGTCTGTCGGCCGCGCCCGGCCCAGAAGCCGGAAGACGGCGTGCAGTACTGGGAAGACCTCGAACCCCGCGTGAAGGCTGCTGTCCGCCAGCGCATTGAGCAGTTCCAGGCAGGTGGCATCCGGGGCGTGGATCTCTATCTTTCCTGTTTCGGTCCGGCGCTGGAAGAGTTCTCCCTGCACTGGCCAATCAAACGCGGCCAGCCCAAGCCGATCGCAGAGAAAACCAAGAAGCGCGGCCGTGCCCAGCTCACGCTTGACGAGCTGCTGGGAGAAGCCGATCCCTACGCCGTTTCTCCGGAAGATGCCCTCGATGCCGCTCGCCGCGAGGTGAAGGCCTGGCGCATGGAGAAGCTCACCTCCGGCTCCCGCCGCGCCCAGCTCGATCCCCTCACGGAGTGGTTCGTGCTCGCCTGGGATGCCTTCCAGGCGCCCCAATTCCCCTACGACGAAGCCCTGCGCCTCGCTCGCGTGGTGGGCCTCGATCTTGACAAGGACGTGGTGGGCGTGCTGGCTGAGAAGAAGGCCAGCGATCTGATCCTCTGGGACAGCTCTACCCGCGCCACCAAGGGCAAGCTCGGCGCCCCCGATGGCACCAAATCCTGGATCGATGCTATCCACCACTGCGCCCACCGGGCCCGCAGCATTGATCTCAACGCCGCCAAGCAGCTGCTCGATGACAACGGCCTGGCCAATAGCCCCGTCTTCCTTACTGCCCTGGAGGCCGTGCTGGAAGTGCTGCCCCTTTCGGCCCGCTACACCGGCTTCGATCCGGTGAAGGCCGCCGCGCCAGCCGCTTCAGATTTCGAGGCTTTGGAGAATCTGCGTCGCCTGGCCCTGGCAGAACAGGTGCCGGCACCCAAGCAGCTGGAGCTGGTTTTGGCTGAGCTGGCCGAGGCGTAAGCAGCCATGGCAGGCCTCGCCGATCACGCCTGGAAGGGGCGCTTCAGCAGCTCGATCGAAAGTCTGTTGGAGGGCTTCTACAGGCCGGCCCTGATGGACGCTACCCGTTACTGGCGCATCACCGGCTACTTCACCAGCCGCTCCCTTCTCCAGGTACTTGAAGGAGTAGAACAGCTGGTGGCGGCCGCACCCGATGAGATCGGGCATGGCCAGATGCGGCTGATCACAGGGGTGTTCCTCAGCGAAGCCGACATCACCGCCCTGGCAGCCGGAACCCCTGCTGAAACCGTTCTCACAGATCACCTCTCGAACCACTTCCCCTTCAAGGGTGTGGAGCCGGGAGGTCAGGGGGCCGCAGCCCTCGGGGCCGAGCTCCTGAGCTGGCTAGTGAGCCATGGGCACCTGGAGATCCGGGTGGGGCTGCCTCTCATGGAAGGGCGGATCGTCAACGACGGCGCCATCTTCCATGCCAAGGAAGGTGTGATCGAAGACAAGCAAGGGCAGCGATTGGGTTTCAGCGGCAGCGTCAACGAAACCCCCAACGGCTGGACCAGCAACTTCGAAACCATCCAGACCTCCTGCTCCTGGAAGCCTGGTGGTGCTGAGACCATCGATGATCTGGAAGCAGGCTTCCTGCGGCTCTGGGAAAACCACGACTCCGGTGCCCGCACCTTCACCCTGCCCGAGGCAATCCGCCAGCAGCTGGCCATCTATGCACCCGCCGAGGAGGCCCTGCCCCGTCGCCTCAAGCCCTTCCTGAAGGATCTGCCCGCGCTGGAGCCAGAGCCCGTCGTCGAGATCGCCCGTGACATCGATGAACGTCGCCGCATTGTGTGGAGCTACGTGCTCCAGGCCGCCACCAGCGATCTGCCAGGAGCCGAGCGGGTTGGCGAAGGCACCAGTGCAGTGACCCCCTGGCCCCATCAGCAGCGCGCTTTCCAGCGTCTCTGGCAGCAGTGGCCGCCAAGGCTGCTGATCGCTGATGAGGTGGGCCTGGGCAAAACGGTGCAGGCCGGGTTGCTGCTGCGCCAGGCCTGGTTGAGCGGCCGCGCCCGCCGCATGTTGGTGATGGCACCCGCGTCGGTGCTCAAGCAGTGGCAACGGGAACTGCGCGAGAAGTTCGGGCTCGACTGGCCCATCTACACCGGCAAGTCGCTCGATTGGCAGCCCACCCGCTTCCGACCGGCTGGGCTCTCCCGTCCAGTGGACCGGAGCAGCTGGACAGCAGAGCCATTTGTGCTGGTCTCCAGCCACCTGATGCGACGGCGCGACCGCCACAAGGATCTGCTGGAAGCCGAGCCCTACGACCTGGTGGTGCTCGATGAAGCCCACCACGCCCGCACCCGCCGGGAGAACAGCAGCAGCGGCGGTGAGCGCCTCCGCCCCAACACCCTGATGCAGCTCATGCAGCAGCTGCGCCAGCGCACCAACGGTCTCCTGCTGCTCACCGCCACACCGATGCAGGTGAGTGAGCTGGAGGTATGGGACCTGCTCGCCCTACTGGGCATGCCGCCCGAGTGGACCGAAGACGCCTTCGAGCGGTTCTTCGAGTGGGTGGAGAAGGAAAACCCGGATGAGGCCACTCTGGCTTATCTGGCCGGGTTGTGGCGCAGCAGCGTGTCGGCCTTTGGCGAGGCACCAGTCAATGCCATGCCGGAATCTCTGCGGAAGTCTCTGCAGCGCAAGCGCAAGGCCCTACGGGCCCTCAACGACACCGACCCCCTCTCTCGGCGAAATCTCGGCATCGAGATCCGCCAGGGTGCTCTGGCCCTGGCCAAACGCTGGACCCCGGTGCAGGGGCTGATCTCCCGCCACAGCCGCAACCTGCTGCGGGCCTACAAGCAGCAGGGATCAATGGATCTGGCCATCGGCACCCGCCACGTGGACGACCGCTTCCTGGAGAGCACCTCGGAGGAGCGGGCGCTGTATGACTCCGTGGAGGACTTCATCTCCACCCAGTACGCCCAGGCCTCTGGCCAGAAGAAGTCGGCGGTGGGCTTCGTGATGACGATCTACCGCCGCCGCCTCGCCAGCAGCGTGGCCGCCCTGGTCTCCACGCTGGAGAAACGGCTGGCCGGCCAGCAGCAGCAGCTGGAGGAAGACGCGGCTGCCGCAGAAGACGACGACATCAGCGGAGAGCAGACCTTCGATCTGGAGGGCATGCAAAGCGCCTTCCAGGAGGCCTCGCTCCAGGGGGAGCTCGATGCCATCGGGGTGCTGCTCGATCAGGCCAGGCCCCTGGTCGGCCACGACAGCAAGGGAGCCGAGTTCCTCAAGGCCATCGAGCAACTCCAGGCCCAGGGCTACAAGCAGGTGATCGTCTTCTCCCAGTACACCGACACCGTCGATGCCCTCAAGGAGCTGCTGATCGGAGCAGGGCGCACCAGCCTGATGGTCTTCACCGGTCGCGGTGGCGAGATCCTGCAGAAGGGCGGGGTATGGAAGTCTCTGAACCGCGAGGCCACCAAGCGCGACTTCAAGCAGGGCAAGGCCGACATCCTGCTCTGCACCGATGCCGCCGCTGAAGGCCTGAACTTCCAATTCTGCGCCGCTCTGATCAACTACGACATGCCCTGGAACCCCATGCGCGTGGAGCAGCGGATCGGCCGTATCGATCGCATCGGCCAGACCCACGCCCAGATGCAGATCATCAACCTGCATCTCGAGGGCACCGTTGAGGCCGATGTGTACCGGGCACTGAAGGGCCGGATCGCGATGTTCGAGCAGGTGGTGGGCAAGCTGCAGCCGATCCTGGCCAAGGCATCAAGCTCCATCTCCCAGGCCACCCTGGCCAGCCGTGATCAGCGGGAGAAGGCTCGGGCGTCAGCTGTGGCGGCTGTGGAGCAGGAGCCAGAGATCAAGGGTCTGGATCTCGACGACGTGTTGCAAGACCTCGATGCCATCCGCGATGTGGTGAACGCGCTTAAGCCCTCACCGCTGACACTTGCGGATTTGGAGGCCATCCTCAGACAACCGGAGTTGCTACCACCCGGATGCAGTGCTCGCTCGATTGGTGCCTATGACTTCGCCTGGAGCCAGCCAGGTCTCGACAAGGAAATGCGCGTTACCTGCAACGCCCATTACTACGAGGACAACAGCGATAGCTGTGAGCTGTGGGTGCCCGGTAGTCCGCTGTTTCCTCCTAATCAAGTCCTTGCGCCGCTATCCCAAGATGAAGCATGCCCTACGCAGGAAGATTTTAGATCTGCCTTAGCATTGCAATCCTAATTGCGTCATGATTGCAAGGAAATGACAGATTCACCCAGGCCAATCAGCGTCAAGTCACTAGAAGTCTTAACCATAGAAGGCCAAGGGGTCCTATTGAGCCCCATTGGAAGGCACGATGTGAGGTTCTCGCTTCACCGGCAGCTGTCTCATGTTGTCATCACGATCAGTCAATCTGCCCTCGGGATCATTGCGTTCCAGGCAGAAACATTCGCGCTTACGGGGACTCTCGCAGATGGGCGCCCTATCAACGTCAAAGAGCTTCAGCGTATTGGAGCACAAGAAGGAGGCCTTGTTGAGCTCAGGCCATGGAGCTGTCCTGTCGAAATTGGAACACAAAGCAGCTGTCACTCAAATATGGCGTTGAACTTCATTCTCACAGGATTATACGAGGGAGATTTTACGCTGTCAGACGACAAATGGGTAATTGAGCTCTGTAGTGGCAGCGAAGCAGTGGTAAACAAGAAAGCGTCCCAGGGATTAAAGATACCGCTTGAAGGATCGACGCTAAAGATATCCGCGGACGGAAAGTCGCGTGATGAACACGAGAGATATGCAATGGACATCATGCTGCTTCTTTCGCTGGCTTGTGGGACTGGCATTACCTGCCATCGTTGGATTCTTTATTGGTCAGGGGATCAGCAGCTAGAGCTTTGGAGAAGCCGCTCAGGAGAGGAGATCGGACCTGGACCAATTATCGAACAATGGAATCTTAAGCAATACCTGGAGAAAACCCTTCCCGCCTGGCATGAGATGCCAGAAGAAGAGAAGAAGATACTGAGGATCGTCATTGCTCATCTGAATAATTCGGGCACCGGTTACCTCGACAATCGTCTCTTCCAAGTAGCTCAGACATGGGAGTACTTAGCGAAAAAGTGGATACCAGATGCTGAACTTTCCGACAAGGAGAAAGATTTAAAGGCAAGTCTGAAGATCTCCTGCCGCCAGTGGAGAAAAGACAACCCTACGGCCGATCCTCAAGGACTAATCACAGATCGTGTATCAAAAGCATTTGACTGGCCGATACTCAGAAGGCAGATTGAGGGATTAGGAGCCCAGGTGGGACTGAATCTTCTAACATTAGGCATTGACATTGACCACCTCAAAGATGCCCGGGACTCTGTTGCTCACTCAATTACTTTAGAGGGAGTCAGCCCATCTTCCGGGCCTCACCACGAGCTCTTGGCCCGCGCGCAATATGGTCTACAGCTTTTGCTTTTGCTCAGGCTAAAATATTCAGGGCAGGTGGTGAATTACGAAGATGGCTGGTCCTGCAGAAAACACATCAACAGCTTTATCTGCAGCTAGTATTTCTATCTGACAGATTCAGGCTGAGCCATGAGGCTGATTTGCGACTGTGGCTTTCCACAAGTTGGATAGACAGTTTATTCTGAGCCTTTCTAAGGCTAGGATCTTATGTCTCGGGATTACGCTGGAATCTTTTGGTCAAGGCTCGGGTCCAGATCAAGGCGGCTTCGGCGCTGGGATTGTTCCTGCTGGCCCTGCAAACGCTCGCGTTCCTGGCCGCTAGTGGCGCCCTGGGCCTGGCGGCCATCGCCGCTGGGGCCTTTGCCCTGAACAGCCGCCAATCGCAGACGGCATGACGACGCTGCCGCCATGGCGGCCTTTGCTGCGCGGGGCCCGCGAACGGGAAGGCCGCTCACCAGCGGCGCGGTGGCTGCAGCTCGCCACCGTCGCCCCCGATGGCACCCCACGGGTGCGCACCCTGGTGTTCCGTGGCTGGGCTGATGGCGCTGCGTTGGATCTGCTCACCGACGGCCGCAGCGCCAAGCCGGCTGAGCTCCGGCAGCAGCCCGTCGTGGAGCTGTGCTGGCTGCTGCCGAAAGCCCGCTGCCAGTTCCGCCTGCGTGGAGAGCTTCTGACCTTGCCCACGGAAGTGGAATGGGAGGAGCGGATACGGCACTGGCAAGGTCTCACCCCCGCAGGCCGCGCGCTCTGGGGCTGGCCCGAACCGGGAGCACCGTTGGATGACGCAGCCGCCTTTCCAGCAGAGCTCAAGGACGGCACCCTGATGCCTGAACATTTCCAGCTGCTGCGCATCGATCTTGCGCAAGTGGAGTTGCTGGAGCTACGGGATCATCCACACCAGCGCCGTCGTTGGACGCGCGAGGGCGGCTGGATGGAGGAGCGCCTGAATCCTTGAAGGGTGCCGCGGGGAGAAGTCTGATCCGTGCGCGGCCGCGGCAGGGCGTTGCCGCTTCACCTAGTTGCGCCTGTCTGCGCTCAGCAGCGGGCTGTCGACTCATGGCCACCGGCCGAGGACTTTTCAGCCGGCGTGATCCTCACCCTGGTGCTCCAGCTGCCCAAGCACCTCCGGATAAATCAGATCCGCCGCCTGCCGCGCCTCGCTGAGCACCTGGAACAACACCTTCGGCGATTCCTTGAGCAGCTCGATCCAGTGGCCGAGATAAGCCGCATGGCTCTCGATCTCGCTGCCGATCTCCAGCCGATCGCCCAGCAGCACCGCCCCGAGCTCGGCCACCAGCTCCTCACGGGCATAGCGCGGCTTCCCGAAGGCACCGCCCAGATCCCGCTTCAGGCGGGATTCATGGCCGGTTGAGTGGACGGCTTCATGGGCCCAGGTGGCGCAGAACGCCGCCGGTGAGTGAAAGCTGGCGCGATCCGGCAGCTGGATCCGATCGATGCCAGGCAGATAGCAGGCTCGATCACCCCCGAAGCTGACCGGCACCGGCCAAGCAGCCAGCACGGCTTCCGCCGCTTCCAGGCGCTCGGGCTCTGGCTTGGCCTCCACGCCTTCTGCCACCTTGCGGGCTTCGATCAGGGCGGAAAGGGCCTCGCCTTCGAGATCGGCGGCATTGAAGACCGCCACCGGCCGGTAGCTGGCCCAGCTGCGCAGGGTGACTTCACCGCCCTCGCCTGGCTCCTCGCGGCTGTGCTGCTGGGGCCGCAGGATGTGAACGGCCTTGCTGCCCTTCTTGGGGAAGATCCCGAGCTTTCTGGCCTCCGCAAAGCCGCACCAGAACGGCAGGGCTGATCCCCCGATGTGCATGCCGAGCATGAGCAGGATCGGGTTGGCGCCGCGGTAGCGATGGCCCGAGAGCAGATTGACGTGGTGGCCACCGCCGCTGCCATCCCAGGGCCGGCGCCAGGGGGCCGAACCTGCCTCCAACAGAGCGATCAAGGAGGCAACGATCTTTTCCTCGGCCGTTGGGCCATCAAAGGATTTGCGTGAACGGGACTGGGACGCAGCCATGGCAGCCAAAGCGCGGGACCCCGAGTGGTGACTGCGGCGAGGGCAAGGGTTCGCGCAGCTCTGCTGTGCGAACTCGCGTCAGCCCTTGCGCCGCCGCAGACCATGAGGACTCCTGCGCGACACACCTCCACTTCAGATCCGTTTCTTGATCTTCTCCACCGCCCGCATTTCCTTGTTGGCGATCTGCACCCCGTTGGCAGCCGATCGGCTCAGGGATGGGCGGGACCGTGCTGGTGGTGAGCTGGCAGGGGCTGCCCGTCATCGTCGAGCAGCTCCACGCTTTCCTGCTCGTTGGGGTCGGAGCGGGTGACGATCGCGATCGCCGGCTCCGTGGCGCTGAGATTCACCGGTTGATGGGGCAGATCGGCTGGAATGAAGATGAAATCACCGGCGCGGTTCACCACCCGCTGGCGCAGACCGGCTCCATATCGGGTTTCCACCGTTCCCTGCAGCAGGTAGATCGCCGTCTCGTAGTTGCGGTGGCGATGAGCCCGGGCTTTGGCACCGGGCGGTATGACGATGCGGTTGAGCGAGAGCGTGCGGGCGCCGCTGTTGGCACCGGAGATGCCCACGAATCGCCCCAGACCCTGGCGGCTGTCGTGCTGCGTGGCCGGCCGCACTGTGATGACACCGCCGTCGCCAGGCCGGCCGATCACCTCGTCGGTGCGGGCAGGCGACGCCTGCGCCAGCAGTCCCAACCCACAGACCAGGGCGAGAGCACGGCGATCAGTCAGCACACCCACCTCCGCAATCGCCCCAATCTGTTCCAGATCAGGCGCAGACGACCCATTGGGTGGTGGTGAACACGCAGCCAGCTCCGCCTGGTGATCCGCTCTGGCAAGAGGTGCGTAGAGGCAAGAGGTTCGATGACAGGAGTACAAGACGAGCTGGCAGCCGTGCTCGGGGAAGCGCCGGCGGGGCCTGCTGAACCCGGCCCGGCTGGCCCCTGGTTCGTGACGGCATCGATCACCGGTGGCCTGGTGCAGATCAGCAACAACCACGAGTCCCGAGTGATCCGCAAGGCGGAGCTGGAGACCTACCTGCGCAAGGGCAAACCCTGGTGACAGGCGGGGCCTGAGGCGGCAGAGCCCCGAAAGGGCTGGCGGCTGCCAGCCCCTGAAGGCCTCAGGTTGCAGCGAGCGGTGCTGCGCCCAGGGCGCCATCGCGAGTGGCCTCCGCCTGGCACCTTTCCATCACCTCCTGCTGCGCCAGGAGGTGATCATCGATTTCCTTGAGGCGTGCGAGGAACTGCTCCATGGCGGGCATCAACTCCTCCTCCAGGAGGGTGATTTCCTCCTCGCCATAGGGATGATCGATCCAGAAGCGGGGGATCGGCTTGCCCTCGTGCCTGCGGAGGATCCAGGTGAGAGCGCTGTGGCAGGACTCGACCAGGGCGAAGGGATCTTCCCGGGTGAGCGCAGCGAGGCTGGGTGACATGGGACCAGGCGCCCTGTGGACGCTGTGACGGGACGCCCGCAAAGCCGCCGGGAAGGCAAGGGCGGCGGAACGCAGTGGAGCCGCTTGCCCAGCCCTTGCCACCGGCGGAGACTGCGGCAACCCGGCACGGCCGCTGACCCGCTGCGATCCAATCATTCAGGCGCTGTGGCCGTGCTGGTTGGGGCCGATCTGAACTGAGCAGGGAGCGAAATGGCCTCTAAAGTTGAGGGCAGTCTGTGCGGTTCGCGCAAGCCGCTGCCGTGATGACCCCAGCCGATCAGGCCATCCAGAAGCTCGAAGCTCCCTTTGCAGTCCATCGCCGGGAACGTGGTGGAAGAAGCATCGTGCAGGTGAGCAGCTCGGTGACTGCCATGGAGGCTCTACGGGCCCGGATCCGGGCCCAGAGCAAGACCGTTGCCGACCACATCGCAGCAGATCCGCAGGCCAAGGCCTTCATGGATGACTGGGCCACACCGGAGCCCCTCAGCCGCTGAACACGGGCGTGGAACTGAAGGCCGGGCAGATCGTCACCGTCGACTGGCGCAAAGATCCTGGCGATTCTGCCCAAGCCCCCCATCCACCGGAGCCGAACAAGCTCAGGCCTGCTGTGGTGGTGCAGGACTCCGAACTGTTCGACCCTGCCTATCCCACGGTCCTGGTTGTGCCGATGACGGGCGACCCCGACCTGGCTATCCCCGATCTGACCGTGTTGCTCCAGCCCAGTGCCACTAACGGCTGCAAGAAGGTGAGCTACCTGCTCCCGCAGAATCTGACCTGCGTGGCCAAGACACGCATCGCCGCAGTCACCGACTCGTGCATCACCGCGGCCGAGCTGCAGCAACTACGCCAGCTGGTGGTGCTGGCTATCGGCGGGCTTACCTGAGGCACGGAAAGGACCGGCAGCGTCAGCTGAACACCGCTACGCCGTGACCCAATTGGCACCTGATGGCGGTGATGGCTCCTCCTCCAGCAGGGTGACTTCCTCTTCGCCATAGGGGGTGATCGATCCAGAAACGCAGGATCGGCTTTGCCATGGTGGCTGCTCTGGATCCTCGTGGGTGAGCGCAGCGAGGCTGGGTGACATGGAACCTGCCCCTGCGGACGCGGTGACGGGACACTGCCTTGCCCAGCCCTTGCCCCGGCGGAGACTGCGGCAACCCGGCACGGCCCTGTCCAACCACCTCCACTCGCGTCAAGTCCGGTCAGGTTGCTTTCCTCTTAATGGCCTGCAGGGCCCGGACCTCCTGATCGGCGAGCTTCGAGGCCTGCTTGAGCCGCTGGGGTTGCTGACGGATTTCTTCGGCGCGGCGGAGGGTGCGCAGATCCTCTTCCGCCTGCCACTTGGCCTGCTCAGCACGCAGCTTCCTGTCCATGGCGGCATTGCTGGGCATTGCCAGCTCGGAGCTGCTGGCCTTGGCCTTGGGCTTGCTCCTGGTCTTGGCTTTGGCCGCCGATCTGGCCTTGCTGCTGGGCTTGCGGATCGCCACGGCGGCTCTTGCTGCTGTTGCTTGCTCTTGCCACGGCGGTTTGCCTTCGCCATGGGCCCCGTTCAGCTGCCGCCCTGCTTCTGTGCGGCGAGCCAGTGCAGAGCGGAGCGAATCACCTCGGCGTGACAGGCCAGTGGGGCGCACCAGCAGAGCAGCTCCAAGCGGCCGCTGACGGCTTGCTGCTGCTGCTCACCTGAGCTGTCGCTGGCTTGTGTCAGCAGGTGGGCCAAGGCCTCAACAGGTTCAGCGTTTTGTTTATGGCTTTCTGGGCCGCCCAGAGGCGGCCCTGCTGGCATCGGCCCTCTGGGCCCTCAGGCCAGCTCCTGGCGGAGCCGCGCCAGGCCGGCTTTCTCCCGCCGCTGCACGCTCATGGTGCTCATGCCGAGATCCTGGGCGATGGCCCGCAGGGACCGGCCTTCCAGCAGGTGGAGGCGGATGATGGCTGCTTCTGCGGCGGGCAGGCGATCGAGGAGGGCTTCCAGCGCTCTTTGATCCTCAGGGCACTCTTCCGGCTCCGGAGCGGGGATGGAATCGAGCCAGGGAGTGCCACAGGGGCTGAGCAGATCGAGGCTGCTGTGGGAGAAGGGGCAGGTGCCTTTCTCGTGCTCACGGCGTGGCACACGCACCAGGCGGCCTTGATCGCGGAGGTGATGACGAAGGGCACCTTCGATCCGAGGCTTGAGGAAGGGAACCGGAGGAAGATTGGGCTTGAGACAACGGGCAGCGCGGACCAGCTCGAGGCGGGCCACCTGCTTGGCATCATCCCGATCGATCAGATCAGGAAAGCGGCGCTGGAAGCGGCAGGCCAGGACATCAGCGAGGGAGATGAACTGGTGGATGACGGCATCACTGGGGGATGAGGTGCGGGCCATGGCCTGATGGCGAAGGACGCACGACCCCAGGCCCCGACGCAGGAGGAGGCCAAGCTGAGCAAGGACGAGACGAAGGCCAGCCCGCCCCATCCCGCCGATGAGCGTTCCACTGGCTCCGACCCGCTGAGTGGCCTGCTGCTGTGCAGATCGATGGCAACAGGAGGTAGGCACTGCTGACGCCCCCCTGATGGGTTCGACACCTTCCGGCACCACCGGTCCGATCCTTGCGCTGGTCGGCGCCGAAGTCCTGGCGCTGATGACCTACGTGGGGGTGTGTGAGCTGCGAGCGGTGGATCAGACCTACTGCGAGAACCGCTGGGCGCTGGCCCTGCCTGCCATTGCCCTGGTCGGCCAGTCGGCTGCGACGTACTTCATGGACAACGGCCGCAGCGGCAGTGCCAGTGCCAGTTCCAGTTCTTCTATTCCTTCCGCTTCCAGCTCGTCGCCACAGGCACCGCAGGCGAGGGTTCGTACGGCGAGGTCACCCAGTCCTGCTCCTGCTCCGTCGCCTACCCCAGGACGGCGCACCCCAGCGAAGAAAGCAACAGGAACAACCCGGTCGAGCAAGCGGGGGGAAGGCTGATGGGCTGGCTGCTTGACCTGGCGATCGCCTTTCTGGTGCTGGGGCTGATCGAGGCCGTGGTGAAACCGATCGCCAAGCGATTTGTGCAGCGCCGCATCCTGAAGGTGGCGCCGCTGGTGTTCGCGCAACTCGATCCCTACCTGCCGGCCCTGCTGCAGGAGTGCAACGGCGCCCAGCTGGAGCAGGTGGTGCGCACCAAGCTCGAAGTCGTCACAGGTGAAAGCTGGGCAGGGGAGGACCTGAGCCTGTTCTTTCGCCTGTTCGATCCGCGTGTTGCTGCTGATCATGCGCTCCCTGCCTTTGCGGCTGGCGGAGCAGCAGCCGATCAATCCGGAGACGCTGCCGCCAGCAGCGGCTGAGTTCAGCGGCGGCTCGATTCCTGCTTCTTCTGCTTCTGCTTCTGCCTCACTCGCCAGTCCGCCGCCGCCGGTGCATAGCGCTGTGGCTGCCCACTCGGCTGTGGTGCTGGCCGGGGTTGATCTCTGCGCGGATGGCCCAGCAGCCGCTCACGGCTGAAGCGCTGCTGTTCACTTGCCGCCGCGATTCAGTGCGGCGCCGCCCAGCAGGGCGACGAGGAGTTTCAAGGTGGAATCGAAACTCGCCGCCACCTGATCCAGTGCGCGCGGGCAGACCTCAGCGAGCTGGCGGCGATCGTTCAGGGCCACCCGATGGCAGACCATGGTGGCCACGCTGTAAAGGCTGAGCTGGGTGAGGATCACCACGGCCAGCAACTTGAAGACAAAGCGTTCACGATCGAAGGGTGGCTTGCCGCTGTTGCTGAAGAAGACATCAAGCAAGCCGCGGCGTTTCACCCGCCGATTGGTCGTCGATGGCGTTGATCCTGATGGTGCGCCGGGCTGCTGGTCATCAGCAGGCGGCTGTGCTCTGCCTGCCACGGTTCCTCAGTTTCAGGCCTCCTGAAAGACCCCGACATAGACGGTGCCCTGCCTGTAGAGGGGCAGCACCTTGTCGCGCAGGTCGATGTTGTGGAGCCGGACGCAGCCGTGCGTCGGCAGCAGGGTTTGTTTCGGTGCCCAGGCGCCGGGCCAGCCGCAACCTGATCCACCGCCGTGGAGCATGACCCCGGCGCGGCCGAATCTGGCCTCCTGGTTCTCCAGCTCGACCATGTCGAAACTGAACCAGCCGAATGACAGGGCGGTGCTGCTGCAGGGCGGGTTGGGGTTCTGCTCGTAGTCGGGGTAGTGCTCAGCGAGCTTGTAGAGGCCGGGCGGCGTGTCGGTGCTCTTGCGCCTCCACTCGTTCTCGGCCCCCAGGCCACGGGCAAGACAGGGAACTTTCCAGAGCAACTTGCCGCTGTGGTCATAGGCCTCCATGTCCTCGTCGCGGTCGTTCACGAGGAGGTAGGAATCGCCTGGTTTGACCGGTGCCTTCTGCCTGGGGCCGATCAGCCCGGCTTCCTCGGAGCCCCGCGGATCGAGGCCACCACTTGGCGCGGGCGTTGCGGGTGGCTTCTCGCTGAACTGCAGCGCCCATGGAGCGTCCTCACGCAGGATCAGCCCCTTCCCGTCCACGGCCTTGATCGCGTCGTAGAGCTGCTCGACGCCACAGACCTGCTGCTTCTGGCCTTTGAACGCCTCCCAGCGGTCCTGGAAGCGATCGGGGCTCATCAGCTTGGCCATGGCAGCAGGACGCAGGGCGCCGGCGGGGTGGATGCTTCCCATTGCCACTGCCCGGCGGAGCCAGAAAAAAAGCGGGGCCGATGCCCCGCAAACAACGCCCGGGCGCGGCTCAGAAGGGCAGCTCCTCGGGCCGGATCCAGAGCGGAGCGCTGGCGGGAGTGGCCAGTTGCCGCTCGAAGAGCAGATCAGCCACCAGCCCTGCGACGCGGCGGCAGGGTGCTGATTCGCCTTCTGCGATCCAGAGCAGATCCTCCAGGGCCTCGGAGCTGCAAGCGGAGAAGCGGGCGCGAGTGGAGCGGTGCGTGGTGGCCATCGGAGGCGCAGCGCAGGACACGGAAGCAGGCGGGGGGTGGGTCAAGGGGACGGCACCACAACGAAGCGGCGCGACAGCGGCGCCACACAGCCGCGTAGCGGCGGAGCAGGTCCGGCCTTGCGCAGCCCTTGAGGCGCCCCCCGACCATGCAGTGGCCTGTGCGTAGCCCATTCCTTGTCGCCCGCGATCAGAGGGTCTGCAGCTGCGACTGTTGCTGGTGCTGTTGTTGGGGTCTACGAGCAGAACAATGGGGCCGCCGCGTGCGGCCCCGCTGGCCTCAGGCCGCCAGGCCCATGGCCACCATCAGTTCACGGCGCTCCCTTGCCACCTTGCGGCGAAACTCAAGCTTGCCGGCCTCATCCGCCGCCCGATAGGCCACCAGCTGGTGATGGCTGAGGGTGACCGTGAAGCTGTGATCGGCGGGTGCAGAGGACTGGGTGAGCCCGCCCATGAAGCGCCAGAGCACCATCAGCGCCCGATCGGCCTCACCTTCTGTCAGAGCCCGCCAGCCACTGGTGTGCTGATCGGGCATGACACCGATGGCCTTGCCGTGGATGACGGTGCCACCCAGATGGGGCCAGCGGAAGCTCTCCAGCTCCTGACGCTCAGCCCACTCCCCGCCATGGGCGAGCCAGATCGGGCCGACACGCCAGGCGGTGATGGCATCGAGCGGGCACTGGCAGAACCAGGCCAGCAGCGCCGCCGGCATCGCCTCATCGGCAATGAGGTGGGACTTGATGGAGCAATAGGCGTGATCACTGCAGGGCAGCGTGGTGCGCTGGATCATCAGGATGTGCGCTGCCATGGGGCGCCAGCGAAGGACGCCTGAGTGAGCGCAGCGAGGGCAAGGGCCGACCACCACGCCGCGGGCGGCTGAGCCCCGTCAGGGGCGATCTGCCCAGCGCAATAACGGGCCGGCATGTCTTGACCCTTGCCCCGCTGCGGACCATGAAGAAGGCCGAGCCGTATCCATCGGTCTCAATGAGCTCGCCGTCAGCTATCTAGTGCGCCCTGCGAATGGCCATGGGCAGGCCACGCGGTGTGCGGCTCTCATGACCCTCATCTCTTCAGCCACGACTAAAATGCAAAAGTTTGCAGATATTGATCTGTCCATCGTGCCCTGTCAACGTTGCGGCTGCCGCATGATCACCAAATCAAGCTCGGTAAAGGGCCAGATGATCTGTGTGGATTGTGGTCAACCTGTGGCTGAAGTCCCGCGAAACATGGGAGTTAGCAAAATTCTCATTGCAATCAGCTTGCTTCTCGTTCTGCTGATGATTGCTGGGCTTACAACCCTGCTCGCCCCCAGCAATACGTTCAGTGACCAGGACGGTCGTCCGTCGGCCGAGCAGTCAGGAGCGGAGTGATTGGATCCAGAGCTCCTCTGGATAGGATTGCCTCAGCCGAGCCTTCAAGGTCTGGAGCTTCGCTGCAGGGCACGGGCCACGAGCCAGATCGTTGCCACAGGGATGAGCACGAGCAGAAGGCGGCTCAAGAGGCTGGTGAAGAGCGCAATCCAGTCCAGGATCTGGCGGTAGTTGTCCCCCAGCAGGAGGCCAGCATTGACGAGTGCCAGGATCCAGAGCAGGCTTCCGGCACTGGTCCAGAACAGAAAAGACTGTTGAGGCATCAGTTCAATCCCGGCAGGTATTGAAACGAATGGTCTGATACCTGGAACGAGTCGACCCCAGAACACCACCGCCGCTCCATGGCGAGAAAACCAGCGCCGGCTGACAGCCAGATCAGCAGCCTCGAGGCCGAAGCAACGGCCATGGCGACCAATCAGATGTTCCAGTCGCCGCTCATTCACCAGGCGTCCGATCCCGTACCAGAACCAGGCCCCGAGCACGGTGCCGATCAAGGCGGCGCTTACCACGGGAATGAACTGGAGCTTGCCCTGCTGAATCAGAAAGCCGCTCAGGGGCATCACCAGCTCTGACGGAATCGGTGGGATCACGTTCTCGAGAAGCAGCGCCAGGCCGATCAGCAGATAGCCCTGCGCGGGATTGGTCTCGACAGTGTCACCGATCAGCGTGAGAAACGCTTCGGCCCACTGCTGCAACCTTCCCGCCGGGATAATGGAGCCGAGCTGCAGGTCAGGCATCGGCATGGGCGCGACGGCGCCACAGACGCCAGACCTTATCAAGCTCCAGGTAGAGGAAGAACAGCAAGCTGAACCCTACGCAGATGGCCAGATCCTGAAGGCTCAGTGGCGTCGTCTCGAAGAAGTTCGAAAGGACAGGCACGTAGAGCAGGGCCATCTGCAGGGCAGAGGTGAGCACGACGGCTCCGATCAGCCAGGGGTTGGAGAACGGATTCACCTGCACCAGGGGGAGATCGCTGCGAGCGGCCAGGGCGTGACCCATCTGGGCCAGACAGAGCGTGGTGAACACCATCGTCTGCCAAGGGGCCCCAGCCCTGAAGGCATAGACCATCAGCACGATCGTGATAGCAGCGAACACCACACCGATGCGCAGGATGTAACTACCGATCCCGCGCGCGAAGATCGACTCACCCGGTTCAGCCGGAGGCCGTTGCATCAGGCCCTCTTCCCCAGGCTCCAGTGCCAGCGCCAGAGCGGGGACCCCATCGGTCACCAGGTTCATCCAGAGGATCTGAAGGGGTGAGAGGGGAGAGCCCACCAGGCCGAGCAGAGGCGCCGAGGCGATCGTGATCAGCTCCCCGACGTTGCTGCCAAGGATGTACTTCACGAAGCGGCGGATGTTCGCGTAAACAAGCCGCCCTTCCTCGACTGCGTTGACGATCGTGGCGAAGTTGTCATCGAGCAGAACCATGTCGGAGGCTTCCTTGCTCACCTCCGTGCCGGTGATGCCCATCGCCACCCCGATGTGGGCCTGCTTCAGCGCCGGGGCGTCGTTGACGCCATCACCGGTCATGGCTACCACCTGGCCATTGGCCTGCAGGGCCTTGACGATGCGCAGCTTCTGCTCGGGCGGCACTCGTGCATAGACGCTGCAGCGGCTGACGGTCTCCTGCAGCCGGATGTCGTTGAACTGTTCCAGCTCCCGGCCCAGCACCACCTCGGCATCTCCATCGACCAGGCCGATGCCCTGGCCGATGGCGCGGGCTGTGAGGGGATGGTCGCCGGTGATCATCACCGGCCGGATGCCGGCCTGCCGGCAGCGGGCCACTGCCTGGGCCACTTCCGGGCGGGCCGGATCGAGCTGGGCCATCAGCCCCAGCAGCACCAGATGGTCGAGCTCAAGCTCGGGGCTGTGATGGTGAGGCGCGCAAGCGAATGCAAGCACCCGTAGGCCGGAAGCGGCGAGAGCGCGCGCCTGCTCCAACCACCACTGCCGCTGAGGATCAGAGAGAGCGGTCACACCCGAGCCTGAGATCCAGCGGTCGCAGCTGCCAATGATCACCTCCGGAGCGCCTTTGCTGATCGCCAGGGTGCTGGAGCCATCCGCCACCTCCCCGAGCGGAGCCTGGAGCGTGCCGTCTCTGTCCTGCACCCACACAGCCATCAGTTGGCGCTCGGAGCTGAAGGGAATCTCCGCCGTGCGCTCGTAGCGGCTGCGCATGGCGAAGCCATCCAGCTTGGCCTTGCCGGCGGCCACCACCAGAGCTCCTTCGGTGGGATCGCCCAGCACATCCCAGCTGCCGTCCTCTGCCTTCTTGAGCTCGGCGTCGCTGCAGAGCACACCGGCCGAGAGGAGCAGATCCCTGGCTCCAGGGGTGATGCCCGCTGCCGCACCCTCGGGGGCGGCGAGCTCGGCCGCGCTGAAGGAGCCGTGGGGGTCGTAGCCCTGGCCGCTGACGGCGATCGATTGACTGCCGCAGCGCAGCTCCTCCACCACCTGGCGGTTCAAGGTGAGGGTGCCGGTCTTGTCGGTGCAGATCACCGTGACCGAGCCGAGGGCTTCCACCGCCGGCAGGCGGCGGATCAGAGCAGCGCGCTGCACCATGCGCTGGGTACCGATCGCCAGGGTCACGGTGATCACCGCGGGCAGGCCCTCCGGCACGATCGCCACCGCCATGCTGAGCGCCACTTCCAGCAGGCCCAGCAACGGCTGACCGAGCAGCCAGCCCCCCAGTACCACCAGTGCCACCAGCACCAGCGCCGAGACCACCAGCACGTTGGCCAGCCCATCGAGCCGTTCCTGCAGAGGCGTGGTTTCGCCCCCGGCAGTGTTGATCAGCTCGGCGATCTGGCCCAGCTCCGTGCCCATGCCGGTGGCGGTCA
>NZ_JAGQBU010000041.1 GCF_024345795.1 Synechococcus sp. J7-Johnson
GCTCTGCAGCTGCTGAACTTCGTCCTCCGTGAGGACCAGCGGCGACATCGGACGGCCGACAGCCATGGAAAGACTCCCTCGGGAGACACTCCACATTCTATCAGTTATTTGCGGGACTGTACACTAGTGGGCAGCACCTCCTAAAGCAACCCCCGGTGGCGCACGAACAATTGCACCATCGCCCACGAGCCCAGGGTCACCTTGATCGCCACCAGCACATTCAGCAGGGGAATCCAGCCGCCGCTGGCCAGGCTGCCGAACTGCCCCGGCGGCAGCTGCAGGCCCCCCAGGGCCAGGGCTGCCAGCAGCACGAAGGCAATCACCGCCGCTTTCTCCCAGAGGTCGGCTCGATACTGGGAGTAGAGGCGATCGGAGAGGCTGGCTGAGCCGCTGATCAAACCCAGACCGATCGCTGTTCCGCCGGCAACGCCCGCCGCGAAGCCACCACCGGGTGAGAGATGGCCGCGCAGGGCCAGCTCCACGCCGATCAACGCCGCAATCGTGCCGCTCAGCTGGCAGAGCACCACCGACGGGGGGTCGTCGAGGCCTCGGACGCGGGCCTTGGCGGGCTCGCCGGCGAACAGGAAGCGCACGCCGATGGACGCCAGCGTGAACACCACCACCTCGGCGACCGTGTCGTACAGGCGGGTGTAAAGGATCACCCCCGACACCAGGTTCGGCACATCCGTCTGCTCGGCGATCGCGCTGATCAGTGGCATCACCTCCGCGGCTGGAGGCAGGGCAGCGGCCAGCGGCGCCAGGCAGAAGGCAGTAGCGGCCACCAGGTACAGCCAGGTCATGGGGTTTCCTCCAGCAGCAGCGCGCCGCCGCTGTCCTGCCAGGGGCGGTAGCCCTCCAGGCCCTGCAGCCGCTCCAGCAGCAAGGGGTTCAGCAGCACCAGGGCCGGACCCGGCGCGAGGCGGCCATGGCAGCCGGATTCCTCGCCTAGGGCGTCCTCCTCGGGGGGCACCAGCCGCAGCCGCAGGCCCATTGGCTCCAGCCAGTCGCGCAGCAACCTCAGGCACTCTGCCGAGGGGGGCGCCTGATCGGGAAAGGTCAGTCGCAGCGCCATCGACGAGCGCAGCGCCACAGCATACAGCGTGGTGGAGAGCAGGGTGCCCACCAGGGCTTCGGTGATCGCCACGTCCGGCGCTCCCAGCAGGGCGTAGAGCAGGGTGGCCACCGAACCGAGAATGCCGCGCAGCACCAGCGTCTGATATGGGTTTGCCTGACTCACCAGCAGGATCGAGGTGAGCGGCAACAGGGCAGTGATCGGCAGGATCAGATCCAGCTCTCCGGCCAGATCAAATGGGCTGATCATCGTTGCTCTTCCACCGGTGTCCTGTCCCGCGCCGGCAGCGAGCAGGCGGCCAGCACGTAGCCGAAGATCGTGTTCCAGACGATCAACCCCAACAGCGCCAGGGTGAGCAGTGGCCATTGGCCAGGGATGCGCAGCAACAGGCCAAGCAGCATCAACGCCGAGCCGAGCGTGTCGGCCACCGAGAGGGCGTGCAATTTGCTCAGGTAGCTGCGGTTCTCCAGCAGCGGCCAACTGCCCCAGAACCAGAGGATCAGCCCCGCACCCAGCAGCAGCAGGCTGGTGTGATCAACCAGGGAGCCCTGCATCACTGCTCCACCTCCCGCAGCAGATTGGCCAGCAGCAACAGGCCTGCGTTGCCTGCGCTGAGCACGATCACCCCCACCAGCCCCAGCATCCAGTCGTCGCGCACCACAGAAACCACCAGGATGATCAGGGCAACCTTCGAGGAAACGCTGGAGAAGGCGGCCAGCCGGTGCCAGACGTTCGTGGGCCGGCAGGCGACCGCGATCGGGATCAACAGAGCCAGCACCATCCCCCAGAGCAGCACGGTCACAGCCGGGAACCGTCCTGCTTAGGGGCGGGCATCAGCGAGTGGATTCGATAGCGACGACCATCGTCCTCCAGGCCGAGCACGATCGTGAAGGGCGTCAACGTGATCCGGAACACATCTAGGAACACCAGCAGGGGCAGGGCGCGGTCGGTGGCGGGTTCACTGGCTTCGATCTCCACCACGGCCGGGGCAAAGATCAGGCGCAGGGCTTCTAGGTAGGCCTGCGGAATGGCCAGCAGGCTGCGGGCCGTGGCCAGCAGCAACGCCCCCAGCGGCATGGGCCGCGAGCGAGCCCGCGGCAGCAGCAGGGCAATCACCAGCCCGATAAGCAGGTTGAGCCAACTGAGATCGCTGGTGAGCAGACACCACAGCGCCAACCGGAAGGCGATGCTCAACAGGAGGGGCAAAAGGCGTCTCATCGGTTCAGGATCACCAGCAGGCCAGCCCCCACAACGCCGATGCCGCCGAGCAGATCGGAGAGGCGCTCCAGTTCCGGCAGCCGCCAGCGTTCCCTCAGCCGCAGCCACTCCAGCAGGCGGTGCAGCCCCCAGCCCCCGAGCAGAACCAGCGCGGCCGTAGCCGTGGCGGACGCCAGTGCCGGGCCCCAGGGGAGTGCCACGACTCCGAGCACCACCAGGGCCAGCAGCAGCAGCAGCACTCCCGGCGACCAGGAAGGATCCGTGCCGGGATCACTTGCCAGCTCCAGCTGGGGCTCACGGCTGAGGGGCGCGCCCCAGAGACGCCCGTACACCGCTGCCGTGCCCACGCTCAGAAGGGTGACCGCCAGAGCCAGCGGTCCGTGCAGCGCCCCATCAAGGCTGCTCTTGGCGGCGTAGCCAGCCAGTGGCGGCACGCCCACGATCGAGAACGAACCGATCCAGAGCGGCCACCACACGCCGGCGGGCAGCGGCCTGGTGGCCCAACCCTGCAACGCACGACTGGGAAAGCGCCGCGCCACGAGGAACAGGGCCGCCTTGGCGAGGCCATGGGCAAGGGCATAGATGCCCCCGGCCACCGGTGCCAGCGCCACCAGACCCATCTGCGACAACGTGCTCCAGGCCAGCAGGCGTTTGGCGTCGGTATCGGCGAGGGCGAACAGCAGGCCGAGCACGGTGCTTGCCAGGCCGATGATCGTGATCACCTCCCCAAGAGCCGGAACGGTGCTGGTCAGCCGCAGAAGGGGGGCGATGCCGGCACAGACAACCACGCCGGAGAGCAACGCCGACACTTCCGCCGGGGCTTCGGCATGGGTGAGCGGCAGCCAGAGACCGGAGAGAAAAAGGCCCGACTTGGTGAGCAGACCCACCAGCAGCAGGGCCAGCGCGGCGATGCTGCTGGTGCCCGCCACCTCTTCGAAGCGGAAGCTGCCCTGCTCGAGATACACCAGCGCCGCGCCGATCAGAAACAGCGTCATCACTGAGTTGCCGATCAGTAGATAGCGCAGTGCCACCCACATCGACCGCTCAGAGCGGCTGCTCAGGATCAGCAGAAAGGCGCTGATCCCCACAACCTCGAGCGTCACGTAGAGGCTGATCAGATCCACCACCACGAAGGCGGAAGACAGACCGCCGTGCAGCACCATCAGCAGCAGGAACGGCCCAGGCATCGGCCGCCGCCAGCTGTCGAGCACCACCGCACCGCACACCAGGGCGTTGAGCAGCAGGAAAGGGGCAGCGAAAGCATCCGGCTGCAAGGCCACCCCGTAGTCACCGAGCAGATCGAAGGCGGGCGGCAGGCCGCCGAGCTGGATCGCGGCGGCCACGGCGCCGGTGGCGAGGCAGCAGAGCAGGGCCAGCCAGCGCGCCAGGGGCGGCAGCACAGCCGCCAGAAACGCCGTCAGAAACGGCAGCAGCAGCCAGCCGATCAGAATCGTCCGGGCGGAGAGCGCCGCCGTAAGCGTCGTAGTGAGGGCCGTCATCAACGGCGGCCACCTGTTTCGAAGCTGGACAGATCAAGGGTGGGGTCGATCCGCGACAGCCGGGTGATCACCACCAGCAGCAGGGCCTGGATCGAGAGGCCGATCACGATTGCTGTGAGGATCACCGCCTGGGGGACTGGATCAGCCCAGGCTGTGAAGCCGACTCCGGTGCCAGTGCCGGTGCCGCTTGCCGTGAGGATCGGGCTGCGCAGTCCGGAACGAGCACCCACCAGCACGAACAGGGCCACCACAGCGGACCCCATCACGTCCATGGAGAGCACCTTGAGGAACAGGTTGCGACGCAGCAGCAGGCCGACGAAGCTAGCCAGCACGGCCGCCAGGATCAGCAGTTCGAGCAGCCGGAACGGATCCATGAACTGGTTTGCACCCGGGGGTTGCCGGACTAGCTGGGCACTGATGGTAGCGATGGCCACCTGAGATCAGCCGAGCGCTTGCAGCACCAGAACCTGCTCAGGGGCGGATGTCCCCAGCGATGGCGCCACCGGGAGGCGGTGCGGGCAGCAAGGGTGTGGGATCCACCGCCACCAGTCCCTGAGGCTGCCGTTGGCGCATCTCCAGGTGCAGGTGCGGCGTGCTGGCGTTGCCGCTCTGGCCCACCGTTCCCAGGGGTTGTCCGGCCCGCACGCTCTCGCCCGGATCCACCGAGGCATTCAGCAGATGGGCGTAGAGACTCGACCAGCCGGCGCCGTGATCGATCAACACCGTCAGGCCGTAGCCAGCGATCACATCGACCCGCTGCACCCGGCCCGCCTTCACGGCCAGCACGGCGGTGCCCTCAGGCGCGATCAGATCCACTCCGGTGTGCATCCGCCAGGCCCCACGCGCTGAGGAGTAGCGCCAGCCCCAGGGGTCCTGCTCGCTGGCCGCGAGGCCAAGGGGATAGTGCAAAGGCCCAGGTGGCCTCGACGCGACATCGCCAGGCCCGGAAGGTTGGTCATGCTGAGCTAGATCCCCCACCGGCACCACTCGGGGAACAGTCGATGGCCGCTCGGGCCTGGAGGTCGTCGGCGCCGACATCGGCAATGGCGTGGGCGCAACCATGGCAGGCGGAAGCAAGGCCTCCGGCCAGGGGTCGTCCTCAGACCCCGCCCCGCTGGCCGAGTCGGGGATCAGTGGCTCGGCAAGTGGGGCCGCGTTGATCGGGGCTGCGCTGGCGGCAAAGCCAAGAAAGCCGAGCAGCAACAGCGCCGAAGCCAGCCGGGAGCGTGCAGGGGCCATCTAACGCGCGCGATGCAGACGCGTTGTACCGCCTCCTGGGCTCTGAAGCTCCCCTCAGATCCGCCGCACCACCACCACGCCGCGGCTGCGGCCGGAACTGCTGTCGGTGGTGCGGATCGCCTGCCAGAGATCCGCCAGGGGCACCCACACCGACGGGTAGCGATAGCGGGCCACATCCAGGATCAGCACCCGATCAGTGGCGGCGTGGTACGCGGCCAGCGGGGAGATGTGGCCGCCGCCGGCCTGGCCGAGAGACGGGCGGAGATAGTTCACCAGCAGGCGATCACCGGGCTCGTTGAGGTTGCTGCGCACCAGCAGCCGGAACTGGGCCAGGCTCAGCCGATCACCGTGGATGGCCCGGGCCTGCACCCCATGGCTGGTCAGCAGGGCGCCCAGTTCCTGCAGGGTCATCCCCTGGCGGGCCACAATTTCGGGGCTCAGCACCGCCCTGGTGGCGGCGGGCTCGAAAACGTTCTCCTGTGTCCAGAACCGGTAGCTGCCATAACCCGCCGCCGCCGGGGCCGGCACCGCCAGGCTGTTGAGCACCATCACCATGCTGGCCACGCCGCAGTAGGCAAGATTGGCCTGGGTGAGGAACTGTTCGGCCAGCGGTCCGTAGTCGGCCCGATCAACGCTCTGCAGCAGCAGGGTCTGGCCCTGGGGCTCAGGCAGGGCAATGGTGCTGCCCGGCTGGGCCAGGGCGGCGGGGCCCAGGGGCAGCATCGCCAACAGAGCGAAACCGAGCCCTCCCCAGACTGCCACGGTCGCCCGGCGCCGCTGCCCTCTCGGCCTGAGGCAGGACCCGGTGGCTCGGCCTAGGGTTCGCCCCATTGCATCGATGGTGGATGGCCTTCGAGGTGTCGGAAACACGGATGCGCGGTGTGCGCTGGATTCTCACCAGCGCCTGGCTTCTGATCATCGCCTCCCTTTTCTACGACCCCTGGACGCCGCGTTTCACCGATGCGGATCACCCCTGGAGCCCCCTGCGCCTGCCCGAGGGATGCGTGGCGGTGCAGGGCGTCTGCCTGAGCGAAACCCCCTATCCCCTTGGCACCACGCTGTTCTGGGGCGTGGTGGTGCCGGCGGCGGTGCTGATTCTGCTGCTGTTCGGCCATGAGCTCTGGCGGCGGATCTGTCCACTCTCCTTCCTCTCCCAGATCCCCAGGGCCCTTGGCTGGCAGCGTCAGCGCACCAAGGTCAACGCGCGCACCGGAGAGCGCCGCCAGCAGCTGGCCAAGGTGTCAAACGACTCCTGGCTGGCCCGTCACTATTCCCAACTGCAGTTCGGCTGGCTGTTCGTTGGACTGTGCGGAAGAATCCTCTTCTTCAATGCCGACCGGCTGGTGCTGGCCGGCTGGTTGCTGTTCACGATCGCCGCCGCCATCAGCGTGGGCTGGCTCTACGGCGGCAAGGCCTGGTGCCAGTACTTCTGCCCGATGGCGCCGGTGCAGAGCGTCTACTCCACCCCGGCAGGATTGCTCGGCAGCAAGGCCCACCTGAGCGAGCAGCCGATCACCCAGTCGATGTGCCGCACCGTGCTGCCCGACGGCACTGAACAAAGTGCCTGCGTGGCCTGCCAGCAGCCCTGCATCGACATCGACGCTGAGCGGATGTACTGGACACGGCTGAGCACCGGCTCATTTGCCTTCGAGCGCTATGCCTACGTGGGCCTGGTGGTGGGCTATTTCCTCTACTACTACCTGTACGCCGGCAGCTGGGACTACTACTTCTCGGGGGCCTGGCTGCGCCAGAGCGATCAATTGTCGATGCTGCTGCGGCCGGGTCTGTTTCTCTTCGGCCAGAGCCTGAACGTGCCCCGGCTGGTGGCGGTGCCGCTGGTGCTCGGACTGTTCACCTGGCTGGGGGTGCGCCTTGGCTTCTGGATCGAGCGCAGCAGCCGCTGGGGGCGGCATCGGATCTTCGTGCTGGCTACCTTCCTAGTCTTCAACTTCTTCTTTCTGTTCTCCGGCCGGCCCCTGCTGCTGCTGCTGCCCCCCTGGGTTCAGACCCTCTTCGATGCGGTGGTGGTGGCGGTGAGCAGCCTCTGGCTCTACCGCTCATGGGAACGCAGCTCCGATCTGCACCAGCGCGAAAACCTGGCCAGCCGCTTCCGCCGCCAGCTGGAGAAACTCGATCTCGATGTGGGGCGCTACCTCGATGGGCGCCAGCTTGCCGACCTCAGCCCCCATGAGGTGTATGTGCTCGCCAAGGTGCTGCCCGGCTTCACCCGCGAGAAGCGTCTGCAGGTGTACAAGGAGGTGGTGCGGGAGGCCCTGCAGGAGGGCTACGCCAATGCATCGAGCAGCCTCGAGCTTCTGGGCCAGATGCGGCAGGAGATCGGCATCACCGACGAGGAGCACAGCCTGCTGCTCGAATCGGTGGGGGTCGAGGATCCGGATCTGCTCGATCCCGACAACCGCCGCAGCCTTGAGGATCAGATCCGCCTGAGCGGTTACACCAAATCGCTGGAGCGGTTGATGCTGCTCAAGAGCCGCCAGGCCGATCCTGAGGTGATCCGCAACCTGCGGAGCCAGTACTCGATCACCCCGGACGAGGAAGCCAGCGTGCTCGAAGGCCTCGACCCCAGCGCCACTGCGCAGCACAAGCTGGAGGCGATGCTGTCCCGTTTCGCCGAGCTCCGGCAGGCCCGCAGGAGCCTGTTGCAACCGGTGCTGGCGGATCAGGTGTTGGTGCGCGATCTGCTGGCCCAGTCCCTGCTGCAGCGCCAGGACCTGAGTGTGCGCGCCATGCTCACCGGGCTGGCGGAGTTGAAGGATCAGCCCGAGGCCCTGGAATGGGCGGACCGGCTGCGAGGCCTGAGACCGGTCAATCTGCCCCTGGTGCTGGCTGAGGGCGGCTGGGAGAAGCAACTCTCAGCGCCAGTACTTGCACTCCTACGTCAGGAGCCGCAAGGCGACGCTGATGAGCCGCAGTCCTATCCCCTCGCCGCAACCCTCGCCAGCCTTGAAGCACTGATGCAGGAGCGCACTCCCCTGCTGCGGGCCTGTGCCTTGTTCCTGCTGGCGCGGCTCGATCTGAACCGTGCCCGGTTCCTGGCCAGTGGCCTCGAGCCTGCCGCCGCTCCCGCTCCACTGGCGGAGGTGCTCAAGCCCCTGAAATCACCGACAGCACCGGCCCCAGAGCTTGAGGATCTGCCGGAGCTGGAGCTGCGGGCCTACCTGGCCGCCAGCGATTTCTTCTCAGGCACCAGCCATGACAGCCTGGAGCAGCTGGCAGCGGTTTCGGAGCTGCGCTGCTTCTCGGACGGGGAGCTGATCACCGAAACCGGTGACACCTGCCGTGAATTGCTGGTGCTGATCAGCGGCAAGGCGGCGGTTCGCTATCAGGACGCCAGCGGCATCCGCCTCGATCCACTCAAGCCCGGTCAGGTGCTCGACGAATTGGAGGTGCTCAGCCACAGCGCCTCGGAGAACACGATCGTGGCGCAGGAGGAGGGAACCCGGCTGCTGGCGGTGCCGGTGGATGGCTTCGATGCAGTGCTCGAGCGTGACCACGACTTCGCCCGACGGGTGCTGGAGCTGGAAAGCCGCCATCTGCAGAGCCTGATGCGCTCGCTGCAGAGCTGAGGGATCAGCGGCCTCTTGCGTCCATCCCGGGAACCACATCCCAGTGATGGCCAGCAAGCAGGGCTTGGGCCTGCTCCGGGTTGAGCAGCTTGGCGTTGTGATAACCCCCCGTCACACTGCCCTGGCGGTTGCGCAGCACAAGAGCACGGTCATGACCGGGAGCGCGGCTCATGCGCCGGACCAGCAGGGTGGGGAACTCCATCGGGGGTTGCGGCACAGGAGTCCTGCAAGGTTCAATCAACCGCAGATCCCCGTATTGGCCAGCCCTCAGGCGCAGATGTGACGGATCAGGTCGAGGCATTTGCAGGAATAGCCCCACTCGTTGTCGTACCAGGCCACCACCTTCACGAAGGTGTCGGTCAGGGCGATACCGGCGCCGGCGTCGAACACCGAGGTGCAGGGTTCACCAATGAAATCCGAGGAGACCACATCCGCCTCCGTGTAGCCCAACACCCCGGCCATCGAGCCCGCGGCGGCCGCCTTCATGGCGTCCTTGATGGCCTGGTAGCTGGTGGGACGCTCCAGATTGACGGTGAGATCAACCACCGACACATCCGGGGTGGGCACGCGGAAGGCCATGCCCGTGAGCTTTCCGTTTAGGGAGGGGATCACCTTGCCCACGGCTTTCGCGGCGCCGGTGGAGGAGGGAATGATGTTCTGGCCGGCGCCGCGACCACCGCGCCAGTCCTTGGCGGAGGGACCATCCACCGTTTTCTGGGTGGCGGTCATGGCATGGACAGTGGTCATCAACCCGTCGCGGATGCCGAAGTTGTCGTGCAGCACCTTGGCGATCGGGGCCAGGCAGTTGGTGGTGCAGGAGGCATTGGAGACGATGTCCTCACCGGCATAAGAGTGGTGGTTCACCCCCATAACGAACATCGGCGTTTCGTCCTTAGAAGGGGCCGAGAGCACCACCTTCTTGGCGCCCGCAACGATGTGGGCCCTTGCCGAAGCGTCGGTGAGGAACAGGCCGGTGGATTCGAGCACCACATCGGCGCCAACGCCCCCCCAGTTCAGGGCCGCCGGATCCCGCTCGGAGGTCACCCGGATCACCTTGCCGTTGACGATCAGCTGGCCGTCGCGAGTTTCCACTTCGCCGCGGAAACGTCCGTGGGTGGAGTCGTAGCGAAGCATATAGGCGATGTAATCGAGCTCGATCAGATCGTTGATCGCCACCACATCGATCCCCTCGATCTCGAAGCTGCGGCGAAACACCAGGCGGCCGATGCGCCCGAATCCGTTGATCCCCAGTGCAATCCCCATCGTCAGGCTCCCTCGATCGGTCGTGCTGCAGCCGCTCAGCCTACCGGCTGCCCCCAAAACGACCCCCTCGTCAGCCGAGCCAGTTGAGGAAGCGCTGGATCACCACGGCGTTGCTGATGTCAACGAAGAAGCCCGACACCAGCGGCACGATGATGAAGGCCTGGGGTGAAGGCCCGTAGCGGTGGCTCACCGCCGCCATGTTGGCCATCGCGGTGGGGGTAGCCCCCATGGCGAACCCGCCGAAGCCGGAGCAGATCACCGCGGCATCGTAGTTCGCGCCCATGGCGGGGAACACCACCATCACCGCGAACAGCACAGCAACAAGGAACTGGGCGGCAAGGATCATCAGGATCGGCCCCGCCAGCTCGGCGATGGTCCAGAGCTGCAGGCTCATCAGCGACATGGTCAGGAAGATTCCCAGGGAGATCTCCGCCACCACAGAAAGCGAACGGGTCTGCGCCGGCCAGCAGAGGCGGGGGATCAGGCGCGGCACCGTGTTGGTGAGCAGGATGGCGCCGAACAGGGCGCAGACGAACTGCGGCAGGTTGCTGCCCATGGCCTGCAGGGCGGTGTGGAGCACGTCCCCCAGTGCCAGGCTCATGTTCAGCCAGAACAGGGTGCGCAGCAGGCTGAAGAAATCCACCGGCCGCTGATCAGCTGGGGTGTCGGCCCGCTCGCTCGGCCCGCTCGCGGGATCAAAGCGCAAGCGATGGCGGCGGATCAGGAACCGGGCCACGGGGCCTCCCATCAACGAGGCCAGCACCAGACCCAGGGTGGCGCAGGCGATGGCGATCTCCATGGCGTTGTCGATGCCGTGATCCCGGGCGAACCGCGGCGCCCAGGCGATCGCTGTGCCATGCCCCCCCAGCAACGACACCGACCCCCCAGCAGTCCCTTCAGGGGAGAGATCCCCAGCAGGCTGGCGACCCCGACGCCGGTGATGTTCTGCAGGACCATGAAGGCCACGGTCAGGCCCACCAGCAGCAGCAGCGGCCGTCCACCCAACAACAGGGTCTTGACATCGGCATTGAGGCCAATCGTCGCGAAGAAATAGAGCAGCAGGAAATCCCTGGTGTCGAGGTTGAAGTTGATCTCCAGGCCACTCACGGCATGCACCAGGGCCAGCAGCAGACACACCAGCAGGCCACTGCTGACCGGCTCCGGAATGTTGTACTGGCGCAGGACGGCAAAGCGCTGATTCAGCCAGCGTCCGACCGCCAGCACCACGATGGCGATGTTGAACGTGGCAAAATCAGCGATCTCCAACCAGAAGCATCCTCTGCGTGCTGGCAGAGCCTACCGGCCTGGATCTGCACAGAATGGCGCCAGCAGGGCTCCCGCCAATGACAACCCGACGGCCCTTCGCCACGGCCCTTCTGGTGCTGGTGCCGCTCTCCCTGGCCGCTGAGCGACTGCACTGGGGCGAGACCGTGGTGTTCGTCTGCTCGGGGCTGGCCATCCTGCCGCTGGCGATCTGGCTGAGCACCGCGACAGAGAAGTTGTCCGTGGCCCTGGGTCCATCCCTTGGCGCCCTGCTCAATGCCGTTTTCGGCAATGCCTCGGAACTCATCATTGCCTTGGTGGCCCTGCGGGCCGGGCTGGTGGACATCGTCAAAGCCAGCATCACCGGCACGGTGATGGCCAACCTCCTGCTGGCCTTGGGGCTCTCAATGTTCCTGGGGGGGCTGGGGCGCAGCGAGCAGCGCTTCCAGCCCGTGGTGGCCCGGGTGAACGGTTCGGCCATGACCCTGGCGGTGCTGGCAATCCTGATCCCGAGCATTGCCGTGATCTCCACAGGGGCGGCATCGGAGCGGACCGAGGCCTTCTCGGGGTTCGTGGCTTGGGTGCTGCTGCTCGTATATGTGCTGACATTGATCTTCTCCCTGCGCACCCACCGGGCCCTCTACGAGGTGGCGGAGGTTGAGTGCGGCGATGAGGAGTCAACAGCCAACCCCATCTCCTGGCTGCTGGTGTTGATCGGGGCAACCACGGCCCTGGCGCTGGTATCAGAGATCTTCGTTGGGGTGGTGCAGTCGGTGACAACCCAGCTCGGGCTCACGGATCTGTTCACAGGGGTGGTGCTGCTGCCGCTGCTGGGGGGAGCGGCTGAGTTCCTCACGGCGATCACCATGGCCCGGCGTAATCAGATGGACCTGGCCGTGTCCGTCGCGATGGGTTCCACCCTGCTTGTGGCCCTGCTGGTGGTGCCGGTACTGGTGCTGGCGGGGCCCTTGCTGGGACATCCGTTGGACCTCAGCTTCGAGCTCTATGAGCTGGTGGCGGTGATCACTGCGGTGCTGGTGAGCAATCTGGTGAGCCTCGATGGTCGCTCCGACTGGCTGGAGGGGGTGCTGCTACTGGCTGCTTATGTCATTCTTGCTGCAGGTCTTTACTTCAAAGCCCTTTGATTTGTGGCTTTGATCTATGCTGATCATGGTGCAATCTTGTTACTGAGTCGAGCCTTGCTGGTGAAACGTCTGCTCCCGCTGCTGCAACTCCTCGCTGCTCTGGCCCTGGTGGGTCCGGCATCCGCCGGTTCCCTGCTGGAGTCGGTGGCGGCCTCGGGCGTGCTGGTGGGGGGGACCAGCCGGGATGCGTTCCCCTTCGCTTACCAGAACGAGGAGGGTCAGCTGGTGGGCTACTCGATCGACATGATGAACCTGATCCGGGAGGAGATCGAGCGCCAGACGGGCCGCCCGATCCAGCTGAAGCTGGTGCCGCTGGAGACCGACCAGCGACTCTCCAGCCTGGAGTCGGGGGCGGTGAACCTGGTCTGTGATGCCAGCAGCTTCACCTGGAGCCGGGATGAAAAGGTGGATTTCTCCGTGAGTTACGGCATGACCGGCACCCAGTTGCTGGTACCACGGGGCTCGGGGCTTTCCTCCCCGGAGTCCCTGGCGGGGAAGCGGGTGGGAGCCCTGCCGCGCACCACCAGTGCCCTGGCGGTGGCCAGTCGCCAGCCGACGGCCTCGGTGGTGCTGCTCAAGGACCGCCAGGCGGGCTATGAGGCCCTCCAGCAAGGCCGCATCGATGCCTTCGCCGACGACGGCATGTTGCTCTACGCCTGGCTACAGCGTCAGGGAGGTCAGGCTCCCTTCGAGGTGTCGGATCACACCTACTCCAGGGAAGGCATCGCCTGCATGCTGCCCCAGAACAATGCGTCCTTCCAGCGGGTGGTGGACCTGGCCCTGATCCGCTACATGCAGGGATACCTGCGCCACCAGCCCAGGGAGCGGGGCATCTTCGATCGCTGGTTCGGTCCCCAGGGCAAAACACCCCTGACCCAGGACGTCACTGGTCTGTTCACCGAAACCATGCAGTTGATGGTTGACTTCAAGGAAGAGGTGCCGACCAGACCCTGAGACGGTTCGGTTCCACCCTCCTGACCGTCCTGTGTTGTCCACCATGCTTCGATCCTTCGGCGGCCTCACGGCCGCTCTGCTGCTGGGAGCCCTTCCAGTCAGCGCCGGTTCCGTCACGGCCGATTCGATCATCGACCAGGACAGTGCCCTTCAACAGGCCACCAGCCAGGTTCCTGAGGGTGCCACGGTGACCGGCAGCCGTTGCCAGGAGATCGTGATGCCCGGCAACAGCTTCCGGTACCGCTGCAGCGTGGAGTTCACCACCACCCCTCCTGCAGCCAACCCCGCACTTCCACCCGCTCCCTAAGCCCGGGCCGCCCGATTGAATGCCCCAGGATCCCGACGACCTCCAGCTGGCTGATGCGCCCTCCCGACCTCTGGGCCTGCGGGTTCTGGCAGGGGTCGGGGCTCTGGCCTTTGCCTTGATCGCGGTCAATCTGGCCGTGGTGATCGTGCGCATGCTGCTGGAAACCACACCGGAGCCGAAGCCCCGCTCGCTCCCACCGGTTGCTGACGAAAGGCTGGCAGCCCCATTCCAACCCCCAAGCTCAACCCAGCGACAGATCCTCCTCGGCGATCACCCCGCTGATCCGGCCGGTCATGGTCGAAGCCTCCAGGCTGCTACCCAGCAGGAGGGCCTCCAGGCTGCCGCGGGCAAAGATCCCCAGACCATCGAGGCCGCGTCCGCCGGAGTCGGTGATGCGGGTGGGTGCCAGGGAAAGGTCGGCTGAGTCCACCCCCAGGATCACAATCCGGTCGAGGTCGTCGATCGCTTCAATCACATCCACTTTCTCCCCCAGCAGGTTGTTGGCTGCACCTGCATCGAACGGATTGGTGAGGAATTGATCACTGCTGATCACCAGGGTGTCAGCGTTTCCATCGACTGAAGAGAGAAAGATATTGGTTCCGAAGTCACCGAAGAGGACGTCGGATCCGAGCCCGCCCCTGATCAGATCGCGCCCCCGGCCTCCGCGGATCAGGTCGTCGCCCTGGCCACCCACCAGGAGATCGTGGCCCCCATTGCCCAGGATCAGGTCGTCGCCCTGGTTGCCGAAGAGGCGATCGTCCCCAGCCAGGCCCCGCAGGGTGTCGTGACCGCCCAGGCCCCTGAGTTGATCCAGGTCCGCGCTGCCCAGCAGCAAGTCATCGGCCACAGCATCCCCGCTGAGCTCAACACCGCTGATGGCTGCATCGCCAGGCGCCACAGCCAGCTCTCCAGCCTCGTTCACCTGAAGGAGATGAACCAGCGGCAGGGGCATCGGTGCAGGGGCCCGCTCCGCTACCACCTGCTCAATGGCCTCCCCCCAGGCGACGGCCATGCGTTCAAAGGCCTGGCTCGAGGGATGCAGACCATCCAGCAGATCATTGCCGACGGCCTTGAACTGATCCACCACACGCAAGCCCAACTGGGAATAACGCAGATCCGGCAGGGCTTCGCGGATGAAGTCGTTGTACTCGCGCAGTTCCTGGAGCATCACGGAACTGATGGGGTCCTTCAGACCATCCAGGTTCCAGGCCTCGGTGATGTCGGGAATGGTGGCCACGATCAGCTCCAGTTGAAGCCCCTCCTTGGTGGCAAGACGGTTCACCTCGTCAAGGAAGGCCTTGAGGCGATCGATGGCGGCTTCGGCGATCCTGGTCTGCTGCTCACCCTGGCCATCGTTGTTGCGATCGCCGGCTGCGACTGCCCCATCCTTTCGCTCCACCACCTGGTGGACGATGTCATTGCTGCCGACCATCAGCAGCAGAACATTGATCGATTCCTGCTCTCTGGAGAAGTAGCTGGTGCTGATGGCTTGATCCAGGTCCTGGAACAGTCCGTCGCGAATCGCGCCCTGAGGCCCTTCGTTGGCCTGGAGCGACACATAAGTCCTGCCGCCGATCACGGAATCGGCCCGTGAGATCCCCCAGCCGGGCCGTCCCCAGTGGTCGCGGTCGGGCGCTGTGTCGCCTGACTGGGAATAGCGACCGACGAAATTGGGGCTGAGGCCGAAGGAGCTCAGCAGCTCGTCGAGCGGTTTGCGGTAGCCACCTGGAACGTTGAAACCATGGGTGATCGAATCACCCATCGGCATGATCGTCAGCATGATCGGGTCATGGCCTGGTTCCGCCTGAGTCTCAGCGGCTGGGCTGCCAGTCGTCGGGTGGTTCGGGTTTGCTGGTGTCAGCCAGGGAGGGGAATGTGCTGCGGGTCAGTGCCAGCACCTCCTGGCGCACCATGGCGCGGAAGCTGGCAGCGGCTTCCGCATCGAGCACCGGATAGCTCATGGGGTTCTCCACCGTTTCAGAGCGCAGAGACTTCCAGCTGGAAGTTCCGCTCTGGCGGATGGCCTCCAGCGCCCCGGGGAAATCAAAGGAGAGGGTTTCGCCACTGGCGGCGGCGGCTTCGATCCAGCGCTCCCGGGCGGGAGTGATTGCCTTTGCCTTGATGGTGTCGGGCAGGCCCAGCACCGGTTCGTAATAGGCCAGGGCTCGCAGCTCCTCTTCCAGCACGATCGGCCAGGCCCCGATGCGGCCGTTCTCCAGACCCGCCTCGACGGGGCTGCTACGCATGGCCTCGAGCTGGGCGGTCAGCCAGCGGTAATGGGATTTTTCCTGGATGCTCTTGCGCCCTCCACCCTTGCCATGGGCGACGGGTCTGGGCAGGGCCGCCTCGGCCTGGCGCAGGAACACCCGGTCCTCCCGCTCCAGGTTGATCGCACCCCAGCGCTGGCGATATTCCCAGAGCTCTTCGTACTTCCTGAGATCCTCGGGCGACCAGCCCAGGGCCTTCAGTTCGTCCACCCGGTTGTCACTGACCTTCAGCACCCGCTGATCTGTCGCACTGGAGGAACAGTACGTGCCCTGGGCTCAGGCCCTGAGCAATTCAAGGTTCTCCAGCAGGGCCCGGTGCTGGGAAATGGGAATGAAGCCATGGGCGGCCATCGCCCCACTGACGGCAACCGGCGGCACCCCGATGCCAGGAAACACTCCGGCTCCGCAGAGGCTGAGCCCCTCGATCGGGGTGGATCCGGAGGGGAAGACGCCCTGGTCGGCCCCCAGGGCGGGGCCGTAGCTGCCCTGATGCACCCGCAGGAAGCGTTGATGGGTGCGGGGGGTGCCGTGGAGCTCGATCACCAGGCGCTCCTCCAGGTTGGGCACGATCCCGCCTAACACCTGGCGGAACAGGGCGCAGCGTTCGCGTTTGAGGCTCTCGTATGCCTCCGTTCCCGGCTCCAGGTCGCGCCATAGCTCCCAGGGTTCGTTGGCGGGGGTGTAGCCGTGCAGCCCATGGTGACCCTTGGGGGCAAGGGAGGGATCCAGCAGCGAGGGCATCGACAACACCAGCATGTTGCGCTCGGCGCCGATGCCCCGCTCCCAGTCGCCCACCCAGACGTGGTGAACCGGCAGACCCTGGAGCCCCTCGCCGCGCAGGCCCATGTGCAGGTGCAGAAAGCTGGCGCAGGCCGGGGTGGACGCCCGCTGCTGGCGCCAGCGGGCGTTGAGGGATCCGGGCGGCAGCAGGGCGAGGGTGTCCCAGGGGCTGGCGTTGCTCACCACTCCCCTGCGGGCGCGAATCAACCGACCGTCCTCCAGGCGCACCCCTCGCGCGCCACCCCCCTCCAGGGTGATCTCGGCCACGGGGCAGCTGGTGTGAAGCGCTCCGCCGTGGCGCTGCAGGCCTCGCACCAGAGCAGCCACCACGGCAGGGCTGCCGCCGATGGGGTACTCAAGGCAGGCACCGGGATCGAACCAATCGGCGAAGAGTGTCGACATGGCGGCGGCGCTGGTCTGATCCATCGGCAAGCCGGAGATCAGGAAACAGAGCAGATCCACCCAATGGAGCAGGAAGGGATCGCGCAGGTGGCGGCGTGCCATCGGCCCGAAGGCGCCCCCCAGGGCGGCCAGCCTCGGGGCCAGCCTGGCCAGCCGGGCGGAGCGGCGGGCACCAAGCACTGCGGCCATGCCCAGGCCCGGGCGCATCGCCAGCAGGGGCAGGGCCAGGGCGGCCTCGCTGTAGGGCCGGAGCCAGGCCATGAAGGCGCTCCATTCATCGGCGGCCGCCATCCCCCGCAGCTCGCAGACCGTGGCGCGGAAGGGCTCAGGGCCCACACCGACCCGCATAGAGCCCTCCGGCAGCAGCAGACCCCAGTCGTGATAAGTAGCGACCGGCACCGTTTCGCCAAGGGCCCGCAGAACCTGGGCCAGGGGATTGCTGCTGGGCCAGCGGCCCAGTCCGCTCCAGAGGGACGGCCCAGATTCGAATTGAAAGCCGCGCCGCTCGAAGCCATGGGCTGCCCCGCCGGCACGATCGTGGGCCTCAAGCACCACCACATCGAGGCCATGGAGAGCAGCCAGGCCGGCGCAACAGAGCCCACCAAGGCCGCTGCCGATCACGACCAGATCACAACTGGAGGATGGGGCGGACACGTGCGGGACGGTGGGATCGGACTTTGATGATGGCGAGCCGACGGAACCAAGGCGGCTGTAATAATCCGCAATATTGTGTTACAGTCTCTTCATCAACACCAGACACCCCATGGCCCAAGCCACCGCCACCGCCCCCAACTCGGCTCCTGTCAGCGCCAGCGAGCGCGCCACCATCCGCGGCGCCACCGTCACCACCGAAGACGGTGGCCGCCTCAATGCCTTCGCCACCGAGCCCCGTATGGAAGTGGTGAGCGCCGAGAGCGGCTGGGGTTTCCACGAG
>NZ_JAGQBU010000042.1 GCF_024345795.1 Synechococcus sp. J7-Johnson
CAGTTGAGCGGCTGAGGCCCTGCAGGAACACCGTCGCCACTGGGGTGACCATGACCCACTGCCAGCCGCGGCGGCCAGCCGGATTATTGCCGTCGGCATTGCCGGTGGGGGCGCCGGTTTCATCGACATAGGCCACCGGCTGCTGGCGGGCGGCCTGCAGTGCTTCTGCCATCGATTGCGCCAGGGCTGCGCTCAGCCGTTGGCGGATCGCAGCGATCGCTCCTCGGCTGATCTCCACTCCCAACAACTGATCCAGCAGCGCCTGGGTCTTGCTGATGCTCAACGGGAAGGCACTGCCCAGCAGACCCACCAGGGTGCTGAGCCGGGGTCCGTAACGGGCCGCGTCCACATCTGCCGGCAGGGTCGCGCAGGTGCTGGTAGAGCAGCAGGGACAGACCAAGCGGTGCAGCCGGTGTTCAATCACCAGCGGTGTGATCGGCGGTATCTCGATTACCTGATGGCGCAACGGCTCTGGATCCACACCGGCCAGCAGCTGCCCGCAGCGGCGGCATGCCTGGGGGTGGTGCTCCAGCACTTCATCCACCCGCTCGATCGGCAGCAGCTCCGGCCCGGATCCGGGATGGCCCGGCTGGCCGCCCCGCTTGCGGCCACTGCCCTTGCTCCGCTCGGGCGGCTTAAACCCAGGGCCATCGCTGGAAGGTGGTTTGGAGGAGTTGCGTGAGCTGCGGCCGATCCTCTCGCGCAGGCTGGCCAGTTCCGTCGCCAGGGCGTTGAGTTGGACGCGGAGCTCCTCGATCTCCTGCTGCTGCGACAGGATCAGCTCTTTGGCATCGGCTGGCCACGACAACCAGTCCGCATCGGAAATGCCAGCAGGAGGGGCTCCCATCTCAAGCAGTCTCTGTCTGAGATGCAAACGGGAATCATCTCGCCGTCAAGGGTTCAGCAGAGACGAAGTTCGCCGCGTGCTGTCCCGACCCCTGAACGCTTACGGATCCAGAGGTTAGTGCCGCCCACAGGCAACAGCTACTTGCCGATCAGCGCCGACGCAATGAGGTAGAAGGCGTCTTTGGCACAGGCAAGCGCAAATATTCCTTGAAGTTGATCATGGCCAGACTGTCCGCTGGCGCTGAGGGTTCAATCTCAATGAGCTTCCTGGTGATGTGCGCGGAGAAGATCCTGAGGCTGCTGCGCCTTCTTTTTGTATTCCTTTTCGCTTGGCTGT
This sequence comes from Synechococcus sp. J7-Johnson, assembly GCF_024345795.1. Classification (GTDB taxonomy): domain Bacteria; phylum Cyanobacteriota; class Cyanobacteriia; order PCC-6307; family Cyanobiaceae; genus Regnicoccus_A. Next base: position 1,184 of record NZ_JAGQBU010000042.1, read on the forward strand.
GGGGTCTTTTTAAGCTCAATTCCATGGACGGCGGTGCCTGCAATAGTCCATGTCCCAAGTTGGATGATTTGCCGGTCACCGCATAGCCAGGCTTGTGGGCTCCCCTATTGCGCATCCACGCCCACTCGAGGACCGGTTTTGGCTGCCGCTCTTTTTCAGGAGTCCCTAAGCCGTCTTGATCAGAGCTTCCCTACGCAGGCCACTGGCGCAGTAGCTGACCGGTTGTGTTGACACGCTACACGGAGAGCCGTCTTGATCAGAACTTCTCTAGGAGTTAGCGCGGGCAAGAACAACCACTTGATTGACAAGCAGGGAGTCACGATGATAAACATCAAGTAGCGACTGAGGAGGACTAAGCTCCTGAGTAGTCAAAAATGTTCGCAAGATTTCAAATCCACTAACACTGATTCGGGAGATCAACTCTTGGTGGGTAATCCTGTTTAGCGTACAATACGTTGACCACAAAGCATTCGCCTCTTCTGGATCAGCAACAGCCTCCCTAAGGACATGCTTGAGTCGATTATGCTGCATTTGAAGGTGAATCCAATGCTGTGGCAATACATGAAACAGATGGGAACCCTCCGCAGAATAGTATAGAGGAGCTATCTGCACAAGAAAAAGCCCCCTTGGCTTTAATGCTGATCGGATCAGCGATAAAGAATGATCCAGAAGCGTCTGATCAATGTGCTCGAAGACAGACCAGCTGTAGACAATATCAAATCGATCTACTTCGTTGTGCAATAGGCCTGGTTGAACTTGATGCAATTGCAAATTGGCCGGGAGCGAATCAATGCCTAAGTTCAGTTTAGCAACATCAAGGCACCGATCAACGTCTGGCATTATGTCGATACCTACAACTCGATGCGGCCCAAATTCGGTGGCAAGACCCAATGCGGAGATTCCCTCTCCACACCCAAAGTCCAAAATATCCGCATCTCGGATGAGGAGCGCCCGCACCAATCAGCTATTATAGCTGGTACGTCAACAAATCTACTCTTGAAATAAGGATCTTTCATCCCAGCGAAAAGTGAGCGGCCAGCCATTCCATTTTTAATGAATACTCTTAAAGCATGATACACGCGTGAGCGCCTTGCAGTTACACTTTTGCCATTAGTGAGTCTGGCCAGTTTTTTGCTCAGACTCATGTACTGCCTAGGATGCGTAGCTTTAGGCATTGCAAAAGAAGAGGACTGTTTACCATGATGAAAGCATCAAAAAAATTGAATTACGTGCTGTCATTCGGGAAGTGCAAATACTCTTCGCTTCTCCACAATGAATCCATCTCTTTAAATTGTCAAGCCTTTCGCCAGGAGCATTGCTGTATTGTTGGCGTTCGCCGCTTTGTATCGCGCTGTTGTGGCTGTACCGGCCTCCTGGCGAAGCGGCATCGATCTCCTTGGGCCTGAGCTGCCAGCATTGGGTTCGCTGAGCGGGCCAGCTCATTCTCTAAGCCCGAAACCGGCTCTGCTGCAACATTTCTCGATCTGATCAGCTTCCTCAAGGCGATCCCCATGCGCAGATGCGGCGGGGGATTCGTATCCCCGCCTGGTATCTGCTGCTGGTGGCTGTCCTGGTCATCCTGCACGGATGCGAAAGCTTGAAGGATCTGGAGCCATTCGCACGGCTACACCATGCGGTACTGAGCGAGCAGCTGGAACTCGAACTGCAAGCCACATTCGTATTCTGCGATGCGCAACTTTTACTACAAGTGGGTGTGGTGACGGTCTGCGCTGACATTCGTGATTGGACGATCGCCCAGATACCAGGTGACGCAGAGAATCTCGACCAGCTGGTGTGTGACGGCACGTCACTGCGAGGCCCCCGATACCTGAAGCTGCTGGAGGGCCTGCACCGCTGGCAGGATCTACACCACTTCACCAGCTTGGGGGGGCCAACCCCTGGAATACTGGCTTGGGGAAAGGCGGGCCCAGGCAGTAGAAAGCCTGTTGCTGGAACTGGGCTGGCTCAGCGGCGATCCGGCGATATGGACCTGCGTGGGCTGCTCCAGTGGATCAAAGGTGTGCGCTACTACGGCATCGAGAGCCAGAGACACTGTCTCGAGCCCGCCCTCAGCCACTTGCTCACCGACCTCCGGCTGGCCCAGGACATCCATGGAGGGCTGCATGACTTGAAGGTTCTGGCTGCAGCGCTTGAGGACGACCTCGGCGCCACCCCCGGACCATCCTTCCCCCAGCTCAGCTGCTGGATCGAGCTCCAGCCAGCAGAGCGGAGGATGGCAGGGTGACTCAAATCTGGAGGCTGGCGGAACAAGCGCAGCATCGGCTTGTCTTTGCATGCCGTGCTGGCGGCTCAGAGCACAAAAAAACCGGCTGGGGGAGCCGGTGAAGAGGTGATGAACGGTTGATGAATCGGAGCGGCGGGATTTGAACCCACGACCCCCACTACCCCAAAGTGGTGCGCTACCAAGCTGCGCTACGCCCCGTCGGGATGGAAGCTATCACAGCCCCCGCGGCAGCCACGACTCCCAGGCGCGTACCCGTTTGAGTCGCCTGAGAATCTGGATCGTGAGCCGTTCGCGGCTCAAGCTGGCGTAACCCCAGAGCCGCAGGCGCCTGGCCAGCTGGCGCAGCTGGGCCAGGTTCAGAGCCGCCAGGCGCAACTCCGGCAACCGTCGCCAGGCACTGGCAGTGACCGGCAGGGGGTTGCCCTGGTTCACCCCGGGGATCGAGCGCATGGCACCGCCGGCCATCCACTCAGGCACGAGCACGAACAGCACCGCCAGCAGCCCGTAGAGCTCCACCAGCCCCTTCGGCAAGGGGTGCAGTTGTCGTTTTCTCTCCGAGCCGTCGTCGGGGGATGCCAAGGGTTTCAGAGCAGGGTGCCTTTCGGCTGGGCCGCCGGGGCGGCAGGAATGGTGCGGCCGGGGGTCTCCTTCCAGAGCAGCGGGGTCTCGCGGGCCGGCTGAATCCGCACACTCCAGAACACCAGGGCCGCCACCGCTCCAAGGGTGATGGCCATCAACAGCAGCACGGTGCGGTCGGGTAGGGGCGTCATGCCATCAGACCTGATCCGTGCGCAGGCAGAGCATCCGCTGCGGCAGCCTCTCCAGGGTGAGTTCATCGCCGCGCAGGATCAGGCGCAGCCGATCGGTGCCGTAGCGCAGGCCTGGCAGCGGAGAGTCTTCGCGGAAGAGGGTGGTGCGGGAGCGGCCAGCCAGGAGTGAGGCCTGGGAATCGTTGCGCTCCACCACCACCTGATTGGTGTCGTTGCAGAGGAAGGTTTCCCGCACCTCATAGTTTTCCCACCAGGGCGAGGACATCGCCACAGCGGCGCCAGAGAGGGGAAGGCCCAGCAGGGGGGCCAGGGCCAGAAGCCCAAGCCAGAGCGACCTGCGGTGCTGCTTGGTCGACGCCATGCCCATGACCTGCCTGGACTGAGTTTGCACCAGCCTCGCGGGGAACGCCAGGACTGGTGAGCCTGGGTGAGGCGGGGTCAGGCCCTGCTCACGGGGAGGGGGCCGGCAGCACCTGGCGATACCCACCGGCGCTGCAGACCTGCAGGGGCGTTTCGAACAGCTCGCTGAGGGGTCCATCAGCCAGCAGCTCGTCCACTGGGCCATCAGCCACCAGCGACCCCTGGCGGAGCATCAGACAACGGCTGATCTCGGGGATGATCGCCTCGATCTGGTGGGTGACCAGCAGCAGGGTGGTGCCGGACTGGGCCAGCTCGCGCAGGATCTGCAGCAGCTGGTGCTTGGCGCGCAGGTCGAGGCCGGTGGTGGGTTCATCCAGCACCAGCACCTGGGGATCGTGCACAAGGGCGCGGGCCAGCAGCAGACGCATGCGCTGGCCATCCGAGAGCTGGCGGTAGGGGCGAGTGGCCAGATCCTCCAACCCCAGCCGGACCATCAGCGCCTGCACCCGCTGGCGCTGCCCGGGGCTGGGGTGCTGGCTGGGACCGATCCCCACCGAACCGAAGAAACCCGAGAGCACCACGTCACGGGCTGGAACCGCGCCAACATATCCAGTCAGGAGGTCGCGGGAGACCAGGCCGATGCGGGCACGCAGATCCCAGAGGTTGACCGTTTCACGGCCGAACAGGCGCAGGTGTGAACCCGGCTTGACCACGGGGTAGATCTCCCGGCTGATCAGCTTGATCAGGGCGCTCTTGCCGGCCCCGTTGGGCCCGAGAATCACGCTGTTCTCGCCCAGGTGCAACCGCAGGCTGAGGTTGTCGAACACCCGCCGGGTCCCCAGGTAGGCCTCCACGGCGCGCAGGTCGAGATAGGCCTCGGCCGCAGTCATGGGATCCGGCGCAGGTTCTCCAGCGCCAGTTGCAGAGAATGGGCCAGGGGACGGGCCTGCTGCAGCCTGGGGCTCCAGACCTGGCCTGTGACCAGCTCCTCGATGCCGGCAAGGACCATGTCCTGGCCTTCCAGCAACTGAAGGTCGTCAAGGGGCAGCGGCAGGCTGGCGCGAAAGAAGTGGGCGGTCCGCTGCGGCGTGCTGTGGCGGAACCAGAAGGGAAGTTCGCCGGCACACCAGTTGATTTCCTCCTGCAGCTCCCGCCTCAGGGCCTGATCCGGGCTCTCACCAGGATCGAGGTGGCCGCCGAAGAGACCCCAGCAACCTGGGGCGACGATGCCGGGGATGTCATCACGCAGCTGCACCAGCCAGCGGCCATCGCGCTCGAGCATCGCCAGGGCCACCTCCAGCATCAACTGACTTCAGCGGCAAGGCGTCAACGTAATCCAGCCTTCAAGGCCGGCGCTCCAACAGGAACAGGTAGGGCCGGGGGTCCCCCTTGGCCTGCATCAACCCGAGCACGGTGTCGTCGTCAACGAGGCGAAAGGCGTCATGCACCGGCAGGTGGTCGTAGAGCATCGTGGCGCTGACCACGCCACGCACCTCCATCAGCCGCAGGCGAGCCTGGGAACGCCTGGTGCGCAACAGCAGCAGCGACCGGCGCAGCAGCGGCCCCGGCAGCTGAAACGCCTGGGGGGACACGCGGCGAGCCAGCTCCAGCGCTCCCGGCAGCGGCCGTATCGGGAAGGGTTCGCCCGCTCCGATGCGCATCAGCAGCGGATGCACGGTCTCTGAATCGAGAAACTGCTTGCCGTACCAGCCGCAGACCTCCAGCCAGCCCTCCATGGGATGGCCAGTGCGGATCTCGCTGCCCTGCCAGCGGCCCCAGAGCATGGCGGGCTCCACCGGCGCCAGATCGTCGAAGACGGCAAGGGCCTCCTCGAGGCCGGAGTGGCGCTCACGCAGCAGGCGCTGGAGGCTGTCGGCACTGGCCATGGGCAGAACCTTCCCGAGGTACGGATTGATGACGGCACGAGAAAAAGCGCAGCATCGGCGCCCCTCGGGCGATCAGCCTGGAGAGCCATGCACTGATGCTCGATGGTGGCGGCCCTGGTGATCCTGGCGGTGATCGTGGCGGTTGGAGCCCTGCTCAACCCGTCTCAGGACGACTTCCGCTGGTTTCTGCGGCTTCGCCGCCCCCGCTGGCTCAGCTTCGAGCGCTGGATTCCGGCGATCTGGCTGGCGATCTACCTCTGCTTCTATGCCTCGGCTCTGCTGGTGTGGCAGGCCACCAGCAACCTGGCACTGATGGCCGGCTACCTGGGGATGGTGGTGCTGGTTCAGAGCTACACCCTGTTGATCTGCCGAAGCCGCAGCCTGCGCAATGGCACCGTGATCGGCCTGGCCGGCTGGGCCTGGGGGGTGGCGCTTGCGGTGGTGGTGCTGCAGCTGTCTCGGCCAGCGGCGCTGCTGCTGATCCCCTTCCTGCTCTGGAGCCCGGTGGGCAGCTTCGTGACCTGGCGGATGGAAAGCCTCAACCGCTGACGGGCTCGCCGGGGTGCTCGATCTGCTGCTCCACGGCTTCCCAGACCACGCGATAAGCGAGGCTCTGAGATTCACTCCAGGCCTGGACGGCAGGTTGATGCCAGGCCACCTGGCGTGAGAGCTCGACGAAATCCTCAGGCAACTGCTCCAACCCGAGCAATGTCAGGGCTTCGGGCAGATCCAGAGATTGAACATTCATGGGGAAATCTCCTGCTTGTGCAGCCAGGGACCGGGCAGCGCATGGCGCACTCCCACCTCCAAGCTGACACGCCACTCCCCAACGCGCTCAAGGCCGCTTGATCAGCCTCAGGATCAGCACTGCAAGCGCAGCGCCAATCGCCGCCTTGAGGACACTGCCCAGGAGCGCATCACCGAAGGAAGGCCCCCAGCCAGCCAGCGCCAGGCCACCGATCAATGCGCCGATGATCCCTGCAACCAGATGCATCACCAGACCACCTGCCAGCCATCCGGCGATCACGCCCACAAGCAGGAACAACAGAACGTTCATGGCTTTGGAAGTGCTGGTAGCAGAAAACAGGAACGGTCGAACCCTACCTCCGGATCAGGAACATGCCGTCTTGGCGTGGTTCCAGTGCTGACGTCTACGCTCAGGCAAAGTCATCACGGAACTGATGCTGCCTCATTGGCAAGTCTTGAGATAGGTGGCATCGAAGTTCTGAGGCATGGGCTTGAAGTCGGGCTTCAGGGCACGACCCTGGCGATGGTAATGAAGTTCTAATTAGTAGCATCAGACAAAAAAGATTGAGCAGATCCAGTCTGCTGGAACTTGAGACAGTGATCAAGATCGGAACGTGAGTGCGCTCAGGAAGCAGTCACCATGGAACCGGATTCAAAGTTTTCCGGGGCAGGTTGCGAAGGCTCTGCAATCAGATCATTCACCATGGCGCCGTCGAAGGAGAAGCGACCTGGACCGATCAGCAGCAGGGCAAGACTTCCGCCCAGGTAGAGCAGCACCAGTTCAAGCACATAGATGTTGAGGCCGGCCGTGAGGATGTGCTGGTATGCCGCCACGGTCATGGTGCCGGTGATGGCGAGTGCTCCAATGGGAGTAAGCAGGCCGAGGATCAACAGCCAACTGCCGATCAGCTCTGAGAATCCAGCCGCGTAAGCGAAGAACAGCGGGAACGGGAGATGCAGCGAGGCCACGTAGGTGTTGGCGAATTGCTGGGGGTCGGCGAGTTTCTCCTGGCCGTGGTGGATCATCAGACCACCTATGGCCAGGCGCAGGACCAGCAGCGCGATGTTCACCGTTAAACCCTTTCTCAGGAAATAGCCGCCAAGAGCCTGACGGAGCCTGAGACTGCCGCCCGCGTCAGATCGGACAACCGCTGCGGAGGAAAGACCTCGTTCGATCCGGGGCGAGGGCCGGCTGAGCAGGATGAACCAGAGGGCCATGCCGGCAGCCAGGAAGCCGGCGAAGAGCTCAAGAAGCAGGAGGGTGGTCATGGCGGGGGAGCTGATGCAAAAAGTCTGGCAACCTCCGTAAAGAAATGCGAAGCGCCCTGGCGAGAGAGCGGCAACAGCTGCGGGCCATGCCCCGTCTCGTTGCAGCAGCAGCCCACTACGGTTGCCAATAATGGTTGACCTCACCACCTGGGATGGGCTGCTCCGCACCTACGTCGATGCTGACGGGCGGGTGGATTACCGGTCCTGGCTGACCAGGGAGCCAACCATCCTCGCCGACTGGCTGGCCCAGCAATCCTGCGAAACGAAGGGGCATCAGGATCACCTGGCCCACTGGATCAACCTCTACAACGCCTTCACGATCCAGGCGGTGCTCAGCCGCTATCCCATTGCCTCGATCCGACCCAAGCTGCTCGGCCTGCCCAACTGGATCGGCTTTCTGCGCTTCTTTCAACAGCCGGTGCATCGCCTCGGCTCGCAGTTGATCAGCCTGGCGCAGATCGAGAATCGGACACTGCGTGAGCAAAGCAATGACCCACGCATCCATTTCGCGATCGTCTGTGCCTCACTGGGGTGTCCGCTGCTGCGCTGCGAGGCCTATACGCCGGAGCGCGTTGAGCAGCAACTCGAGGATGACCTGGTGCGCTTCGTCAACAACCCCCAGAAAGTGCGCCTCGATGCTGATGCGGGCATCCTTCACTGCAGCCGAATCTTCCAGTGGTACAAAGCCGACTTTCTGGCAGCGGCTCCTTCAATTCCCGCCTACATCCTGCCCCAGCTTCAGGGCGCAACCGCATTGAAAACTGAACTGCGGCTGGCTTATCTTCCCTACGACTGGAGCCTCAATCAGCGGATGTCCTCATAGAAACGCTTCAGGCGGCTCGGCGGTACACCAAGCCCCCAGAAAATGCCGATCGAGAGATAGGTGGTGATCGCTTTCCATCTTCCCCATTGCTGAACACGACGATCCGAACTCTCGACCACACGATTGATCAGCACGATGCGCCCCAGGTTCAGCATGCGCAGGCACAGATCTCCGTCTTCCATGATCGGAAGCTTTGCATCAAATCCACCGCACAACCAGAAATCTAGTCGGCGACAGATCATCACCTGATCACCAAAGAGCAGACGCAATCCTTTCAGATAAAGATGGGGCCGAAACAACAGCGGCGCTAGATAGGTTTTCAAAAGATTCAGGGCCGAGATGTCCCAGTGAATTTTGCCGCCATGGCCCATCAGCGAAATGAAGCCAGCGCAGGCAATTGAGGCATCCGCCAAGGTGCGCTCGGCCACTTGGACCAGGTCGTCGGGGATCAGGGTGTCCGCATGCAGAAAACAAAGCAGATCACCCGTGGCCGCTCTTGCCCCATGGTTCATCTGGATGGCCCGACCTGCCCCCTCGCTCCTGAGCACCACCACGCCGGCAGCGACGGCGATCTGAATAGTGTTGTCGCTGCTGCCGCCATCCACCACCAGCACCTCCCAGGCAGGCGGGTACAAGGCCTTCACCTGCCGCAAGGTGCGCGCCAGGGTGGTGCCTTCATTCAGGGTGGGAATGATGATTGAGAGCTGTGCCATCGATGCCATTCTGGGTGAGCCTCAGCGCCGCATCAGGCTCTGATGGAGGCCCAGGCTGCCCAGCAGAGAAGCAAGGCTGATCAACACGAATTTTGCCGGAATGGCCAGAGACAGCGGCACCACGAAGAACGCGATGATCACGATGAGGGGGTGGTGGAGCAGATAAACGGAGAAGGCCGCCCGGTTGCCGTAACTCAGGATGGGGTGGCTGTAGCTCCGATAGGGCCGTGCCAGAGCCAACAGGGCCAGAACCCAGCACCAACTGTTGAAACCTCGAAAGGCCTGATAGGCCATGTAGGGGGCTGAATAGGCTCGCTCCGGCACCATGTGCGTGATGCCGAGAGTGAACAGGAGCACCATTCCAAGCCCTGCTGTGGCGCAGATGAGCCACCTGTGCTGATCCAGAGCCAACCACAATCCAGTGTCACGGCAGAAGAGAAAGCCGTAGAAAAAGTACAGCAGATAGAGGAGCAGATTGGCCCAGTCGTCGTAGAGGTTCTGAAAGCCGATCCAATGTGGGCGCAGCAGGGCCTCAACCGCCATCAACGGTACGGCCAGATTGATCAGTGACCCCAGGCCAGGGGTCATCGAAAAGAATGAAATGGAATCGCTCGTGGTGGAGTCGCCTCGCAGCCTCAGCATCACCGGAAAGCAAGCGATCGAGATCACAAGCAGATAAGCCAGAAACCAGAGATGAGCCCACTCGAAATGACCCAGTGGTCGGACGCCATCAAAGAAGAGGGGGTAGAACCGCAGGAAGTTACCGCTCTCTCTGCCATCCTGGAGCTCATGGATATACACCTGTGGCGGAACAAGCACCAGGATTCCTATCAGCAGAGACAGCAGAAGCCTTCGCAGCCGTTGCCGCAGGTACTCCCCTTGAGAGCGTGTCTGCAGGGAATACCAACTGGCGGCACCGGCCAGAAAAAAGAACAGTGGCATGTGCCACTGATGCACGAACTGAATGAACATGCTGAGGCCGGCACTTCTCTGGGCATTGACGACGTAGAAACTGCCCAGTTCACCCTCGTAGAAGACAGCGGCCGAGTGAAAGGGGATCAGCAGCACGATGGCCAGCAACCGCAGCCAATCCAGATCATGGGAACGGAGCTGATGGGTCATGGACTTCATCAATTTTCCCTGCTACGGTTCTTCGCCGTCAGCAACCTTCCCCAGAGGCGATTGTATGGGTGAACCAGCAGGGTGGGCTCTCCATCACGCAACAGAGAACGCCCATCACGAACCCACTTGAACAGGCCACCTTCCAGATTGAAAGCCCGCGAAAACCCTTCACGCCGCAGTTCAGCCACCCGTGCGGCGCTGCGCACTCCCACCGAGCAGCAGACAACGATCGACCTGTCCCTGGGGAGTGTCGTGAACGATTCCATATCCGCAATCGAACCGTCTGCCTCGACCAGAGTTGCACCGCCCAGGTGACTGAACTCGAATTCGGCCGGTGATCTCGCATCGAGGATCAACCAGTCGGCAGCCCCATCTCCGGCCAGGATCTGCTCGAGCTGCTCAGCTTCGATGGAAGAAACGGCTGGATAGCGCAGCCGGATCCATTGCTTCAGGCAGCAGAAAACGGCCTGATCAGCTGTGAATGACCGATTTACGGGGAGGTGTGAACCAGCGGTAGCAGCAGGATGAATTTTCTGCGACATGTGATCAACAAAAATTGTGCCCGCTGCTGGATATGGTTCTCACGGTCCTCTTCAGCGCTGGCGGCATCAGAATGGTGGTGTCGTCCTGCTTCAGGAGTGCCCATGACCACGACTCTTGAGAAGCCCACTACTCTCAAATGCGCATGCCCGGGCTGTCACTGCACGGTGCAAGCGGAAACAACGCTTCGCCGAGGCGGCTTGCTGTTCTGCAGCGACGTCTGTGCCAACGGACATCCAAACGGTGAACCCTGCCATTCCGGCTGCGGCTGTGAGTGCCAAGGCTGAGCAGGCCGCCGCTGGGCATTCAGCCTCTGGGAGTGCTCGTGGAAGCCCCAGCTGCTCTCGGCGCTCCCACAGGCGGCTCATGGACGCGACAGAGTGTTCATGTTCCGTTACATGAGCCATGACGGTCGGTCAGCTCTTTCTCGAATCCCTCTCCAGCGGAGTCATCACGCCTAACGAGCTCTCCTGGCTCACCCATCAGCAGGATCACTTCTCCCGGGTGGAGGAAGCCACCGCGCTGCGGCTTGGGCGCCTGCTCGATCAGGGCGACATCCAGCTTGGCTGCAGGCTTCCCGCAGCCAAGCTGCGCCACGACACGGTCCGCGAGCAGTGGATCGAGCCTCTGGGTCGCAACCGCCACCTCTGAACCCAGCACACAGCACGACCACACAATCAAAGTTGTGTTAAGTTTTAAGAAGTTCCATTTCACCCATGGCTGACTCCACCTCCCGTTTTGGTTTCGTTGCCTTTGCTGAAACCTGGAATGGCCGCATGGCCATGCTCGGCTTCGTCATCGGCCTTGCAACAGAATTGCTCACCGGTCAGAGCATTCTTTCCCAGATTGGTCTGGGCTGAACCCGGGCTCACCAGTCAAGCTGCTCAAGCCCGGACGGCTTAAGTCGTCCGGGCTTTCGTCTGTCTTTGCCTCTGGTATTCATCGCCCATGACCGAAAACTCCTGACTGAATTGCCGTGGTTCATCCCGAGCAAACGGGATTGAGCTCAGCGCCTTGCCCAGATACACCCGCCCCACAAAGCGCTGACGCTGGCACCGACGCCATGGCACTGACCCAGTGACTTTCACCCTGATCCTTGGCGACCAGCTGCACCGCCAGTGGTTCACCGCCTCGCCACTGGAACTGGCCGCCGGCAGCCAGGTGCTGATGATCGAAGACCTGGCGGTGGCGTCCGCTTACCGCTACCACCAGCTGCGCCTGCTGCACACCTTCGTGGCGATGCGCAGCTTCCGCGATGCCCTGATCGAGCGGGGCGTTGCGGTTCATTATTTCGAGCTGCCGGCCTCGGCGGGGGTGTCGTCCTGGGAGCGGCTGGAGCTTGAGTTGGCCGGAGCCAAGCAGCTGCGGGTGGCAGAGATCGCCGACCGGAGCTTCGCGGCGCGGTTGGAGCGGTTCTGCCAGGAGCAGGCGCTGGAGCTCACGGTGCTGCCGTCGCCCGCCTTCCTCGAATCGGGGGCCGAGAGCCGGGCCTGGTTTGAAGGCCGCCGCCGCCCCTTCATGAAGACCTTCTATGAACGTCAGCGCCGGCGCCTGGGGTTGCTGATCGAAGCCGACGGTTCGCCGACCGGCGGCCAATGGAGCTACGACGTGGACAACCGCCGGAAGCTGCCGAAGGGATACAGGGAGCCACCTCTGCCGGTGGTGGCGGCCAGCCCCCATGAACCGGCGGTGCGGGCGCTGATCGCCAACCACTTCGCCGATCACCCCGGAGAGCTGGGGCCGCTATGGATTCCCTTCGATCACGCCGGGGCCCACGCCTGGCTGCAGCAGTTCCTGATCGAGCGATTTGAGGATTTCGGCCCCTACGAAGACGCGCTGAGTGCCCACCACGACACCCTGAACCATTCCCTGCTCTCTCCCCTGCTCAACATCGGTCTGCTCACGCCCGCCGGCGTGATCGAAGCGACCCTCGCCCACGTGCAGAGCCGGCAGAACAGCGACCAACCGGTCCCGATCGCCTCGCTGGAGGGCTTCCTGCGCCAGGTGATCGGATGGCGCGAGTTCGTGCGCGGCATCGACCTGGTGCACGGCCAGCGCCAGGCGAGCAGCAACTTCTGGAACCATCGCCGCCGCCTGGCCCCCTGCTGGAGCGAGGGCAACACCGGCCTGCCGCCGCTGGATGCCGCGATCGAGCGGCTGAACCGCCTCGGCTACAACCACCACATCGAGCGACTGATGGTGATCAGCAACCTGATGCTGCTCTCTGAGATCCATCCCGGCGAGGTGCACCGCTGGTTCATGGAGCGCTACCTGGATTCCTACGAGTGGGTGATGGGCCCCAACGTTTATGGCATGGGCCTGATGAGCGATGGCGGCCTGTTCGCCACCAAGCCCTACATCAGCGGCTCCAACTACATCCTCAAGATGAGCGATTTCAAGAAGGGGCCCTGGTGCGAGATCTGGGACGGTCTCTACTGGCGCTTCATCGAGCGGAACCAGGAGTTCTTCCGCGGGAACCCCCGCCTCTCGATGATGGTGCGCCTGCTGGAGCGGATGGATCCCCAGCGGCGCGAGGTGTTGAACGCCGCCGCGGAGACGTTTCTGGAGCGGGCGACGATGGTGCCAGCTTTAAACGACCCCTGCCTGTGACCAACCCAACGGAGAGTGAGCCCCGGCCGGCCGCACCAGCCGCCCTGCTGGAGCGCTTGGCGGAGCTGGAGGGGATGGGGATGGGCCGCCGTCGCCTGGTGCTGCTGTTCCCCCAGCTGGGCGATTTCGACAGCATTGAATACGCCCAGGCCCTTGTGGCCGCTTGGCCGCAGCTGGAGGCCGCCGGCATCGCCGTACTGGCAATCGGCATCGGTGATGAGGCCAGCCGTCAGCGCTTCTGCGCCTTCACCGGCTTTCCGAGTGAGCGGCTGCAGGTTGACGCCGAACCCCAGCTGCATCGGGCCCTGGGGCTTTACGAAGGCCTGCGGCAGATCGGCGGCGCCTGGCCGAACCTGCTGCTGATGTGCGCCGGGATCGGCTCCCCCGGCACCCTGGCCGAGGTGCTGCGGGGCTACACGGGCGATCGCAACGCGCCCCAGCGCATCGCCGACGACGAGACCATCCAGGCGGGCCCCCTGCCGCCGATTCAGGGTTCCTTCTTTGCCAAGGCGGGCGGGACTGGATTCCAGCGGCCCTTCGAGCTGGCCACGGTGCGGCTGCGCAACATGAGCGAAGTGCTGGGCCACTGGCGCACCTACGTGCCCCGCGACGACTTCCTCACCCAGCGGGGCGGCACCTTCCTGCTGGAGGCCGACGACACGCTTCTGTACAGCTACCGGGACCGCGGCATTCTCGGATTCTCGGAAACCATGGCCAGGCCGCTCAGCTTCCTGGATCCCATTCTGGGCTGACCCTTGGGCGTTGGTGGGAGGCCAGGGCCAGTTCTGGGTAGGGTGCCGCCGTATTTGAGCAGCTCCCTTTCGTGTGGAAAGTGTCGGTCACCGGGCGGTTGTGGATCATCTCCACTCATGTGGTGATCTCCCTGACTTGGGCCGTGACGGCCGGCCTGTTGGTGTTGATTCAGTTCGGCCAGACCGAGCGGGCCTTCCCCACGCAGGTGGTGGTCGCTGAACTGAGCAAGTTCTTGGACGACGTCGTGATCATTCCTTGTGCTTCGCTGAGTCTCCTGAGCGGTCTTGTGCTTTGTGCCATCACACCGTGGGGGTATTTGAAGCACTGGTGGGTGGTGATCAAGGGCCTGCTCACGGTTTCGTTGATCTTTTTTGGCACAGTGGCCTTGGGTCCCTGGCTCGACAGCAATGCGGCTTTGCTCGCTGGGCTCAACATGCCTGAGATACCTGTTGATTCGATCTACTGGACAACCTGGTTCCAGGGGCTGGTGGGGGGAAGCGTTCAGGTGCTGCTGCAGTTAGCCGTTGTGTTCATCTCTTTTCTCAAGCCTTGGGGGCGCACTCCCTGGAAACGACCCATCAACGTTCAGAGCTGAACAGCGCGATCCCTGGGGCGTATGTAACTGAGTTTTTTGGTGTCTTGATGAACGGAATGGTCTTGGACTGCAGCTGATGCTGGAAGAGGTTCAACAACTCCCCTGCTTGGCTTGTTTGCGTCCGTCCAGAAGCTATCGCGAGGCTATCTGCTCACGATCACAGGTTTTTAGATTTTAAATATTAGGACTAGATCTATCGGCTCAAGCAAAATATTTTGAGAATTCAATGTCGAGCTTGATATCGATCAGTAATCATCGCCATATTGACGTCAGTGCTTGCATTCATCAATTCCACCGTCGTTTGATATCCGTTAGCAACTGTCACTTCGTGCTGAGCTGCAATATCTTGAAGTGCTTCAAAGTCATATTTTGGAGCAGTGATCCAACTGAATCCCTTACCAAAAGTGTTGTCTGGATTCACGACGTACCAGTGACAGGCAGTGTCGGGAACCGACACAGAGCACTTGGTCCAATCGTTGTCCCACTGAGGAACCTGGACAAACATGACCGCCGCAAAGAGAAAGCCGAAAAGTGCCCTGAACATACAAACTTATAAAATCTTTACAATCCTACCATGAGCCGGTCCTGCTGCCGCTCAATCAATCGGATGGCGCCTGGTCGATCTTAAAAATCCGTTCCAGGGATCTGCGGAAATCCTTGGCGCTCAGGGGTCTGGCGAGGTCTCGTGTCCTCAGAGTGCTGCTGATCCACCAGACCTGCAGACCACCAAAAGCAAGGGCAAGCAGGCCTAATTGGATGTATCCCCAGTTCAGGTGCTTCATCACAACAAATTTACTCCTCACAAAGCCCGCGCGGACAGAGCGATGCCCTGTTCGGGGAAGGGGAGGGGTGAGGAAACGTGAAGGCGCCACTGAGCCGGGGGAGTGGCCCCGACAATGTGGCCAAGGGACATCAGGATCCTTCGGTTTCATGCCCATGAAGGCGCTACTGAGCGAGCGAAAGGAAGAGCGGCTGGAAGCACTTCGCCAGTACCGCATCCTCGACACCTCCCGAGCGGGCCTTCGACGATCTGACGGCACTGGCGGCCTACGTCTGCGACGTGCCCATCGCGCTGGTCAGCTTGGTCGACACTGACCGGCAGTGGTTCAAATCTAAGTTCGGCCTGGAGACCACGGAAACCAGCCGGGACGTCTCCTTTTGTGCCCACGCCATTCTCCAGGACGACATCCTGGTGGTCCAGGACACCCACCTCGATTCGCGCTTCGCCGCCAATCCCCTGGTGACCTGGAACCCAACATCCGCTCTATGCGGGCGTCCCGTTGTTATCGCCGGAGGCCTTGCCCCTGGGCACCCTCTGCGTGATCGACCATGAGCCAAGGGAACTGAGCGCCGCCCAGATCAGGGCCCTGGAGGGGATCGCCCGCCAGGTTGTGACCCAGCTGGAGCTGCGGCGGGTGTCCGCCCGGCTGGCTGTGGCCCTGGAGAAGATCAACCTGATCGAAGAGCTCATCCCGATCTGTTCGTATTGCAAGGCAATCCGGAATGATGAAGGCTATTGGTCGAGTGTGGAGGCCTTCATCAAACAGCACTCCGATGTGGCCTTCACCCATGGAGTGTGCGAGTCCTGCATCGAAAAGCACTTTCCTGAGGTGGCTGAGGCGATGCGAAAGCAGGACGCATGCAGCCCTTGACGAGCTGGTTTTCGTGCACCGTGCCCCTGTCAGGTGATCTCCAGTCGCTGGTAAGTGCGCTCCCAGCGTGTTGGGCGGAAGCGCAGCACCTAGGAGCCTGTTGCGCGTAGATCAGCGGCCGAGCTCTCCACAGACGCCCACGAATCTGCCCAGATCCCAGTGACAGCAATGGATCTGCCCACGAGAATGGGGCATGCAGAAGCCCAAGTCCTTCCGTCCCTGGCAGCCGGAGCAGACCACCCTGCTGCCGCCATCACCGAGTGATTGGCTCTCGGATGATCACCAGGTTTATTTCCTGCTTGATCTGGT
>NZ_JAGQBU010000043.1 GCF_024345795.1 Synechococcus sp. J7-Johnson
TCGGAACACTCTCTTCCGTTGCGGTGGTTTGGGTTTCGGGCATGGAGGGCCGCCATTCCAGCCAACCAAAACCCATGCTGACAGCCGTGCCAAGAATGCTGTTGTGGAACTTTTAGGCAGCCCTGCCCCGGCTAGAGGATCTAGGAATTCAGCTCCTCCAGAGGGATTGGAGTTCAGGTCAGTAGCCGATAGCGGAGGCTCAAAATGCTCTGCGACACCGATTCAGCTCGATTTGCGCAAAACTCATCCGGTCATATTGGCCTGGTGCTGGGTCTGGGGATCCGCAGAAGTTTTAATTTGTTTCGCAGCCCAAGCTCTCAAGGCTCGCTTACCTACCCATTGCCTGAGACCCATTCTTTCCCATGTGTTATCAGACTTTTCACGGTTAGTCAAGCCATCCGCACCGCATGGGCACTGATCAATACAGTGGAGACCATTGACCATGTGACTTCGTGATTCTTCGTGTGCTGCATGTGCTCCACGGTTTCCATCCAGCCGGCATCGAGAATCTCTGTCTGCAGTTGATTCGCCATTCTCCTGATGGAGCGGAGAGTCACTTGCTCAATCTGGATATCACGGTTCAGACCCAACGAGAGGGTTTCGACCACTTAGTCGCCAGCCAAAGGCTTTCGATCACGGAGCTCCCTCCCAGCGATGGTGGCCGTCTGCTCTGGCAGTTGTTGCCGGTGCTGCGCCGGATTCAACCGGATGTGGTGCTGATTTACCCCTTCAACCGCCTCACGCTCTGGGTGGCTTTTGCGGCACGGCTGGCTGGAGTTTCAAGGATCTTTACCAGCATGGGGAACTTGGCGCCTGAGGACGGGCCCGGACGCCTTGGTTTCCAGCGCCTGATGCTCTGGAGCGCCCGACTCGGCCTGCGGGTGGTGCCCTGCTCAGAGGCGGCGGTATGCAGTGTTGAGCCGTTGCCCCCCGGGCTTCTGATGGAAGCCGTAATCCCTAACGGCTGCGATGTGGCGGCGATCCGGAAACGCGCAGCCGCCGCCCGCGCCGCCCGGCCACCGGGTGATCCCCAGCGAGTATTGATGGTGGCCCGCTTCGACACGATGAAGGATCAGCCCACCTTGCTCCGCGCCTTCGCAGCCAGTGGCCTGGCGCGGTTGGGCTGGCAGCTGTGGCTGGTGGGTGATGGTCCCCAGCGGCCAGCTTGTGAGGCCCTGGCCAGGGAACTTGGGCTTGATCCGGCGGATATCTTTATGGGGGTGAGAAACGATATTCCCGAACTCATGGGACAGGTTGATCTATTCGCTTTGAGTACCAGCTCCACCGAGGGCTTCGGCATCGTGCTGATCGAGGCCATGGCAGCAGGATTGCCGGTGATCGCAAGCGACGTACCTGCATGCCGCGAGGTTTTGCTTGGCGGCCAGGCGGGAGAGCTGCTGCCGGCAGGCAATGGGCCGGCCTGGGTTTCGCGGCTGAAAGATCTGATGTCCTCAGACTCTGACCGTATTGTCCTGGCTACTCAGGCCAGATCTCATGTCAGTCTTTATGACATCGTCGCGACTGCCAATCTGTGGTATAATCTACTGGCAAAAGACTGTGTAAGATGACGAATGACCATCCTTTGTCATCAGGATGTCCTCGTATTGCATTCGTGATTCAATTTCAAGGGCGCCGAAAACGACGAATTTGAATATCTCTAATCAGCTATGATGATTAAACTGCTCTTCTGCTTCGAGTGCTTGGACAACGAAACATTCTTGGGAAATACCATATAGTCAATGTCCGTTTTTTCATTGTCGGCAATGCAAGTGCACACCGCAGCCTCCGCCAGAGATGCCGATGGCGACAATCAACTCGGCTTGCATGGCTGGCTGGCAGTGATTGATCGCTTCTCTGCCGTCAATAACCTGCCGACCGAAAACCGCCAGCAGCGCCGCTCCTATCTCACCGCTGATGCCCTGGTGTTGTAACAGCACCTGTTTAAGCATTGGCACCACTTGAGCGTCCACGCAAATCACTCGTAACAGATGCCTCAGAGATGCTGGCCAATCCGCCACAAGTTCGTGGCGATGTCACGGAAATTCGTGTATCTGGGTTGTGAGCGGGCGAGCGAACCTCTTCGCCTTGCTAGGTGCGTAGCCGCAGGTTATTTCTTCTGCGTAAGCAGACTCTCCTAGTTCATGGAGAAACCAGGAAGTAAGCCTCTGGTGCGTGATGCCATCGCTGACTCCTGATCATTGTGGTTGCACCTTATCGTCTGCTTGAAATCCATTCCTTTCAGCAACGTAGCGATTGAGTGCTCACAGACGTGTTAAGAACATCCCTGCCCCTGAACGGAAGCTGACGATGTGGTGACCTGGCAGGCGATATGAAATTTTCGACTGGCCTGACTGCAATTGAATCTGAGTGTTCTCCCAGGGGTGCTGCTTCAAGTCAATCTTTTCTATTGTGTGAGACGCCACGCTTGCTGGATCGGCCAAACTCCTTTACAATCCATGGAGACTGACATTTAGATGCGATGACGATCGTCACTGATGGGAGCTCCTCTCAGCTTCAACAGCGCTCGTCAGGCTCAGTCCCGATTCTTGAAGGGACCAAGATGTCTGCTGAAGAATCAGGAATAACCCTGAGTTCACTTTTTCGTATTGTCAGGCGTCGACGCAAGGCATTCTTTGTCGGGGTAGTCGCTGTAACAGCGGGTACGATAGCTTGGCTGATCTATCAGAGAATCTATCATCCGGTTTATCAAGGGAGCTTTAGCTTGCTCATATCTGATCCAATCAGTAATGAGAAACAGGTTGGAGCTGGTACGCCCCTTGATGAAGTTGGCATTGCATCCGTTGCACGAAATACTGGAGGGAGCAATGATATTCCCACTCTGATTGAAGTGCTTGAGAGTGAAGAGATTTTGACAACTGTGTTTTCAAGACTTGATGAGAAGTTTCCAGGAAGTTCTGAAGTCGAAAAACTACTGGTGGAGGTGTCACAGGGTTCAGGAAATGCGAGCAAGAGAAAACGAGTTAAGTCTGATGGTGTACTGCAGGCTACGATTAGCGGCCCTTCACCCGAGCTAGTTCGTGAAGCTCTGCGGCTAACTCAGCAAGCTTATCTCCAATGGTCGCTTGAACAGCGTCGAAGAAAGTTGATCGAGGGAATGAAATTCCTTGATAATCAGGAACCGTTGCTAGAATCAAAATCATTGAATCTACAGGCTTTGCTTGAAAGATTTCGCAATGAGAATAATGTATTGCTACCCGAGCAGGAAGCCTCGGCCAACCGTCAGCAAGTTGATACATTGCGACTAAAGCTTCTAGAGCAGAAATCAGAGCTGGCTAGGCTTCAACAGGTACGCAAAGATGTCGCCAGTGGAAAATTGACTGCTAGTGGTTTTTCCAGTACTGCTGGCGAACCCAGCAATCAATCATCCGCCGCAAGTATCGGTACTAGCCTCAGCTTGGATGTACCAAATCAGCCTCTTCTCCAAGAATTTAACAAAATCGAGCAGCAGATCGCCGAAGCAAAAGCTATTTATAAACCGGATTCACCCTATCTCCAAAATCTGATTGCGGCAAGGGGTCAAATCAAGCCTGCCCTACAGAGAAAAGAAATCGAAGCGGTAGATGCAACTATTAGGCAGCTTGAAGGTTCAATCTCCGCAACAACAGGCCAAATTGCTCGTATTGATCAACGTTTTAGTAAGCAGCCTTCTTTGCTACGTCAGTATGAGGACATCAAGAATAAGCAAATGATATCCGATGAAAATCTTGCTAGTTATTTGCGGACAAGGGATCAGTTTCAATTAGAAATTGCACAAAATATTATTCCTTGGAAAGTAATACAGCCAGCTGCAGTAAATCCAAGCCCGGTAGAGCCCAATGTTCGGAATAGTCTAAGTCTTGGTCTTTTACTTGGCTTCCTTACTGGCACTGGCTTAGCACTAATCACTGACAAGCTCGACAATGTCTTCCACACATCAAACGAGGTAGTTGATGACTTGGATCTACCTCTGCTTGGTCATATCCCGTATATTGAACTCTTCAATAAGTTTGCTGAGGACGATCAGTTTATTCTGCAGGATCTCGACGCTATGTCCTCAGAGAAGTTTGGTTCCCAGTTGTTTCGTTACCAAGAGTCATTACGAAATCTTTATACCAGTATTAAGTTTCTCAACGCAAATCGACCTCTAAAGTCGATTGCTATTACAAGCTCTATTCCTGCTGAAGGGAAGAGCCTTGTAGTAGTTCTTCTTGCTAAGACTCTAAGCGAACTCGGGCAGCGAGTTCTCTTGATTGATGCTGATCTGCGAAAGCCACAACTTCACAAGAGAGTTGGGCTCAATAATTTAGAGGGGCTGTCTAATCTACTTATTGAAGAGTCTCTTAATTGGCAAAACTTTGTCCAGCCAGTACCTGGTTTTGCAGGCTGGGATGTGATTACTGCTGGACGCAGTGTGCCTGATCCACCTCGTCTGCTTAGTTCGCTAAAAATGAGCGAACTTGTCCAAAGTATTGCTGAATCACAGTTATATGATCTGATCTTATATGATACTCCTCCAACTCTTGGTTTGTCTGACGCAGTGTTGTTGGCTTCAAATTTAGATGGTATTATGTTACTTGTCAGCCTTGGCAAGGTTGATCGGCAGTTGCCCAGTGAAACAGCAAAGCGAATTCTTGTATCAGGAGCGCCTTTGCTTGGGGTTGTTACTAACGGGAGAAAGCCGAGATCCAATCGCGGGTTTATTACTGGCTATGGCTATGGCTATGGCTATGGCTATGGCTATGGCTATGGCGCAAAATCTTCCTTTTCCCGTAATACTGAAAGTGTACACGATCCATCAATTGCCCATCAATATTATAATGCTGCAAGTACTGCCAGTATCAATAAGGCACAACTCAGCAAGTCAGATACTGGACTTACTCGTCGCTCCAGGCTGCGGCGACTGGGCAAGAAAATTCGCACATTCTTCTCAGGTTAAAACAATTAGATTCTGATCTTCTTCTGCCAGGGAGATGGGTTGTTAGACTCGTGCCGGTTGTCGTTCTTATGCTGACATCATCGCTGCCTATTCCGCCATCCCACTACCTGAGCAGGATTTCCCTGCACGATGGTATTGGCAAGTACGGTACCGCTTGCAACTGCACCGAGAGCTACAACCGCACCAGTGCACACACGAGTGCCTGGAGCGAGAACAGCACGGGCAGCGATCCAGGCTTCAGATTCAACAGTAATCGGGCCTAGGCGCAGATCAAATCCAGGTGTACGGAAATCGTGGTTTCCTGTGCAGAGGAAGGCGCCCTGGGATAGACAGACGTTATCGCCCAGAGTCACAGGGGCGAGATTATCAATCCAGAGTTGTTCGCCCAACCAGCAGTGATCCCCAATCACCAGACGCCAGGGAAAGGTGATGTGTAACTGAGGCTTCAATCGGCCGCCTGCGCCGATGCGCGCTCCGAAAACACGCAGTAGCTGCTGCCGCCAGGCTGTGCCTGGCAGATGGCTGGCAAGCAGAGGCAAACCGAACAACCGCCAAAGAATCCGACGTCGTAACGAAGCACCGGTGTGCCAGCTGGGAGGGGTGCTGTAGCTATCGAGCCGCTGAATCCCGTGAATCATCGGTTATCCCTCCACAAACCCAGGCCGTTCAGCGTTGCCAAGGACCCAGTCGTAGAGCTGGCGTGTCTGCTCAGCCACTCGGGGCCAGCTGTATCCCTGGGCTACTAAGGCATGGGCAGCTGAACCCATTGCTGCTGACTCGGCCTCGCTCAATTCAAACAAGCGGTGGAGGCTTTTTGCCAAGATACCGTGACTTTCCGGCTCCGCAGGCAACGATGCTCCCGAGCTGAAGGCCTCAGGGATGTTGCAGGCGGTACTCAGCAGGCTTGGTAGGTGATAGGCCATGGCTTCGAGTGCCGCCATCGGCAGGCCCTCGGAAAAGCTTGGCAAAACAAAGGCCTTGGCCGCCGTTAAGCAAGCGTGCTTCTGCTCCTCGAAGCAAGGGCCATGCAGCGAGACGCGTGCGAGCTCCCCCCTCGCCTTGGCAGCGGAGACCTGTTCAGCCAGGGCACCCCCATCGCCATAGCCCACCAAGGCCAGCCACCAGCCATGGCGCTCGGCCTCGTCAGCCACGACCTGCCAAGCTTTGAGTAGGGGAACGAGCCCCTTTTTTGCGTGGAATCGGCCCAGGTACAGCAAAACGCTGCTTCCGGCAGGAATGGTGTTTGCCCAAGGCGGCGGCTCTGCCGCAGCCGTCGTGGGGATGGTTACACCATTGGGTATCACGGCAATGGGCCGACCCAGATCGAGGGCGTCTGTCACGGCTGCTTCCGCCGGGCAAAGGACGTGGATGCAGCGGGCTGAGCGCAGGGCCCGGCGCTCAAAGAGGCTCCATGCGAGCCGCTTTTTCCAGCGTGAGTGAACGAGAGCCCATGGATCGAGCATGCCGTGAGGAGCTATCACCAAGGGGTGGCTCGAATCTGCCAGGCGCGAGGCGATGCGTGTGGGGCTACGCCAGAGGCCATGGAGATGAAGTAAGGAGGGGTGAGCGACTTTGACTGCCCCAAGCAGATTCTGATCACGGTGAAACCCCTTGAAGCGATCGCTTGTCAGCCAGTCCACCTCAAGGCCGGCAACCCGCTGAGCAGCGATCAAATCGGTCACTGCGGTAGCAATGCCACCATCGGAAGCATCAGCGGCGTGGGAAAGGTGGAGAACGGTCATGACGTGCTGGCTCAGACGATCGCGAGGGCCTGTGGAGAAGGGTAGGTCGATGAAGCGGACGTGTAGCAGTTGCCAGCTCCATACGTGAATTGAGGCCAATCAGTATGGCCCTGTTGAGCTCGAACTCAATCTTTGCTGGGATTTAGATTCAGCCCTGCATGGCGCAAGCTTATGAGCTGATGGCACAACGCAATATCTACTATTCTCTTCCGGCAACTGGATACTCCACTCTTGCCTGAAAATGGCGCAGGGATTACACGGGTGTCGTCGTCTTCGCCATACGTTCCTACCACGCGCTGACGACGTTCCCGTCTGTACTCCTGGTCATCGTTTTCACTCATCCGCTAGGCGACAGTGACATCCCGTTTCATAATGAATAGCGACTGTGACTTTCTTCACGATGCCTTTCAAACTGTCGGCGCTGGACCGAAATCTGCAATGCGAGCCCAGCTGACATCGCCTGCCCAATACGCCATCGCCATTCAAGCCTTTGGAGCTGAAACCTGCCTTTCTCAGCGGCGTCGACCATGACACGGACAAATCTGCCACAGAACCAATAGTGAACTACATGGCCCTGCGCACAGGTCTCATCATCGCCACAAAGGGCCGGCCTGAGGTCTTGACCCGGCTTTTGGCCCACCTCGGCGCCCAATCGGTCCCCCCAGCCCGCATTGTCGTTTCCGCCACCGGTCCAGAGGACATCGCAGCGGAGGACGCGGCCACCATCCGGAGCCTTGCCGGGACGCCGGTGGACATCATCTTCGGCGCGGTCGGCTTGACGGCGCAGCGCAACCGCGCTCTACTTGTTATACGCGATGATGTCGACATCGTCGCTTTCCTTGACGATGACTTCATCCCGTCGCACTTCTGGATCGAGCGCCTGCAGCAGGTGATGGTGGCCCGGTCCGACATCGTTATCGTGAGCGGGCTCGTGCTGGCCGATGGTGCAGGCTTCGGTGGCATCGACTGGGCCGACGGCCTGGCGATGGTCGAGGCGCGCGACCGCGAGGCGACACCTGCCGGCTTCGCCGACAGCAAGGTGCGCTCAGGGATCAGCCCCTATGGATGCAACATGATCTTCCGCGCCGCGGCAATCCAGGACATCCTGTTCGACGAGCACCTCGTTCTCTACGGCTGGCTCGAAGACCTCGACTTCTCCCTTCGAACTGTCGGTGCGGGGTGGATCAGCCGGGGCAGATGGACCAGCATGATCTGGACCGACTACCTATGGGGCGTCCACCTCGGCACCCGGAAGGCACGTGTCTCGGGCGTGCGGTTCGGCTACTCGCAGGTTGCGAACTCCTGGTACCTGATGCTCAAGGGAGTGCTGCCGCCCTGCTACGCCGCGCGCAATATCCTTCGCTCCTGCATCGGCAACGCGGTGGGCTTTCTGCGTGGCAGCGACCCCTGGTGCGACCGGCGCGGCCAGCTCGCCGGCAATTTCCTCGCACTCAAGGATGTCCTGCTCGGCCGCAGCCGGCCGGAGCGGGCTGCAGAGTTATGACGCCCGAGGCCCAATTGCACCCTCTGAGCCGGTAAGCCGCCTTGTTGGGCTTAGTTGTCCATTGCCCGGGCTGGCCGGGATGCGGCCGGGACGGCCTCAACAATTGACATGGTCATCACAGACTGCCGGGGGAGTCTGTCTGTCGAACCAGCAACATGTCGGCATGGAGGGAGGGGGATTGACACTTTCGCAAGATGAGTCTGTAGCCGCTCATGCCAGCCTGAGTTGTGGCAATCTTCGAAGTTCCCTATGGTTGTAAACTTATGGCTATCTCTATTGCTTTAGATATGCACTTAAGGCCGGAGGTGGAGGGATGAATGTTGTCACTGTAAAGGGTCTCAATATTTGAGCTGCAATGATTAAACACTTTTCGTCCGTCCACAATAGATATCCCCGTCTGCTGAGCTAAAAGTGCCAGTTGATTGTGTTGCTCATAGGGCTTACCTCTTGTTAGCTCGTCACGCTCTTGATGAAGTATAAGCTTGACGCGTGCTCCTGAGGCTTTGGCTGACGTAAGCAATGCTCGGAGGTCAGCCAACCCTTGGCGTGTTTCAGTTGACGAGATATTCTCACATGCTGGAACTGAAACCATTGAGGCGGTGCTTGTGTGCATCGAAGTTGATCGATCCAGGCCAAATCGTGACTGGAGATGGGGCAAAAGATAACGAAAGAGCAGTTCTTCAAGTGCCAGTCGTGGATTCTCCGTAGGCTGTGTCAGCGGATTCAAGGAAGTATATTTTGGATTGTCGCATGCGTCGTGACTGGAAGCAACCACCACCACATCGCTGGCTCCCATAAATCCGTAGCGTTCGGCCCATGCACGCCAATTGCCAGGACCCCAGCTTCCAGCACTGACATTGCCAATCTCAACCCGCTTCCCCTGGGACCGTAGTCTTTGCTTCAACACTTCAGTGGGAATCGAGGCTTGAGGGTTTTGAGCACCTCCGTTGATTACTGAGTCACCGAATACAAGGATCCGTCGAACACCATGTACAGGCTCGGCTTCCATGCCATCACTGCGCATGCCATATGCATTGATGGCGAATCGATTATGAAATCGACTTAGATCTTGACCAGGGCGAAACATATATTCGATTTCCGGATCAACAATTGACAATGGGGGAGTGCCCAGGCCCACGCCATAGCGTGCAATTGCCTCGCTGATACCAGTGATACCAGCTAATGTAAGAAGGATCTTGCAGATAGAACGTGAACGATCTTGTCTTGCCATTGATCCTGTTCATCGAAGCCTATGGGAAAGGAGCTGAGCGATGCATCTTGATCGCCATGAGAATGCAGGATTTGCTGATGCATAGACAGCAGCGACCTGCAGTGCCTGGGAAAAACTGGCGAGGCTGAAACTTTCCAGCCGCCGCCTCGCCGCTACAACCATTGTGAGACGCTCCTGGGCTGATTGGGCTTCAATCCGGTGCATCAACTGGGCCAGCGTCCTGGGATCAAGGGGATCAAAGCAGAAGCCAGTCCTGCCCTGGTCGATCAGATCAACAGTGCAGCCACAGGCTGAACTCACCAGGACCGGCAATCCGGCAGCCATGGCCTCATTCACCACAAGGCCCCACTGGTCGGAGCTGCTGGCCAGCACGAAGGCGCTGGCCCTGCCATACACATCGGTGAGGGCGTTGAGTTGCCGAAATGGCTCAAGACTCACCCGTTCTGGTTCAGGAAGTTCAGAGATCCCTGCCTGGATCGCCGCTTCCTCTGACCCTGAACCCACCAGCCGTAGGTTCCAACGACCACCTGCGTGCTGATAGAGGCCGTACGCGCGCAGTAGGCCTAGGTGATTTTTCTTGGCTATGAACCGGCTCACGCAAAGGAACTCCTCGGGATCTGACTTCGAGCCGTCTCCTGCTGCTGCTGCTGCTGCTGCGGCACTGGAAAAGAGCTGATTGTCCACTACATCCCAGGGTTGTGTGATTGCTTCTGGAGCAAAACCCAGCTGCTCGAGGTAGGCACGGCTTTCAGTGCCGGCCACAACAGCGGCGGAATAGCCGCGCAGCAGTTGCTGCTTCATCCATTCCTTCACGGCAAAGCGAGGCTCATCATGCTCGCGGCTGTCGCTCACGATCACCAGGGGGATGCGCTGACGGTGGCAGATCAGCAGTAGCCGCTGGTAGGCAGGGTCGGCCCAGCCGACGCTCACCACTACCCGGGGGTGCGCCTTGGCAAGTACTGCAACCAGTTGGCGATCCAAGTCCCCAATGGGGGGGTCAGCTTCCGGCTTGGGATGGCCGCTGAGCCGATGAATCGTGTAGCCATTGCCAGGAGCAAAGGCCCAGGGGTATTCCTGTGACTGGGGCCGGGTTTCTAGCACGTGCAGCTTCTGCTCGTGCGCTGCGTACTGAAAGCGGGCGTGGTGATAAGGCCCAATGCGATGGAGGGCAACAAGCAGGCCCATGCTCAGTCCACGCCGTGGGAAGTCAACATTTGCTCTCCGCTCAACCCTCTTGGCCGCACTGGGTCGATCACAAGCTGTACAGCTTTAAGGTTTGCGAGCACGAACAGGTCATCTCACCCATCGCTGCTTGGGGTGGGCTGAGGATAGCCAATAATCTTCTCCAGTCTCTTTACTGCCGCCTCCCATGTGAATTCGCGAGAGCGAAGTGCCAGGGCGGCACGCCAGCCAACGTAGCTTTCATAGGGGGTGAGGCGGGATGCAATCCAGTCGGCCACCACGTCCGGCTTGGGATGGGGGGCGAACAGCTGGCTGCAGCCGCCATCGGGCAGGGTGGAGGGGATGCCGCCTACCGCATGGGCAAGAACGGGCACCCCAAGACGTAGACACTCGCGGTTGGAGATGCCGAAGGCTTCCGCGGAGGAGAACAACGTGCCAAAGTGCCAGCTCTGCAGTTCGGCCGCAAAGCGAGCGGTTTCGGTTTGTTTGTCGAGGAAACCCAGGGGGTGGAGGGCCGGATGGGACGGCAGCACAGCGGGATCCGGGCCGATGGCCCGCACCACCGCCGGGATTCCAAGAGCCTTCAGAGCCTCAGCCAGCTGCAGCAGGAAGGGTCCACCCTTGCGCTGCCAGTCCTTGCCGAGAAACCCAAGCCGAAGCGGTGTCTTTAGGCTGGGAGGTGGGGGCAGGGGTGCCGCTGGCAAACTGGCAAGCCGGATCTCATCGAGGTTGGCGCCACCGGGCACCACATGAACCTTGACTGGATCAATTCCATAGTCGGTAATCACTGAATCTGCGGCCCACTGAGCCATACACACCACGGCATGAGCCTGCTGATATGCGCGGCGTTCACGTTCAAGCACCTGATTCCGAAACCCCTCGCTGAGGCGCTGGCCCGTGCCGTTATCGTCGAGAACCTGGCGAGTGGTGGCATCAATGTAGAAATCCACCCGCCAGGGGGCGGGC
Organism: Synechococcus sp. J7-Johnson; assembly: GCF_024345795.1. Classification (GTDB taxonomy): domain Bacteria; phylum Cyanobacteriota; class Cyanobacteriia; order PCC-6307; family Cyanobiaceae; genus Regnicoccus_A. The sequence continues at coordinate 11,562 of NZ_JAGQBU010000043.1, forward strand.
CAGGGTTCGGGCGGTAGCAGAGGAAAGTGGCTGAGCAGGGCCAAGGGCTGCTCGGAAGAAAGCCCCGACTGAGCCATTAAGGTTTGACCGAATTTTTTGCTGTACTGGAAGCCACCTGCTTTGCTGCTTCGCAGCAGCTGGTTCAGATTCCAGAGCCGGCGCTGATGACGAATCCGTTCGGGTTGAAGCCCCAGCCCTCCCTGGAGCAAGCCATCCTGCATACCTGCCTGAAGCAGGAAATATGGAATGTTGCTCCAAGTAGCAGGATTCGTGGCATCACCGCAGCACAGAAGATAGCGATTCATGTCTAAAACCTTACACGATCAAAGAATTTAAAGCCTGAAGACGTGGAATTCAATCTTTAATGACTCATGTTCTGATTTGCTGCTTTACTTGGGCTCGCGATCTGGTAATAGTTGAAGCTTCCTTAAGTGGCATAAGTTCTAAGTTTCAATTGGTTGACTAGGCTAAGGCTGAAGGCCCAATAGCGGCCCAAGAGTGTATGATTTATGATTCGCATATCTATTCGGAAGTAGTCATGAGTTTCAAAATTAGTTTCTTGCAGCTTCTACTTGTTCGTAAGTTAATGCAGAGGAGTAGGTTGTGGAAATAGCGGCTACAGAATAACAGCTTCTTTATTATGCAGCTTGCCATTGCCTCGACAAGAATAGATTAATAATATCGACAAGTAAATCAGCCACTGCACTGTCCGAAGGCCGTATTGATAGCCCATGGCGAATGATGTAAGAATAATGCAACTCGTAATTAGACGAGCATAGAGATTATTGAGCTGAGTTGCTTTATAAATCAGAATGCCATAAACACTATTGAATAAAACGAAAGCCACCGGACTGAACACAAAGAGCTCTCCCATCGCGCCCATCGGTCTAAAATAGTCTACTCGCCATAAGTCAGGATCAGCATTTATAAAATGAAATGAGGATGGAAGTGGAATGATGCTGTAAAGTAAGTCGTTCAAATTAAATTGATAGGGGGCCTGATCAATTACATAAATAAGGTGCAGAAAAGAGTGCTGGAACAAGTATGCAAGATTGATGGAAGAAAGTGAAGAAATTACGTCATCTAAAACTACAATAAGGGAATCAAGCGACTTGTCTCCAATGAATCTACTTGATAGGGCTAGAACGAATAGTAAAACGCTTATTGAGGCCATTGAAAGTGAAAGCTTCCATTTTCTTTGTGACGCATAGTAATAGGTATACACAAGAAATGGTAAAATCGCCGATCTGCTCCCGTCAAACCATGCAAAGAGTAGAGACGTCAGGCAAACCAAGGCAAACGATATAAGACTATACTTTCTGGTATGCAAATTAATAATGGATAAACAACCGCTAACTAAGACGAAAAAGGATGCGCCCTTGCCCCCGACCTCGCGCTGAATCTCGTTTGTGCCAACTTCATATAGTGGAAGACTTTCAATGGCTGTGATGGCGTAGAAAGAGAATATAGCAACAATAACTAATAGTGATAAAAATGCCAGACTTGAGTTTTGAAGACGGAATCCAAGTGATAACTTGGGTGGCTTTATAATAGTCTGCTTTATGGGGCCTAAGATATTGAATCCGATTAATATTCCTATGATCTGCACTAGAGGGAGCCAAGCATAACCAATAATTTCGGAGCATGAAAATGCGCTTGCATAGCCAAAATCAACATCGTCAAGATTGAGGCAAACTGATCGCAGGGACAGTAGATAAATTACAAGTACATAACCAATAGCGATGATCAAGGGAAGTGATGAGACGCGGGCTTGATCTTTCGCCAAAACCATTCTAGAGCTTTTCATGTCTATGAAATGTTAAAGGACGGGATTCCAGTGCTTTCGCTATAGTGCTAGGCCGATTAGGGATGGCTTCTGCGCATAACAACTGGTGAAATTTTTTAGCAATAGGCCTGTCTGTAAAAATCCCCTCCCATGGCGGTGTGGCTGAGGCATAAGCACAAGGGTGCGCTCAGGCGAGCGGGGCATGGAAATTTTCAATGTCCTTGTCTGCTGTGGGGTGCATGAGTTTAGCATCAGCGTCTAGTATACTGGGAGCCTGTGAGTCTGACGCATAGCCTGCTGGCTCATGGGCCCTCAATCCCTCTTTCTGTGGTCTCTCACATCCTTTCAGGTGAGCCGTATCTGAGACCCCCATCAATGCTTGATCACCTAAAGTCACTGGCTTCGACTCAGTAAAGGTTGCCCTGCCGACTACGCATCACAGTCAGCCTCCAATAGGGCTCAGAGCCTTGTGATCTCTTTGATCGACGCTAGCCTTCATTTAGGTCTGAAGCATGACAGTGATCGATCCATTCCTGCGCTCGGTTTGGAGCCAAGATTCAAGGACACGATGACACTTTCCCTGCTGATTGTCGTTCCCACGCGAAACTCTTCTCAGCTCTTGCCGCGCCTGCTGAACTCCCTTCACTCCCAGAGCTGGCCCCACTGGCGCCTCCTGTTCATCGACGGATCCTCAGCACCCGAGCACCGCCAGTGGCTGCAGCAATGCTGTGCCACTGATCTTCGTTGCCGCTGGATCCCCCAGTCACCAGACGAACCGGGAATCTTCGGGGCCATGAATCAGGGCTTCGCCGCCGCTAGCTTCACTGATTGGCTGCTGTTCTGGGGCTCCGACGACTGGGCCGCAACACCCAGTGTATTGGCCAAGGCCGTAGCAGTTCTGGAGCATGCCATCAGTGGTTCTGGCCTTCCCGATCTGTTGGTGTGCCGTGGCCATTACGTTGATGCTGGCAGCGGCGTTCTTGGCCGACCAACCGCCTTCAGCGGGTCTTCGGCCAAGCAGCTCCTTCTGCCCGCTGCTGATTACCGTCGTGCCCTTTGGCTCGGCTCCACGCCGCCGCACCAGGCCACCTGGATTGGCCCGGGTGCTCGCCGTCACCTCGCTCGCTATGCCCCAGGCTTCCGTCTCTCGGCCGACCTCGACTTCTTTCTCCAGCTCAGCCGCGACCCTGATCTGCGGGTGCAGCTGCTTGATCTCGACCTTGTCCACATGGCTGATGGCGGCATCAGCGGTCAGCAGACCAGCCGCCGCCTGCAGGAGGTTTGCCGTGCCTACCTTCGTGCCTTTGGTTGGTGTTGGTGGATTCCGTTTCTGGCCCGCTATCTGCGCCGTATCAGCAGCCTCCTGTCCCGTTGATGATGCAGATCCATCTCTTCGGGGCGGCCACCCCCAGCGGAGAAGCCTTTCGCCAACTGGCCGTTGCAGCCGCACCGGATTGGCAGGTTCATGCCTACTCCCGCCATCAAGGCGGTATGCACCGGGCTGACTTCCGTGATCCTGACGGGTTCCGCCCATCGGCCGCCGACGTTCCTGCCGTCTGGGTCAGTTTCGGCCCGATCTGGCTGCTGGCTCCTTTCCTTGAGCAATGGAGCAGTCAGAACCCCGAGCACCTCACCAGTCTGCGCGGATTGATCGCTTGCTCCTCATCCTCAGCACTCACCAAGCGATTTGCCACCAACAGCTTTGATCGCGAACTGGTAGCTCGCCTGACCGGGGCTGAAGACCAGCTGCTAACGACCTGCAGCCGTTACGCCATCCCTTGCCGCATCCTGCGGCCCACCCTCATCTATGGCCAAGCGGGCCAGTATGGAGATCGCAACCTCAGCCGACTCGTTGCCGTGATGCGTCGCCTGCCGCTGCTACCTTTGCCGGCCCACTCAGGTTTGCGTCAGCCGATCCATGCCAGCCAACTGGCGGCCGTGGCTCTCGCTTTGGCCCACCAACTCAACACCACTGGCACAAATCATCGGCTCTGCGCTGATCGCAATCTCTGTGGGCCGATCGCTCTCGGTGGTGACACCACCTTGAGCTACCTGGCCATGCTCCAGGCTTTGAAGGAGGCCTTACCCGCTGGCGATCCCGGCCGCCGCTGTCGATTGCTTTCGATCCCCGATCGTCTTTTTTACTCCGTTTTCCTGCCATTGCTTTGGTATTCCCCCAAGGCTTATGAGGCTGTGCTACGCCTTGGCGCTGATCTGTCCGGTTTTACACCCAGCCACCAGCTGCTGGACATTCACCCTCAACCTTTTCCTGTGTCCCCCCTTGCTTGTACGTCTTCTGTGCCAACCACAGGCATTAAATTAACTTTGTTGAGTTGATATGGTACGCATCATCGATTTAGCATGGGTTGTCCGACTTCGGCTTCCTCATCCTCATCCTCCTTCCATTAGAAGTTCGACGCTGTCACCCGAGTTCCGTTGCCTCGTTGGACTCGGCCTCATACGTTGGTGATGATTCCCGTGATGGCTTCAGTGACTGTTTCTGCATGCTTGGCCCTGCTTTCCAGCGGCGCTGCTAGCTGGCTGCTTCTGCGCTGGATGATCCCTCGTTTGCAACGGCATCTGCTGGATCTCCCTAACGTTCGTAGCGCACATGCTGTGCCAACTCCTCGCGGTGGTGGCCTTGCAATTGTGCTGGTTACCGTGATGACTAGCCTTATCGCCGAGGTGGCGAATTGGTCCTCTCCCTTGGCGACACTTCCTTTCTTCTGTGCGCCCTTGGCACTGGTGGGGCTGCTCGACGACCGGTTTGACCTCCCTGCTGGGTTTCGCTACGCGGTGCAGTTACTAACTTCGTTCATGTTGCTCTCACTGGCTGGTCTGTCATTGTTTGTGCTGCCCTTGGCGGTGCGAGTTATTGTTTTCCTGCTGCTTGTAATCGCTATCACAGCTGTCATCAACTTCACTAATTTTATGGACGGACTGGATGGCCTTGTGGCTGGCTGCCTGACGATTGCCTTCATTGCCGGTGCGGTTGAGCTGGCAGCACCCTGGTCGTTTTGGTCCGTTGTTGGAGCCCTTCTCGGTTTCCTGGTCTGGAACTGGAGTCCAGCCAAAGTGTTCTTGGGCGATGTTGGTAGTACCTTTCTCGGTGCCATGTTCGCCGGTATTGTTCTACTGGTGCCCAGTTGGCCGTCAGCTCTTGGATTGCTCTTGGTAGCCACTCCTCTTTTTGCTGATGCTTTCGTCTGCGTGCTGCGTCGCCTTATGGCCGGCCACAAGATCTTCCAAGCCCATCGTCTGCATCTCTTCCAGCGCCTGCACCAGGCTGGTTGGCCTCAAGCGCATATTGCCATTATTTATATTTCAGGCACATCAGCATTGGCGCTGGCCTTCCTTGTCGGTGACTGGCGTTGGGTGATGGCTGGCGCTGCTCTCGAAGTGCTCTTCGGCTTCTGGCTTGATCAGCATGTGGCTGTTCCTTTCTCTGTCACCATCGTCAGTACTAAGAATACAAGAATCCCGCACTAGACGTTAATCCCCTGCCCCTCAGGATCTGTGTGGTTTCCCTAGGGAACATCTGAAAAACCGGCTAAAATCAGTAACCATTCAGGGGTCGGGATGCGCCGCCGCGCGAATGCACGCCTGATCGCTCATCGCTGAGCGGGCAAAGAAGCAGTGCTGCTCTTGCTGCTGAATTCAGGGATCCGGCAGCAGTGATGGCATCA
>NZ_JAGQBU010000044.1 GCF_024345795.1 Synechococcus sp. J7-Johnson
AACTGACTGGACATCTTTGTGGGTACTGCTGTGAGCGAAAAGCAGGCAAAATTTGCTCAGGATCGTCTCATTGTCGAGAATGAGACTGGGTTGCTTGGATTAAGCCGTCTTGATCAGAGCTTCCTTAAGAACACATCCAGCCATACGTAGCCGCCGTTCCAGATCACGGCGTTTCATCCGATCTGCAGGGGCATGCGCACGGCATCGGTTGGCAGGCCACGGCTGATATCAGCCTCACGATCTTCAAGCAGCAGCTCAATGGCGGCCTGCAGATCCTTTCTTGCTTCTTCCATGGATTCTCCCTGGCCGTTAGCGCCGGGAATCTCCAGGCAGATCGCCCAGAAGCCACCCTCCGGAGCTGGCTCGATCACGGCAGTCAGTTCCCCCTTCATCAAACCAGCCTCGTTACCACATTTCAATCAGTTTAGGTTCAACAAAAAAGTGGCCGCAGTCAGGGAGGCGACCAGGCGCCCTCTCTTGACGCGTTGCCCCCCTTCAAACCGCCAACCCCATCCCCTGCATCCACCCCGCCGGGATCGCCCTATCCAGCCGCCAGCGAATCGCCATCGGGCGCTCGCCTTCGCGACTTTGGAAAGGTGGCGCTACCTGGCCGCCGGCCAGCGTGGCGGAGCCACCAGCCGAGGCACACGAATGGTTCGGTGACGCTGCCCCGCTTGCGCTGCTCGCGCTTGTAGCGCAGGGGTTTCAGCGTGGCGAGCGCACTTCGACCCAGGGCTCCCCTTCACCAAGGCTGGCCACAGCCTGCTCAAGGGTGCGCAGCAGCACGGCCTGGAGAGCCTGGTTGGAACTGTTCCCACACGAAGCCAGATCACCTGGGGAGGCGGCCCCTGCTCGAAGAGGAGATGCAGGAAGTCGCGATCCTTCGTCATCACCACTGCGCCTGCCGATCTGGCCTGCGCGAAGATCTCCCGGTCATCCGCATCCCTGAGGCCTAGCTCTCTGACTGGCACCGCCTGGATCGGAGCGAATTGTGCTGTGATCCAACTCTCAGGCGGCGTAGCTAAGGGCCGCCTGGAGATCCTCCGGCTCAAGATCAGGAAGCTCGGTGAGGATCTGATCGGGGGAGAGCCCAGCGGCATAAAGATCAAGCACATCGCTCACGCGGATCCGCATTCCTCTGATGCAGGGCTTGCCGCCGCACTGGGATGGGTTGTGGGTGATGCGGGAATGAGCCATAAAGCCAGGCTACCGGCTCCAGCCCTCCTCAAACCGCCACCGCCAGCTCCGGATAGAAGCCCCCCGGAATCGGCCGCTGCAGCCGCCAGCGAATCGCCATGGCCCCTCGCCTTCGTGGCTCATGGATCCGGCAATGCGCAGGCACAGGAACGGCACGTGGAGCCGCCGCATCTCGAGTGATGGGGAGGAATAGGCCCATCCAGGCGTTGGATGCTTTCAAGTCGCTGGCTAAGGCATTGGGGCGTCTTTGCTCAGTACATCCTGCAGAGAGGTTTTGAGGCCAGGGAGGTCATTCTGGATTGCATCCCAGAGGATCAGCTGATCCACGGTTTCGTAGACATGAATTATTCTGTTGCGGGTACCCACGATGCGGCGGAGATCGGGGATGACGTCAAGAACGCTGGGATCGGCATCGAGGGCCCGCTTGAGTGCCTCTCCGATGATTTCGAACTTACGTTCTACTGCTGATTGGATCAGTTCATCGTCAAGGTAGTGATCAAGGGTGCAGTTCTCAATGAAGCGCTCAATCGCCTCGATGGCCTCAAAGGCGTCAAGCAGGCGTTTCAGCGCCTCCCTTCGCATGTTCAGAGTTCCAGGAGAAGCCGCCGTGAAGCGTCCACGTCTTTGCGGAAAAAGGGATTGTGGATCATGGATTCCGTCAGGAGATCCACCGGACGGCCGAAAAGTGCTTCCAATTCATCGGCGAAGGAACAGAAGCGCCGGGCATAGCCCGGTTCTCGTTGGCCCGTCATCTGCACGATGAAGTCCAGATCACTGCTGGCAGGGTCAAACAGGCCCTTCGCCGCCGAGCCGAACACTTCAAGCCGATCCACGCCGTAGCGGTTGCACAGGTGCCTGAGCGGCTCAAGCCGGTCGATCAGCAAGGGCAGCAGTGGGGCAGCCGTGTCCATGGAGTCAGGTTAGTGGAGTCGTGGGTTCCCTCAAACCGCCACCGCCAGCTCCGGATAGAACGCCCCCGGAATCGGCCGCTGCAGCCGGCAGCGGATCGCCATCGGGAGATCGTTCTCGTTGATGGTGACCCTTTGGTTCGCCTATCTTTGGTAAAAGCGGCTGGATGGATCTATGGTGAGAGCAGCAACTCCTCTGATTACCTGCACGCCGGGAATCCGAAGCGGCAAACCCTGTATTGCAGGCACCCGTATCAGTGTTTCGGATGTGTTGGAGTACCTGGCCAGCGGCATGAGTCAGGATGAAATCCTGGCCGATTTTCCTGACCTGCGGGTGGAGCATCTTCAGGCTGTCTTGAGCTACGCAGCAGATCGTGAGAAGCGCCTGAGTGACCTCACGACAGCGTGATTGCTCCGATGACTGGGCCCCTTCTGTTTGATGAAAATCTCAGTCCTCGTCTGGCATCTGCAACGGCTGACTTCTTTCCAGGCAGCGTCCACATTCGCGATGTGGGCCTCAAGGGTGCAGCGGATCTTGAAATCTGGAGTTTTGCTCAGCAGCGTGGGTTCACCATCGTCACGAAGGATGATGACTTTCGTGGACTGAGCCTTTTACGGGGTGCACCACCCAAGGTGCTGTGGCTGGTTGTAGGCAACACCAGTACTCAAAATATTTCCAGGATTCTGTTGACCAGGCGGGATGTGATCGTGGCGTTCATCAAGGAACTCAACACTTCACTGCTGACGTTGCGCTAAGGCTGAGCAGAAGAGCAGCCTTAGCGCCCTCCTCACTCCGCCAGCTCCGGATAGAACGCCCCCGGAATCGCCCGCTGCAGCAGCCGGCGTCTGCATCGGCCGCCAACCTCATCCCAAGGGCTTGATCTGCTCCCTAACCCACTCGGTCAAGGCCTGCCGATCAAGCGTTCCGGAGGCCACGGCAAGAACAACGGCTTCGGTGGATTCGTTGGAAGCGGTCAACTCTTAGCGGTTAAGCATCAACATCACTTCCATGACTGCATGGCCAACACGCTTGTTGCCATCCACAAAGGGATGATTCTTGATCAGGGAAAAGCCAAGAACGGCAGACTTTTCGATGAGAGTGGGATAGAGATCAACACCTAAAAAGATCCCGCAATCCGGGTGAACCGCCGGACGTGGCGATCAATCGGCGGTGCAGCTCCAGTACCTCACCGAGGCGGAGATAGCGGATCACGCCAGACGACGGTAAAGCTCCTCATTCTTTGCCAGCACGTTCGATGCGGCTGCTTCGAAGTCTGCGGAGGGTCGGCTGAGGAGATCGCGGACGGCGGCCGAGGCCAGGACCTCCTGGGGCACGTTGAGCAGCCCGGCCACCTCGGCCAGGGCCCGGGACTGTTCTTCATTGAGCTCAATGGCGAGAGCCATGGCAATCATCCAGAACCCCAAGGATAGGAGAGCTTGAAGGGGGAGAGCCCCCTCAAACCGCCACCGCCAGCTCCGGATCGAAGGCCCCCGGAATCGGCCGCTGCAGCCGCCAACGAATCGCCCTTCTGGCTCAGAGCAACTCCCGGAACTCCTGAGGCGTGAGGCCGGCGTCACGGGCAATGGCACCCATGGTGATGGCACACCACCCGATAGCCAAGTTTCTGGAACACCCTCACCGCCTCCTTCTGGCTGATCCCTGGAAGCCTTGGCATTACATAGCCAACTCCAGCGTTTCCACGCTCTTCACGCCGGCCTCCTCGGCCTCGACCTCAAGCCAAAGGGTGATGGCCTCGCGGATGTTGCTGAGAGCTTCCTCGCGGGTGTTGCCCTGGGAGTGACAGCCAGGCAGGTCGAGGCAGCTCACAGCCCAGCATTCTTCGGTTTCGAGCAGGCGGATGCGGTAGGTCATGGGGCCGGCGCCTTGATGTGACCAGTCTGGCCCCCCTCACACCGCCACCGCCAGCTCCGGAGGAGATGCCACTGAGGCGGCCGTCAATCGTGCGGGATCAAAGAACTCTGAGGAACTCACTGACGTCGACCTGAGCCTGGCGAAGAAGGCCTGCGAGGGTGCCCACCTTGACCGGTCGATGCAACGGAACCACGCAACCCCGGCTACCGCAGCGCATCACCACGTGGCTTCCGTTCTGCCGGACAGCGCTGAACCCCAGGCGTTCCAATGCCCGAATAACCTCCCGACCAGAAAGGTGCGGAAGTTCAGGCATGGGCAGGAATGCTGAACATCGTGACCAGTGGGTGACCCGTCAAAACGAGTGGGAACTCCTCGAGATACAAAGATGTCGCCTCGCGCAGGTTTGCAAGTGCTTCATCAATGGACTCGCCCTGGCTTGCGGTGCCGGTTTCGGGGTTGAAGGCCACATAGCCGCCTTCTTCGGCTGGGCTGAGCACGGCTGTCAGTTCCATGGACCTACGGCTTTCACTCCATCCTGACAGGGCTGGCAGCGGCCGGAAGATCCTGAAATTCTGAACCCCTTCAAACCGCCACCGCCAGCTCCGGGTAGGAGGCCCCCGGAATCGCACGCTGCAGCCGCCAGCGAATCGCCATCGGCCGCTCGCCTTCGTGGCTCACATAATCCGCAAAGCCCAGGCACAGAAACGGCAGCGTGACGCCGCCGCGCTTGTTCTCCTCCCGCACAAACAACAGCACCCGGCTGCCGCGCTCTCGGTGGTGGATGTATCTCTGGCCGGTGGCTGAGGCTTCCCGGGTGAGGCTCTGGCTCTCCCAGTGGAACTCAGTACGGGAGATGGCGTAATCGTTGTAGCGGGTGGTGGGGGAGAACAACCGCTCACTCTTCTTCAGGGTGATGAAGAACACGTCGCAACGCGACGCCTCATCGCAGAACACCCCCTCGCGGCCGGGGAAGGGCCGGGCTTCGTTCAACAAGCCGAAGGCCGCGAACACTTCGGCGCGGGAGTAGCGGCCGTGGAGCTTCAGGGGTACCGGCGGGGCTGGCTCGCCTTCGGGGAGAAACGGCCAGGCGAGCGGCGCCACCAGGTGGGTTGTGCGCTCCAGCAGGAGCCCGAACAGCTCCACCAGCTCGGCGCGGATGGATGCGGCGGCCCAGAGCCGCACCAACGCTTCTGCGAGGGGCACATGGTTGCGGCCACTGCCCCAGAGCTGGGCCAGCAGCATCCGCCACTGGCGCTCAGCCAACAGATCCAACCCCGCCGGATCGGGCGCCAGCGGCCGCTGCAGCTGATCCGCCAGCCAGCGCAGCCGTTCGGGGTCGTCGAGGTGCAGCAGGCCACCGGCGATCCCCCGCCCCAGCCGCTCCTCATCCGCCGTGGGCACACCCGAGGCCGCGCCCGCCGCCACCCAGCCCAGCTCCCGCTGCAGCAACGCCCACGACCCCGCCACCCGATAGAACTCCCCCAGCTCCATGCCGAGCCCGTCGAGCAGATCCGCCAGCGAGCAGGCCCCGAGGCGGCGGCATTCCGCCAGCAGCTGGGGCCGGCTGCTGGGCAGCGACTCGCGCAGATTTGAAAGCACCCGCTCAGCCGAGACGCGATCGAGCTGGAGGCTGCAGCCGGCGGGGAGGAAGGGGAAGCCGGCTTCGATCTGTTGGCGCAGCTGGTCGCGCGTGCCGCCGAGCAGGGCGCGGTAGCGGAGGTCGTGGCGGAAGCGGCGATGGGCCTGGCCGATGAAATCGAGCACCGTGAGGCAGCTCTTGCCCGGGCAGAGGCGCAGACCGCGGCCGCAGCACTGTTTCGATCTCGGGGATGTCGAGCCCTTCGTTGAACAGATCCACGGCGAAGAGGATCTGCAGCTCACCGGATCGCAGGCGGCGGATCTGCTCGGCGCGCTCTTCGCGGGAGGCTGGGGCACCACGAGATCCTTGGAACCAACCAAGGCAAAACGGCTCCAAATCGGCAATCCTTGGGTCAGATATTCGAATCCCGATGCCGCTTCGTTCGGCCAGCGAATTCCCGATCACACCCGATCCAGAGGCCCTGGAGGGCACCTACCAGGACTGCCGGGCGGCCCTGGTGTCGGCCAACCGCTCCCGGGGCGTGCTCAAGGCCCAAAGCGACCGGCGGGGGGTGGTGATCACCGAGCTGCAGCGGGAGTTGGTGGAGCTGGAGGCGGACCTGGCCGATGAGGCGCGGGCCAAGGCTCGGCTTCATGCCCTCAACGCCAAGCTCGGCACCGTGATCCGCGAGCTGGAGGAAACGGGCGATGCCATGGTGGGCCTGATCGATGAGAGCGAGCGCCAAAGCGGCTTCTGGCTCGTGGAGATGTTCCGTCGCTTGATCGAGCAGGCGAAGCGCTGGCGATCGGTGAAGGCCAAGGCTGCGGCTCTGGCGTCAGAAGCATCCGAGGGGAGCATTCCAACTTCTGCTCAGAAGCCGGGCGGCTATGACCAGCTGGGCGGGCAGCCATGAGCGCGGGCCCGTCAATCGCTGATTTGCTAGAGCAGACCAACCGGGAACTGGCGGGGACCGATGCCCGGGTGTACCGCCGGGTGGCGGACCATCTGCAGCGCTCGACTGCGGCGCTCCAGGACCTCCAGGATCCCCAGCCCGCAAGCACCCCGGACCCGAAAGCCTTGCTGGGGAAAGGGAGCTTCCTGACGCAGCCCGCGGCCAGCCTTAAGCGCCTGTGCAAGGAGCACGGCATCAAGGGGTACTCCAAGTTGCAAAAGGCTGCTCTGGCCCAACTGCTGGAACGCCATGGAGTGACCCCACCGCCGCCGCCGTTGGAGAGTTTCACGAAGAAGGAGTTGATTGCGATGGTGCGGCAGTTGCTGGGGGAGGGTTGAGAGATGGCCACCCAGCGCTACTCCGTCACCCCCCACCCCATCGACACCCTGCTGACGTGGGTGAAAAGCGGCGAAATTGCTATCCCCGAGATTCAGCGGCCTTTCGTTTGGGAAGCCACGAAGGTGCGGAATCTCCTTGATTCCCTCTATCAGGGGTTCCCTGTGGGTTACCTGATTGCCTGGCGCAACCCCACGGTCAAGCTGAAGGACGGCACCACGTCCGCCGGAAAGCGCATCCTGATCGACGGGCAGCAACGGGTGACGGCCCTGATGGCATCTCTCTTGGGCATGGAGGTGCTCACGAAGGACTACGAACGCGTTCGCATCCGCATCGCCTTCAACCCGCTCGCTGGGGAAGACGAGCCGAGTTTTGAAGTCAGCAACCCTGCCATCGCCAAGAATCCTCTCTGGATTCCAGACGTCTCCAAGCTCTTCCAGACGGATGCTGATCTTTTCGATCAGACGGATTCGTACGTTGCGCGCAATCCGGAGATTGATCGGAACCGCGTTGGCAAGTCGCTGCAAAGGCTCCTGAAGATCGTTAACAACTCCGTTGGCCTGATTGAGCTGGCAGAGGATCTTGATATTGAGACCGTTACGGAGATTTTTATACGCGTTAATTCGGCCGGGGCGGAGCTGTCCCAGGCCGACTTCGCCATGTCGAAGATCGCCGTCAACGAGACCTATGGCGGCAACACGCTACGCAAGGCTATCGAATACTTCTGTCACCTGGCGATCTCTCCAGACTTTTACTCTCAGATCGACAAGAACGACCCGGAGTTCGCCAAGTCGGAGTTCCTGCCCAGGATGGCGTGGCTCAAGGACGTCAATGACGACCTCTATGACCCCACCTACACCGACATGCTGCGGGTGGCGTTCACCTCGGAGTTTGGCCGAGGCAAGCTCCAGGATCTGGTCGCCTTGTTGTCAGGCAGGAACTTTGCCACCAAGCAATATGAGGAAATCATCGCCGAACAATCGTTTGCGAAGCTGAAGCAAGGCGTTCTTGCCTTCATGAGTAAGACCCACTTCGATCGGATCATCATGATCCTCAAATCGGCGGGGTTTGTGACCAGCGATTTGATCCGCAGCCGCAATGCCATCAACTTCGCCTATATCCTTTATCTGCGAGGCCGACGAGAAGGCCTTCCAGCTGACGATATCGAAAGCCTCGTACGGCGATGGTTCGCGATGTCGATTCTCAGGGGTCGCTATTCCGGCAGCCCGGAAACAGCCTTCGATTTCGACATCCGCCAAATTGATTCCCAGGGCCTGCAGGCCTATGCGGAAGCCGTGATCGAGAACGAGCTGCCCTCGACGTTCTGGACGGGGATGCTGCCGCAGCTGATGGACACATCGTCGTCGACGAGCCCCTATTTCATCGCCTACCAGGCAGCCCAGGCTCGGCTTGGTGATCGGGGATTCCTTTCGGCCGGCATCACCGTACGCGACTTGCTCCTGAATCGAGGCGACAAGCACCATGTATTTCCACGCAAACATCTGCAGCGGGAAGGAGCCTCCAGGAGCAATTACAACCAGATCGCCAACTTCGTGATGGCCCAGAGCGAGATCAATATCGCGATCGGCGACAAGGCGCCCGAGGTCTACTTCGCGGAGTTGCGCGAGCAAGTGAACGGTGGTCCTAAGCGGTATGGCGGCATCACCGAGGCGGCAGAGCTCAGGGCCAATCTCACCATGAACTGCCTGCCCACAACGCTTCTGGATGGCGACCCCTTGGACTACAACGTCTTCCTGGTGGAGCGCAGGCGCCTGATGGCCGAGAAGATCCGTCAGTGGGTGGCTGTGTTGTGAGCACCAACTTCGCCCACCTGCGTCGCTACGACGAACAGCTGTTCCGACTGGGGGTTCTGGCAGAGCGCTACTTCCCCGAGGATCCGAACACGGCGTTGATCAAGCTCCGGCAGCTGGGTGAGCGGTTGGCCCAGCAGGTGGCCTCCCGTTTCGGCGTGTTCACCAGCCTTGAGGAAACACAGCTGGCCCTGATCCGGCGCCTGGAACTGGATGGCCTGATCGAGCGGGAGGTGGCGGTGCTCTTCCACGACCTGCGCAAGAACGGCAACGACGCCACCCATGGGCTCCAGGGCGACCATGCCAGCGCCCTGAGCACCCTCAAGATTGCCTGGCAGCTGGGGGTGTGGTTCCACCGCAGCTTCGGCGATCCGGAGTTCCGTAGCGGCCCGTTTCGGCCCCCTCAGCCCCCGGTTGATGAAAGCGAGGAGCTGAAGCAGGAACTGGCTCGGCTGCAGGCCGCGCTCGAGACCTACCGCGCCAACGAGGGTGCAATCAGCGAGCAGCTCAGTGTTGCTGAAGCCCAGCTGCAGCAGGCCCTGGGCGAGCAGCAGCAATGGGAGCAGCTTGCTGAGCAGGTGGAGGCCGATAAGGCTGCCCTGGCCGCCCAGCTCCAGGCCCAGCAGAGCGCGGCCGCCCAGCAGCCGCCGGCAGTGGCCACGGGATTGCGGCAGGCGGCCCGCGCCGCGGCTGGCGCGATCGAGCTGGATGAGGCCGCCACCCGCCAGCTGATCGACGAGCAGCTGCGCCAGGCCGGCTGGGAGGCCGACACCCAGACCCTTCGCTACGTAGCAGGAACCCGCCCGCAGAAGCACCGCAACCTGGCGATCGCCGAATGGCCGACCAGCAGCGGCCCTGCCGACTATGTGTTGTTCGTGGGGCTCACCGCCATTGCTGCCGTGGAAGCCAAACGGGCCAACAAAGATGTGGCGGGTGTGCTGCCCCAGGCCCAGCGTTACTGCCGCGACTTCCAGCCCAGCGCAGAAACGGAGGCGGACAGCGGGGGCTGGGGGCCTGACGGGGTGTACCGCATCCCCTTCGCCTTATCCAGCAATGGGCGGCCGTTTCTGCGCCAGTTGCGCACCCGCAGCGGCATCTGGTTCCGGGATCTGCGCCGGGCTGAGAACCTCGCCGGCCCGCTGGATGGCTGGTATTCACCGGAAGGGCTCCAGGCTCTGGCGCGGCAGAACGTGGCCGAGGCCGACGAGCAACTGCGGCGCGAGGGTTTCAGCTATGGCTTTGCGCTGCGCCCCTACCAGCGGCGCGCGATCGAAGCCGCCGAAGCGGCGATCGGCGATGGCCAGAGGGAGATTCTGCTGGCGATGGCCACGGGCACCGGCAAGACCAAAACCTGCGTGACTCTGATCTACCGCCTGCTCAAGACGGGGCGTTTCCGGCGGGTGCTGTTTCTGGTGGACCGCTCTGAGCTGGGCACGCAGGCCGCCGATGCGTTCAAGGAAACGCGCATGGAGAGCCTGCAGAGCTTCGCCGACATCTACGGCATCAAGGAACTGGGGGAGCGGGAGACCGAATCCGACACCAGGGTGCAGATCGCCACCGTGCAGGCGATGGTGCAGCGGCTGCTGCTGGGTGCCGAAGACGACAAACCCACGGTGGACACCTATGACCTGATCGTGGTGGATGAATGCCACCGAGGCTATCTGCTCGACCGGGAGCTCAGTGATCGGGAGCTGGGCTTCCGGGATTTCAACGAATACGTGTCGAAGTACCGGCGGGTGCTGGAGACGTTTGATGCCGTGAAGATCGGCCTGACGGCCACCCCGGCGTTGCACACGGTGGAGATCTTCGGCCAGCCGGTGTTCGTGTACAGCTACCGCGAGGCGGTGGTGGATGGCTTCCTGGTGGACCATGAGCCCCCCGTGCTGATCTCCACGGAGCTCTCCAGCGAAGGCATCCGCTGGGCTGCCGGAGAGGAGGTGAAAACCTACAACCCGCGCACGGCTCAAACTGAGCTGTTCACCACGCCCGATGAGCTGCGCTTCGAGGTGGATGCCTTCAACCGGCAGGTGATCACCGAGCCGTTCAACAAGGCGGTGTGCGAGGTGCTGGCGAATGAGCTCGATCCACTGTCGCCCCAGAAAACGCTGATCTTCTGTGCCACCGATGCCCATGCCGATCTGGTGGTGCTGCTCTTGAAGGAAGCCTTCCGGGAGCGTTACGACGGTGTGGAGGATGATGCGGTGGCCAAGATCACTGGCACCAGCGACAAACCCAAGGAACTGATCCGCCGCTACAAGAACGAGGCCTTTCCCAATGTGGCCGTCACGGTGGATCTGCTCAGCACGGGGGTGGATGTGCCGGCGATCTGCAACATCGTGTTCCTGCGGCGCATGAACAGCCGCATCCTCTACGACCAGATGATCGGCCGTGCCACTCGCCTGTGTGAGGCGATCGGCAAAGACAGCTTCCGCATCTTCGATGCGGTGGGCATCTACGACGCCCTGCAGGGCTTCACACAGATGCAGCCGGTGGTGGTGAATCCGAAGGTCAGTTTCAGCCAGCTGATCCAGGAACTCGACGCCACCGAGGGAGACGATTGCGAGCTCGTGCGGGAGCAGCTGATCGCCAAGCTGCGGCGCAAGCAGCGGCACCTCAGTGAAACCGCCGAGGCCCAGTTCCGGCAGCTCACCGGGGAAGAACCTGCTGCGTTCATCACGCGGCTGCAGCAGCTACCCATCGCGGAGGCCAGCCGCTGGCTTGGCACGATCACTGGCCTGGGGGACCTGCTGGATACGAAGTGGGAAGGGCCAGGCCAGCCCCAGTTCCTCTCCGAGCACGACGACACCCTGCGCTCGATTGAGCGGGGTTATGGGGCAGCCACCCGCCCGGAGGATTACCTCGATGGCTTCTCGACCTATGTGCGCGACCCCGGCAACGACCTGCCGGCCCTCACCACCGTGCTGCAACGGCCCTGGGAACTCACCCGCAAGGATCTGCGGGAGCTGAGGCTCGCCTTGGATCAGCGGGGCTACAACGAGGCCACCCTGGCCACCGCCTGGCGCGAAACCACCAACCAGGACATGGCCGCTTCGATCATGGGCTACATCCGCCAGGCGGCCCTCGGGGATCCGCTGGTGCCCTACGAGCAGCGGGTGGAGAAGGCCCTGCAGCGGATCCTGGCCTCCCGGGCCTGGACCACGCCCCAACGCCAGTGGCTGCAACGGATCGCCAACCAGACCAAGGCGATCACGATCGTCGACCGCGAAGCGCTGGACGACGACGCCCTGCTGTTCCGCCGCGAGGGGGGCGGCTGGCCACGGTTGAACAAGCTGTTCGGCGGTGAGCTGGAGCAGGTGCTGCACCACTTCCATGAAGCCGTTTGGGAGGCAGCCTGAGGATGGATCCTCGGTCTAGACTTGGTATCCATCACGCAGGGTCGATGCGCGCCAAGCTGTTCCGCAACGGCCGCAGCCAGGCGGTGCGCCTGCCGGCGGAATTCCGCTTCGAGGGAACGGAGGTGGAGGTTCATCGGGATCCCGAGAGCGGCGCGGTGGTCCTCACACCGGTGAGGCCCTCGGCCCGCGCCTTGCTGGATCAACGGGATGCCCTGTTGCAGGAGCCTGGCTTCCAAGCCGAGCTGGCAGCGTTGTTCGAGGGGTTGCACGACACGCGCCCTGCGGAACCGGTGGAGTTCCCCTGATGGCTGCGGGGACGGGGAGGCTGATGCTCGACACCAACGCCGTGAACGCCTTTCTGAAGGGCCTGTCCCCACGCCTGGATACGTGGGTGCGTGAGCAACGCTGTTGCCTGTCGTCGATTGTGGTGGCGGAAATCCGCTACGGCCTGGAGAAACTGCCGCCCACGTCGCGGTTGCAGGCGCTGGTGGAGAACACCATTCAGACCCTGGAGATCCTGCCCTGGTCGGAAGCCTGCGCCAGGGTGTATGGCCGGATGCGGGCCGATCTCGAACGCAATGGGAAGCCGTTGGCGGCCATGGATCTGCTGATCGCCAGCCATGCCCTGAGCGAAGGCTGCGCCTTGGTGACGGCGGACCAGGCCTTCGCCAACGTGGGCGAGCTCAGCCTGGAGGCCTGGTGATGGCAGGAAGCATGGCAAGCCACAGCCACACCCACGACATCGTCGCCAAGCTCTGGAACCTCTGCAATGTGCTGAAGGACGACGGGGTGACGTATCACCAGTACGTGAGCGAGCTCACCTATCTGCTGTTCCTGAAGATGGCCAAGGAAACCGGCACCGAAGCCGGGATCCCGGAGGAATGGCGCTGGGACGAACTGGAGAAGCTCAAGGGCCTCAAACAGCTGGAGCACTACAAGCTGCTGCTGCTGGAGCTAGGCAGCAGCGAGAGCGGCAGCTCGGTGCTGGTGCAGGAGATCTTCGCCAATGCCAGCTCCTTCATCCGCAAGCCGGTCACGCTGAACAAGCTGGTGGCGGAGATCGACAAGCTGGATTGGTACAGCGCCCGCCAGGAGGGGCTGGGGGATCTCTATGAGGGGCTGCTGCAGAAGAACGCCGAGGAGAAAAAATCGGGCGCCGGCCAGTACTTCACGCCCCGGCCACTGATCGATGCGATGTTGGCGGTGATGCGGCCGCAGCTGGGCGATGTGATCCAGGATCCGGCGGCGGGCACCGGCGGCTTTCTGATCGCGGCGCAGCGCTGGATCCGGGAGCACCAGGATCCGAGCCTGCTGGATGAGGCGCAGCAAAAGCAGTTCTACGAGCGCACCTTCTACGGCATGGAGCACGTGCAGGACACGCACCGCCTGGCGCTGATGAACCTGATGCTGCACGGCCTGGATTCGCTGCCCGGCCAGGGGGGCATCCGCTATGGCGACACGATGAGCAGCGACGGCGAAGGGCTACCGAAGGCCAGCCTGATCCTCACCAATCCGCCGTTCGGCACCAAGAAGGGCGGCGGCCTGCCGAGCCGCACCGATTTCACCTTCCCCACCAGCAACAAGCAGTTCTGCTTCCTGCAGCACATCTACCGGGCTCTCGTGCCCGGCGGCAGGGCGGCGGTGGTGTTGCCCGACAACGTGCTGTTCGAGGGCAACGTGGGCAAGCAGATCCGCGCCGATCTGATGGACAAGTGCAACCTGCACACGATCCTGCGCCTGCCCACCGGCATTTTTTATGCCCAGGGCGTGAAAACCAATGTGCTGTTCTTCACGCGCGGCAGCAGCGATCGGGGCAACACCCAAGCGGTGTGGGTGTACGACCTGCGGGCCAACATGCCGGCCTTCGGCAAGCGCACGCCCCTCACCCGTGAGCATTTCGCCGATTTCGAGGCGGCCTACGGAGGCAATCCGCTGGGGCTGGCACCGCGCTGCGCCACCGGGCCGGAGGGCCGCTGGCAATGCTTCAGCCGTGAGGAGATAGCCTCCCGGGGCGACAGCCTGGATCTGGCCTGGCTGAAAGATGACTCCGCCGACGATGGCGCCGACCTGCCTGAGCCGGCGGTGCTGGCCCAGGAGGCGATGCTGGAGCTGGAAGGAGCTCTGGAGGATCTGCGGGCGATCCTGGCGGAGCTGGGGGAAGAGGTGGAGGAGTTGGTGTGATGGAGGAGCAGGGATTCCCCCAGGGTTGGTGTCATGCCGAGATAGGGGAGCTATGCGAGCTCCGAAATGGCCGAGCTTTTAAATCTGCAGACTGGAAAGAAACAGGCGTTCCAATCGTCAGGATTCAAAATCTCAACAATCCAAATGCGAAGTTCAACTACTATCAAGGCCCAATCGACGAGCGGAACAGACTGCAAGGCGGTGAGCTGCTCTTCGCTTGGTCAGGCACTCCTGGCACCTCATTCGGAGCTCATGTGTGGGGTGGGGGCGAGGCAGTGCTTAATCAGCATATTTTTCGCGTCGACTACGATGATGGGCTCATTGACAAGCGCTTCTTTCGATTTGCGATCAACCAGAAGCTAAACGAGCTTATTGACAATGCCCATGGTGGAGTTGGGCTTAGACACGTCACAAAGGGAAAGTTCGAGAAGACAAAAGTCGCAGTTCCACCCTTCAACGAACAACACCGCATCGCCGCCAAGCTCGACACCACCCTCGCTTCTGTCGAGGCCTGCCGCCAGCGGCTCGATGGCGTGGCGGCGATCCTCAAGCGTTTTCGCCAGGCCGTGCTGGCGGCGGCAACGTCGGGGGAGTTGACGCGGGAGTGGAGGGAGGAGAGAGCCGAGCCGAGCTGGGATACCAAGGCATTAGGTCAATGTGGCGCGGTAACGGGGGGGATCACCAAGAACTCCAGCAGAATTCGCATGGATCAGAAGAAGCCGTATCTTCGGGTTGCAAATGTCTACAGAAACCGCCTCGATCTTGATGACATTGCCGTTGTTGGTGTCACCGAGGCTGAATACTTAAAGACTGTCCTTCGCGCTGGTGATCTGCTCATTGTCGAAGGCAATGGCAGCCTGCAGCAGGTAGGCCGGGTAGCGATCTGGCAAGACGACAACCTTGATTGTGTTCATCAAAATCATCTGATCAGGTGGAGGTCATATTCAATGGAGCCCAAGTGGGCGCTTTATTGGCTGATGTCACCTATTGGCAGAGAGCTATTAGAAAAGCGCGCGCAAACAAGCACTGGACTGCATACTCTCAGCGTCTCAAAGGTCTCCGGAATACCAATATCCACTCCGAGCTTATCCGAGCAACAACGAGTAATTGATATCGTTGACGAGCTGTAACCATTCAGGGGTCGGGATGCGCCGCCGCGCGAATGCACGCCTGATCGCTCATCGCTGAGCGGGCAAAGAAGCAGTGCTGCTCTTGCTGCTGAATTCAGGGATCCGGCAGCAGTGATGGCA
>NZ_JAGQBU010000045.1 GCF_024345795.1 Synechococcus sp. J7-Johnson
TAGCAGCGGCTGACTGAGGCCCATCGATGGGGCCCGGACAGCAGAAGAACGGAGTCTCAGCTGTTCAGCTCAGGGGTCGATCCGCTGTGGCCAGGGGTTCGCTGCTCAATTGGCAACAAACTCCTAGCGCCCGTCGCTCAACCAACCCTCCTTTGGGGTCAAGGGGATACGGGTTGATGGCCGGCTCATGCCTTTGTGAGTAGGGCCTCGATCAACCGGCAGCACCCCTGCACGTCGCTCGCGCGCTCTACCCCGGCGGCGAGCGAGCAGAAGAAGTCGTGCCACACCGGCGGCACCGCCAGCAGAATCAGCGGCCGGCCGCCATTGAGCGCATGGGCGGCTTCCGAGGCAGTGCCGGGGCCGCCGCCCCCGCAGACCACCACCACATCGGCGCTGAGCACGTTGATCACGTTGCGGGCCTTGCCCATGCCGGTGAACAGGGCCAGATCCAGGTCTGCTGTGTTCTGCCTGTGGTCACCGCTCCCTTCATCGGGCAGCACCCCCACCACCAGGTGTCCCTCCACCCGAGCCGCGCCGCGGCTGGCCGCTGCCATCACCCCCGCCGGGCGGCCACCGGTGAGCAGCACCCAACCCCTTGCGCTGATGCACTCGCCTAGCTCCTCGGCCATGACCACAGCCTCAGCGGAGGCGCCATCCCCCGCACCCATCACACCCACCACCGGTCGCCGGCTGCTCATGCCACCTCCGGACACCAGCCCCGCTGGCGCGTCATGTCGTCCGTCCAACCCTGACAGCGGTGAGTGAGGTACTCGCCCTGGGCAAGCAGGCCCTGGTGCAGCTGGCAGGTGAGCAGCGGGATGCAGTTCACCCCGGCGTGGTGGCGAAAGCAATGATCCGTACGAGTAGACACACTGCCTTAGGGTGGTACTCACTGCTCACCCATGCCCAGCCGCCGTCCGTTCGCCTATCTGCGTGTCTCCACCGACGACGCGCATCAGGACACCTCCCTTGAGCGCCAGTTCAGTGCCGCCGTCCGCTGTGGTGTCGCTGAGCCCGACATCCTCATCGAGCGCGAATCCGGACGCAACTCCGCCCGCCCTCAGTGGCAGCGGCTGCAGGAGTTGATCCGCGCCGGGGAGGTGAGCACCGTCTGGGCTGATCGAAACGATCGGCTGGCTCGTGACCTGTTCGAGGCTCGGGCCTTCTTCGCTACCTGCGCCCGTCACCGGACGGAGTGGAAGTTCTTCTCTGAACCCTGGCTGAACAGCGATGCACCGGAAGCGGCCGAGATCCGCGATCGCGCCGCCTACGACGCCGAGTGCGAATCACGCCGGATCGGCGCCCGTGTCCGGCGGCACTACGAGCACGTCCGCTCACTTGGTGTTCCGGTTGCCCGCCGCGCCCCACTGGGCCTGCAGCTGGAAGGGCGGGGAGAGGCCAAGCGCTACGTGCTCGACAACAGACCATTAGCCGGAAGCGTCTCCGTGGCTGATGCCGCCCGTCACCTGATCAGCGACTACCTGGACGCCCGCACCATGTACACCGGCCTACTGCGCTGGCGGGCCTGGCTCAAGGAGCTCAAGCCGATCCATGAGGCCAAGGTGCATGCAGCGGCGATGGCATTCAGTCCCGACGGTGCTGGCGACTGGCTGGAACTGTGCGCCGCTGAATTGCAGGGCCATGTCACCTTGCGACGCCGCAAGGTGCTCCCGGCCGAACTCGGCCAGAAACCAAAGACCCGCCGGATGCCCTGGCCCGAGTGGGAGCTGGCCCGTGATCGCCATGAGGCCCTGATCGAGCCGGCTACCGCGAGGAAGGTCCTCCACCTGCTGGCTGAGAACAGCAACAAGGGCCGTGCTCGCGCCACTGCCAACGAGGCCCGCTCCAATGGCGCGATCTTCCCGAGCTTTGCCCGCTTCTGTGTCTGCGGCACCTGCGGCAGCGCCGTGGTGATGCAGGGTTCAAGGCAGCCCAGAACCCCCGGGCGGCCGCCGCATCGGTCCTTCCGCTGCCGCAACGCCAACCCGATGCAGAACCGCTGCTGGGAGCCCGGCATCGGCGAGAAGAAACTGATTTATCAGTTGATGCCGCTGTTGGTGGCGGAGGCCGAGCGGGTTTCGGCGCTGATGGTCGGCGGCGCTCCGTTGAAGGAGACGGTGATTGACCCGGCGCTGGTGACGCAGCTGGAGCAGACCCGAGCACTGGCCGTCACCACCGGATTGCCCGAACTGCGATCCGCCGTGGTGGCCCTGGAGTCGAAACTGGCTGCCTCTGCCGCCACCGTCCGGCAGTCGGTGGAAGTGGAGCAAGGACGCAAGGCAGCAGCTGAGCGGCTGGCGCATCTCCTGCCAACCATCGGGCCTGACCTCTACACCAGTGCCGCGGTACGGCGGCAGGTGATGGCTGCGATCGAGCGGATCGAAGTCCGGGGTGGGGAGATCGTGAACGTCACCCTGGCCGGGGCATGAAGGTGCCCCGCGATGGGATCCATCAAGTTCCTCGACACATGGAGCAACTCGCCTTGCGTTAAGGAAGCTCTGATCAAGACGGCTTAATCCAAGCAACCTAGTCTCACTCTCGTCGCTGAAACGATACTGAGCAGATTTTGCGCGCTTTGCTCACAACAATCCTCGCTGAGACCTTCGGACACTCTCCACTGTGCGGTTTGCCTTGATTTCTGGATGATTGCCGGACAGCCGCTGCAGGGATCCTCCAAATACAGCGCATCGATCCTGGCCATGATCCGCAGCGTCGACTCCCGCCCTGGTGTCGGCGGCCTGCGCTACAACCGCTTTCACACCACTGCCCTCTGCTCGCCGGCGCGGCAGGCGCTGTTGACCGGCCGCAACCACCACACTGTTGGGATGGGGGGGATTACCGAGATCGCCAGCGGCGCTCCTGGCTATTGCTCAGTGCTGCCGAACACCTGCGCGCCACTCGCCCGCACTCTCAAGCTCAATGGTTACGCCACGGCGCAATTCGGCAAGTGCCATGAGGTGCCGGTCTGGGAGAGCAGCCCGGTCGGCCCATTCGATGCCTGGCCCACCGGCGGCGGTGGCTTTGAATACTTCTACGGCTTCATCGGCGGCGAGGCGAATCAGTGGTACCCCACCTTGTACGAAGGCACCACACCGGTGGAGCCGAAGACGAGCCCTGAACAGGGGTATCACTTCATGGACGACATGACCGACAAGGCCATGAAGTGGGCCGGGCAACAGAAGTCACTCACGCCCGACAAGCCATTCTTCATGTATTTCGCGCCGGGTGCCACCCACGCGCCCCATCACGTGCCCAAGGAATGGGCCGACAAGTACAAGGGTCAGTTCGATGCCGGCTGGGACCAGCTGCGCGAGGAGACTTTCGCGCGGCAGATGCAACTCGGTGTAATCCCGGCCGACAGCCAGCTGACGGCCCGCCACAAGGAGATCCCATCCTGGGATTCCATGCCGGAGGACCTCAAGCCGGTGCTGCGCCGCCAGATGGAGGTGTATGCCGGATTCATGGAGTACACCGACCACCATGTGGGTCGTCTGCTGGATTCACTTAAAGCTCGGCGTGCTTGACGACACGCTCGTTTATTACATCATTGGCGACAACGGCGCCTCGGCCGAGGGCACGCTGAACGGCACCTATAACGAGATGCTGAACTTCAACGGCATGGCAGCTGTGGAGACGCCCGAGTTCCTCAGCGCACGGATCGACAAATTGGGCGGGCCCGAGTCTTACAACCACTACGCGGTGGGCTGGGCCCATGCTATGAACACGCCCTACCAGTGGACCAAGCAGGTGGCCTCTCACTGGGGAGGTACCCGCAACGGCACGATCGTGCACTGGCCGAAGGGAATCGACGGCAAGGGTGAACAGCGCACGCAGTTTCACCATGTGATCGACGTGGCACCGACGATTCTCGAGGCCGCTGGTCTACCCGAACCCATCTCGGTGAATGGGGCGAAACAGAAGCCGATCGCGGGGGTGAGCATGCTCTATTCCTTCAACGATGTCAAGGCGTCGGAACGGCGGGAGACGCAGTATTTCGAGATGTTTGGGAACCGGGGCATCTATCACAAGGGCTGGACCGCTGTTTCTCGCCACAAGACTCCCTGGATTCTGATCGGAGAGAAGACTCCCGCATTCGATGACGACATCTGGGAGCTTTATGACACCACCAGTGACTGGACCCAGGCCAATGATCTATCCAAGCAGTACCCGGAGAAGCTCCACGAACTGCAGCGCCTCTGGCTGATCGAGGCCGTGCGCTACAACGTTTTACCGATGGACGATGATCTGGTGCACGACTGAATCCGGATACCGCTGGCCGGCCGGTCCTGATCAGGGGCAACAGCCAGATCCTGTTTGGCGGTATGGGGCGTCTGTCGGAGAACTGCGTGATCAGCATCAAGAACAGGAGCCACTCCGTCACAGCTGAGATTGAGGTACCTCTCGCCGGAGCCGAGGGTGTGATCATCGCCCAGGGCGCCAATATTGGCGGCTGGAGTCTCTACGCCAAAGATGGCAAACTCAAGTACTGCTACAACCTCGGTGGGGTGAAGCACTTCTTCGTGGAGAGCAGCGGCTCGATCCCTACTGGTGAGCATCAGGTGCGGATGGAGTTTGCCTACGCCGGCGGCGGTTTGGGTAAGGGCGGGCAGGTGAGTTTGTATGTGGATGGGCAGAAGGTGGGTGAAGGGAGCGTTGCCATGACCCTGGCGATGGTGTTCTCCGCTGATGATGGTTGCGACGTCGGCGAGGACAGCGGAGCCCCCGTCTCTCCCGACTACGGCCCCCGCGGCAATGCCTTCAATGGTCGTGTCAAGGGGGTGCAAATTGCGATCGCTGATGCCGCCGAAACGGCGGATCATCGGGTCTCACCGGAAGATGCCCTTCGCGTCGCGATGGGCCGTCAGTGAGCTAATCCCCCTCTCCCCAATCCCAGCACATCGAGGGCCTCTCAAGGCCCTCGAGCTGATCGCCTCAGGCATCGAGATCTGGGACTCCAACGTGGTCACGTTCTCTCTGAGATTCAAGTCAGCCGATCAGTCTAACCAGTCGATCGGTGGTTTCTCCTAGGGAGAGAGAGGGGGGAAGTTTTTTATGGGCAGTTGACCCCACTCTTGAGTGCTTTGTGGGCCGCGATCAGCGGCTGAGCCCTCTCCTTCAAGGTGGTGGCGGCCTGCTCAAGCGTCATGGAGCTGTCTTTCTTGATCGCCCGAATCTCACCGCGGAAGTCTTTGCCCTGCTGCTCGAACTGGGCGTAGCGAATCTTCTCGAGTTTCGTTTCAGAAGCTGCCAGTGCCCTCATCGAATCCCGTAGCTCTTTGCGCACCTTCTGGGCCTCACCCACGGTCGACTGCGGGGTGAGGGCGTCCGCCATCTCAAGGGCCTGGCCGACGCGCTCCAGCTGGGTGCAGATCTTCTTCTCGACCTTCAGCTCAGTCTTCTGGCTGTTCTGCTGGCAACCAGCGGCCATAAGGCTGAAACCGAGAGCCAGGGTGATGGGAAAGGACAGCCGCATGATGGCAACATCACAAAACGTTCATACTGAACACTAGATCGGCCCCGGCACCTCGCCAACCAGGAGCACTCTCAGCTTAAGACTCAGGAAACGACTTATTGAGATCTTTGTGCTGTTGCCCCAAGTGGCTCCACTGCAGGAATCTGGCCGTAGGAAAGGCCTGACCACATGCACAGATCTGGGTTGGGCGAATTGCACGGCTGTGGAGCAGAACCCCCGGCACATTCTGTTTGACCAGCGGACGAAGGATCTGCCGCGGTCCTGAACGTTCAACGCTGCAGCAACCAGCGCAGAAACGAGAGCCCAAGGATCAGGCCGATGCCCCCATTCCAGATCAGCGAGGGCCGACGGGTTAACCGCTCAAGCCGGGGCGGCAGGTTCCTGCTCCGAGGCTCCAACAACAGGCTGACCCGCTATGGGGTCAGCACCGCTGCAAAGCTTGGAGCGATGACAATCAAGGCCAGCCTGGCTGGTACCCGGAGCTGAGATGAGCAACAGGCGACCGGGTGTGGGCGTGATGGGTGCGGGAAATGGTGCTTCGGCGGAAGCCATGCGGCTGGCGGATCAGCTCGGGGAGTGCATCAGCGCCAGAGGGTGGGTGCTGCTCACCGGTGGCCGCCCAGCGGGGGTGATGGCAGCGGCCAGCCGGGGAGCGTTGCGGGTGGGGGGGCACCTGGTGGTGGGGGTGCTGCCCAATGAAGGGAACGGTGACGACAGACAAAGGACAGCGGACCTTGATCTGGCCCTCTTCGCCGGCATGGGCAAGGCCCGCAATGTGATCAACGTGCTCAGCGCCGATGTGGTGGTGGTCTGCGGGGGCGGCGGCCCCGGCACGGCCTCAGAAGCCGCCCATGCGCTCAACGGCGGCCGGCCGCTGGTCCTGCTGGCTGTGCCTGCGCTGTGGCGCGACTTCTTCTGCTCGCTCTCCGAAGGGGTGGAGATCGCGAGCGACGTGCAGGAGTGCTGCCGGTTGATCGAGGCCCGACTCACAGAGGCATGAGTCGGCCATCACCGCGTGTCCCCCTGACCCCGCAGGAGGGTTGGCTGAGCGACGGCCGCCAGGTGCTGCGCTTTGGCCCGACCCGCTGGAAGCGATTTGTGCAACGGCTGGAGATCACCAGCAGCGAGCTGCTACCCGGCCATGAGATTCCATTGCTAAACAAGAGACAGGAGTTGAGCCGGACTGGCCAGCGTCAGGAGAGCTGAAAGCAGCCAAGCAGAGCCTCTCATTTCGATTCCTTGGATGACATGGATTCAGGAATCGGATTCGTGCGCCTGCACCACCGCTGGCGGCTTGCAGCCGCCTGCGGTGGTGCATTCAGGCCACTACTTGGCGCCCGCGTTGTATTGGTAGTTGCCTTCGAACTGGTCGAGAACGACGGTGTTGGGCGGGTTGGAGTCGGAGGCGGCCGTCAGAACCATCTCCTTATCCAGTTTGCGTGATCTGAACTGCCATCCCTTCGGCAAGGTCAAGCGCTTGCCCAGGGTGGGCAGGTTTTCGATGGTGTTCTTGGGGTCGGCCTTCAGGGACAGGCTGAACATGGTGTAGACGGCGCCCTCGGGAGTGATCAGCTCATACACCGTTTCGCCCGCATTGAAGATCATGCGACTGTCACGCTTGGAGACCAACGGCTTGTAGGCCACCGGCGGTCCGGAAACGAACGTGTCGAAACTCGGGACAACGAAGGTGCCGTCCAGGTTCAAGGGGATCCCGGCGATCACTTTCTGCCTGCAGCCATCCCAGGCCGACGCGGTGATGGTGTTCGCCACCAGACGCCGCGGGCCATTGAAGAAGATCCCGTCGCCCCCGAACTCCTTCTTCAAGGTCTTCGCCTTCAGAGCGCGGAAGCGCGCGTCCATCGCGTCGTTGGGGGCGGGAAGGGCGTTGCTCAGAGAGTTGAAGTAGTTGCCGATCCCGCCGCCGTTGGGCTGGCGGAACATGAACAAAATCTCGTAGAAGGCCTTGCCGCGCCAGTTCTCAGCCTTGATCGGGCAGGGATTCGTCAGGTTGACGATCGGTCCGGCTGCCGGTTTGGCTTGGGCTTGTGCCTTGGAGTGCCCGCCCACCGAAGCGACCAGCGCGGCAGCGGTGAAGAAGGCAGGCAAGACGTGATGAATGAACTTCATGACCGGTACGTTCGATGGCTTGGTTGAGGTGAATCGAGAGAGCAAATGGCAATGAGCGCTTATCAGAGACCGAGATGAACGAATCCGATCATTGCGCCTGCAGTACCGCCGGCGGCTTCCAGCTGCCTTTGCCGGGGGGCAGGATCGACGGAGGGGTGGCCTTCGGCCAGTAAAGGCGCATCACCATGTAGATCGGGCCATCAGGCGCGGGCAGCCAGTTGGCTTCCTTCCCTTTGCCAGGCGAATCCTTCTGGATGAGCAGCGTGAGCGATCCGTCCGCGTTCCGCTTCATTGCGGGCAGCATCGGCGAATTGATCAAGTAGCGGTTGATCGGGTTGTCGATCAGCAACTGCGTCTTGCCGTCGTACATCGTCACCGACCAGAACGAATTCACTGGCGGCAACTGGTCCTTGGCAAACGTCAAGGTATAGCGATGTTTGCTTCCGTCCAGCACGGCTCCGGTGTTGTCGGTCTTGGCAAACGGATACATGGCCTCTGCGGCGTCATTGCCATAGATCCCGGCCAGCGCGGCGGCGGCGCGCAGCTCGTAGTCGCCCTTATAGAAGGCGCGGTCGCCGAAGGATGAACCGACCAGCCAGCCGTTGATGTTTTTGCCGATCTGATCACGCCGCTTCTGGATCGCCTCGTAGGCCTGCTTCATAGCCAGACCCACTGCTGCCTTGTGTTCGGGCGAGAGGTTCTTGAAGTTGAAGGTCTTGCCCGGGCCGATGCCGATGCTGGCGAACCTGGCGCGCAGATCCTTCTCTTCCGGTACCACGGGCGCAAACTGCAGCAGGAAGTCGAGCGTGGCCGCGAAGTCGCTCTGGAACGGTCCCTGTCCGACGAAAGGCGGGAAGTCGATGACCGGCGCAGCGGGTGGCGCCGGCTGCTTCAGGAAGGCCGACAGCGGCTCGGCGCGGATGCCGGCCTGCACCTTCTTCACATTGCCGATGTCGGCGGCATTGAAGAGCTGGGTGCGGAAGATCAGCAGGCTGAACTGCGTCTCCGAGCGGAACACCTTGGCGATGCCTTCGGGCTTGTTACCCTTCCAGTCTGGGCCGGCGACCAGATAGCAGCCCGCTCCGTTGCCGGTGGTGCGGCTGCCGACGTAGCCGTAGTTGAACGAATACAGGTCGGCCAGTTGCACCGAAAAGTAGCGACCCTTCTCGACCTCGGGCACGCAGAACACCACCGGCTCGGCGCGCAGGTCGGCCTGGATCATCGAATAGGGCGTGTCTGAGTTGGGCGTTGGAATGGCCGTGTCTTTGGGGGTGAAGGTCTTGGCGTCGTTCCAGACCTGGTTGAAGCCGGCCTTGAACTGCGGCGACCCCTTGTCGACGTTGAACTCATACATCGCCTTATAGGCAGCGATCATCGGGAAGCCATAGATGTAAGCCTGCTCGGCAATACGCTTGGTTTCCTCGATGCTGTGCGCAGGGACGCCGGCCGTTACGTTCTGCTTACCCGCCTGGCTTACGGCGTCATCGCTCTTCCCATAGGCGGCGAGCGCCGGCACCGGTGCGAGCAGTAAGCAGATCAGTCCCGCTTGGAAAGCGACGTTTGCGGCGCGAATGTTCGAGTGTCTCATCGCCAGTGGCCCCATCCAATAAGAAAAACGGCTCGAACCATCATAGGTCTAGACAGAAAGATCACCATAGTTTGGCCAAAAAGGCGGCGCAGAGATACGGATAAAGCCAAATCATGGTTGTCAAACCAACGACTCCTTAACCTGAGTACGCTCTTCCTGGCTGCAGGCTGAGACAGGACTCATTCGTTAACTATCGAGGCCTTCACTTCAACCGAGCCATCGCCACATTGCACGAGGCGGCCTGTGGGATTGGCGACCAGATTTCCGAGTACAAGCTGGGGATCCGCTGGACGGATCTGGCCCGGCTGAAGGTTCATGCAGATGATCGTGGTGATCTTGGGGTTTTGCTTGGGGGTAAGAAAGGCAGCTCCCACTTAGGCATTGAGCTGGCCCAGCTTGGCCCCCTGGGCCGGGATCACGTAGCTGTAGGCGGCTTCGGTTGTGGTGCGCACGGCATAGTCGAAGCTGGCGGGCAGGGTGATGCCGAAATCCTGCTGGATGTTCGAGACCGTGGCTCGAAAGGCTCCATTCCTCTGAAAGTAGGTACGTTGCCCTTCGCTCATCTTGGCGACGGCCCTGAGGGCAGCCTTCTGATCTGGAGTTGCCGGAAGCTGAGCCTTGGCAGGCAGATCTGCCACCTTGCCCGCACCCAGCAACAGGACGAAGATCGCCATTGACCTCAGCATGGTCTGGCTAAAGACAGGGTGCATGAAAGGCCTGCGCTGAGGGTGTCAATCCGACAAAGTTACCAGCAGAAAGGCCAAGTGATTCGCTTGGCAGTGGATGGACTTGAGCCGGAGTGCGCGCTCTCCAGCAAACCTTCGTCACCGCTACCACACCTCCCTAGAGAGGGCTGGCTGAGCGACTGCCGCCAGGTGCTGCGCTTCCGCCCGACCCGCTGGGAGCGCACCTACCAGCGGTTGGAGATCACTTGCGGCGAACTGCTTCCCCGCGAGCCGGTGCCGCTGCTCAAGAACCGCCGGGAGATCAGCCGGGATAAAGCGTTGAAGCTCTGGGGCGAAAAGGTGAAGGCTGGGTGGGTGCCGTGCCCTACGCAGCTGTGATCACCGCCGCCTTCCAGCTCTTGAATCGAATGTCTCAACTCTTTCGGGTGCACCGTTTTCGCGACTGCGATCTCCTGGATCGTCTTGCGGCCACTGATCGCCTCCATGGCGACCCTGGCCTTGAACTCGGGACTGTGGGTGCGGCGTTTGCTCATGGCTGGGAGCCCCTTTGAGTGGCGGTGCCCCGCCTGAGAGGTTAACGATGGGGCCTTCCAGAAAAGCCAAACCACCTCAGAGGGAGCTGTTTGTGACAGCTGTGCTTTTGGTTACATCGGCACTGGTCGGATCTGCTGAAAGTGAATAGGCTCTCGCTGAAGGGTTCAATCCCTGATGACATCCTTCCGTCTCTTTCGTGAAGGGCAGCCGGCGATCGCCACGTTCGATCGTTTGCGCTGCCGTTTCCTGGCCGGTATCCGCCAACCACAACTCCAGCGCTCGGCCGTCTGGATGCTGGCGGCCGGGGCCGGCCTGCTGCCCCTGATGGCTGGATCCGCGCATGCCGCGCTGAGCAAGGTGCCCACCAACGGGGCCGATACCTTGCTGATGTTGATGGGCTCGGCGTTGGTGCTGTTGATGACACCGGGGTTGGCGTTCTTTTACGGGGGTTTCACAAGAGCCAAGAACGTGCTCAACACGATGATGATGAGCTTCTTCATGATGGGGCTGATCGGGGTCGTCTGGGTCGTCATCGGTTACAGCCTGTCCTTCGGAACGGGCTTCAAGAGCCCATTCATCGGTGGCCTCGAATTCTTCATGCTGAACGGAGTAGGTGGCCCCCTGGGTGATGCTCCGCTGGCCGATGGTTTCTCGATCAGCGCCACCAGCTTCGTTCTCTTTCAAGGCATGTTCGCCATAATTACACCTGCGCTGATCAGTGGCGCTCTGGTGGAGCGCATCAACTTCAAGGCCTGGTTCTGGTTCTGTCTGCTCTGGAGCTTGCTGATCTACACCCCAATGGCACATATGGTCTGGGGTGGTGGCTATCTGGGGCCCCTTGGTGCTATTGGGGCAATTGATTTTGCGGGCGGTACGGTGGTTCATATAGCCTCAGGAGTTGCCGCCTTGGTGTCGGCGGCGATCATTGGATCCCGTACCGACTGGCCAGCCAACAAGCGCCCGCCCCACAACGTTCCCTACATCCTGCTGGGCTCGGGTCTGCTCTGGTTCGGCTGGTTCGGCTTCAACGGGGCCAGCTATTTCGCAGCTTCTGCCGCTGGTCTTTCGTTCCTCACCACCACCACATCAGCCTCGGCGGGTCTGCTCACCTTCTGCTTGATCGAATGGTTCAAAGACGGCAAACCCACTGCTGTGGGTGCAGCCACCGGCGCCGTGGCCGGCCTTGTGGGCATCACTCCCGCCGCCGGCTTTGTATACATGGGACCGTCCCTGCTGATCGGGGCGCTCACCGCCATCGCCTGCTTCATCGCCATCCGCGTGAAGGTGGCGATCGTGTTCGATGATGCCCTCGACACCTTCATGGTTCATGGGGTCGGTGGCACGGTTGGGGCGCTGCTCACCGGTCTGCTGGCGGCACCGGCCTTGGTGCCGGCCGATTACTTTCCGCTTTCTGCCGAGATTCTAAAAACCGGGGGAAACTGGGGTCTGTTCGTGGCCCAGTTCAAGGCGGTGATCATCACCTACGGCTTCGTGGGTATGGGCACGGCGTTGATCCTGCTGATCCTTGGCCGCTTCATGAGTCTGCGGGTCTCTCCGGTCGATGAAGACCGGGGTCTGGATTTCATCGCTCATGGCGAAGAGGCTTACGATCCGATGATGAGTTGATCAAGCCTGGCGAAGGCCTTGTCTAGGTTGATTGTTCCAGTGCTTCGGCTTCAACCTTGACCAACGGCTCTGCGTGGGGAACAACACGTCAAGGTCTTCGTCGACTGCTGATTGGCGATCCCCTGCCCACCAGCGCCCACGCCGAGGAGAGGCTGAGCAATGGCGAAGCCCTGGCGATCCTCAGCTCCGACGCCCTCTCCTCGGTGGCCTATGCCACCCAGGAGATCGTGTTGGTGCTCAGCCTGGCGGGTGCTGCCGCCCTCAGCGAAACGGTGCCGATAACCGGGCTGATCGTGGCGCTGATGCTCGTGGTGGCGATCAGCTACCGCCAGACCATCAAGGCCTATCCCCAAGGCGGGGGCTCCTACAGGGTGTCCCACGACAATCTGGGGGTGGTGCCCGGCCTGATCGCCGGGGCCTCACTGGCCATTGACTACGTCCTCACCGTCTCGGTGAGTGTGGCGGCCGGTATTGCCGCCATCACCTCCTACTTGCCGGCCCTGGCCCAGGAGCGAATTCCGCTCAGCCTGCTGGCAGTGGGTTTGCTGATGCTGGTGAATCTGCGCGGGGTGCGTTCCAGCGCACGCCTGCTCAGCCTGCCCACATTCCTGTTCATGGGAATGGTGGTCACCCTGGTGGTCCTGGGACTGGTGAAGCTCAGGCTTGGGCTGCTGCCACCGCTCGACGCCGCTGCCCAGACCCGTCAGCTGGCGGAGGTTCACGGCGGGGAGCTGGCGGCCCTGGGCCCGGTGCTGCTGATGCGCGCCTTCAGTTCCGGTTGCGCCGCACTCACCGGCATCGAGGCCATCAGCGACAGCGTGATGGTTTTTCGGCCTGTGGAATGGCGCAATGCGCGCCGTGTGCTGACTGGGATGGTGATCGTGCTGGCAGTGATGTTCAGCGGCATCAGTGTGCTGGCCAGTCAGTTGGGCCTTGTGTATGTGGAAAACGGCCCCACGCTTCTGTATCAGCTGGGGGCCCGGGTGTTCGACAACGGCCTGCTGCTCACGGTGCTGCAGCTCAGCACGCTGTTGATCCTGCTGCTCGCGGCCAACACCGCATACGCCGATTTCCCCCGCCTGGCTGCTTTCCTGGCCCAGGACGGCTACATGCCCCGCCAGCTCGCCTCTCTGGGCGACCGGTTGGTGTTCAGCAACGGCATCGCCCTGCTCAGTGGATTCGCCACGGTGCTCCTGGTGTTGTTCGAGGGGAGCGTGACCCGTCTGATTCCCCTCTACGCCGTAGGGGTGTTCACCAGCTTCACCCTTTCCCAGGCGGGCATGGTGATGCACTGGTGGAAGGAGCGGCGTGCCGGTTGGTTGGGCAAGGCCCTGATCAACGCGCTGGGCTGCCTGGTCACGGCGGTGGTATGCGCGGTTCTGCTCTACAGCAAATTCAGCCACGGCGCCTGGGTGATCGTGGTGGCGGTGCCCCTGCTGGTGGCGCTCCTGCTCACGATCAAGAGCCACTACCGGCTGGTGGCCCGCCGCTTGCGGTTGTCTGCGGAGGTGCGTCTGAAACTGCCGGAACCCCTTCGGGAGGGTGGCTCGCCCGTGGTGGTGCTGGTGGGACACCTGCACCGTGGCAGTTTTGAGGCCCTGCGCTACGCCCGCACAATCGCCGACACCCTGGTGGCGGTGCATGTGGACCTCGGCGACGGCCGGGCCGAGGCTTTTCAGGAACAATGGAAGCGCCAGCTGCCGGAAGTGGAGCTGGTGATCCTGGCTTCGCCTTATCGCTCCTTGATCGATCCTGTCAAGGACTTCATTCACCAGTTCGAGCGTGATAACCGCAAGGATGGGGACCACTTCTGCACCGTGGTGTTGCCGGTGTTCGTGACCCGGCACCGATGGCAGAATCTGCTGCACAACCAGTCCACCTACTTTTTGCGCAATGCCCTGCGCCGGGAGGGAACACGCGTTGTGACCACGGTTGGTTTCTATCTATGAGTTGACGTGGTGCCATAATCTAACTACAGTTAATCAGTCCCTCCGTGGCTTTGTTGCTTCGTGAAATATACTCACAAAGTTTCTTGCTCGATTGAGTTCGAATTCGAGTCAGATCTGCAAGACTGGCACTCCGCTCTTGATGATGTCATTGTCGAGGAAATTCCCTTGAAAGATCTCGCCACTACCTAAAAATGGGAGTGGTTTGAAGAGCAGGCGCCTGGCAGTCTTGATGATTATCTTGGGACTCCTGAAAAAGAGCGGCAGCCAAAACCGGTCTTGGAGCGGCAGGGGATGCGCTATTGCGGAGCCCACAAATCTGGCTATGCGGTGACCGGCAAATCATCCCACTTGGGAGATGGACCATTGC
>NZ_JAGQBU010000046.1 GCF_024345795.1 Synechococcus sp. J7-Johnson
GCAGTTGGTGCTGATGGTGGGAATGTTCGTTGGACGGCTGGGCATCATGCTGCTGCTCTCAGCCCTCTATGGCAGCAGACCCCAGTCCAGGGTCGGCTACCCCCGCGAAGAAGTCTTCATCTGAGGTGTGAAACGATGGCATCAAGCAATGCATGGTGGCAATGGACCCCTGATGAATCGACGTCCTTCGGAACATTTGCAGTCATCGGTATTGGCCGGTTTGGATCAGCGGTCTGCGATGAGCTCATCCATAACGGTGCAACGGTATTGGCGATCGATGCCAATCAGCGCGCTATCGATGAAATGCGCCTGATCGACCCTTCGATTGAAGCCAGGGTTGTGGACTGCACTGATGAGGAGGCTCTACGGGAAGCAGGGGCTCTGGAAGTTGACACTGTTGTTGTGGCGATCAGCGAACCGATCGAGGCGAGCATCACCGCCACTTTGATCGCGAAGCATAGCGATGGAACGAAGGTGAAGCAGGTGATTTCCCGTGCCACCAGTGATCTTCATATGAAGATGCTCCAGCGCGTCGGAGCTGATCGAGTGGTCTATCCTTCAAAAATGCAGGGCCATCGGCTTGGCCTGGAGCTCGTTCGTCCAAACATGCTCGAACGGCTACGGCTTGATGATCGCAACAGCATCGAGGAGATTCGTGTGCCTAAGGCCTTTGTGAATCAGTCTCTGCGTGAACTGAACTTGCGCAAAAATCACAACGTCACCGTCCTGGCTGTCGGCCCGGAGAATCAGCTGACCGTGAACCCCCCGGCATCCCATATCCTGAAAGAAGGCGAATTGCTTGTTGTGATGGGATCTGGCGAAGCCCTCAAGGCACTGCCCTCCCGCTGATCTCACCCATGATTCGACGTTCTTCTGCAGTATTTCCGGCAAGATCTGTCGACAGCTAGAGAGAATGCCGTTGCAAGCACCAGACCCATGGCTACGTACTCCCTCACGCTCAAACCAGGGATCATCGTGCTGACGACCCGCAAGACATCGGCAAACATCTTAGAAGTAAGGGTGACTGTTGAGCACCATTAGCCGAGCAGTAATCTCACCATCGGATAGTTGTAGAATCTCGGCTATCTTGTACAAGCGCTGAAGTATCACTGTGGACTCTCCGGAACGGGGCTGATTTCGAGTAAGAAGCGCTCTTCATCCGGATTTCGGAAGCCATACAGTCTTTAGGCCTGCGTGGTATCCACTCATTAGTAAGGTTCTTTGGTGATACAAGCGTGATCACCCGCCTGGACCTGGACCTGTACGTGAGTTGTGCGCATGTTAAAGGAGGGCAGTAAGTGCAAGCCAACTTGATTTGGTAGATGGCTTCCTCTCCTCAGGAGGTGCTCCGGCCGTGCGGTGCAGCTGCAGATTGCATGAATCACTTGCTCGGTCATCTCTCTCAAGTTGAATGGCCGGTTGAAAAGATAATTCAAGACGCCCAGATAGCGCTCGGCGTACTTTTCATATTGCAAGACGTGAAACGTATGCTGAGGCTGACTTTAAGGTTGTGGAGGACCGTATTGATCCAGGTGAATTCAGGCAGTTCGTTGAGATTGCGCCTCTTGGTGACTACAGCATGATGAAAGCAACCGACTCCTGCCATGACACGGAAGCAGGCCAACCCCTCCGTGGCCACCTCACATCCAATCGCAAGTGAATCTTGGACCCAGTCAACACACACTAGCGGCAATGGAGAACGTGGCCGCGTTGGTAAGCGTCACGTGCCTGGGTATCCCCACCTGCTTCACTTTCTTGCCAACGCTATGCTTGACGATCAAAGTGGCTTTGATGCTCGCATAGATTGGAGCGCTGATCGCTACAACGACATCGGTATGGCCGATTTGCCTTGCGCCTGAGGCCCTAGCCCGCCTGGCCTCAGGGATGCTCCCTCTCCCCGTTCACACATGCAGCCAGGAGCGGAGAGAGGCGGAAGATCAACTGCACCGCGAACTCTGCACCTGTGCCGATGGTCTTGCTCGTGGCGACTAAGAAGCTCTCTTAACGACCCGGGCTGATCGGGGGTTCAGCAGCGTGTGATCGGGAACAGCAACGGCCCCGGCGGCAACACCTCGAAACGGGCTTCGATCACGTCACCGCCACCACCACCACCGAAGCCAACTCGGCGGGCGGCAGCGAGGGATGGCACCGGGCGATTTGATCCATCAGCAGCAACAACCCGCCACCAGACCGGAGCACCGGGCCGGGGCTGCTGGCGTTCCAGCCGAAAACCCGGTCGGGGTGAATGTCCATCCCCCATTCGGGTGATCGTGCTGGGGCTCATCCCCAGCAACTGAGCCAGTTCGGCTCCGCTCAGCCATGCCCCCATAGCGGCGGCCTCCTGCAGCAACCGGGCTACTCGCAGCGGATCAGCTGGCGGGTGCGGTGGCGCAATGCGTGCCAGGGCAGACGCCAGCGCCTCCACTGAAGAACCATCCGGGATGATCCGGGACAGTCCTGACCTGTCCGGTTCTTTCCGGGATGATCCTGGACTGTCCTTGATCATCCGCTCCACGTCCCGCAGGGTTACGCCGTCCCGCAACTGCTGGGCGAGCGGCTCGATCCGCTCCAGGTGCTCGGTGGTGAGGAATGACACCGGCTTGCGGCTACCCGGTACGCGGCGTGGCTCGGGTTCGATCGCCAGCAGCTTCACCAGTGCGTAGGCGGTGGAGCGGCTGATCCCAGCGGCCTCGATCCAGTCGGAGAGGCGCTGGCCATCGAGGAGGGCATCGGGCCCTGAGGGGTCGGCGCTGAGCATGGCGGCTGGTCGTCCGGATGATCCGGGACTGTCCGGGATGGTTCGCCAGATCGTGCCAGACAGTCCGGGACTGTGCAAGACAATCCTGGATGATCCGTGGCATTCACCCGAATGGGGAAGGGGCGATCCCCGGATGAGTGATGCCAGCCCTTCCTCAGCGGGACTTGCGGAAGTCCCAGGGGCGCTGCTCATTTGTCTCTGAGCGCCACACACCCCGCTGCCACATCTCAGTCTCTCGCTCGGCGCCCAGATAGGCCCTCTGGTCGCAGCCGGCAAGGTATTGCCGGTAGACGTAGGCGGCACCACTCTTCACCAGCTCCAGGTTCACGTTCCGGCCGCTGGAGTCCACCTCGGCCACGGTGCGGCCGTAACGGTCCTGTACGCCGGCAATTGGGTAGACGGCCGCTCAATTGCATTGGCGGCTCCGGTGCTCCACTGAGGGTGGTTGCTTCAATCCAGACGTTCAGGACTTCTCCCGTCGGCCGGCGCAGCCCATCAGATGGAGTGCCCTCCTGCCCCTGGATCTAGACCGGCCGCCAGTCGCGCTTCTTGGAGGTGTTCAGGAGGCGGACCGCATCGCCCTCCATCAGATCGATGCGATGGCAGTTGTTCCGTGCCGGCGGGTCGCCGCTGAGCACCTCCAAAAGATCGCCGATACCAACCGACCGCAGAGGCGGACAGTCCATTGACGGGACGGGTCAGGCCCGTGCTGGTGGGGTCCCGGAATCATCAGTGGCAATAGGTGGTGACGTTGCTGGGGTCAGGCCCCGGGAGTGACCATGGGCCTCACGTTGATCGAGGCGATGAAGCATGAGACCCGAGTCGATCGGCTCGCGGTGTCCAAGACCTTCGTGGAAGGTCAGCTGCTTCGTCGTCTGCCCTTCCGCAACCTTTCGGGTGGGGCTCTGCAGTTCGCCAAGGAGAAGAAGATGCCTCGTGTCGGCTTTCGGGCCGTGAACGAGGGATACCGGCGCGACTACGGCGCGGTGGCCCAGGAGAGCGAATTCGTGCACCTCTTCGGTGGCGATCTCGACGTGGACCGCTCGATCGTCGATCTCAATGGCGCCGAGGCCCGTGCTTCCCAGACGGAGCAGAAGGTGCGCTCGATGCGGTTGACGCTGGAGGCGGCGATCATCAACGGGGATGCCAGCTTCGATCCGCGGGCCTTCAACGGTCTCAGCAAGCGGCTGATCCCCGGCCAGATGCAGACCGTCGACAACATCAGCGGCACCGTGAAGCTCACCAAGCTGGAGGCGCTGGTCGATTCGGTCAACGCCCTCGGCGGGGAGAAGGTGATCATCACCAGCAAGGCGGGCCGGCGCCAGATCAGCCATGTCTCCCGTGAGGCTGGCGGCGACCTGTATCAGGTGATCGACGGCCGCCACTGGTTCGAGGACACCGAGATCCTGGTGCTGGATCAGGACGCGCAGGGCCACGAGGTGCTGGGCTTTGGCGAGGCCGGTAACACCACGTCGATCTACTGCGTGGCGTTCGGCGATGAGCTGATGACTGGCATCCAGGGTCCGTTCGAGGGCCGTTATGGGATCTCGGTGCGGGACTTCGGCGAAGTGCAGGACGCACCGGTGTTCCGCACCCGCGTCGATTGGTACGTGGGTTTTGCGGTGTGCCACGACAAGGCGATCGGTCGCCTCTACAACGTCGGCCCTGCTGTGGCCTGATCAACCCAATCCGTTCATCACTGAGAGGACACGACCATGGCCCACCAGGGCAACAAGCTGATCGACGCCGCCACCACGCTGGTGGGGTGGGTCAACTACAACGCCACCGACCCGTTTGAGCGCACGCGCGTGAGCGCGGAGGTGGTGCGGCTGACCACGCCGCTCGATGCGGCGGAAGACTTCACGCTGCTGGCCAGCCATCCCGGTGCTGCCGGGGCGGTGACGGTGGTGCTGCAACTGGCGCCGCTGCTCAAGGACGGCACTGTCGGCAGCTGGGTGACGGCGGCCACCGTGGCGATCCCAGCCGCTGGTGGCCAGGTGGAGGCACCGATCGCGGGCGGCAGCCTGTCGGTGGCTCCGGCCGATGCCGCCAACGCGGAACTGCCGGCCTTCTTCTATGCCCGAGCCACGTTGACGCCTTCCACCCCGAACGGCGCCCACGTCAGCCTCACCTACTGAGGGCGGCCATGAGCGTTTCCGACAACAAGGCGCCCGGCGGTGAGCCGGGTCCGCCGCCCAAGCCGGTGATCAAGCCGACCCAGGCCGGCAGGCCATGGGCGCCACCGCAGGAGGGAACGGAGGGGAGTGATCCCACTGTTCCGACTGCACCGGCGCCCCAGGAGCCGCCCCAGGAGCCCACAGATCTGCTCACCCCTGTTGATCCGACCATGCCTGTTGAGCTGACGACCGCCAATCCTGTGCTGGAACTGCCGCCCGAGGGGATGTTGCGCATCTCCAAGGCGAGCGAGGACGATCAGTTCGTCTTTCCTGTCCATGCTGAGCGCTGGGCAGAGGACGGCTGGACGATCCACCCGCCGGTGACGATCGATGAGGGTCAGGCAGCTCCGACTCCTGGAGAGCTTCCGCCAGAGGCCCTGCAGGGTGATCTGACCGGTGGAGTGGTGACGCTGCTCGGAACCATTCCGGATCAGGGAACCGACCCGGCGCCTGCGGAGCCGAAACCGGCAGGACCTGAACCTGTCGGGTCTGAGCCGGTCGGACTGGAACCCGAGCCCGCACCCGAGGTGCCCGCACCCAGCACTGGTGCTGAGGTGGCCGGGCCTGATTTCGCGTCGATGACCAAGACGCAGATCGTTCAGACCTGTGAGGAGGACTACGGCGTGCTGCTCGATGCCAGCCAGACCAAGGCCGTGCTGGTGGATGAGGCCACCAGGCTCTGGGAGGAGTCGGTGACGGCGCCGGCCGAGCAGCCAACCGCTGCTGAACCTGGCCTCGTCCCTGAGCCGGATCTGTCGATCCCTGTCGATCTGCTCGGCTGACACTGCCAAGGTGGCATCAGTCAGAAGCCACCCGGGCAGCCGTAAGGGCCGCCGGGGTGGCTTCCTGGCAAAGGGAGATAGCGCCAAACCCGAGAGGCAGAGCCCTTCCATGCCCTACCCGCTCCCCAGCGCCCCTGATGAGCGCATGCGCGTGCTCCCGCCGATGGGATGCCCGGGCCTCGAGGTGTGGGTGGTGCTCCATGAGGTGCCGCGCTGGCTGCGGATGGGTTATCGGCTGGGGCCTGTACCCGCTGAGCAGCTGGAGCTGTACTGGAATCCGGCTGATCGGCTGTGGGATGAGCCGATCACGAGTGCAGCGATCGAGCTGCACATCTACCCGTTGATCAAGGCACCGCAGCCGATTGCGGTGAGCTGGGGTGATGGCAGCACCGAGACGATCGGCTGGGACGCCCTGGCCCGTGATGTGCCGCGCCCTCGGCATGTCTACCTGCAGCGTGAGGATCTCACCGTCACCGTCACCATCGGCATTTCGATCGCCAGCCTGCAGGTGGCCCTGGTGGGCTGCCCGGTGCCGCCCTACTCGGCGCCTGCTGGCTCTGGAGCCGGGGGGCTGGTGGGCGTCGAGCCCCTGGTGCCGGGTGCTGGCCTGCAGGGCAACCCCTACAACGGCTCGGTGGCGCAGCAGTGGCAGCTGCGGCTGCATCCCTCCGGCGGCCTGGGCTTCCTGCCGTCCCCAGTGGATGGTGAGCCGGCGCTGGCTTCGTTGAACAGCGAGGCGGGCGGCCGTGCCACTCGCTGGTATTCGGGCGATGGCCCGCCGTTGACGGAGGTGCTGCAACCACCGCCGGCCCTGGGCGATCTCTACCTGGATCGCATCAGCGGGCAGGTGTACGAGCTGGTGGTGTGAGCCATGCCTGAGACCTGGAACCCCACGGGGCTGAATCTCAAGGGACCGGATGGCGCCGATGGTGCGGCCGGAACTGCCGGGCCGGCCGGGCCGACGGGGCCGACGGGTGCGACTGGAGCCACCGGAGCGGCGGGAGCGACCGGCCCTCAGGGACCTGCGGGGCCTTCGGTGTGGGGCGGCATCACGGGAAGCCTGAGCACGCAGGCGGACCTGCAGGCGGCCCTCAACCAAAAACTCAATGCCTCACGGCTGACGGTGGGGACCACGGCACCGCCGAGCCCTGCGCTCAATGACCTCTGGGTGGACACCAACTGATGGCAATCACGACACGGGACCAACTGATTGCGGCGCTGGGCCAGTCGCGCCATGCGCTGTTCGACAAGGCTTCGATCAGCAACGCGGTGGCCGGCCGCTTCTACTCGCTCTGGCGTGCCACGGGCCAGCCTGGGCAGGGCGCGGTGCCGACCGCTGCGGCGATCTGCAACAACGCCCTGCTGGGCGCCTTGGGTTATGCCCCGTTCTCGGCGCCGGGCACGAATTACCTCGCTTGGGTCGATGTGGCGACGAGCCTTTCGACCTCGACGCTGGAGATCCACGATCGCCTCTGCCACCAAGGCGGCCTCTCGGGCACGGTGACGACGGCGCAGACGACGAACCTGCCTCTGAACGTGGTTGGTATTCCGCAGGAGCGGCTGGGCCTGGTGGATTTCAGCCAGCTCCAGTGGTGGCTCGAGTGGTACACCGACACTGGGAGCACGGGCGTGAACGCCACGGTGAACGTGACCTGCGATGACGACACGACGCAGAACGTGGTGATTGCTCTTTCGGCCACCAGCCGCGCTTCGGGGCTCTATCAGATCCTTCCGCCGCAGGGCAAGAAGGGAATCAAGGCGGTGAACAGCGTGACGCTCTCCGCGACAACG
This sequence comes from Synechococcus sp. J7-Johnson, assembly GCF_024345795.1. Taxonomy (GTDB): domain Bacteria; phylum Cyanobacteriota; class Cyanobacteriia; order PCC-6307; family Cyanobiaceae; genus Regnicoccus_A. Next base: position 7,509 of record NZ_JAGQBU010000046.1, read on the forward strand.
GGTACGGCTGGGAACTTCGGTTTGACCTGCACGCGGTATCGGGCTGGATTCTTCACGGTGCTGGCGAGCAAGGCGGAGGTGTTCGACTGGGCGGCCCTTGCCCTGCCTGAGCTCCACATCGACTCCTGCTTGAGCCTGATTCAGCTCTGCACCACCACCACAACGGGTAACGCCAAGGGTGTGTGCCGGATGGTTGGTGGCTGATTGATCGTGCCCAGGGACATCCGCGATTCGGCCGATCCTCCGTACAGGGGTGGTGCTGAGCGCTGGGACGCGGGGCCTGGCGGTCTGAACGCCACCCTGGAGTTCTTTGGCCCGCCCCAGCCGGCACCAACACCGCTGCCTGGCGGTGCCTTCCGGGTGTGGACGGCCGGCGCCTGGATGGATCGGCTGGCAAAGGTGTGGATCAACGGTGAGTGGCGCCAGCGCATCACCCGGCGCTGGACAGGCAGCGCCTGGGTGCCGATCAACGCTGAGCAGGACTGAGCGGCGGCCCTTACTGGTGGGGTCCCGAAATCATCAGTGGCAATAGGTCGGGAGACCCCCGAGAGCGCGGCGGCCCATGTCCTGGACCAGCACCGGCAACATTCGCGGCCCCCAAGGCCCGCAGGGTCCGGGTGGGCCTGCAGGCGCGAGCGGCCCAGCGGGAGCGGCCGGTGCGGCCGGGCCCCAGGGCTCAGCCGGTGCCGTTGGAGCCCAGGGACCGGCGGGCAGCACCGGCCCGGCTGGTGCGACGGGTCCCGCTGGCCCGACCGGCCCGACTGGCCCGCAGGGTGCGGCGGGCACGGGCATCAACCTCAAGGGCAGTGTTCCCACTTTCTCGGCGCTGCCAACGAGCAACCGGCAGCAGGGTGACGCCTACATCGTCCAGGACGAGGGCGACACCCTCTACAGCTGGAATGCTTCTGGCAGCAACTGGGTGAATGCGGGCCAGATCCAAGGCCCGGCCGGCCCTGCTGGCCCGACTGGAGCGGCTGGGCCTGCTGGCCCCACCGGCAACACAGGACCTGCTGGCGCCACGGGCGCGACGGGACCGCAGGGGATTCAGGGACCGATCGGTGCGGCCGGTGCCGCAGGCCCTGCCGGCACTCGCGGTACGGGCTGGTTCGTAGGCAGCGGGCCGCCGCCGACCAACATTCCCGGCTCGATTGTCGGCGACATGTACCTCGACCAGGCGACGGGTGATGTGTATGTGCTCGGCAGTGGAGGCCTTTCGGTGGGCAGTCTCCCCGCCATTGGTGCAGCGTTCCAGGGCGGCTTCTATGGCGGCCTGATCTCGGCCACGGCGAATGGTGTGGCCACCCACGCGCTGATCATTGCGCCGAAGGCCACGGGTCATGTTCTGCGGGCCTGCAAGACGACGAACACCGCGACAGCCGGCACGGCCAGCAGCTTCGACGGCTATGCCAACTCCGAGGCGGCCAAGGATGCGACCCATCCGGCCAACCAGTGGGCGCGCGCTCTGTCGATCGGCGGCTACAGCGACTGGTACATCCCGGCGCAGTTCGAGCTGGAGATCCTGTTTCGGCGCTTCAAGCCGGACAACAGCGAGGGCAACACGCCTGGATTCGGCGCCAATGCCTATGCGGTGCCGCCGACCACGGCCAACTACTCGGGATCGGTGCCGCCCGCCACTTCGGTGACGGCGTTCCAGGCGGGCAACTCTGAGGCGTTCGAGGCCATCAACTACGGCAGCTCGACGCAGGACGGGGCCACCACCCATGTGATCCAGGACTGGTTCTACGGCCCGCCGGAGTCGAACTCCAAGACCTTCCAGCAGCAGGTGCGGGCCATCCGCAAGGTGGCGGTGGTGTCCTGATGCCCAGCTGGATCCCTCGGATCGACACGCCGCGGCGCGTACTCGAGGAGCGCACGACACAGGCGGTGAGTGCGCCGTCAACGCTGGACCTGACCTTCCTGAACCTGGGGGTGGATGGACGGTTTCTCTCGGTGAGCTGCTCGATCGCGGCCTGGGTGACGTTCTATGCGTCGGTGGCAGCGCGGGCAGCCGATGCGCTGCGGCCGATCAGCAATGACCCGCCGCTGTCAGCTGGTGTGTTGTTGGACCTGAAATTCGACGGGACCACAACGGTGCTGCATCCAGCGCCGGGCTCGACTTACTCCAATGCGGATCAGCCGGTGCAGCAGCGGGTCTGGGCGCGGGTGCGCACCGAGCTGGCGGTGCCTCACTCAGCCACGGTGGGTGTGCTGGCGCTGGTGGAGTACGACACCGTGCCAGCCGGGGTCGCCTGATGGTGGCGACGCTGGTTGACCTGAGCCGCCGTGGTGATACCGGCGGGTTTGTGGTGCCGCAGGTGTTCGCCGCTGCGGATGCCCTGCTGCGCACCTGGATGGTGGCAGCCAATGCGCAGAACACCTCGCAGGAGCTAAGCATCCTGACGGGGCCGGGCGAGACGGCGGGCTTCTGCGGCTGGACGATCAAGGCACGGCTGGCGCTGCTGAATCTCGGCCAGCCGGTGGAGCTCATGAGCCAGTGGGTGGCGAACCTGACAACGGGCGCGGTGACGGTGCATGGGGCACCGGCATCTGGCTTCACGGGCGGTGGCGCCCTGGGCGGCCACGGGATGCTGATCGGCGGTGTGGGCACGACCAACTCATTGATCACGCTGCTGCCGCAGCCGCTGCCGGTGGGTGCTGTGGTGGCGAGCAGCCTGGCGGCGGATCAGGAGTATTTCGCCTTCGCCTTCACGCAGCACACCTTCTCCAACCGCCAGGCGGTGGTGCTGCTGATCGCCAAGGATGTGTACTCGGGCCAGTGGCATCTGTCGTTCACGGACATGGCCGGAGCGATCGGTGCGGTGGCCTGGATTGCGAACCGCCCCGGCGTGGTGCTCTCCAACTCGATCCGGCTGGATTACTTCTCCTCGGCCACACCGCTGATGCTGACTCAGCCGGTGCAGTGGAACCCGATCACACCGGGCATTACGGCAGCGACGCCGCCTGCGCTGAATCCGCCGGTGCAGTGGTTCGATCCAGTGGTGTTGCCGGCTGATCTGGCGCTCTACAACCGCACCTCCAGCAGCTTTGGGTACTTCATCGGCGCCGAGGGGACGGAGTGGCTGCAGCTTGGGCCAGCCCGCCTGGCGGTGAAAGTGAAGGAGGGCGGAGGCGACTGATGCTGACTGTTTCAACCCAGAACTGGACACCGGCGATCGATTGGGTGAGCAAGGCGGCCGGATCGGTGGGCCTGCGGCTTTCTGAGGCCTTCAACGCATTTGCAGCGGCGGTGAACGCAAACCCCGGAAATTCCGGTGTTCCTCTGCAGGTCGTGAAGGATCACGGCTCCGCGACCGGAACCACGAACTACGGGTACATCTGGCGGCTCGGCCATCCGCTGAATCCGTACCTACTGCGGTTCTGCAACACCAGCAGGAACCAGGGCTCCAGTGCATCATCATCGACGGCGAGCTTCACCCTGGGGCTCGCGAGCGCCTGGACGGATGATGGGACGTTCGGTGGTTACGGGACATTCAGCACAACGCTTGCGACCGTAAGTGCGGGCATGTCGTACTACGGGCCGAGCGGAACCCCGGCCTTCAACGCGGATGGCCGGCTGATCGTGCTGATGGACACGACGCCGGGTTCTGAGTTCTTCTGCTACAACATCGCCACGACCAGCGGTGATACCTACGCGCAGAATCACACGCTGATGCTGTTCCGTGGGGCAGCAAGTAGCGGCTGGAATGTGGCTCTGTTGCGCTCACAGGCTCTGGCGGGCTTGTTCGAGAGCCGCAACTTCTACTGCTACAGCAATAACTTGCTGCAGGCGGCTGTTGCCTACCCGGTCCCGCCGAGTGCATTGGAGCAGATGCTGGTGACGGGCGTTGGTCTGATCCCGTCTGGGTTCGGCCCTGGTCAGATGTTCGCCTACGGCACGAAGCAGGAACGATTGCCGCTGCCACAGGTCTTCTGGTTCGGCAGCAACCAGTGCTCAGACCCGCGCAGGCTGGGCCGTGTGAGCAACCCGGGCGGGGCTGGGACGTTCTATCAGCTCGGTGCGGCGATCAACAGCGGCGGCATGGACTGTTGGGTGCTGGTGCCACCAAGCACACCGGCGATGGCGGGCTGGAGCACGATCGGTTCGCTGAGCAGCTGGCAGACGATGCCGGATCGGCTGTATTTCTGCCCTGCGGCGCCGCCGGGTCCGGTTCTGATGGGGCCTGTGCTGGGGCCTGACTTCCTCACGGACTGGAGCCAGGTGGCGATGGGCGCCCCTGGTGTGGCCCAGCACCCCTTCTACGCGCAGCAGGAGGCAGAAGTTGGTAGCCGGCGGCCGAGCACGGGCGTGCTGTGGCCCAGAGGAACGCCATGAGCTGCCGAGCTGCCACCTGATCCGTCTGCTCTGCGAACGCCGGTACGAGTACGGCGAAGGGAGGAGCCGGATTGGCCGGTGCCTGACTTCCGGCAGCTCGATGTGCCGCCTGGAAGGGCGAACCAGATCGCCCGCAGGTGCCGGGAGCAGGGCTGGGACGTGATCGAGTAGCCGACCTGAGCGCAAGGTTTGCGCTCAATTTGCGCTCTGCCGGCCCGAAACGGGCAAGAAAAAGGGCTCCCGGAATCACCGAGAGCCCTTGGTATGACTGGAATCGGGGCGACAGGATTCGAACCTGCGACCTAGTGCTCCCAAAACTCCTGGCAGCCGCTTTCCAGGAGTCGTTGGCTTTGCTGGTGTCTTAGCCTAAAAGCATTGCTGTAACAGGCTTGCGTGCTGCCAAGAGGTGCCCGCCGCTTGCTGCTCGTGCCAGGCTTCGGGGCAAAATCTCTCACCTTTTCTCTCACATGGTCAGATCGGCGCGCTGGGATCAGGTTCTCCGGGCAGCCGTCGCCCACTCGTTGAGCCAGCGGGGTAGCAGTAAGGGCTGGAGCATCGGCAACCACCGAGGTCGGGCCCGCTTGAACCTGAGCGAAGCTGCCGGAGGCGGAAAGCGTCGGCAGGTGCTGTTCCCCATCTCCTGGGAGCCAGATCAGATGGATGCCATCCGTGAGGCAGTTCTGGAGATCCACGAGGCCTACCAATCCGGAACGAATCTGGATGCCGCTGTCTCACTGGTGTTCGCGCCGGCGCCAGAGACGCACATGAGCTCGGCATCCCCCAATCAGGGCCCTGTGGATTGGGGGCAACTGGTGCAGCGATTCAAGGAGCACAAGCTCAGCAGCGGCGCTATCAAGGCGAGCACCTGGGACAACGTCTATGCCCGAAGGATGGCGGCCATTCTCCGGGCCGCCACTTCGTCTCCTCAGCCGGACACCCCCCGGCAGCTGCTTGAGATCCTTATCGCCCCGATGAAGCAACAGCCTGGAACCCGAGGGCGTCAGATGCTGGTGCAGCAGACGGCAGCCCTTCTGCGCTGGTGCATTGATAACGACCTGTTGTCATCGGATTGGGCGCCACCACTGGATCTGACCGCCTTTGTGGGACGGAAGCGGGACAGCCGGAGCATCACCACCCCGCTGGCGGTGCCCCATCTGCTGGAGGTGGTGCGGTCTATCCCCGATGCACGCTGGCGGCTGGCATTTCAGTTGATGGCTGCTTACGGCCTGAGGCCGGAGGAACTTCAGCACCTTGAGCTGCGCGGCGGACGCTTGTGGTGCAGCTATCAGAAGACAACTCCGCGGGGGAAGACCCAACCGCGCCCCTTGCGGCTGCTTCCTTGTGATGGCTGGGCAGCATCATGGAAGCTTGAGGACTGCTGCCAATTCTGGGAGCTGCCACCAATGCGGGCCGGCCACGGAGCCGAGGACTTCGGCACCTACATGCGACGGCGAACGATCTGGCGCGAACTTCGGCAGCGCTATGAAGCTGAAGGCGAAAAACTCGTTCTCTACTCTTGCCGGCACGGCTATGCCCACCGTGCTCACGTGATCTGTGACCTGCCGCCGAAGGTGGTGGCTGCAGCGATGGGGCACAGCGTTGAAACCCATTTGGCGGCCTACAGTCGCTGGTGCGGCGATGACGTGGTGGACGATGCCTTCACCAAAGCAGCACAGCGTCTTGATAAAACAGAACAGAACTGAGCTGCTCGTTGTTCATTGCTCGCCCGTCGGCTTGATGTAGCCGCTTTCGATCAGAAAGGCCCGCAATGCTTCCGGGAATGATCCATAGACGATTTCCCGGCCAAGACACTTGCCTTTCTCATCAAGATCGCCCTTGCACTCCTTCAGGCCCCAGTCTGATGAGGTGTCATAGCGCTGCGTCATCCGATCCCAGCCGTCGTACAGCTCACCCACCAGTGCTTTATTGGCCACGTATCCGGCCAAGAAGCCATTGGGAGACTCAGCGTTCTTCTGCTGGAACCATTCAGCCATGCGCTGGAGATTGCGGCGATGCAATGGCCTGAATTCAGGGCGATGGGAAACATCCACGAACCGATCGCCCTCCAGCTGCCAGACACGTGCGGGCGCCGTGCTGCAGGCGTAGCACGCAAAGCGATACAGGAAACGGTTATCGACATCGACAATCAGGAAGCGGCCGATTCGTAGCGGGTCCTCCGCCGGTGACTCGCCCCCATCAAAGGGGCCCAGCGTCACCTCGTGCCACTTATGCCCACTGGAATCGCTGGTGAGTACCTGAATCTGATTGCAACAGTGCGCGCCTCCGGTGAATGAGGAGAGGAGAACCTCGGGATAAGGGTTTCCCGGATCCATTTCGGCGATCTGGACTAGGAGGCTGTTGCGCATAGATCACTGCCGGCCTTCTCCACAGACGGCCACTGATCTGCCCAGATCCCTGTAACTGCAATGGATCTGAGCGAGAGAATGGGCCATGCACAAGCGCAAGACCTTTCG
>NZ_JAGQBU010000047.1 GCF_024345795.1 Synechococcus sp. J7-Johnson
AATTCAGAAGGAAAGCTGAGATTCGGGCCGACGTATCTACCGTAAGCCACTGGTCAATAGCGAAAAGGGCTAGTCCAACCACCGGATAAGATCGTGGCTGCGCACGATCTATCCTTGTTCGTTAGGCAGACGCCTTGGTCGCGCAAGATAAGAAGGCGACCCATTTCCTTCGGCACCTGGCATCTCGGCTGGAACTCCTGCAGTGCAATGGTTGGGAGTTTCGCCAATGCGAGGGGCACCTCACTCCCCACTCAGCTCCTCCGCCAGGGTCAGTCCAGCGGCATAGACCAGCCTTCATCGGTAAGGGCCGTCAGTCGGCCAGGCGGGCGTCGCCAGTGTTGGGCATGTCAACAGCAACTGGATGGGCAGGATTAGGGTGGTGTAGAGAATGGAGACGGCGCTTGCGCGTCAGTGAATCTATTTGACAGCAACATCGCCATGAAGCTGGCTGGATTGATTCTTGCAGCGCTTGCAGTGAGTTCATGCTCAGAGAAGCCGTATGCCGTAAAACCAACAGTCTCATTGCCTGATGCTATTCGTTCGCATCAGACATTCGTCGTAAGACATGGATTGCATACTGGCCTTGTCATTCCAGCCGGTCATCTGAATAAAGCCATTCCTGGGCTCAAGGAGCATTTTGGTGATGCTGCTTACTATGAAATTGGCTGGGGCGATAAAGAATTTTACCAATCACGGGAAATATCAATCGGCCTGACCTTGCAAGCGATATTCCTCTCGGAAGGTGCTGTTATGCACATGGTTGCTATCCCAGGCTCTCCGAGTGAATTCTTTGGAGCAAGCGAAGTCGTTAGCACTTGTTTAACCGATCAGCAAGTTTCTTCTCTCGTAGCATTTGTGGCAAACAGTTTTGCCCGTGACCATCAAGGACGCATTGTCCGCCTCAAGCGTGGCCTTTACGGCAACAGTCAGTTCTATGCAGGAGAGGAGCGCTTTTCCTTGTTGCATACGTGCAACAACTGGACTGCCAAAGGATTGCAGAGTGCCGGGATGAACGTATCTTCGTCTTTTTACCAAACCCCTACGAAGGTGATGAGCGCTATCCGAGAGCTTCGTCACCAATGCGCTTTGCCCCCCATCCCCTCGCTCAAGAGGATGCAACGCGATAAGGCCGCCTCAGGATCCTCACTTTAATAGTGAGGAACAAGGCTGCGCAGCCGTTTGCCGAGAAAGAAGACGGCAATCGAATGAGTTGGGATCGTTGTTTTAGCGCTGTGCACCAGCACTTTCCACCTGGTGCTGCGCGCCAACCAGGATGAAGGGAGATGGGCACAACACCGATGAATGTGGGTAGGCGGCTGGGCTTTACCGGCTCTCGGTCACCCCGTCACGATCTTCCTCAACTATCGTGGCGTCTTGGTGGGATCCAGGACCAAAGCAGCTTCTCTCACCGAGCGGCAGGGCCTGATTGCGGAGCTGCTTGCTTCAGGCGGCACCGTTTTGATCTGTCCTCTTTGCATGAAGCACTACGGGAAAAGCGAAGCAGAGTTACTGAACAGCCTGCAAATCGACAACCCGACCAAGACAGGTGCGGCCCTCTTCCGCCAGGGATCTCAGGCCCTCGGCTGGTAATCCTGACTTCAAAAGAATAATCAACGCCACCGCCTCTGCAAAGATCAATCGAGTGTTTGCCACCTCCATGACACACCACCGACAGGTCCTCACCTCGCTTGCTGCCATTGGCGGGCTCATTGCCGGCCTTTACGCCGGACCCGCGTGCGCTCAGCAAGCTGGCCAGGGGGCGCAGAAGGCGATGTTCGCCACAAAAGCTGAGGCTGAAGCTGCCGCCAAGCATTTCAACTGCAAGGGCGCCCACAAGATGGGCAACCAGTGGATGCCATGCGCCAGCCACGGCGAGGCCTCCGGTGGCCACTCCAGCCCAGCTGCGCACTGATGACAACTCCAGTTGTATCGCCACCGGCTTGTAGTGGTCGACCGAAGATCGTTGCCATCGGCATTGCCCCCCTGGGCATCATCTCGATCGGCATCGTGCCCATGGGTGTGGTCAGCATCGGCGTCGTGCCGATGGGGGTGTTGAGCATCGGCGCCGTGGCCATGGGAGTGATCAATGCCTCTGTGGTGGGCATGGGCATCCTGATCGCTGGGGTGAACGTGATGGGTGTCTGGTGGGTTGGGATCGAGGGTATGGGGCCCTTCAGTCTGGGGAGCCAAAGCGGGCAGGTTCATCAACACCACGGGCAGCAAGGGGCCACACAGAACGTTTATGCCTACCAGAGCAAACAGGTGGCGCTCCAGAAGGCGAAGGAACTGGGGTGCGAGGGCGTCCATGCCATGGGTTCGCTGTGGATGCCCTGCCGTGAGCACCCACAACACTGACCATCACGGACTGGATCCAAACGTCGATCAGGCCTTGATGGCCCCGCGACAGATGCGCTCTGACGCCTCCCGCCCCCCGAACAGGTTGCGCGCTGCCGGACCCAGCTGCAGCGCCGTCAGCCCTCCCATGAGGTGCACGTTGGTGCCGGGCCAGCGCAGATCAGGGGTGAGGACGGGCCAGTCGTCGATCAGCTCGATGGGCCGCTGATCCAGCAACTGGCGCAGCAGCGGCTGGTGGCTCACTCCCGGGTGGAAGCCGGTGGCCAGCCAGAGGCGATCGGCCTGCAGGCCACTGCCATCGCGGCAGAAAATCTGCCACTGGCCTGCACGCCATGCAGCCTCCTGCACCTGACAGTGCTCGTGGAGCTGCAGGCTGCCCTGCCGGCGCGCCTGATGCAGCTGAACAGACAGCTGGGGCGTGATCGAGCCGCCATCACGAGCAGCCAGCACCTGCTGACGGCGGCGGTGCCAGCACGGTTCAGCTCGAAAGGCTTTGAGGTGTTTCGGGCCCAGCCAGCCCGGGTCCGCATCGAAAGGTTGGCTGCGCAGTTCCCGGCGGCACAGCAGGCTGACTCGGGCCCCACGCCGCAGGGCGCCCAAGGCCAGATGGGCGCTGGTGAGACCGCCTCCCACGATCAGGACCTGTTGTCCCTGCAACCCCTGGCAGGCAGCCAGATCGATCGTCTGACTGTGTTGCAGGGCCTGGGCCGGGTGCGACCCCGGAATAGTCCGAACCCAGCCCGGCAGCACGGGCGCGCCGGCACCCGTGGCGATCACCAGCCGGCGGGCCGCCACAACGGCACCATCACTAAGGACCAGCTCCAGCGATGCGGGCCCTGAGTGACCCAGTCGGATCTGCTGCACCGAGGCCGCCTGCACCTGGTCACCCAGCAGAAAGTCGGCCACGACGCTGCGACAGAAGTCGGCGAAGAGGTCCGTGTGGGGCAGGCCATAGGGACCGTCCAGGTGATGGCTGCGCTGCCGTTCCTGGGCGAAGCGGCGCAGGGCATGGGGGTTGGGGTGCGGATGGTGGGGCGAGGGGGAGCGCAGCCAGGGAATTTCACAGCTGCGCATCTGCCCATGCCAGCGCGACAGCCAGCTGCCCGTGGGGTCGAGCACCCGCAGTTGCCGGCGCCACTGGGGCCTTTTCTGCAGCAGCTGACAACAGAGCGTGAGGGCCTGGGGACCGGCCCCGGCGATCACCAGCTCAGCCATGACTGATCTGGATGCGGCGGCACTGCAGGCGGCTTGAACAGGCTCATCAGAGAAGCGGCGCCCAGGCGGAAGGCCCCATTCTTGCTAGAACGACAACCATTCTCACCTATGGACCCGGTGTCCACACCCCTGCCATGGCCTTCTCCAGCGCTGTTCCAGCCGCCGAACGTCTGCCGGTGACCGTGCTCACCGGCTATCTGGGCGCCGGCAAGACCACGCTGTTGAACCGGATCCTCACCCACGAGCACGGCCTGAAGGTGGCTGTGATCGTCAACGAGTTCGGCGAAGTGGGCATCGACAACCAGCTGGTGATCGATGCCGATGAGGAGATCTTCGAGATGAACAACGGCTGCATCTGCTGCACCGTTCGTGGTGATCTGATCCGCATCATCGGCAACCTAATGAAGCGCCGGGATCGCTTTGATCACCTGGTGATTGAAACCCCCGGTCTGGCCGATCCGGCACCGGTGATTCAGACCTTCTTCGTGGATGAGGATCTGCGCGATGAGCTGCGGCTCGATGCGGTGGTCACCCTGGTGGATCTCAAGCACGTGCTCCAGCACTGGGAGGCCGAGGAAGTGCAGGAGCAGCTGGCCTTTGCCGATGTGCTGGTGCTCAACAAGACCGACCTGGTGGATGAGAGCGAGCGTCGCTCGATCGAGCAGAGGATCCGGGCGATCAACCCAGTGGCCAGGCTGCTGACGACCAGCGGCGCCGATGTGCCCATGGACCAGATCCTGGGTGTGGAGGCCTTCGAGCTGGAGCGGGCCCTCAGCCTCGATCCGGGTTTCCTGCTGGAGGAACATGCGCACGAGCACGACGATTCCGTGGGCTCGCTGGCCTTTGTGGAGGAGCGGCCCATGGATCTGGACAGGCTGGGCACATGGCTGTCGGATCTGGTGGCCGAGCGGGGCCCTGATCTGTTCCGGATGAAGGGGATCATCCAGCTCCAGGGTGAGGACAATCGCTATGTGTTCCAGTCGGTGCACATGCTTCTGGACGGCGATTTCGACCGCCCCTGGAAGGACGGCGAGCGGCGCTGCACCCAGTTCGTGATCATCGGCCGTGATCTCGATGCCGACAGACTGCGGGCCGGCTTCAGCAGCTGTGTGGCCTGAGCGACGGTGGCAGCGCCAGCGGCCTTGGTGAGCGAGCGGCTCTGCGGTGAGCTGCAGCAGGCGATCACCGCCCTGAGCTGGTCGGGCGACGGTGAGTTCCTGGCGATCGCCAGTGCCGGCGGAGAACTGCTGCTGCTCGACTTCCGCGCCGGTTGCGAGGATCTGCTGCGCGCTGAACAGGACAGCAGCCTCGATGCGATCGGCTTCAGCGCCGATGGCCAGTTCCTGATGGCGGTGGGTCAGGCCGGTGAGCTGCTGCTCTGGGAGCTGGGCGGCAGCGGCATCAGCCCGATGGCCCTCCAGCCCATGCCCCTGGGATGCGGCTGGCTCGATGCGGCGGCCTTGCAGCCCCGGGGTTTGCTGCTGGCGGTGGCCGCTGGCCGCCAGGTGCGCATCTGGGATGGAGCTGTCCGCCAGTGGCGCCTCGAGACTCTGGACCTGCCTGGCACGGTGCAGACCCTGGCCTGGAGTGCCGACGGCCTGCAGCTGGCGGCCAGCTGCCATGGCGAGCTGGCCCTGTGGCAGCCCGAAGGGTCGGCGGCGGCGCAACCCCTGCGTGCGCCCACCGCTTCGGCGGGGCTGGCCCTGGCCTTTTCTCCGATCGCTGACCTGCTGGCCTGTGGCCAGATGGATCGCTCCTTACTGCTCTGGCCTGAAGCGGGCCGAGGGCAGCCCTGGCAGTTCAGCGGCTTTCCCGCCAAGGTGCGGGGCCTGGCCTGGAGTGATCAACCTGGTCGACTGGCGCCGCCTCTGGCGGTGGCCTCAGGTGACACGGTGGTGCTCTGGCAGCAGGGGGATCGGGGCGAACGTGGCTGGAAGCCTGAGCCCCTGCTCTGGCATCAGCAGCGGGTGAATGCCCTGGCCTTTGCCCCCGGCAGCAGCCTGCTGGCCACTGCATCCGCCGATGGCTCGGTGGCCCTCTGGGATGGCCGCGGCCGTATGCGGCAACCGCTCGAGGGCGAGGGCCAGGGCTTCAATGCCCTTGCCTGGCGACCCGATGGCCGGCGGCGACCAGGGCCGCTGGTGGCTATGGCCGGTGGCGGTGCCCAGCAGTGAACGTCAGCGCCGCTCCGGCGGGGCCGGCTTTGGTTGAGCAGGAGCTCAGGCGGCAGCTGGCCCATGCAGGTGATGAGGGCTCCACTACTATGAGAATGATTCTCATCTCGATTCCTGCTGCGGTGACGGCCGTGGCCTTGGCTGCCGCTGGTGGGTCTTCCATTTCTGCTTCCTGAATGCTGATGAGCTTGCTCCTCTCTTGTCTGCGACGCACGGGTCTGCTGGGGCTGTCTCTCGTCCTGGTGGCCTGCGGCGCCGCGCAACTGCAGACCAATGACTCCAGCACCAGCCCCGCCTCCAGCTCCAGCCCCGGCTCCAGTGGCAAGAGCATCAAAGTGGTCACCACCTTCCTGCCGATCACCCTGTTCAGCCGCGCCGTAGCGGGCGACTGCGCCGAGGTGAAGGCCCTGATCCCTGCCAGCAGTGGCCCCCACGACTTTCAGGCCAGACCGGGGGATCTGGCTGCACTGCGTGAGGCAAAGGTGCTGGTCAAGAACGGCCTTGAGATGGAGGGCTTCCTCGACAAGCTCGTGGCATCAGCCGAGAACCCTGCACTGAAGGTGATCGACTCCAGCCGCGGGGTAGCCACGATCGATTCGCCGGAGGAACCAGGCCACACAGACGCAAAGGCTGAGGTTGACGCCGAGCACAGCCACGAGACGGGCCACGGCCACGGACACGGCCACACCCACGGCGCGGTGAACCCCCACATCTGGCTCGATCCGCTGCGGGCGGTGCAGCAGGTGGAGACCATCCGTGACGGCCTGGTCAAGGCCGATCCCAGTTGCGCCGAGGGCTATCGCCGCAATGCGGAGGCCTACACCACCCAGCTCAGGGCGCTCAACACCGAGATCGCCGGCCAGCTCAAGCCCTTCCAGGGCAAGACCTTCGTGGCCTTCCACGACTTCGCCCCCTACTTCGCCGAGCGCTTCGGCCTGAAGGCGGAGTTCGTGGTGGACGTGCCCGAGATCAATCCCACCCCCGCCGATCTGCAGCGGGTGAGTGAGATCGTGGAGCGCAGCCAGCTGCAAGCCCTGCTCAGTGAACCCCAGGAGGGCAACCGCTCCTTCAATGCCCTGGCGAAGGACCTGGGAGTGCGGGTCAGCGTGTTCGATCCGATGGAGACAGCCAGCGAGCAGGCCTCTCGTGATCCCGGCACCTACTTCAGCGTGATGCGCCGCAATGTGGCGGATCTGCGCCAGGCCTTCGGCGGATGAGCAGCTCCACGGCCGCTCCGGTCCTGGCGGTGCAGGGACTGACCGTTGAGCGCGACGGTCTACTGGCCGTGGATGCGGTGAGCTTCCAGCTGGCCCGCGAAACGGACACCGCCCTGGTCGGCCCCAATGGAGCGGGGAAGAGCACCTTGGTGGCAGCCCTGCTGGGTTTGCTGCCCAGAGCGTCGGGGACGGTGCGCATCATGGGCCACGCCCTCGGGCCTGCCGGTCAGCTGCCCCGTTCGGTTCGCGCCCAGATTGCCTACCTGCCCCAGAGCCTGGCGCTGCAAGGGCGTTTCCCCCTCAGCGTGGCGGAATTCGTGGGCTTCGGTTTCGATCCGCCTGGCCCGCGCCTTCCCTGGGCCGTTGGCCAACGCCGCCATGGGGCGGTGCAGCGGGCCCTGGAGCGCACCGGTTGCCGCGATCTGGGCAAACGGCTGCTGAGCGAGCTCTCCGGCGGACAGCTCAAGCGGGTGCTGCTGGCCTTCTGCGTGGTGCGGCCCCGGCAGCTGCTGGTGCTCGATGAGGCCCAGGCCGGCCTCGATGCCCCGTCGAGCGAGCAGTTTCACCAGCTGTTGCTGGAGCTCCGCCGCCAGGAGGGCTGGACCGTGCTGCAGGTCTCGCACGATCTGGAGATGGTGCGCCGCAGCTGTGATCAGGTGCTCTGCCTGAACCGGCGCCTGCGCTGCAGCGGCGTGCCCGACTATGCCCTCAGCCCGGCGCGGCTGGCTGAGCTCTACGGGCCGAATGTGGTGCCCTACCGCCACCAGCACAGCCCCAGCAGCGGTGACGCCCATGGCTGATCCAGCGGCGCTCACCCTGGTGCTGGCCCAGCCGTTCATGCAACGGGCCCTGATCGGTGGCCTGCTCACCGGCGCCCTGGGCGGCTTGTTGGGCAGCTTTGCGGTGCTGCGGCAGCTGTCGTTCTTCAGCGATGCCCTGGGTCACTCCGCCCTGCTTGGCATCAGCCTCGGCATCCTGCTGGGCATCAACCCCACCCTGGTGCTGGTCCCCTTTGCCGTGATCTTTGCGCTGCTGGTCAACCAGTTGGTCCAACGCAGCCGCCTGCCGGCCGATGCCCTGCTCAACATCGTCTACTCCACCTCCCTGGCCTTTGCGGTGGTGGCCCTGAGCCTGGTGGAGACCTACCGGGGTGGCATCCAGCAGCTGCTGTTCGGAGACATCCTCGGCATCGGTTGGCCGGACCTGGCCGTGATCGCCGTGCTGTTGCTCGGTGCGATGGCCTACCTGGCCCTGAGCCTCAGGGCCCAGGTGTTGCTGACCCTCAACAAC
The DNA here is from genome assembly GCF_024345795.1 of Synechococcus sp. J7-Johnson. GTDB lineage: Bacteria > Cyanobacteriota > Cyanobacteriia > PCC-6307 > Cyanobiaceae > Regnicoccus_A. The sequence continues at coordinate 8,252 of NZ_JAGQBU010000047.1, forward strand.
GACCTGGCCGGGGCGTTCGGCGTCCGAGCCAACTGGCATCGCCTGGCCTTCATTGTCTTGCTGGCGGTGGTGGTGGCCGTCTCGATCAAGGCAGTGGGGGTGCTGCTGATCAGTGCCTTCGTGGTGATCCCGGCCTGTGCCGGCCGGCTGCTGAGCCGCCGCTTCCCGATGTACATGCTCACTTCGGCCACCATGGGTGGGGGATGTGCCCTGGTGGGGTTGCTGGGCTCGGGCCTCACCAATCTGCCCTCAGGCCCCTGTGTGGTGATCGTGCAGTTCGCTGGCTTTGTGCTGGCCCTGCTGGTCAGTCAGATAAATGCTCATGGCGCCACCACGCAGGCCTCGAGCTGAGCTCTGAGGGTGTGTTGATCCAGGCCTTTGCCGATGGCCACCACCTTGGTGTGGCGGGAAGTGCCCTCGGGCCAGTCGGAATCGTCGATGGTGAAGCGCTTGCCGCAGAGGTGAAACAGATGGCGGCGGTTGCTCTCGCGGAACCAGAGCACTCCCTTGGCGCGGAACACCGTTTCGGGGAGCTGGTTGTCGAGAAAATTCTGAAAGCGGCGCAGATCAAACGGCGCCTCCACCGCCAGGGAAACAGAGCTGAAACCCTCCAGCTCCGGGGTATGGGCGTGGTGATCGTGGGTCCCGTGATGGTGATGATCGGTCCCGTGATCGTGATCGTGATCGCGATCGTGGTGCTTGTGGTCGTCTTCGCGGGTGTCCTCCAGGGCCTGCAATTCCGCCAGGCGATCTGTTTCGAACAGCCCCACGCTCAGCAGCATGGCCAGCGGCACGGCGCCGTGATCGGCACGCAGGATGCGGGCATCGACCTTGATCTCGCGCAGGCTGGCCTCCACCTCAGCTAGCCGCTCCTCCTCCACCAGATCGCACTTGTTGAGCAGCAGGATGTCGCCGTACACCACCTGGGCCCTGGCGATCGGGCTCTCAAGGGCGGTGGCGTTGAAGTGCTCGGCATCGATAAGGGTGATGATCGAATCGAGCCGAAGCTGGTCGCGGAAGTCACCGGCCATGAAGGTCATGGCGACCGGCAGGGGATCGGCCAGACCGGTGGTTTCCACCACGATGTAGTCGATCGGATCCGGGCGCTCGAGCACCCGCTGCACGGCCTCCTGAAGCTCCCCGTTGATCGAGCAGCAGATGCAGCCGTTGCTGAGCTCCACCATGGCGTCGCTGGTGGCCACCACCAGTTCGTTGTCGATGCCGACCTCCCCGAACTCGTTCACCAGCACCGCGATGCGCAGCCCCTGCTGGTTGCTGAGGATGTGATTGAGCAAGGTGGTCTTACCGGCGCCTAGGAAGCCGGTGAGCAGGGTGACGGGGAGCTGGGCCATGGAGATGGTGCGAACAGCCACTCGGCTCCGTACCATAACTGAGAACCGTTCTCATTCTGGCCTGTCAGTGGGGTCGAGCCGCTCGCCCAGCCAGGCCACCGGCAGCATCAGCAGCATCGGCAGGGCACAGATCAGCAGATCGCCTGGATCGAGGGCTGCCGTGTCAAAGAAGCGGTTCATCCACTCCGTCTGGCTGAAGATCCACTGCACCGTGATGGTGCCCGCGATCGCCAGCAGAACCGCTGGAGCCTGGGCAAGGGCGCGCCAGCCCAGGCGAGGCAGAGCCAGCAGGGCGCTGCTCAACTGGCTGATGCTGACCAGATACACCAGATGGGCCAGCACCAGGCCTTGCACCGCCATGGTGCGGGCCAGGGCCAGGTCACCGCTGCGCCGTTCGCTCCAGAAGAACAGCCCGAAGATCAGCGCCCAGTTGAACAGCGACACCACCAGCACCCGGCGGATCAGCCCGCCGGTGAGCAGCGGCTGATCCGGTGGGCGGGGCGGCTGCTGCATCAGCCCCGGCACGATCGGCTCGAACGCCAGGGCGATCGACATGGTGAGCGAAGTGATCATGTTCAGCCAGAGCACCTGCAGCGCCGTCACCGGCAGGGGCGTGCCCAGCAATGCCCCCAGCAGGATCGTCATCGAAGCGCCACCGTTCACCGGCAGCACGAAGGCGAGTGTCTTGCGGAGGTTGAGGTACACCGTGCGGCCTTCTTCCACCGCCGCCTCGATCGTGGCGAAGTTGTCATCGGTGAGCAGCATGTCGGCCGCTTCACGGGCCACCTCGGTGCCGCCTGCACCCATGGCGATGCCGATGTCGGCCTGCTTGAGAGCCGGGGCGTCATTGACGCCATCGCCGGTCATCGCCACCACCTCGCCATTGGCCTGCAGGGCCTGAACCAGCTGCAACTTCTGGGCCGGCGCCACCCGGGCGAACACATCCACCCGATCCACCAGCTCGGCGATCCCATCGGCAGCCATGGCCTCCAGCTGGCGGCCATCGATCGCCTCCACCTCCGCCCCGCCGATGCCCATCTCGCGGGCGATCGCCCGGGCCGTTTCCAGATGGTCGCCGGTGATCATCTTCACCGTGATGCCGGCCGCCTGGCAGGCCGCCACCGCCAGGATCGCCTCCGGCCGCGGTGGATCCAGCATCCCCTGCAGACCCAGGAAATTCAGGTCGGCCGCCACGTGGTGGTGCTCTAGCCGCTGCTGGGTGGGATGGGCCTGGCCGATGGCGAAGGCCAGCACCCGCTCGCCTCGGGCCGCCATCGCCGCCACCGCCGCCTCGATCGCCCGGCGATCGAGAGGCTGGGGCCGACCTTCGCCATCCAGCTGGCGGCTGCAGCGCCCCAGCACCACTTCCACCGACCCCTTCAAAAGGATGCGCTCGCTGCCGTGGAGGGTGGCCATGAACTGCTGTTCAGATTCGAAAGGGATGGCATCCCGGCGGGGATGGCGATCCAGGGCCACCTGTCGATCGATGCCGGCCTCCCTGGCCGCCACAAGCAACGCCGTTTCGGTGGGGTCGCCCACCAGGAGGCCCTCACGGCTGCTGGGGCGGGCGTCGTTGCAGAGAAGCCCGGCCAGCAGGGTTTCCTGCAGAGCCACATTCACGCTGCCGGCGGCACTGCCGGATGCCTCGCCTGGCCATAGCTCCTCGATCGCCAACAGCTCAGAGCCGGCGTAGAGGTGCTGCACCGTCATCCGGTTCTGGGTGAGCGTGCCGGTTTTGTCGGAGCAGATCACCGTGGTGCTGCCGAGGGCCTCCACCGCCGGCAGCTTGCGGATGATCGCCCGCCGCCGTGCCATGCGGTGAACGCCGATCGCCAGGGTGATGGTCACGACCGCCGGCAGCTCCTCCGGAATCGCCCCCACCGCCAGGGCCACGGCCCCATCGAACATCTCGTCGGCCCCGCGGCCGCGCGCCATACCCACCAGAAAGGTGAGGCTGGCCATCACCAGGATCACCTTCAACAAGGTGCGGCTGAAGCGCCCGAACTTGCGCGTCAGCGGCGTGGTGAGATCCACCTGATCCTGCAGCGACGTGGAGATCCGGCCCACCTCGGTGGCATCACCACACGCCACCACCAGGCCCATCCCCTGGCCGGAGGTCACGTAACTGCCGGCGTAGGCCATGCCGATGCGCTCCGCCAGGGGCGCGCTGGCCTCGACAGCGGTGCTGCCCTTGCCCACCGGCACCGATTCCCCAGTGAGGGCTGATTCATCGGTATGCAAGTTGCGCCCCGACACCAGGCGCAGGTCGGCCGGAACCCGCGCCCCCGCCTCGAGCCGCACCAGATCACCCACCACCAGCCGCTCGGATGGCAGCCGCTGGCGCACCCCGCCACGCACCACCTCCACCTCCACCTCCGTGTGCACTGCTCGCGCCAGGGCAGCGATGGCGCTCTCAGCCTTGCTCTCCTGCACGAACCCGATCACGGCGTTGATCACCGTGACGCTCCAGATAACGAGGGCATCGCGGGGATGGCCGAGCAGCGCCTTCACAGCGCCCACCACCAGCAGAGTGATCAGCAGCGGGTTGTTGAACTGCAGCAAGAACTTGAGCCAAGCGGGCTTGCCGCCGCGGTTGGTAAGGCTGTTGGGGCCGAAGGCCGCCAGCCGCCGCTGGGCTTCTGCCGGGTTGAGCCCCTCGGCGGCATCGCTGCTCAGGCCAGCGACCACCTCGGCCACCGGCAGAGCATGGGCTGGCGCGGACAGCAGCACCATCACTGATCAGGGCAAAACTCGCGCTCAACCTTGCCGCAAGCGGGCGGATTCAGCCGAGCGCCTGGCAGAGGGGGCCATTGCCACAACGCTTAGCAACCTGTTACAGTTGTCGCAACAATCCGTAACACACATGGCTGACTCCGCTTCCCGCTTCGGTTTTGTCGCTTTCGCCGAAACCTGGAATGGCCGCCTCGCCATGCTCGGCTTCGTGATCGGCCTGGGTACCGAGCTGCTCACCGGCCAGGGCATCCTCTCCCAGATCGGACTGGGCTGATCGCCATGAGCACCGACTACACCGCAGCCACCGCCGCCGTCATCGTCCTCGTCGTTGTTCTGACAGGCATGGTGACTTACCTGCTCAGTCGCCCCAGCGACCTATCTCAGTCATCACGATGATCGCCGCCACCCTCACCGTCGTCCTGTTCGGCACCTGGCTCGCCGGCGCCCTGCTTCAGCCAGAAGTTGCTGACTGACGCTTCAGCCCTCTTCCATTCACCTCAGGAACCCATGACCAACACTCCAGTCGACGCCTCACGCTTCCAGCAGCCCACCGAACAGCAGATCCACCTGGATCAGCTCAAGCGCGCCGAGCTCTTCAATGGCCGCGCTGCCATGGTCGGCATCGTGATCGGCGTTGTGGTCGAAGGCCTCACTGGCTTCGGGATTGCCCACCAGATCGGTCTCGGACCCCTGGTGGACGGTTACGCCGCCTGCCGCACCCAGTTTCTGCCTTTCTGCTTCTGACGCTCACGCCAAAGGGCAAACACTTCAAAACCCCTGGCACTGCCTGGGGTTTTGTCGTATGTGTCGTCAATGCCTCGCGGTAGTCATCGCTGAGCACGGGGATACTTTAGATCCAGCTTTGATAAAGAACCTCGATAACCGGCCATGAACCTGCCCCAGACCCCTGATCTCCTGGTGATCGCCGCCAGCAATGGAGAGAACCTCAAGCTGGCTGAGCGCTTTGCCTCCGCTGCCAGGGAACAGGGACATTCCGCCGAGGTACTGGACCTGACCACCGTCTCGCTGACTCTGTTCACGCCGCGCGCCCAGGCAGCCGGCACACCGCCTGCGCTGGCCGATCTGGAGGCACTTCTCAGTGCTTACCCCCGCTGGGTGATCTGTGCTCCGGAGTACAACGGCTCGATACCGCCGGTGCTCACCAGTGCCATTGCCTGGCTGTCGGTGCAGGGCGACGACTTCAGAGCCCTGTTCAATGGTCGTCCCGTAGCGATCGCCACGCACTCCGGCGGTGGCGGCCACACCGTGCTGACGGCCCTGCGGCTGCAGCTCGCCCACCTGGGTGCCCATGTGGTGGGCCGTCAGCTGGTGAGCAACAGCAGCCATCCCGCCAAAGACGACTCCATCGCCGATCTGATCACACGACTGCACCACCTTCGCGTGCCCCAACCATGATCCTCCCCTCCAGTGCCGCGTGAGGGAAGACCTCAGCAAATATCGGGCTGAACACCGCGGCCCAGAACCTGCAGGGCTGATTCAAAGTCTTAACTCGAGCTTGGTTCTGGCTTCCTCGTCGCCATCGCCAGTAGCGCCGTGATGTCGTGAGTTACGGCCTGCATTCCGGCTCGAATCGACTGAAATCCAGCCAGTC
>NZ_JAGQBU010000048.1 GCF_024345795.1 Synechococcus sp. J7-Johnson
CCCTGGCGCTGCGGCAGCCACTGAGGATGCCAAGGATCGCCATCAACAGCAGCAACCACTGGGGGTAACGCACCCCTCGGCGCTTACGTCTCTCCGGCAAGGCCTGCAGGAAGGCGATCAGATCGGGGCTGGCAGAAAGCTGGGGCAAGGGACGAGAGCAGTCCCGACAAAACCGGCACCAGCATGGCTGCACCAGCCGCCTTGTGCCTGACTTTCAGTCGGCCCTGGGAACACCCCCCGGGCAGCGCCTGGAGGTTCATTCTCTCCCGAGTGGGCCACCCTCCTCCCCGTTCATCGTCATGACGGCGGAGGCTGCGACCACAGGATCAGAAAAGACCAAACCAGGAGTCCTAAGATGGCTATAAAAAGAGCTGGGATGGTGCAAGCCCCGGTTCAGGATTCCAATCCAAACGATTGTCGTTGCCGCAAAGCCCACAGCTCTGGCTGACCAGCGCCTGTTGCCGATAGAGCCTCTGCGGACACGATCAGGGCTCAACGCTTTCCCTTCTCATTGTGCGCCCAGGGATCTTCCACCCTCGCCCCCTCAGGCATAAACCCCTATTGCCCGGACCGGTGGGCCATCCGATCGTAGATGCATCGGTTTCGGAGGCCCAAGGATGGATGACACTCCCCCGGGTCAGGCGTCAGGAGCGCGCTGACGATCCGGCCCCTGCTCCAACATTCTCAACGGATCACTGACTTCCCAGGCGTGTCGCAACGTCGTTGTCCATTGCACCGTTAACGGCTATGCCTCAGGTGCCCCGGACCCAACGGGAGGTCCAACTTGTCAACTGGCCCCAGGTGCCAGCGTCAGCAGCTCCGCCCCAACCAACCAAACTGCTTCAGAGCCCGGTGGCCTCGTCACCGGGCTTTGTTGTGCAGTCCCCTTGACCCATGGAGAACCTGAGCGATGTCCACCAGGCCCTGGTCGAGGAGTACCGGGAGTCGATGGTTATCGCCGCCGGCAAGCTGCTGGCCCAGCCCAGCTGGACCCTGGAGGCGACCGTGGTGCTGATGCACCTCCACAGCGGCGGGGTCACCATCGGGCCGGAGCGGAGTCTTCCACTCTGGCTGGAGCACCTACCCCCTGAACTCGATGCCTTCGTGCGGCTGCAGGATCAGGGCATGAGCTTCGAGGAGGCCTACGCCCAGTGCCTGGCTGAACAGGGAGAGGAGTTCGTCGACGCCTTCGACGCCGCCAAGCGGGGCAAGCCCCTGGTCACCCACGACAACCTGGCCGAGTTCACTGCCCTCTCACAGAAGGGGTTTGCCCGCGAGTCCCGGGAATTGTTGGCGCTGGCCAAGTGGCCCGACCATGTCACCGGCTTCCTGGTGTCATGCGAGCCCTTTCATCGACCTGGGTGAGGCGGTCCCGCCGCCACCCGCTTCACTCCTCCTCGTCGGCCGCACCCACAGGGATCAGCCGGATCTGCTTCTTGCCCAGCTTGATCTCGAAATCATCTCCAGGCTTGAGATCGAGCAGGCCGGTGTAGGCCTTGCCATCCAGCTGGGCTTCATAGAAGGCCGTGAAGTTCTGGCGCTGGCAGCCATCCATCTTGGTGCTCAGGTCGCCACCGGCACGCACCAGATCCGATTTGGAGCCATCACCTGCCCAACGAGAAACTACCGTCTAGGCAGGGACATGAGCCTCAAACCCTGGTTCGGCTGAATTCCTGGGTTGTCCAGACACTCCTTGACCATGATTCATCGAATGTTCCGAATTCCTGGCATGGGCTGAGTACTGCTACTACGATTCCATGGATTTGCTGGGCTACCAACAACACAATGTCCCAGCTTCGAAGTGTTCTAAATCGGATGTACTGGCGGTCTTCAGCGGTTGCAGGAGGGGTTCTGCTAGCAACACTCTCCGCCACAATCCCCACGCCCGCCAAGGCACAGGGCCTGGCATCGCAGGAGAGCTTGCCCGGTGGCCTCGAAAGCGCGCCTGCCCTTACCGAAGCCGAGAGCGCCGGGCCACGTCCTGAAGCTGGAACCTCTGAGCAGACAAGTCCAACGCCCGCAACAACAACCCAGCAACTCACCATCTGGAACCGCCCCACCTTCTCGGGCGACTGGTGGGGGGGCCGGTCCGAGCTCGCGAAGCGTTGTGTGAACCTGCGGCTCTGGGCAACCGGCTTTTACCAGGGGCAGTGGTCAGGGGATGTGGGCAGCTTCACCGCTGCCGATGGCCGCGGGACCAAGTTTCTCTCGGGTGGACGGCTCGATGCCCTGGTCGATCTCGACACAACGAAGCTGGGGCTATGGCGTGGGGGCGGCATCCATGCACACCTGGAGTTGGAGGGTGGCCGGGTTCCAGGTTTCCGCGGTGGAGCCCTTTGGCCGGTCAATTCGGGTGCGATCCTGCCGCTCGGCAGCCCCAAGCAACTGGAGGCCACGTCGTTGTATATCAGTCAGCGCTGGGGCGGCACCAGCCTGCTGGTCGGCAAGATCAATGCGATCGACCTGCTCGCCAACGATCCCTTCTTCGGTGGCTGGGGGATCGATCGCTTCATGAACCTGGCCTTCGTGGCTCCGCCCAGCGGCGTGGTGCCACCAGTGATCATGGGTGGGCTACTGGCCCAGAAAATCGGTGAGGTGAGCCTCTCGGCAATGGTGTTCGACCCTTCTGACCAGACCACCAACTACAGGGTGGATGGGCTGTTCGCGGATGGTGCGAATGTGTCGCTCGCCGCCCAGTGGAATGGCAGGGCCTGGGGACGCGCCTCCAACCTCGGGCTGAGCTATACCTTCAGTACCAAGGATTCTGTGGATCTACGCAGTATTCTGCTGCCCTCCGAATTGCAGATCGGAGCTTCCACCTATCCCGATAATCTCAGCCTTCAATTCGGCCATACAATCTTCCCTGGCAAAGTGAGACCCGGCAAGGGAATTGGACTCTACGGGAAAGTGGCTGCCACCAGAGGCAATCCCAACCCGATCTGAGGTGGACTGGCTTTTCTGGACAGGCCCCATCGTTAACCTCTGAGGCGGGGCGCCGCCCCTGAACGGGGCTCCCACCGATGAGCAAGCGCCGCACCCACAGTCCCGAGTTCAAGGCCAGGGTCGCCATGGAGGCGATCAGTGGCCGCAAGACCATTCAGGAGATCGCTGCCGATCACGCCATTCACCCGATCCAGGTGAGTCAGTGGAAGAAGCAGCTGCTGGAGGGCGCCAGCGAGCTGTTCACCAGGGGAAAGAAGACCCAGGCCAAGGACGAGGGGCAGGCCAAGGAGGCGGAGCTGTTCCAGCAGATTGGCCGGCTACAGATGGAGCTGGAGTGGCTCAAAAAAACAGCACTGCACAGCTTGCGCGTCCCCCCAGCCGAAACACGTGCTGCCAAATCCTGAGCAGGTGTTCATGATGAGAAAGGGCGTGGTCAGCTGCCGAATGATTACTGGAGGCCTGACCCCGTAAAAAAACCTGGCTCAGGGTCTTGTACGAAATCTCACCTGGCGAGAGTTCATGATCATCATGAATCTCATCCCGATTAGGAAAACGATATTGCACGAAGACCCCGTCTGCGCCCTTCAACGTACATCGCAGCCCCATGAGCAACTCAACCGGCATCAAACGACAGCCACGATCAAAACTGGCCGTAGTCAATCCCAGGGCAGCGGGCATTGATATCGGCAGCCGCTTTCATGTTGTTTCAATCCCCTGCGAACTTGAAGATCAGTCAACGCGACAGTTCGGAACATTTACCGGCGACCTGCTTGAATTGGCGACCTGGCTCAAAGGACACGGGATTACGACTGTAGCAATGGAGTCTACAGGGGTTTATTGGATTCCAGCATTTGAGATTCTGGTCAAGGCTGGAATTGCAGTTGATCTCGTGAATGCCAGGCATGTCAAAAGTGTTCCGGGCCGCAAGTCGGATATCAATGATGCGCAATGGCTCCAGCAGCTCCACTCTTATGGCTTATTACGGGGCAGCATTCTTCCCGAAGGTACACTTGCACATTTGAGATCGTACGTTCGCACAAGAGAGAACCTTGCCAGAGGACGAGCCCGTTATTTACAGTTAATCCAGAAGGCGCTGATGCAGATGAATCTACAGCTTCATCATGTTGTCACAGATGTCATGGGCGAAACTGGACGTCGGATCATTACTTCTATTCTTGCTGGCGAAAGGGCTCCCCTCGTCTTGGCCGAACATCGAGATGCACGCTGCAAGCAGACCCAGCAGACAATCGCCAAAGCGCTGGAAGGAAATTATGAGGATGACCATCTTTTCGAGTTGGAGAATGCATTTTCTCTTTACGACTTCTATTCTGAGAGAATCTCAAGATGCGAAGATAGAATCAATGGACTGTTGCAGGCCCTGGTTGCGTCAGCCAGCCAGGAGAATAGGCAGTTCTTGAATGACAAGAAGCTCTCAAGTGTGAAACTTGATAGTCGAAATCGCGTTCGATCTCTGAACTTCAATCCCAGGCCACTGTGCGCTGCGCTTTGTGGCAGAGACATGATGCAGCTACCTGGAATGGGCCATGGAACTCTTTTGACAGTGATTAGTGAGTGTGGAACAGATATGAGTCGGTGGCCGACGGCCAAGCATTTCACGTCATGGCTTGGCCTGGCCCCGCGGAATAAGGTATCTGGCGGAAGGCTTCTATCATCAGGCACAGCGGTGGGAGCCAATCCTGCCCGGACTGCTTTTTGGATGGCAGCGCAAGTTCTGGCGCGTACGAAGACATCTCTCGGTGGATTGCAAAGGCGGTTAGCAGCGAGGATTGGTCGTCCGAAGGCAATTATTGCAACAGCACGCAAGTTGGCCGAACTCTATTACCGGGCATTGCGCGATGGCATATCCCTGGTTGATCCTGGTCTGAGCCGTTACGAAGCGGAGCAGCGGCAGATACAGATCAATGCCATAAAGAGACGAGCTCAGCGCCTCGGCCTAACGCTCACTGAAGCCTGAATAGAGAAAACAGAGAGGCCCGCCGCAACGCTGTGTTTCTTAGGAAAGTCTCAGCTGCTCTGATGCCCGTGAACTGCGCAAGCTGGTCGATCACGACCATCCCGATCTCAGCGTCAGCCGTCAGTGTGCGCTGCTGGGCCTGCCCAGGTCCACGCTCTACTACCAGCCGACACCGGTGCGGGCATCGACGCTGCGGATCATGGCCAGGATCGATGCCCATTACCTGGAAGACCCCTGCAGCGGAAGCCGCCGGATGGTGGACTATCTGGCCCGAGATGGGATCCCGATCAGTCGTGACCGGGTGCGCAACCTCATGCGCCGCATGGGGTTACGGGCGATTTACCAGAAACCTCGCACCACGGTTCCTGGTGCCCCATCCGAGCGCTTTCCCTGCTTGGTGGATGACAGCACGGTCACAGCGGTGGATCAGGTGTGGGCCACCGACATCACTTACATCCCGATGCAGAAAGGCTTCCTCTACCTGGTGGCGATCGTGGATCTCTTCTCCAGGCACGTTCTCAGCTGGAAGCTCTCCAACAGCCTGGACACGGAGTTCTGTCTGCAGGCTCTGGAGATGGCTCTGGAGGGTGGCCGCAAGCCACAGATCTTCCACTCCGACCAGGGATGCCAATTCACCTCGACTGACTTCGTGGCGCGACTCAAGGAAGAGGAGATCAAAATCAGCTGGTCAGGAAGGAAACGCTGCTACGACAACATCCTGGTGGAGAGGCTGTGGCGCACAGTCAAGTACGAGGAGGTCTACCTGCGTGCCTACAGCGATGGCTGGGAGGCTGAAATCAGCCTGGCCCGCTTCCTATGGAGGTACTGCCATGTAAGACCACACAGCTCTCTTGGAGACAAAACTCCATATGAGGTCTACACTGAGACCGAACCCTGTTCCTCCCGTCCAGGGTTAACGATGTCAGGGGCCAAGACTGTCCAGTAAAAGGCACCCACCTCAATCATCGTCTTTCCGCCAAGGCTCTTGAGCCGGGTTGACGTTCCCTTTAATTTCATGGCACCGGCACGGTTGCCGGCATAGACGATGCGCCCCTTGTCAACTGCCACGGCCTCGACATAGGCCGGCTTGGCGCCTTCCATCGTGAGGATGGGGCCGCCATGGCTTGGCCGGCCAACAGGGTGGAAACGATCAGGGCAGTTTTGAAATTTCGCAAGTCAGAAACTCCTGGGTAGTTGTTTGATTGTAACGCGCCCGAACTGTGCTCACCTCAGAATCAGTTTAACCGTGCCCTTGGCTGTCACAGCGACGCACAGCACCAGCCGTTAAGTCACATCGAAGACGATCCGACCAGCACTGCTTCAGCTGTGCGCCCAAGATCCTGTTGAATGACTTTGGCTGCGTGTGATCTTGTTACTTGATCACCGGATTCTACGCAGTATCTACTTTTAGCAGCATCATTGAGGAGCTTGGGCTTGCTTCACGGAATGTTGTGCTGGCCTCGGAAGGTCCCTTAGCTGGCACGGCCAGGTCAACTGCTGAGGTCTTGGTTTTCCGCGCAAGCCCCTTCGTTACCTACTTCTGCGGTGTGTTTCCACTAGCAAGGGTCCCCACCTGATGTCGTGGCGGAGTGGATAGCTCACCTTCAATCCCCTTGTCCCCCGCTCACCTGGCGCGCAGCGACTCGCGTCCAGCCCATGCTTGCGGGGAGTATGGGCAGGCTGGTTGACATGATCGTCCAGCACCAGGGCCCGCCCACCACAGCGCCCACAGCCCGAGACCGGAATGACGTCTAACGTTGATGCCCCCTGTGCGAGGAAAGTTGACGCCTCTCCATCCCGTACAACTTTTCCACCAGGGGGCTCCTGCGCGCGAGCAAAGGAGCCGATCTCAGCTCAGCGATAGCGGCAGCCGCCAGGAATCAACTTAGTCGTTCTTTCTGATCGCCCTGCTATTCGGCAGCGGCGGAATTCCCAGGGGCTGGTGATGCCATCCTGCTGGTGCCACACCCCCTGGCGTCGCAATGGCCCAGATACTTCCGGCTGGAGCCCAGCCGCAGACGGCTCTGACTATTCCGCCTCCAGCAGGGACGCGTGGAGCACGTCCATCACTGTATGGACGATGTCCGTCTCCAGCTCCTCCAGCTTGAATGTGTAGGCCAGGCTGGTGAGGATGTTGCGTTCATCTGGCTCCAGAGGCCCATCCGATCGCATGATTTCAGTAGCCACTGCGTAGGCGGTATGGCATTGCCGCGGACTGAGGGCTTCGGCTGCCTCCAGCATCAGGTGCTGCGGGCCTTCGGCGCGAAGATCGGCGAGAACGGAGTCCAACAATTGCACCATCGCCACTTCAGTGAGGTTGGAGAAAGGGGCCCTGTAATCCAGGGCATGGCGCAGAGCGCGTGATCCAGCTGGTGTAAGCACTCCATCCCAGGAGACAGCGGCGAGCGCCACGGCGACAAAGGCCCGTGTTGGATCCATTGGAGAAGGCGGAGTCGCAGGATCTCCAACAGGAGGAAGCGTGGATGTCATGAGGCGAATGGGGGGTAAGTACTAGGTGACTTGATTCCGGAGGGACCGCAGAAGCTCGTTGCGGGAGAGAGCTCCCGGCGTGGAACCGCTGGCCTTGCCCTTCCAGTGGCAAGGATGCTCCCGACAGACCAACATCTTTACTTCTAATAACCCAGCCCTGCGAAGGGGGGTAACGAACGAGACGCTCTCAACGCGGTAAGTACAAATGCTTATGCACTTCCGAGACTTGGGCTGTTCTTGTGTCCATTGGCTCAATGCTTCCACCGTTCATCATGTCGACTCCCCGATGTGATCGCAGACACCTCGTTGTGAACTCGGCAGGGAGAGTGCTAGACGAGCCATGTACTCCTGATGGTGGTTTCTGCTCTTGGGCATCGCCTAAAACACCAGATCTGGTGGGTGAACCTGCTAAGGCGATTCTCCATAGGCCTGCACCAGATGACCAGCCTCCCTGACCTCCCGCTTCATGCCAGTTGACACCAGCAAGCAAAGCGACTAGTACGGGTGTACTTGCCTAGCTGCCATGAGCCCTTTTTCCTCTCCCTACGCAACCTTCCGCGCCGAGGATTGGATGCTGGTTGGCTACGGAGCCCTTACGCAGTTACAGGAGCCATCGACATCTGGGCGCCCTTCAAGCCCATCAACTCCCGCTTCCCTCAGCAATCACAGGGATTGTGGCTCAAAGAGCAAGCCAGTTGTGAGCTATCAATTGAGCGGGTAACCCTGAGGCGACGCCATGGTCGACCCCCTACCCTGCACTCTTCAAAACGGCGGCATCGTGGGGTTAGCGGCTTGGCTGGTGCTGCTCAACATGGTCGATCCACAGCCCCCAGCCCGGCCCAGGAGGATCACATGACTGTTGAGCACGATCGGAACGCCCGCCAGGGTCGATAAGGTGCCGCCAGCGAGGGCGCGCGGATGGCTGAATCAGCACGGGACGAGGGCCAGGCTGCACCGGCGGGCTGGAGCCAACTCACAGCGATCAACACCGCCAAGGTGCTCACGATCGTGCTGCTGCTGGTGCTGGCGGCCGTGGTCGGGGTGAAGGACATGCGCCAGGTGCTTTATCTCAGCCTGCACATCAGCTACTGCCTCTGGTGGCTATTGGAGCAGTGGCTGTTTCCTGAGCGGGCTCGCCAGCTATTCAGCGAGCGTGTGGGGGTGGTGGGGTTTGGCTTCGCCCTGCTGTTCATCGGGGTGCTCTACAGCCTGCCTGGGCTGCTGGCCTTTCTCAATCCCGTGCCGATCTCCCAGGCCGCCGTGGCCGTGGCGCTGGGGCTGTTCAGCTTCGGCAGCCTGATCAACGCCAGCGCCGATGCACAGAAAACCACCGCCAAAGCGATGGGTGCTGGCCTGGTGAGCGACGGCATCTGGCGGCGCGTGCGCCATGTGAACTATCTCGGCGATCTGCTGCGCTACCTGAGCTTCGCGGTGGTGGCCGGCAACATCTGGGCCTACCTGGTGCCGGGGCTGGTGCTGCTGATCTACCTCCAGCGCATTGGCCAGAAGGAAGTGCAGATGGCGGCGAAGTACCCAGAATTCAGCACATGGCAGCAGCGCAGCGCGCGGCTCCTGCCAGGCCTCTGGTGAAGCCCACGCGGCCGTACTCAGCCGTCACGACCGTGGTACTCGCCGGGGTGCGGGTGCGGATGCGGGTGATGCGGATTCCCCCGGATCCTGGTGACCAGGTCTATCCAATGCGTCCATAGAGCGCCTGCTGGCACTGGGTTTGCTGAAGCAGGTAGTTCCCGCTGCCAATGCCGATACTTCCCCTGCCGCAGGCAGTCAGCTCATCGCCCAGGGCCAGCATGGCGCCGAGCAACCTTCTCGTATTCGGCGGAAAGCAATGTGATCTGCGGTATTCGACTGCAGTGCGGCAATGCATTCGTCAAGGCTGCTGCTCAGGCGGCCGTGCGTGAAGCCTGTTCTTCCCGCACGGCACGCTGCAGGCCCACGTCCACACCGAGGTGCTGGTCGGGGCGGCCGGTGATCAGCAGGGCGGTGCGCTGGCGGGTGGCTATCTGCCACATCCACTTGCTGAACAGGGCGATGCGGTTCTCCGTGTCGGGGATGAAGGCCAGGTGGGCCAGGGCCCAGAGCACCCAGCCCGGCAGGCCGGTCACATGCAGGCCGCGCAGGTCGGCCACGGCATGGAAGGGGCCGATCACGGCCATGCTGCCGAGATCCGTCCAGCGGAAGGGAGGCAGGCGGCGCTCCTTCAGGCTGGCCAGGATGTCGCGGGCCACCCAGCCTCCCATCTGGACAGCCGGGCCCGCCATCCCGGGCAGGGGCTTGCCATCACCCGTGTGGCTGTAGCAACAGAGATCCCCAACCGCCCGGATCTCGGGATGGCCGGGGATGGAGAAATCGGGCTCCACATGCAGACGCCCGCCCCGGTCGACCTCGCAACCGGTGCGGTCTGCCAGCAGCTTGCCGAGGCGGGAGGCGCGCACGCCGGCGGTCCAGCAGATGGTGGCTGCTTCCAGCTGCTCGGGCTCCCCGGCATCGGAGCTGGTGACGAGGCTGACCCGCCCCGGAGCGATCGACTCCACCTTCGCTCCCAGTTTGAGCTCCACTCCCGCCCGGCCCAGATAAATGCCGGCCGCCTCCGACAGGCTGGGGTGCATGGTGGGCAACACCCGCTCCACAACATCCACCAGGACCACTCGGCAGCGGTCTTGATCGAGCTGCTTGAAGTCGTATCGGATGGCGCGGTGCATCAGCTCGATCAGTGAGCCTGCGAGTTCGCAGCCCGCTGGTCCGGCGCCCACCACCACGGCGGTCTGGAGGAAGCGGAGACGCTCAGGATCCTTCGTCTGCTCCGCTTCCTCCAGGGCCATCAGCAGGCGACGGCGGATCTCATCGGCGTGCTCGAGGATCTTCATCGGTGGCGCCAGGGGCCGCCATTCCTCATGGCCGAAGTAGGTGCTGCCCGATCCGCTGGCCAGGATCAGGTGGTCGTAGCCGTAGCGGTGGTCGTTGAACACCACCTCCTTCGCTTCGGGGTCGATGTCCACCACCTCACCCAGCAGGATCTGGATGTTGGGGGCCTGGCCCACCATCTGGCGCAGGGGCGAGGCCACGTCGGCTTCCGAAACCAGACCGGATGCCACCTGATACAAGAGCGGCTGGAAGAGGTTGAAGTTGCGCTTGTCGATCAGGGTGACGCGCACAGGCTTGCGGGCCAGGGCGTGGCAGACCTTGAGACCGGCGAAGCCACCGCCCACGATCACCACATGGGGGAGGTCCTGCCACTGGGCTTCGGGCGGATCGAGTTCGAGGAAGAAGCGATCCGGTGCCATCTGGTAAGGGTGACACGCGGAACAGAAAAACCTTATGCAGCAAGCAGCACTGATCGTTGTCGCAACGGCTGCCGACCTCGACCTCGCTCCTGCAGGGGCTCAGGCGTTCCGGAGTTCGCCCAGCTCGAGCCGCAGCCCATCCGCGGCGTCGCTGATTTGCTGCAGGGACAGCGGCAGGCTCTTTTCAGCGTGCTTCGGCCAGCCGCGCCAGCGCATCACGGCTCTGCTCCCCTGCCTGAGGGCCGGCGGCTGAGAGCACACTGCGCTGGAACCATCCCTGGGGCGGCACCGGCTGGAGCAGCAGGGCCAGCACCGCCAGCAGGGCCAGGGGCTCAAAGGGGGCCTGATGGCTGGGCCACACACCGGGTCCCCGGTAGAGCAGATTCTGCAGTGCGTCGGTCTGGGAATCGCTGAGAGGCCCCCAGCGGCAACCGATCCTCAGCACACCTGGCTCGGAGCGACGCTGCTCCGTCCGCAGGGGCAGGGCGTCGCCAGGGCACCCGGGCCAGGCCAGGCTCCAGCTGCCAGCGCCGCCGTCGAGCCCAGCGCCAATGAGTTGGCCTACGGGATCGGCATGGGCCAGGGCGAGTTCCACGCCCTGCTCGCTGATGGCCAGGATCTGGGCGGGCAGGAATCCACGGGCTGTTCGCATCTGCAGGGTCAGCCCGTCGATCCGCAGCCATGGCACCGGGCTGTCCTGAGGTCGGTCCCAGCAGGTGCGCAGCGCCAGCAGCAGACTGGTGCACCCCAGCAGCGACCAGGTGAGTCCAAGCGCCTGGTTGGCGGGAGCAAGGCTGGAGGCTGCGCCCCCGATCGCTCCAGTTGTGACGCGGCCGACGATCAGCAGGGTGAGATTGGGCAGCTGCAGCCCCAACAGACCCAGCAACGGCAGCAGCAGGCGCTGCTCTGGGCCGGGCCGGGCTCCGCCTGCGACCGCCTTGGGGGTGACCCGAAAGCGCTGGGGCCGGCCCGCCACGGTGCTGAGCACTGCCCCCACGAGCGGCAGCAGAAAGATCCAGCGATAGAGCTCCGGCAACAGGGCGTTGCGAGCACCGCGGCTGAACCAGCTCACCAGCAGCAATTGAGAGAGATAAAACGGCAAGGCCATGGTCATCAGGCCCTGTCCCTGCACCAGGATCGGGGCCACACCCAGCAGCCCCAGGGAGAGCGGCATCAGCAGTAAAAGCAGCTGGGGCAACACGTTGAACCAGTGCAGGATCCCCTCCAGATAGGCGATCCGCTGCAGAGGGGTGAGCCCGGCGATGGTGAAGGGATTGGCGCCCGTGCGCAGGGTCTGCAGGGTGCCACTGGCCCAGCGGCTGCGCTGGCGTGCCATGGCTCCGATCGTGAACGGCGCCAGTCCGGCGCTCAGCTTCGCGTCGAGGTAGAGATTGCGGTAGCCCGCCGCCGCCAGCCGGATGCCGGTAGCCAGGTCTTCGGAGGGGGTTCCGGTCTCGAAGCCACCCACCCGCTCCAGGGCCGAACGCCGCATCACGAACGAAGTGCCGGCACAGACCACGGCTCCGACCGCCTGGCGGGTGGGCTCGATCCAGCGGTAGAAGCTCTCCTCATCGGGCATGAGCCAGCGCTCCAGCCGCAGGTTGCGCATCACCGGATCGGCATTCATATACGTCTGGGGGGTCTGCACGAACCCCACCCGCGGATCGGTGAACAGGCCCACGCTGCGGGCCAGAAAGGCCGCCCGCGGCACCACATCGGCATCGAAGACCGCCAGCAGATCGCCCTCCAGATGGGGCAGGGCATGGTTGAGATTGCCAGCTTTGGCATGGGTGTTGCCATCGCGGCTGAGGTAGCGGCAACCGAGGTGGCGGCAGAGCTGGCTGAGCTCTGGGCGAGCGCTGTCATCGAGAAGCCAGACCTGGTGGCGCGGATAGTCCATCGCCAGGCAGCCGCGCAGGCAGCGCTCGATCAGGTCGGCCGGTTCGCCGCAGCTGGGCACCAGCACGTCCACCGCCGGTACGTGCCAGGGATCCAAGGCGATTCGCTGCTGAAGGGTCCGCTCTGCGACGGCGGCCTCCTGGGGTATCGGCGGCTGCCGAGCCCAGGTGAGCCATAGCTGCAGCAGGCCATTTGCCAGCAGAGTGAGTTCCGCCACCAGCATCAGCAGGCTCAGACCTGTGCTCACGGCCGTGGCCAGGTTGAGGGTCGCCCCGATCCGCCAGACCAGGTACCGGCCGCCCAGCAAGGTGATCACCAGCACGGCCGAGCGCCGAGCGGCCAGGGGCAGGGTCTGCTCTGGTCGGCTCGCCAGCCAGCATGCCCAGATCGCCACAACCAGGGCCGGCAGCGGCACGATCCAGCCGGGCAGCATGGCCGTCGGGCCCACCAGAGCGGCGGTCAGCAGCGGCAGGCAGGCCCAGAAGGCGGCCTGGGTTGGCGAACTGGGATAGACCGTCGGGGAGGCGGAACGCACGATCACCAGGGGGAGTGGGCTATTGGATCGACTACCGGTGAACACACCAAGTGGATGGTGTGGCTGCATAGCCCGCGAAGGCCGTCAGCGTCTGAACGGATGTCACTACATGGTCGAGTTCCAACCAGAAGCTAAATAAATGAACCGGTTCAGCGCGTCCCCAGGGCCAAGGTCGGCTCCTGCCGCTCCAACGAGGCTCCGTATGGCGTCTTGCGAAGGGTCCAGGGTCCTGGACGCGCCCCCTGACCAGGCCACTCCCGGTGATCAGGTGGGAGATGTAGTTAACGGGTTTTTCCTCCGGCACTTGAGGTATTTTTTAGTGCAGCCGATAGTCAGGGTTTGTGCGTGGCCATTGTTGAGTGCCTGCGCAACTATCCCGAGCCGTGCATCTGGTATCTGGGGACTCCTGAAAAAGCCAGATCGATTGTGCCGCAACTGGTCTCAGCGGTTGATAGCCGGTAGACTGGCCATGAATGCGGCAATCGCGGATTGCTGCTACTGATCACAGCCGCACATGTACCGAAAGCAGCATATCGGTCAGCTTTCAATCGAAGACTTCCACGTGCCTTTTGGCGGCACACTCGACCCTGGCAACCGCTGGGTG
>NZ_JAGQBU010000049.1 GCF_024345795.1 Synechococcus sp. J7-Johnson
ACGGCTTGATCTCTTCCATCAATACGGCCAAGACTTCACTCAGCTGGAGCCGGTTGATGGTGGTGTCGGCGAGGAGGAATCGGCACTGAGCAACAAGGCATCCAGCCTGGATTCGAGATCGGCGAGCCGCTTGTTCTCTGTCTCGAGCTGCGCGATCTCGATCTTGAGCTGCTTCGTTCGCCTCTCGCTCTCGAGCCCTCGCCTCTCGCTCTCGAGCTCGTGCTTCCTGCCCTCGAGCTCTCGCTTCTCGCTCTCGAGCACTCTGATCTGCGCATCGATCGTTGGATGCCAGTTTAACTTCGCCAACCAGCGCCGCCACGGCGGCAACGAGGACAGGAATTCCGATTTGCTGGTTGACGTTGAAGCGGATCCCGAAGAGATCGACATGGTTGTAAGAGGTAAAAAACGTGATCAGAACAACCAGGGAGCCACCGACAAGGGAGGCATAGCCGGCGCGATCAAGGAAAGGAAACGGATTGGGCTGAGACGAGGGAGCCGGCACTGCGTTCTCTGCCATGACCGTAGCGACGGCGATCCCAAATCAATCCACTGATAGTACGTCAGTACCATGAGCGCATGCATCCGTGGTTTCACGGATTGGCCACGTGCCTCCCGAAAACGGACAGCGAAGGACGCGCTACCTGCGGCAAGCGGGCAAACCGCTCATCAGGTTGCAGAGGGGTTTGTGCAGCGGCGATGAGGGGGGCAGCCAGATCGTGCTGGCTCCCCTGAACACAGAGAGGCCGATCAGGAGTGCCCAGAGCCAGACGAGCCGTAGCCTGCCATTGAGGATCATTCGCGGAGTCCATCCAGCAATTCGAGGATGTCGGTGATGAAGGTGTTGGGGGAATAGCGCTGCCAGAGACGTCGCAGGCCTGCCCGCTTGGCGGCGAGCAGGTCGGGGTCGGCGGCCCATGCTGGATGAGCTGGGTGATAGCCATCACCCCCTGGGCATTGTCGAGCAGGAGCCGAGCGGCTGGCCAGGTTTCTGAACGCTTCACTGCCGCTGCCCTGAGCCCGATCGTGGGTTGCGAGCGGATCTGGTGGCTCATCGGGGTGGTGATCACAACGGCTTGTGGGCCCTCTGGGGCTTTACCCCCGGCCCACCTGCCACACCTGGAAGCCGGCAGCGCGGGCAGCGTCGGCATCGGCGATGGCACGAGCATCGAAGAGCCAGCTGGGGCGGCGCATCACAGCCGCGAGATCAGGCCATGGCAGGGACCTGAAGGCTGTCCATTCGGTGAGGATGAGCAGGGCGTCCGCGCCGTTGGCGGCTTCCATGGGGGAGTCGCAAAGCTCCCAACTGCCATCCCTGCCTAGAGCGCTGCTCGCGTGCTGCGGAGCCTGGCCGAGGTCGCGCGCGATCTGGGTTGCGGGCACCTTGGGATCGTGGATCGCCAGGTGGGCTCCTTCCTCCAGCAGATCACGGCAGATGTGGATGGCGGGTGCCTCGCGGGTGTCGTTGGTGTCGGCCTTGAAGGCGAAGCCGAGCACGGCGATGCGCTTGCCGCTCACGGTGCCGAACAGCCGCTGCACCACCAGGCGGGCGATGCGTTGCTTCTGCCAGTCGTTGAGGGCCACCACCTGCTCCCAGTAGGCGGCCACCTCGTGGAGGCCGTAGTGCTGGCAGAGGTAGACGAGGTTGAGGATGTCCTTCTGGAAGCAGCTGCCGCCGAAACCCGGGCCGGATTGTAGGAACCGGGGGCCGATGCGGCTGTCGGTGCCGATGGCGCGCGCCACATCCTGCACATCGGCACCGGTGGCTTCGCAGAAGGCGGCGATGCTGTTGATCGAACTGATGCGCTGGGCCAGGAAGGCGTTGGCCGTGAGCTTGGAGAGCTCACTGCTCCAGAGGTTGGTGCGCAGGATCCGCTCGGGAGCCACCCAGTGGGCGTAGAGGCTGGCCAGAGCCTCGATCGCCGCCGGATCCTCGCCGCCGATCAGAACGCGATCGGGATTCTCGAGATCGCTGACGGCGGTGCCCTCAGCGAGGAATTCCGGGTTGGAGAGCACGGAGAAGGTCTTGCTGCTGTCGGTGCCTCCCTGGGAGGCCGAGAGGATGGCCTTCACGGCTTCGGCTGTGCGCACGGGAAGGGTGCTTTTCTCCACCACGATCGTGTGGCCGGTGGCGGCGGCGGCCACCTGCCGGGCCGAGGCTTCCACCCAGCGCAGATCACTGGCGCGGCCGGCACCGGCGCCTCGGGTCTTGGTGGGAGTGTTCACGGAGAGGAACACCAGGTCGGCCGAGGCAATCGCCTCGTCCACGGCGGTGGAGAAGAAGAGGGAGCGGCCCCTGGCCCGGCCCACCACCGCGTCTAGGCCTGGTTCGAACACCGGCAAAAGGCTGAGATCCGGATCGTTCCAGGCGGCGATGCGTTCGGCATTGAGATCCACCACCGTGACAGTGAGATGGGGGCAGCGATCGGCGATTACCGCCATGGTGGGTCCACCCACATAACCAGCGCCGATGCAGCAGATGTTGGTGATGCCTAATGAAGAATGTGAAGCACTGATTGTCATGGGGCTGGCAAGTGGTGGCAGATCGCCAGTTGACTATGGCCTGCTAGCTACGCAAAAGTCTGTTGCCTTGAGTACACATGAATTTCGAGTGGATGCTTGCTTGACAATCCCAAGAAAGACGCAGTACCAATCACAATGAGGCGATGAACCAGAGAGGCCAGATCCTTATCATATCAAGGAAGCTCTGATCAAGACGCCTTAATCATAAAAATTTAATCTCATTCTATTCAATGATACGATACTGAGCAGATTTTGTCCCCAATTCACTCACAGCAGTCCTTGCAGAGACGTTAAGGCAGTGTCCACCACGCGTCAGCTTCGTCCGCGCCAGAAGGTGGTGGGATGATTTGCGGAACTGTGTTGAAAGCCACACGAGCACAGCGGAAACGTAACCGAGAGCACCATCGCTCCTGAATTCGGCAGCTTAACTGGCACTCATTCAGATATGACTCAAGGTGGATTTTTTGAGCTCTGCATTCCCTATAGTGACTAGAAATTTATTTAGCGGCAGCGGATTCCATTCAGGGTCGCTTTCGGGGGCTAGCTATCCGAAGCAGCCATTGCTGCTGGCCGGCAACGGTGAGGAGCCTCAGGTGCATCTCACGCAGGGGAGCCTGGAGGATGTTGCTGGGCTGGCGATCGTCAAGGTGAACGCTCCCTCGTTGGTTTCTTACGCAACTCACCATGGGATCGCAGCAGCTATCTTCGCTATGATCACAGCTTGGTGATGGACCCTGTTGCGTTCGAAACAGATGGCATCGTGCACTCCGAGTGTCACTTCGTGGGCAACAGCGACATTTCACGCAGGGAGTCATCTTTCCAGAAGGCGGATCTAAAGGTAGGACCCTCATGATCGGCCTTTTAATTGTGAGACTTGAACTAGTAACTTTAATTCTAGCCGCCATGCTGCGGTATGTGTGGTGGGCTGCTTGTGGCCTACCGGCTGAATGTGCCTATTGTGAACCTGGTCGCAGGCAAAACCTAACAACCTTTTCACAGTTCACAATCAGGTCGGCCTTTCACAGACCAGTGCCCATGAAGGCGGCTTTTCCCATTCCGTCGATCAATCCGCTAGTGAACCGCATTTTCCAGAGTGGGGTGGCTGCATGAAGGCAGTGATTCTTGCAGGCGGTCTCGGAACTCGTCTTTCCGAAGAAACTCACCTTAAACCTAAGCCAATGGTCGAGGTCGGTGGAAAGCCAATCCTCTGGCATATCCTCAAGACCTACAGCCACCATGGCATCAATGAATTCATCATCTGTTGTGGCTATAAGGGCTATGTGATCAAAGAGTATTTTGCCAACTACTTTCTGCACACCAGTGACGTGACGTTCCATATGGATCTCAACCACATGGAGATCCACCGCCGGATGGCAGAGCCCTGGAAAATCACCTTGATCGATACGGGCGATACATCGATGACGGGGGGGCGTCTCGCTCGCGTCAGAGATTTTCTTCATGGCACGTTCTGCTTCACCTACGGCGATGGCGTTGCCGACGTGAACGTGAGCGCGCTGGTGGAGCATCACCGCCAGGAAGGGCGCCAGGCCACCCTCACGGCCGTTCAGCCCCCTGGCCGTTACGGCGCTCTGGGCCTGGAGGAAAACGCCGTCCATGACTTCCAGGAGAAGCCTGACGGGGATGGGGCCTGGATCAACGGTGGCTACTTCGTTCTTGAGCCCTCCGTGATCGATCTGGTAGATGGCGATGCCTGCGTGTGGGAGCAGGGGCCGCTGAATCATCTGGCAAGCAACGGCCAGCTCAGCGCCTACCGGCACCACGGCTTCTGGCAACCGATGGACACGTTGCGCGACCGCCAGAAGCTGGAGGAGCTCTGGGCCAGCGGCCAGGCGCCCTGGAAGGTGTGGAGCTGATGACAGAAGGGAGGATCGATCCAGGCTGGTGGCGAGGCCGCCGGGTATGGCTCACCGGCCACACCGGTTTCAAGGGCAGCTGGCTGGGGCTCTGGCTCAGCGAGATGGGAGCGCGGGTGAGCGCGGTGGGGCTGGAGCCGGAGGGAGAGCCCCATCTTTTCCACCAGCTCGATCTCTCCCGCCGTCTGGACCACCACATCGCCGACATCCGCGATGCAGTCGCCATGCGGGGACTAGCGGAGGAGGCCCAGCCCGAGGTGGTGCTGCATCTGGCGGCCCAACCATTGGTGCGCCGCAGCTACCGGGATCCGCTGGGCACCTGGGGCACCAACGTGCAGGGGAGCCTCCACGTGCTGGAGGCCCTGCGCACCCTCCAGCATCCCTGCGCTGTGGTGATGGTCACCACCGACAAGGTGTATGCCAACCAGGAATGGGATTACGGCTACCGGGAGAACGATCGCCTGGGCGGCCACGATCCTTACAGCGCCAGCAAGGCGGCCGCTGAGATCGCCATCGCCAGCTGGCGCGCCAGCTTCTGCGGGCCGGCTTCCCATCAGACCCCCCATCTCTCGATCGCCACGGCGCGGGCGGGCAATGTGATCGGCGGCGGCGACTGGGCGGAGGACCGGATCGTGCCGGATGCGATGCGAGCACTGGCCTCCGGAAAGTCGATCGGCGTGCGAAGACCCGAGGCCACCAGGCCCTGGCAGCATGTGCTGGAGCCACTGGGGGGCTATCTGCTGCTGGCCGAGCGGCTGCTCGAAGCCCATGGAAGCGAGACAAGCAATCCCTACAGCGATGCCTTCAATTTCGGTCCAAGCCTGGAGTCGAACCGGAGTGTGCGGGAGCTGATCGAGGAGGCGGTGATGCATTGGCCGGGTTCATGGACGGACCTGTCCGATCCGGCCGCCCCCCATGAGGCGGGGCGGCTCCATCTCCAGGTGGACAAGGCCCACCATCAACTGGGCTGGCGGCCACGCTGGGGGTTCGCCACCACCGTGGAACGAACCGTGGACTGGTACCGCCAGGTGCATGAACAACCGGAGGCGGCGGAGGGCTGCTGCCTGAACGACCTCGATTCCTATGTCAACCCCACCATCACACCCTGACCATGTCTGACCTGAGTGCGCTGAAACAGGAGATCCTCGTTCTCACCCGCCGCTACGCCAGGGAGGCCCACGCGGGCTTCCGGCCTGGTGTGGATCCGGATCGGTTGCCATGGCAGGAGGGGCAGGCGATTCCCTATGCCGGCCGGGTGTTCACCGAAGACGAGGTGGAGGCGGCGGTAGGTGCCACACTGGATTTCTGGCTCACCCTGGGATCTGAAGGTGCGGCCATGGAGAAGGAGCTGGCGGCGTTCCTTGGGGTGCGGCACAGCCTGCTGGTGAACTCCGGATCGTCGGCGAACCTGGTGGCAATCTCGGCGCTCACGAGCCACAAGCTTCCCGCTGGAAAGCGGATCCGCCCCGGCGATGAGGTGATCACGGTGGCGGCTGGCTTTCCCACCACCGTGGCACCGATCGTTCAGGTGGGTGCGGTGCCGGTGTTCATCGATGCCGACCCGATCACGGGTAACGCACGCTGTGATCAGCTGGAGCAGGCCCATAGCCCTGGGAAAACCAAGGCGGTGATGATGGCTCACGCCCTGGGCAATCCCTTCGATCTGGCCACCACCCTGGCCTTCTGCCGGAAGCATGATCTCTGGCTGGTGGAAGACAACTGCGATGCGCTGGGCTGCAGCTACTCGATGCCCAGGGACCTGGCGGAATACCTGGGTTTCAGCGAGAACAGCCCTGGGCTGGATGAGGGGCCGGATCGGGTGATCCGCTGGACGGGAACCTGGGGTGACATCAGCACCCAGAGCTTCTATCCACCGCACCACCTGACGATGGGGGAAGGGGGAGCGGTGAATATCGTGCGGGATCAGAAGCTGAAGGTGGTGGCCGAAAGCTTCCGCGACTGGGGACGTGATTGTTGGTGCCCCAGCGGTGTTGACAACACCTGCAACAAGCGCTTCGGTTGGCAGCTTGGAGAACTGCCTGAAGGGTATGACCACAAGTACACCTACAGCCACCTGGGTTTCAATCTCAAGCCGCTCGACCCGCAGGCGGCGATAGGCCGGGTGCAGATGCGGCGCCTACCGGCGTTCATCGAGGCGCGCAAGCAGAACTGGCAGATCCTGCGCGCCGGCCTGGAACCCCATGCGGCCTGGCTGGATTTCGCCCTGCCCACCCATGCCACCGGCTGGAATGCCGATGGTTCGTTCAGCTGGGACGACACCGGCTGTCGCACCATCTGCTCTTGGTTCGGCTTCAAGATCGCGGTGCGCCCAGAAGCGCCATTCTCCCGAACCGATCTAGCCCAGGAACTGGATGCGCACCGCATCGGTAACCGAATGCTGTTCGGCGGCAATCTGCTTCGCCAGCCGGCGTTTGTGCAGCTCAAGGCCGACAGGCCAGAGTCGTTTCGTCTGGCTGCTGGGATGGAAGGCTCCGACGACATCATGAACAGCACGCTGTTCCTAGGCACCTATCCAGGGCTGACCATGGCGATGATGCATTCTGAAATTGATGCGATCAGGAACTTCTGCGAAGAGCGGGCCAAATACTTAAGTTTTGCTTCAGTCTGAGTGATGAAAATTTTTCTCACGGGGGGCACCGGCTTCATCGGCTTCTACGTATTGCGTGATGCCTTGGCGGCTGGGTATGAAGTGGTGGCATTGCGACGCACCGTCAGCTCACGGTCTATTCTTCCTTTACCAAGCGAACCCCATTGGCTTGAAAGAGACCTTCTTGCCCTGGAGCCAAAAGATCTATATGGTTGTTCAGCGGTAGTCCATCTGGCATCAGCTGGTGTGAGCCCCCAGCAGGTGCCATGGCATGAGTTGGTGCAAGTGAATGTGATGGGTGCAGCTCATCTGATCGACATAGCGAGACAGGCTGGGGTCAAGCGTTTTGTAGTTTCTGGCACTTGCCATGAGTACGGTGCGTCCGCCACTCGCATGGACGATATTCATTCAGACGCCCCATTAGAGCCGCTGACTCTTTACGGTGCCAGCAAGGCAGCGAGTTTTCATCTGTTGTCGGCCTACGCACGCTCGCAGGGAATGGAACTCTATTATGCTCGTATTTTTAATGTTTATGGTGAAGGTCAATATGAGAAGAATTTCTGGCCCTCGCTTCAAGCCGCTGCTCGTCAAGGAGTTGATTTCCCGATGACCACTGGAGATCAATTGTGTGATTTCGTTCCTGTTGAGAAGGTGGCTGAGTCGCTACTTGCTGCTTGTACGCAACCATTGTCTGGCAGCGGAGATCCGGTGGTAAAAAATATTCGCTCAGGCAGGCCTCAATCACTACTTAGTTTTGCGCAAAAAGAGTGGAAGAAATCAGGCGCTGTTGGCAAGCTGTTGCCAGGAGCCATGCCTCTTCGGCATAGTCAATGATGAACTGATTCAATGAAGCCAATTACTTTTCTTCGAAATCAAATTGGAATTTGCCGATGACAGTCACAATTCTTGGAGCCGGTTTGGCTGGTTTGAGTTGCAGTTATTTCATTGGGCATGAAAACTGCCTTATCTTCGAGCGTAATCAATACGAAGGCGGCCATATCGCAACTCATGTTCGTGACGAATGCTTCTGGGATGAAGGTCCCCATGTTTCGTTTACGAAGCACTCCGAGGTACGCGATCTGCTTACGTGGAGCGCCAGTGGCTCAGTCTTGGAATATCCAACAAATGTTGCAAACTCGTATCATGGTCATTGGATCCCTCATCCCGCTCAGTCTAACTTAGGCTCAGTTCCAGAACCCTTGGCTCGCCAGTGTTTTGATGACTTTCTTGCTTCTCGAGTTCAGACTGATATGCAAGAAAGTGATGGGCCTCCGTTGCATTATGGCGAATGGCTAGAGCGTGCATTTGGCCCTACTTTTGCAAAGACCTTTCCTACGGCTTATACACAAAAGTATTGGACGTGTCATCCTGATGACATGACCGTTGATTGGGTTGGGGAGAGAGTATACTACCCTGACGTTGCAACAGTAGAAGAAGGTTATATAGGCGTAACGAGCAAGAATACACACTACATCACTTCAGTAAGATATCCAGAGAGCGGCGGCTATATGTCTTTCGCTTGCGGAATAAAGAATGGTGCTAATCTAATCCTCGGCAAGGAGGTTGTAAGCATAGATCTCGCCAGTCATAGGATATCTTTTTCGGATGGAACTGATCATTCATATGAAGCGCTGATCAACACAATGCCACTTGATAAGTTTGTAAAAATGATCCGTCATGCTCCTTCGAATATTGTGAACTCCGCCCAAGCGCTCAATTGTTCTTCGCTTCTTCTGGTTAACATAAGAGCTAGCGGACCAACTCGACTGCCTTATCACTGGCTCTATGTGTATGATCAAAATATGTACTCAACTAGGATTAGTCAAACTCAGCTCCTATCTCCAAGAAATACTCCCTCAGGCTCAATTGGCATTCAGGTAGAGGTTTATGCATCTCGCTACCGGCCATTCTCTCAAGGTTATGACGAGATTGCCAAGCAAGTTGTCTCTGAAGTGTTGCAACTGGGCCTTGCTACAGAGATTGAGGTCGTAAGCACTCAATATGTTCCCTATGCTAATATTATTTTCGACCATCATCGACGTGACAATCAAAACGCAATTCTTGATTGGCTTTCTGGCTTTGGATTAGAACGTGAAGAAGATGACTTAGATCCAATGACGGATTGGGGCAAAGCTAAGTCAAAAAGACCTCAAGGTATTAACTTGGCTGGTCGCTTTGGTCAGTGGAAATACTTTTGGACAGATGACTGCATCTTGAGGGGAAAGCAATTCGGGCCTGCTTAAGAAGTCAGTCCGCATCCGACGCTAAGGACTAAGGACCTGAATAGTGTGTTGCGATAGGACTTCTCGAGAAGGCTGAATTGCGCCGAAAAGCAGCTTCAAACTTTACACATGTATTGGCGCTAGCATCGCTATCAGTAATCGTTTGAGGATTTCTTCCGGTCGTTTGGCTGAAACTCTCATGTCAATAACTCTGGATCAATCTGGCCAAACCCGCATGTATCCAGAGCTTACTTCGAGTTCGCGGATTAAGCTGGAGTGCTTTGCGAAAATGGGTCAACTGATACAGTTATGATCCCCGTTCATCAAGAGCGCAGCGACCCTCTATTCTTCTATGTCTTGATTGATGAGTGCATCCCGGCCAGCCATCAACTGCGGCGCTTCCTGCGGTGACTTTCAGATGGGTGACACTCCTAGGCTTCCTTTCTGGCGGCTTAGATTAATTATAGCAGTGGACCAGTTGTCTTCTGACCTTGTGCCGGCTTGTTGATCCACACCTCCTCGGATTTGCGACAGCAAAGGTTGGACCGGCTTGAGTGCTGCGGAAACTTTTATCGCCCCCGGCTGCCTAATCGTCGCAGAATACATGGCTGATTGCAAGATACTCGAACGCAAGATTCTCACTGGAATCAAATGCATTGCAGTGATTCCGACTTGATCGTCAACTCCTATTCACCAAATAATTACACCAAGGTGCTTGGCGGATTAATGCCTCTATTTGCAATTTGTGCAAGAAATGACTTCCGGTAAGTCTTGAGCCAAACGGGATGATTAAGCAAGTCAATAACTTTATACAGTGTGATGCAGGAAGAATCAGAAAGCAAAGATAAATTCATAAGTGTTAGTTTTTGAAGCGCCTGTGTTGGAATACCTCCTGCTGCTATAAATGAAGCTATTTCCTCTTCCCATGGATAATCAGATTCTAGGAAACTGTAGTTATTTTCTTGAAGGAGGTTAAAGATGTTTTCGGTAAATGATGTTGTCGCATGTCTTGAGAACTTCAGAGGGGTTTCATTCGATTGATTATTTAATAGGTATGGCTTCGTTGCGATACATAAAGAATTGAGATAACGAAAAAAGATATGCTCAGGCCAATGTGGAAACCAATCCTTTTGTTCACCATAAACTCTAATGAGCTTAGTATCCCAGGAAATATAATGATCATATAACTTGTTAGAAAGGGACTCTGATCGGATTCTCTTTATAAAAGAAACTGTAGCTTCAATGTAAGACGAATACTCGTTTTTGATAATTAGATCGAAATCGGCAATCTTGTCTTCAGAGCTAAGAAAGCCAACTGGAAAGCATTTACCAAAATGATCAACAGGATCATACTCAGATCTTGTAAGCGCCTCTACATCAACTTGTGTGATGACTTCCTTGAAGAATTCTTTATCGGTCTTATACTTGTAGTAATAATCAAGAAATCCAAGCAACTTTAGCATCACTTCCCTTGGCCCGCCATAATTAATTGTCCAATAAAGTAATAGCATATTTTCCGGAAAATCTGCTTGGACAAGTGGCTTGACGTACTCGTCAAAACTAATGGGATATCTAACATCAGTGCGAAATCGGTGGATATATTGAAAGCAATGATTATTGCTCTGTTCCCATAACAATAGATACCTCAATGCATAATCAAGTTTGATGAACTCGGGATGAAATATATTTAATTGTGATCGAGGTATTCCAATGTCAATACGTGTTGATAGTTCTTCTATAAACGATATATCGGCATCGTATCTTTCCGAGATGATTTGAGCTTGTTTTTCAAAGTCACGATCAGTGATCACAAATATTTTTGAATTCGCCTTGCAGGAATCAAGAAACTGAAATAAATTATCATCAATTGTTCTTAATTGGCCGGAAATTAATACAGCGTGAATTTCTTCCATGATTTTACCAAATATTATTACTCATAGCTCAGGCTGAGGGTACCTAGCTACGCCATTCTCCCAGTAAGGAAAGTGTCACGTCCCCGTCTGCTCCGCGTCAACCATCTACAACGCCGAGGCCAATTTAAAGTCTGTCTCGGCAGTCCAGGATGGTCCTGCCAGCATAGGATTCGGCCCACTGGAATGGACCTTTCCCCATGCCCGTCTCTCCCGATCCCGGCCAGCTTGCCTCTGTTGCCGATCGATCACTCAGAGCAACGTCCCAGGAACCCCCCAGGGCCGACTGAAAGTCAGTCACAAGGGCGATTGCGGTGCATTGCAGGGGCTGCTGTCCTCGGTTGGATTGCTCCTCTCTCTTGTCCAAGCCCGCGTCGCCTTCTGATCTGATCGGCTTTCTGCAGTCGCTTCCTGAGGGTCGCAAGCGCCGGGGCGTGCGCTATCCCCAGTGGCTGCTGTTGCTGATGGCGATCCTTGGCATCCTCAGTGGCTGCCGCAGCGCCAGGGATCTGGAGCGATTTGCCCGCCGGCACCGCGAGGCCTTCAATACGGCTCTCGGTCTTGAGCTTCGCGGGACACCCACCGACTCCACCTTTCTCTACTTGTTGGAGCGGGTGGATCTGCAGAGCATGTTCGCGATGCTGCGCCAGTGGATGCTGGCCCAAATCGCAGAGCAGGACAGGGAACTTGATCAACTTATTTGTGATGGAAAGACTCTGCGTGGTTCCGCCAGCCAGCCCGAGGGATCTGACGGTGACACCCGCTTTGTCACCCAGGTGACGCTCTACGCCCGCGATCTGGACGTCGCATACTGCTTCGCAGAAGCCTGGCGGCTACGCCCAGACCTCCTACGGTGATGACGATGGATGCGGGCTACTGGAGCGAGGACAACGCCAACGCATGCGTCGATCAGGCCATTGATGCCTACATCGCCACCGGCCGCCTGCCCAGGGCCGACTGAAAGTCAGGCACAAGGGTCGTTGTGCGGCCAAGCTGGGCCTGGTTTTATCGGGACTGCTCTTTTCCTTTGGCCCAGCTTGCTGCCAGCCCCGATCTGATCAGCCTTCCTGCAGGCCCTGCCGGAGGGCCGTAAGCGCCGAGGGGTCCGTTACCCCCAGTGGTTGCTGCTGTTGATGGCGATCCTGGGCATCTACTGCTTTGCAGAAGGCTGACGCCTACAGCGGCTGCCGCAGCGCCAGGGATCTGGAGAGTTTTGCCAAGCGGCATCACCAGGCGTTCGGCGCGGCTTTGGATCTGGAGTTGCCCAAGGCACCCTGCGACTCCACCTTCCTCTACCTGTTCGAGCGCGTGGAGCTGGAGGAGCTCTTTGGGTTGCTCAGGGACTGGATGCTCGCTCAGATCGCAGATCAGGACAAGGATTTCGACCAGCTGATCTGTGACGGCAAGACCCTGCGAGGCTCAGCTGCTCAGCCTGATGGCGCTGATGGGGCGACTCGGTTTGTCACCCAGGTCACGCTCTACGCACGTGAGCTGGGCGTGGCGATCGCCCAGACCTCCTTCGATACCGGTGAATCCCACGAGCGAGCGGCTCTGAAAGCCCTGCTGAGCACGCTGGAACTTGAGGGTGTGTTGATTCAGGCGGATGCGCTCCACACCTCGCCAGCGTTTTTCAACTCGCCGCCGAGCAGGGCGCCGACTTGCTCCTGACGGTCAAAAACAACCAGCGCCGGCTTTACCAACAGATCGTCTCCCAGTTCCGCGGCCACCGGCATTTCCCTGTTGAAATCAGCGATGTCGAGGCCAGCCATGGCCGCCAGGTGCGCTGGCAGCTCAGAGCCCGCAATGCCACAGACACCATCCGTGAGCGCTGGGCGGGTGCCAGCTGGATCATCGAGCTGGTGAGCACCGGCCGGCGTGACGGCAAGCCGTTTCACCACGTCCACTTGTATGGATCACCAGGCGCACCTCTCGGTGCGACACCACCCTGCACACCAGCCCAAAAGCAATGCTGCGGCTGGTGCGGCAGCGCTGGGCAATCGAAAACCAGTGGCACTGGCCCCGCGACACCCAGCTCGGTGAGGACGCCCACCGCTATAGCCAGCGCAACGGGGTGCAGGTGTTGGCTCTGCTGAGGACCTTGGCCCTGAACCTTTTGCGCTGCAACGGCTTTGGCTCAGTCCGTGCTGGTCTGATGGCCGTGGCGCATGACATCAGCCGAATGCTTGGCTGGGTCGGCATCAGCCTAGGAGGCTGTTGCACGAATAATCAGCGCGCCTCTGCCGTGACAGCCCTCCCGCGTCTTGGACCTGCTGCAATTCCACCGTCGGTGCTCTGAGTCCAGCGCTTTCATCTGTTGGCAGCCCCAGGTG
>NZ_JAGQBU010000005.1 GCF_024345795.1 Synechococcus sp. J7-Johnson
GGAATTCAGAAGGAAAGCTGAGATTCGGGCCGACGTATCTACCGTAAGCCACTGGTCAATAGCGAAAAGGGCTAGTCCAACCACCGGATAAGATCGTGGCTGCGCACGATCTATCCTTGTTCGTTAGAGATGAGCAAGATCAGGGCCACCAGCGCATAGCTGAAGAAGATCTGTGCCAGGGACAGTAATGCCCAGACACCTTCCCCGTCCGGGCTCTTGAGCTCCAGCACCATGATCGTGATGATGATGGCGAGCACTCCGTCACTGAAGGCTTCAAGGCGTCCGCGACCCATGGCTGAGGAGTTCCGGCTCACTCAATACAACGAGGAGCAGGTACTGGTGGGCGTGAGCTTCATCAGCGACCACAGGGCGCCGTATTGAGCCTGGCTGAGCGACAACTCGTTCTGCATGCGCTTGCCCATCGGTGAGCCCGGAGCTGCCGTGGCGCCCAGCTCGGTGTTGATCGCCGCCAGGCCCTGGCACATCTTCTCGATATCGGGGTTGAGATCGCTGCTGGCCCGGGCGGGCAGGCTCAGGCACAGCAGGCTGATCACCAGGCCCGCAGGCCAGGATCGGGAGCTCATGAGGCGGGTTTGGCCAGGGGCATCAGGCACTTGTCGGAATCGCAACCGGCAGGACCAGCTTCCACCAGTTCGCCCTGGTCGTAACGCTGCAGCGCTTCAAAGAAATCAGCAGTGCGGCAGCGGGCGGCCACCTCCTGCTGCAGGCGGGTGTAGGTGGCCTGGTCGATCGGCTCGAACGGCAGCCGCGGGAAGGTGGCATTGGCATCAAAGCGGGCCAGCAGCGCCGCCGAGATGTAACCCTCTCCTCCATCGATCGCCTGGTGGATCGCCTCGGCCAGCGGCTCGATCTCGTTCTCGCGGAACTCCACCGTGGCGGAGGTGTTATGGGCCGTGTAGTGCTTCTGCACCTGCATGTAGAAGTCGAACTGGGCCAGCGCCGAGAAGTTGTTGATCTCCACCGCATCAGCGCCCGGGATGTTCGCCCAGCTCACCTCAGTTGGAATCTCAACCAGCCATTCACCGCAGCGGGGATCAAAGGGATCATCCAGCAGGCGCCCCTGCTCGTCCTTGTCGGATTGGCTGGGCACGATCGTGTAGCCGTAGTCCATGCAGGCCAGGGCCACCGGATCGTTCTTGCGGAAGGTGATGCGGCGGATGAAGCGCTGCGCCTTGGGCGGATGCCAGCCGGGGGACGCGCCCGTGAGCAGGCTCTTGGTGCCGGCCGGTTGCACGGTGGTGCAGCGGTTGGGGCGCCGCAGGCCGTGGCGGTCGCAGTAGTCCCACACCGCTTCATTCACGATCTGCTTCCAGCGGCTCAGGTACTCCGCCTCCTGGGCCTTGAACGCCAGGCCCTCCTCGGTTTCGGGGCGCCCCTGCTCCCACCAGTTCAACCAGGGGGTGCCGAAGGCATGCACGAAGAAGTCGAACAGACCGGTGAAGCTCACCCCCACAATCGGATCCCAGGCGCGGCTCTGGCGGTAGCGCTCCACTTCGAAGTCGTGGTTGAGCAGGCAGGCCACCGCCAGGCCGCCAGCGGTGAAGGCATCGGCTTGGGCCTGGTGGTCAGCCGGATCGATCCGGTTCAGATGAACTTCCGCCAGGTTGCAGTGGAAATCAGCGCCGAGGATCTCGCCGCAGTTGTGCGCCACCAGGCCGTTGGCGTCGAACCGTGCAGGGCCCGGCACCGTGCAGTCGTACACCGCCTCCACGCCGTCGGCCTCCACGGCTTCCACCGTGACGGTGAAGCGTTCGCGGTTCGGGGTGCGGCAGTAGTTCGCCAGCGCCTCATCCAGACGCTCCTGCTTCTGCCGGTCGCTGAAACCCACTCTCTCGGCGAACACCTGCAGGTTGTCGTTGGCGATCACCAGCTCGTGCTGGGCCTGGCACCAGTAACTGGCCAGTTCGCGGTTGCTGTCGGGCAGCGACCGCTCACCCTCCGGCCTGCGGTTCTGATAGATCGTGCTGATGATTCCCAGCCGCCCCAGCATCCGCTGCGCTGCCTTGAGTGTGCCCAGATCGCTCTGAGCCAGGCGCACGCTCACGCCCTTGAGCTGCCGCCCCTGCACACTGCCGTCGGCATCGAACAGACCCTGCAGGAAGCCGCGGTGGAAGCCGTGGCTGGTGCGCTCGATCACCTTACCCACCTGCTTGCTTCCCGGCTGGATGCCATAGGTAGCTGCCAGCTTGGCCAGGCCGCTGGAGCTCACCACCCGGTGCTGCAGCTGCTCATGAAGGCACACCTCAGCGGTGCGACGGCGGTAGCCCACCGCCCGCTCCAGCAGGCCAACGGCCCGCTCGGCCATCGCCTCGCGGCCCTCGCCCCAGTAGCGCAACACCGCTGTGTCGCTCCATTGGGTGGCGACCAGGCTGCCGTCACCCACCAGGTTGCCCAGCAGCCAGCCCTCCTCTTCACTACCCGCCCCATCCCAGGGCTGGGCGTCGCGGTGATCGTGCAGCTTCACCCGGTCGCCGGGCTGCAGCGTCTGCGCCTCCACCCACTCGGTGTACTGCGCCTTCTGGGTCTGCGCGCTCACCTTCAGCACCTTGTGGTTGCCCGTGAGCCGCAGTTCCTGGCCCTCCTTGGTGCGCAGCTTCAGCACCGGCTTCACGCCCGAAGCGAAGAAACCGGCCGGGGTGGTGCTGAACAGCTCGCCGTTCACATAGGTGCTGTGCTGACGGCCGATCAGCTCGTTCACCTGACGCGGCCCCTCGTCGGTGAGCACCCAGGTGTCGGCGGTGACGCATGGATTCAGCCCATAGCGCCCCAGACGGTGCTCCAGCTCGGCGTCACTGATCTCTGGATGATGCAGCTGCAACCAGCGGCCGGCTTCCTCGCGGCCCTGGTCCACATAGATGTCGATGAACTCGCTGCGCAGCTCCGGGGTGGTCAGCAGATCGGCATTCGAGCGTGCGATCGCCTCCGGCGCGAACTGGATCGCTCCTTCGCCGCTCTGAAATTGCTTCACCACTGCCTCCAGCACCACTTCTTTAGAGGGGCGGTTGTGGAAAACCCGGGTGTGGTTGGCCATCCGCAGCGCATCGCGCTCGGGGTCGATGCTCCAGTTGCCCTCAGCGTCCTGTTGCCAGAGGTTTTCCTTGGCGCCTGCAGCGGAGGAATCCTCCGCGGAGAACTGACGCATGCCGGCGCTGCGGCGGATATTGCCGGCCACGATCGTGACCGCCGCCTCATCAATCAGCAGGCAGCACTCCACCGAGGTGAGCCGGCGGCCGATCGCCTTGTTGAGGATCTGGGCCACGCGGCCGTAGAGGTCGCCCAGCTTCACCGGGTTGGCCATGCCGCCGAAGCCCTTCAGCGTTTCGCCCACCGGCCGCACATCGGAGAGGTCCACACTCACCGTGATCGGGGCCTCGGCGTCGAAGCGTTCATCACTGCTGAGTTCCAGCAGCAGCTGATAGCTGTCGACCCAGCCGCGGCGGGTGTCGCCCACCTTGATCGACACCCGGTTGCCATCGATGCTGTGGCTGGTGGCCTCCTGGCGTTGGCCGGCGGGGGTGAGGCCGATCGGGCTGACGCTCTCGATCACCAGCCGGTTGCGCACCAGCGGCAGCCGCTCGATCAGGTGCGGCTCGATGATGGCGCCGGTGCCGCAGCCCATCATTGCCAGGTCCATCATCAGACCGAAGGCTTCCCAGTCGATCAGGTTGGTGGAGGTGCAGTTGTAGGCGCCGGAGAAGTTATGGCGCTGCTCGATCCAGGGGGTGCCACCGATCCACAGCCAGCGCCCCGACGGCAGCGCCTGCTGATGCTTCTGCATGCGCCGGATCAGCTCCACTTCCTCGCTATTGAGATGGCCCAGCTGGCGCAGACCCTCCAGGTTGCGCTCGGCCACCTGATGCCAGCTCTCGCGGCCGCCTGGCGTCCGGCGGGAGTAGGTGCGGTAAAAAACGGGGTTCGCCGCCGGGGCCGTGGGCGGGAAATCAGGCTCCAGCAAGCCATTGGCACCAATCTGGCCGCCCTGCAACCTGCCGGCACTGGCCTCCTGGCCCACCGCTGCGGCGGAATCAACCAGATCGGGGCGCGCTGGGGTGAGGGTCACGGCGGAGGGGGGTGGTCAGGTTGGTGAACCATAACGCCACCAGTAGGGGGTGCAAGCGCTGGCGGCCACCAGTGGCAGTGCCCTGGCGTGGCCTGTCAGGCTGAGCCCATGACCAGCAGCAGCAGCACCAGGGCACCACAGAGCGGGGCCGTGGACCCCGAGCAGCAGGCCCTGGCTGAGGCCGTGGCCCGGCGACGCAATTTCGCGATCATTTCCCACCCCGACGCGGGCAAGACCACCCTCACCGAGAAGCTGCTGCTCTACGGCGGTGCCATTCAGCAGGCGGGGGCCGTCAAGGCCAAGGGCGAACAGCGCAAGGTGACCTCCGACTGGATGGAACTGGAGAAGCAGCGCGGCATCTCGATCACCTCCACCGTGCTCCAGTTCGACTACGACGGCAGCACGATCAACCTGCTCGATACCCCCGGCCACCAGGACTTCTCCGAGGACACATACCGCACCCTGGCCGCCGCCGATAACGCGGTGATGCTGGAAGACGCCGCCAAGGGCCTCGAGCCCCAGACCCGCAAGCTGTTCGAGGTCTGCCGCATGCGGCGGATTCCGATCTTCACCTTCATCAACAAGATGGATCGGCCCGGGCGCGAGCCGCTGGAGCTGATCGATGAGATCGAGAGCGAGCTGGGCCTCACCTGCTGGCCGGTGAACTGGCCGATCGGCAGCGGCGACCGCTTCCGCGGTGTGATCGATCGCCACAGCCGCGACGTGATCCTGTTCACCCGGGCCGAGCGGGGTCGCCAGGCCGCCGAGCGACGCCTGGCCGCCGGCAGCCCCGAACTGACAGGCCTGGTGGAGCCGGAACTCCTGGCTCAGGCCATCGAGGAACTGGAGCTGCTCGATGGCGCCGGTGCCGACCTCGACCTGGAGCTGGTGCATGCCGGTGAGCTCAGCCCAGTGTTCTTCGGTTCGGCGATGACCAACTTCGGTGTGCATCCCTTCCTCGATGCCTTCCTGGAGCTGGCCCAGCGGCCGGTGGCCCGCACCAGCCACGACGGCCCCGTCGATCCGCTGCGGCCCGAGTTCAGCGGCTTCGTGTTCAAGCTGCAGGCCAACATGGATCCCCGCCACCGCGACCGCATCGCCTTCGTGCGGGTCTGCTCGGGCCGCTTCGACAAGGACATGAGCGTGCGCCATGCCCGTAGCGGCCGCACCATCCGCCTATCCCGCCCCCAGAAGCTGTTCGGCCAGGACCGCGAGGTGGTCGAAACCGCCTACCCCGGTGATGTGATCGGCCTCAACAACCCCGGCATGTTCGCCATCGGCGACACCCTCTACGTGGGCCAGAAGGTGGAATACGAGGGCATTCCCTGCTTCAGCCCCGAAATCTTCGCCTGGTTGCGCAACCCCAACCCTTCGGCCTTCAAGAGCTTCCGCAAGGGGGTGAATGAGCTGCGCGAGGAGGGGGCGGTGCAGATCCTCTACGACACCGACGCCAGCAAGCGCGATCCGATCCTGGCGGCCGTCGGTCAGCTGCAGATGGAGGTGGTGCAGTACCGGCTGGAGAACGAATACGGGGTGGAGACACGCCTGGAACCGCTTGGCTTCAGCGTGGCTCGCTGGGTGGCGGGCGGCTGGCCGGCGCTGGAGAAGGTGGGCCGCATCTTCAACTGCAAGACCGTGCGCGATGCCTGGGACCGGCCGGTGCTGCTGTTCAAGAACGAGTGGAACCTCAACCAGCTCAAGGAGGATCACCCCGAGCTCGAACTCAGCGCCGTGGCGCCGGTGGTGAGCGGCGTGGAGCCGATCGCGATCTGAGCCACAGCCCGCCGCTGGCCTCGCCAGAATCAATTGCAACGAAAGGTCAAGGTGACGGCCATGCCTCAGCCGATCTGGCTGGTTCGCCCCCGCCGGGATGGAGGGTCTGATTACGTCCGCTTCCTGCCCAGCCATGAAGCCGTGGAGATCCGCGAAGGCAGCCACCTGCCCCCCCAGATGCCCCTGCTCAAGAGCCGTCACTGGCTGGCGATCGAGGAAGCCGAGGCCCGGCGCCTCGAGCTGCAGCAGGACGCGGGCTACCACTGCAGCGAACCCCTGTTCTGAGCCGCCGCCCCGGGCCGTCAGGTCTCATTAAGCCCCTGATGCACAGCGCCTCGCCCCGCGCCTCGATACGCTCGGGCCACGACCCAGCCCCACGCACCGGAGGCCATGACCATCGGTTCTGAACCTGCCCCCAACGGCAGTCCCTACGAAAGGCTCGGTGTCACCCCCGACGCCAGCTTCGATGAGGTGCAGGCGGCTCGCCAGCATCAGCTCGATGCGGTCGCTGACGACCCCCAGGCCCGCGCCAAGGTGGAAGCCGCCTACGACGCGGTGCTGATGGAGCGGCTGCGGGAGCGGCAGCAGGGCAAGGTGAGCAGCGCTGCGGTCAGCGCCTCCAAGCGAGAGGAGATCAAACCGGCGCCGGCCAGAGTCCCCTCCCGGCCTTCCCTGCCCCAGTTGCCCTCCCTGCCCCAGTTCAGCGGCGGCAACAAGCTGCAGGCACCCAGCTTCTCCCTGCCCAGCTTCTCCCTGGCCGAGGGCCGTGAGCGCTGGTTTCCCCTGGTGGCCGATGGCTTGCTCCTGCTGCTGCTGCTGGTCACACCGCCGGGTTCAGCCGAAGTGCTGCTGGCCCTGGCCACCGGCGTCACGGTGGTCAACCTCAGGCGCCGCAACGGTCGCTTCCTGGCCGCCGTTGGCTGGAGTTTCGCCCTGCTGAGCGTTGGCCTGCTCCTGGGCGGTCTGCTCACGCTGGGGCTCGATCCAGCCCTGCCGCTCGGGCTGCCCCTGGCCTTGCAGCAGGTGCAGAGCCTGCCGGCCCTCATCCTGCTGCTGCTCGGCGCCCTGCTGATCGCCTAAGCCAGCGAGAACTCGGCGATCAGCTCCCGCAGCTCCCCTTCCTCCACGCCGTACACCTCGTTGCAGAAGTGGCAGGTGAGTTCAGCGCGGCCGTCCTCGCGCAGGATCGAGGCGAGCTCCTGCTCACCCAGCATTCGCAGCGCATTGACGCTGCGGCGGCGGGTGCAGGGGCAATGGAACGTCACATCCTGACGGGCCTCGGCGTCCTCCAGCAGCTGGGGATCGAGGTCGGGGAAGATGTCTTCCAACAACAGCTTGAGGTCGTCCTTGCAGGCGGCCAGGCGGGCGCTGAAGCCGCTGATCTCCCGGCAACGATCCTCCAGCAGCGCCACCAGCGCAGGCTCCCGTGCCGCCTTGGGCAGGACCTGCACCAGCACGCCGCCGGCGCAACGGACCCCGCTGCTGTCGATCTGCTCGCCCACGAACACCGCCGAGGGGGTCTGCTCGGAGTGGAGCAGGTAGGAGGCCACGTCCTCGCCGATGCCGCCGCTCACCAGTTCCACCGTGCTACTGAACGGCTCCCCCTTGCCCTGGTCGCGCACCACGTGCAGGTAGCCGGTGCCGGTGGCCTGGCGGAAGTCGAACTGATGCTGGCCGTCGTCTTCCTCGATCAGGTCGAGTTCCAGGCCCGGATTGCCCACGTAGCCGCGCACGCTGCCGTCACGGCCCGCATCCACCATCAGCCCGCGCAGGGGTCCATCCGACTGGATGCGCAGGTTCACCCGCCCGTGGGCCACCTTCATCGAGCTGGCCAGCAGCAGGCCGGCCGTCATCGCCCGCCCGAGCAGGGCTGTGGTGAGGTACGAGAGGCCATGGCGCCGCCGGGCATAGCGGCTGGTGACCGTGGTGAGCGCCGCCACCAGGCGGATTCCCCCATCGGCCGCCGTGGCCCGCACCAACTGATCGGGCATCGCTGCGCCCTCCGCCAACTCAGGGCATCGTACGAAGTGCAGGCAGGGCCTGAAGGCCCCCGTCGCTCAGCCGCCAGGCCTGCCTCACCACCCCCTGGAACACCTCCGGCTCATGGGTGACCACCAGCAGGGCCCGCTGGCGGCCTAGCTGGGCGATCAGCTGCAGCACCTCGTGGCGCACCGACCAGTCCAGCCCGGCGGTGGGCTCATCCAGCAGCAGCAGCTTCGGGTCGCGCAGCAGCTGCACCGCCAGGGCCAGACGTCGCTGCTGGCCGCCGCTGAGCCGCTCCGGCGCCTGCTGCAACGACACCCCCTGCAGGCCCACCTGGCCCAGCACCGCCTCCAGCCGCTCGCTGCCCAGCCGGCGCTGCCCCAGCTTCAGCTCCTGGCCCACGCTCAAGCCGAGGAAATGGCGTTCGGGGAACTGGAACACCAGGCCGCTCAGCCAGCGGCGCTGACGGGCTGTCACCGGCTGGCCCTGCCAGAGGATCGTGCCGCCACTGGGTTCCGCCAGCCCGCTGATCAGCTCCAGCAGGGTGCTCTTGCCACTGCCGCTGCGGCCCGCCACCAGCACCGGCTCACCCACGGGCAGCGTCAGATTCACATCCCGCAGCACCGGCTCAGGCGTGGTGGCCGGGTGGTAGCGGACCGATCGGAGCTCCAGCATGGGGGACCACGGACCGCACCAGCTTGCAGCAGCCGCCACCGTGTTTGATGGGGGTCAACGGTCGATGCTGAAAGGAGCAACGCGCATGGAAATACGCTTCCGCGAGGTGGATCCGTTCAACTGCTGGATCTGGGTGCGCTTTCCCGAAAATCCCGGTCAGGGGGAGCGGGGCTACGTCGACACCGTGTTCGACAGCTGGTTCTTCCTGGGCAAGCTGGGGGGCTTCAACGCCGAAAGCCTGCAGGTGCATGAGGAGGGGATCGACCTCAGCGCCATGCACTACGACATCGATGCCGCCGAAGCGACCCTCCCCGCGCTGATGCACAGCATGGGCGAACCGGAATACCGCGACGACTGGTGCCGCTGCTGGGTCGACCTGGGCACCAGCGATGGGGTGGCCCTCGATGTACTCATCAACGCCCTGCGTCAGCTCAACAACGACGTGGTCGAGATCGAGGAGATCGTGATCGGCGGCGTCAATGACGACTGGCCCGTGGAGGAGGTGCCCGAGGCCCTCTTCCCCCACGGCGCCAACTGAGGCCGGTGGTGCGTGAGCTGCGCCGCCTGCTGATCACACCCGAGCGGCTGGAGGCTGGCCCCAGCCTGGCGTTGGTCGCCGAGGAGAGCCGCTACCTCAGCCGCGTGCTGCGCTACGGCCCCGGCCAGCGCTTCGCCGTGGCCGATGGCCGGGGGCAGCTCTGGAGCGCCGTGCTGCTCGCTGATGCCGAGGCCCAGCTCGAGCAACCGCTCGACCAGCCCCTGCAGCGCCAGGAAGCCCCCAGCCCCTGGCTGGAGCTGGCGGTGGCTGTGCCCCGCCTCGACTTCGATGTGGTGGTCCGCATGGCCTGCGAGCTGGGGGTGGACCGCCTCCAGCCACTTGTTGCCGAGCATGGGGCCATCCGCGGCAGCTGGAAGGCGAACCGCTGGCAGACGATCCTGCGCGAGGCCTGCGAGCAGTGCGAACGCCTCTGGCTGCCCGAGCTGCTGGAGCCGCTGGAGGCGATCACCTACCTGAGCGAACCGCGCGCAGCGCTATCGCTGCTGGCCAGCACCCGGGACGCGGAGTTGCCCTTGGTGGGTGCTGCCCTGGCACAAGGCGCAGCTGGTGATTCAGCTGAGGTAATCCCTGGAGTGGCGCTGGCGATCGGAGCGGAGGGCGGCTGGAGCCCCACCGAAACAGCGGCCGCGCAGGCTGCCGGCTGGCAGGCCGTGAGCCTCGGCCCCCACATCCTGCGCACCTCCACAGCGGCCGTGGCGGGTCTGGCCTCGCTGGTGCAGTGGCGGGAGGCCAGGGGCCAACAGCTCAGCGGCCGAGCATGCCGCTCGCCATCTGCTTGAACATCCCCATGTTGGCGCCGGCGCGGCGGCGGGCCCTGGGCAGCGCTCCGGAGGGGCTCAGGCGCTCGGGGGAGAAGGTGATGACGCTGGGGGCCGGACGGTTTTCCTGCTCAAGACGCAGCTCAGCTGCGATCGCCTCGGCAGTGGTCAACGCCGGGGCGGCTGAAGTGGATGCGGCAGCAGCTGGGGTGGCAGCGGCGGCTGGAGCTCCAACAGCGGCAGCGCCCACCGGGGCGGCCACGGCCGCAGCTGGTTCAGCCTTGACGGCGGCCTTGCCCTTGGCACCCTTGTCCTTGGCTGGCGTGGCCGCCACGGGGGCCACCACCGCTGGCTTGGCGGGCGCGTCCTTGTCGAGGTTGAGGAAGAACCCCTTGGGCTTGAAGATCATGACGCCGGCCAGCCAGGTCGTATGGGCTGATTATCCGCCGCGACGGCTCCGCCACCGCCTGCCCTTAGGGGAGTGCAACAGAGGCCTGCAGCGGCGCCGGCAGCAGCAGCGCCATCGGCGCCGGGGAAACTGGTGGTCTTCGTCTGTCCGCCATGCCTCTCGCCCCGTCGCCTGCGGCCCAGTGGCTGCTGGCCTTCGCGATCAACACCGTGCTGATCGCCCTGGCCCAGCGGCTGCCGCTGCTCACCAGGGCCGGCTGGGTGCACGCAGGCATCCTCGGCACCCTGCTCTGGGGCTCCCTGGGCTGGCGTGGCTGGCTGGCTGTGGTGCTCTATCTGGCCCTGGGCTCGGCCGTGACCCGGCTGGGAATCCGGCGCAAGCGGGAGCAGGGGCTGGCCGAGGGCCGCGGCGGCCGGCGCGGCCCTGAGAACGTCTGGGGATCGGCGGCCACCGGCGCCGTGCTGGCCCTGCTGACCACTTTGCCGGGAGCGCCTGTTCCCCTGTTGATGCTGGGCTTTGCCGCCAGCTTCGCCGCCAAGCTGGCCGACACCTGCGGCAGCGAGATCGGCAAGCGCTGGGGCCGCACCACCGTGCTGATCACCACCCTGCGGCCGGTGCCCCCAGGCAGCGAAGGGGCCATCAGCCTGGAGGGCTCCCTCGCCAGCCTCGGCGGCAGCAGCGTGATGGCCACGGTTCTGCTGGCCCTCGGCCTGCTGCCTTCCGCCAGCGCGGCCATGCTGGTGACCGCGGTGGGGCTGGTGGCCACGCTGATCGAGAGCCTGATCGGCGCCACCCTGCAGGGGCGCCTGGTCTGGCTCAGCAATGAACTCGTGAACGGCCTGCAGACCTTGATCGCAGCCCTGCTGGCGATGGGCCTGGCACCGCTGCTGGGGCTCTGAGCGTCGGCCAGACCGGCGGAGCATGGCGAGTCTCAACCAGCTCCATGATCTCTCCGCGCAACAGCAGCACCAGAGCATCGAAGCGCCGCTGGATGACCCTGGCCGGCAGCCCCTGATCCACCCCCAGCCGCCGCCAGGAAGCGCCATGGAGCACCCGCTCCAGCAGCAGCTGGCGCTGGCAGGGATCGAGCCGATCCAGCCGAAGCTTCACCCAGCGCTGGTTCTCGCCTTCGCAACAGAGCGACTCCTCCTCTCCCTCATGCTCAGCCCGGCGCGACTCCGGCCGCTCCCGGGCCGGCAGCCGATCCAGCAGCGTGCAGCCCCGCTCGTCCCCTTCAGCGGCGGGGGCATCGAGGCTGCAGAGCCGCAGGGCCTGGTGCAGCTCCAGTGCCTCGCGCCAGCGCTGGGGCGAGCAGCCCAGGGCAGCCGCCAGCGCCTCCTCCCCCAGGGCAGGCAGCTGAAGATGCTGGCGCTGTTGCTGCAGGGCCTGGCCGCGGCGGTGCAGCTCGCGCAGCTGGCGGGAGCAGCGCAGCGGATGGCCGTGATCGCGCAGGTGGTGCTGCATCGCCCCGCGGATGTATGGCACCGCAAAGCTGCTCAGGGCGGTGGGGCGGGACGGAT
This sequence comes from Synechococcus sp. J7-Johnson, assembly GCF_024345795.1. Taxonomy (GTDB): domain Bacteria; phylum Cyanobacteriota; class Cyanobacteriia; order PCC-6307; family Cyanobiaceae; genus Regnicoccus_A. The sequence goes on from NZ_JAGQBU010000005.1 coordinate 11,759, forward strand.
CAAAGGCCTCGATCGCCCGGATCAGCCCAAGGCAGCCCAGCTGCACCAGGTCGTCGAGCGGCACTGCGGTGCTCGCGCTCTGGCGCACGGCCACCCGGCGCACCAGGGGCAGATTCAGCTCCACCAACCGGTTGCGCAGGCGGTGGTCGCCGCTGCTGCGGAAACGCTGCAGCAACTCGGCATTGAGGCTGTGCAGGTCCTGGTCCTGGTGGGGCTGGGGGCGTGAATCGGGCATGGCGGGGACAGCGGTGGGTCCGTGTTTCCACCCTCTGTCCCATGGCACTGCTGGCGCTTCACCCCAACCGGGGAACTCCCCTCCCCCAGATGGGTGACTTATCGGGTGTTCAACACCAGGCCGGCGGGCTCAGCGGGCCAGCGTGCGGGCCAGACCCAACTCCAGCCCCGCCCAGCTCTGCAGGGCTGGCCACTGGCGCACCCGCTCGTACACCCGGGCATGGCCGTCGGCATTGAGATGCAGGCCGTCGGCACCGAGCAGCCGGTTCCAGTGGGGGTCCTGCAGCAGGGGCTCCAGCAGGGGCAGGAAGGGCACATCGGCCTCCAGGCATGCCTCCTCCAGCAGGCGCTCGTACTGGTGCACGACTGCCAGCTGATACCAGAGGCAGCCTGCGAAGGGCATCACCGCTTCGTCCACGGGGGTGAGCCCGATCACCAGCACCGGCGCCAGCCGCACCGCCTCCCGCAGCAGCTGCTGCAACCCGAACAGGAAGGCCTCCGGTGCCAGCTGGTGGCGACCGTCGGGCCGCCCGACCCGGGCCGTGTCGTTCAGGCCCACGCTGATCACGATCCCCTGGGGAGCCTGACGGCGCAGCTCACCGCGGGAGCCCACCTCCCCATGCAGTCGCGCCGCCAGTCGCTCCAGGCCATCACCGCGCACCCCCAGGTTGTACAGAACCGGTCCATCAGGCAGCCCCATCCAGTGGCGCCGCAGCCGCTCGCACCAGCCGCCGCCATCGGGATCGCCCCAGCCATAGACACCGCTGTCCCCCAGCACGATCAGCTTGCGCGGCGTCGCGGTCACGGCCATGGGCTCGGGCGTCAGGCCGCCAGCAGGCGCCGGCGGAGGCGGTCGCTGAGATCTTCCCCCATCAGGGTGAGCAGCACATAGACCGCCACCAGGGCGATCAGCTGATCGATCGCGAAAGAGCTGAGGGACTCCAGCAGCAGGCTGCCCAGTCCGGCGGCACCCACCAGGCCCACCACCACCGTCTCGCGCAGGATCACATCGGAGCGGTAGGCGCCATAGGCCAGGTAGGAGCGGGCCAGGGCACTGAAGCGGCCGTAGAGCAGGGCAAGCCTGGGGCCAGCACCGGCGGCGACCAGGGCTTCCTCCGCCTGCATCGGGGCCGACTCCTCCGCCTCCAGCAGCAAGCGGCCGAGGACGCCCAGGTTGTGGAACGCCAGGGCCAGGGCAGCAGTGAGCACCCCCGGCTGCAGCACGAACAACAGCAGCAGGGCGGTGAGCGGCGGCGGCCAGAGGCGCCCCAGGGCCCAGACGGCCTGGATCAGCAGCCGGCCCCATCGCCAGGGAGCCAGCAACAGCAGCAGCAGCGGCGCGCTGCCCACCGCCAGCGCCGCCGCCAGCAGGGTGAGCCCGAGGGTGGAGCCGATCAGCGAGAGCCAGGGCAAGGCCACAACCGCTGGCCAGTCGGCCGTGAAGGGTGGCAGGGGCTGGAGTTGCCCCAGCTGCAGCGGGCTGACCCCCAGCGCCGCGGCCACCAGCACCAGCAGCGGCAGCAACAGCACCAGGCCCAGGGCCACCTCCCGGCCACCGCGCCCGACCGAGCGGCGCGTCAGGCCGAAGCGGGCCGGCATCGCCCAGCGCTGGCGCAGCGCCCGCAGCAGGGCCTCCAGAGCCAGCATCACCAGCAGCAGGATCCACAGCCCGCTCCAGAGCTCACTGAACTGCAGCGACTGGAGCGTGAGGCGCAGATCGGTGCCCAGCCCGCCGAGACCGAACACCCCCAGCAGGGTGGCGCTGCGCAGAGCGCACTCCAGCCGGTAACCGCCATAGCTGATCACCCCGGGCTGCAGTGCCGGCCCCAGGGCGGTGAGCAGGGCCGGGGCGGCCGGAGCTCCAGCCAGGCGCAGGGCATCCAGTCCCTGGGTGGGGAGAGCGTCGAGCAGATCACTCACCACCCGCGCCACCAGGGCGGCGTAGGGAATCGTGATCGCAAACACGGCCACCACCGGCTGCAGACCCAGCAGTTGCAGCAGCAGCAGGCCCCAGAGCAGCTCATGCATCGCCCGCGGCACCGCCAGCAGCCGCCTGATCAGCTCCGCCGGCAGGGCACTGCCGATGACCGTGCGCCACACTGTGCGGGAGCTCAGCACTCCCCCCAGCAGCCCCAGCGCCAGGCTCAGGGCCCAGCCGAGCAGGGCGATCCCCACGGTGATCCCCAGGCCGGAGAGGAGCGAGCCCAGCACCAGGGGATCCAGCGATGGGTTTAAGGCCGCCCAGGCAAACTCGCCAATCAGGTCCCAGCCGCCGCCGTGGCTGAGGCCAGGCAGCACCAACAGCACCGGCAACCAGGCCAGAGCCGGCAGCAGCGGCAGCAGCGGCGGGGCCAGGCGCAGCGACCGCCAGCTCCAGGCAGACGTAACCGTCATGCTTCCGAACGGTAGAGGGCCGCCAGCTGTTGGCCAGTCAGCCCCGAGGGCGCGGCATCCAGCACCACCCGGCCCTGGCGCAGAGCCACCACCCGATCGAAGCCAGCGAGCAGGTCGGGGCGGTGCAGGCTGAGCAGCAGGGCCCGACCGCCGCTGGCCTGCTTCAGCAACAGATCCAGCAGGTCACGCGCCAGGCGCGGATCCAGATGGGCCAGCGGTTCATCCGCCAGCAGCAGCAACGGGTCCTGCCGCAGCAGGCGGGCCAGAGCCAGCCGCTGGCGCTGGCCGCCGGAGAGGGCGGTCACAGGCTGCTCCAGCAGATCGGCGCCCAGGTCCACCTGGGCGAGAACCTCTGCGTTGGCGGCGGTCTCGACAGGCAGCATCAAGTTGAGCAGGGCCCGCGGCCAGCCCCAGCGGGCCAGCCGCGCCGCGTTCAGGTTCTGCTGCACCGTCAGCTCTTCGATCAGGCGCAGGTCCTGCCAGAGGGTGCCGATCAAAGCCTGCTGAAGCCTGCGCCTGCGCCTGGAGCGCGCTGGGGCCGCGCCGTTCCAGAACACCTCACCGGCTTCAGGCCTGATCAGACCGTTGGCCACGGCCAGCAGGGTGCTTTTGCCCGCACCGCTGGGGCCCACCAGGGCCACCCGCTCACCCGGCCGCAGCTGCAACGACACGTCATCCAGCCGTGGGGCGTTGCGGCCCGGCACACGGATGGAGCGCAGCTCCAGCAAAAGACGGTCGGGGGAGCTGCTCAAGACAGGGAAATCGGGCCGGTTCAGGAGAGGACAGGGAACAACCAGCACCCGTCATCATCGGCCTCAGACAAGCAGTGCCTCAGGCAAGCAGGGCCTTCAGGGCCGCTTCCAGACCCACGCGCTCGGCGGGATCACCCACCAGGCGGAGCTCGCCGCTGCGGGGCCACCAGTTCAGGCGGATGTTGGTGTCCTCGTCATCGAGAACGTACATCTCAAAGGCCCCCTGATGCATCCAGTGGCCGGGTTCCCCCAGCTGAGCGACGAGGGCCTGAAGCTCCTCCAGACTGCCGTTGAAGCGCATGCAACCGCTCGGACCAGACCCCAGGCTAGGGGGTGCCAAGGGCGTGGCTCAGCGGATCTTGCCGATCTCGCGGCCCACCTTCTCGATCGAGTCGTACTGGCTAACAGGCGCAGGAATGAAACGCTTCGCACCGAAGAGGTCGAGGATCTGGGCCTGCTTGGGATTGCTGGCGCGCAGATTCAGGAAGGTTGACTGAAGCCTGGTGGTGAAACCCTTGCCGAAGCGCTGGTCGAGATTCGGCTGGGCGAGCCAGTGGTAGTTGGCGTAACCGGGGGTGCGCCAGATCACGATCACCTTCTTCGGGTCGGTCTTGCCGGAGCTGAGATTGCTCTGCCACACCTCCTCGTTCACCACCCCCGCCTGGTAGGCGCCGCTCTGCACGAGGGCGATCGTGGCGTCGTGGCTGCTGCTGAAGCCCGGGGCGCCGCCGGCGAAATCGCTCAGCCGCACGCCGGCCTGGCCGAGGAAGTACTGGGGCATCAGCCGACCGGAAGTGGAGCTCTCCGAACCGAAGGTGAAGCGCTTGCCCTTGAGCACGCTCAGCCCCTTCTGATTGGCGATGGGTTTGATGCCACTGGCGGTGTTGGCGATGAAGAAGCTCTGGAAGGAGGCGTCGATGTCGCGCTGGGCGATCACCTTGGCGCCGGGCTTCTGCAGCCGGGCCTGCACACCGGTGAGGGCTCCGAACCAGACCAGATCCAGATCACCGCGGCGGAAAGCACTCACGGCGGCGGTGTAATCGGTCACCGGCACGTACTTCACTGGCACACCGAGGCTGCGGCTGAGTTCGTTCGCCAGCAGGGGGTAGAGGCGGTTGAGGGTTTCGGGCTTCTGATCAGGAATGGCGCTGATCCTCAGCAGCTTCTGCTGGGCCTGGGCGCCGGCGAGCTGGGGTGCGGCCTGCTGCAGCTGGGGCGGCAGAGCCGCTGGCGTGAGGGCCAGGGCGAGGCCGGCCAGCAGAGCCAGCCGAAAACCGGGGCGCGGAAGGCGTGGGCGGAGGAGGGGCAGGGAGACCATGGGGGTTGCTTCGATTTACAGGGATTTACAGGGATGTGAGGAAGTGGCCGAGCCGGTCCAGGCCGTCGCGCAGGGTGGCGGGGGAGGCGGCGCAGGAGAGGCGTACGCAGCGGTCGTCACCGAAGGCGATCCCAGGCACCACGGCCAGGCCCACCTCGTTAATCAGACGATTGCAGAAGGTCATCGAATCGAGCCCGTGAGCGCTCACATCCGGGAAGGCGTAGAAGGCCCCCTCCGGTGGCTGCAGGGTGAGCCCCGGCAGGGCGGCGAGACCCTGATGGAGCAGGGAGCGCCGTTCACTGAACTGCCGGGCCATTTCCACAACGCAGTCGCGCGGCCCCTGCACCGCCGCCAGGGCACCGAACTGGGCGAAGGAGCAGACGTTGCTCGTGCTCTGGCTCTGCAGGGCGATCGCGGCACTCACCACGGAGCTGGGGCCGGCCAGAAAACCCAGCCGCCAGCCCGTCATGGCCCAGCCCTTGGCGAAACCATTGACGATGAACACCCGATCGCTGAGGTCGGGCGCCACCGCCGCGAAGCTGTGGTGCTCATGGCCCGGGGCCAGCAGAAACTCGTAGATCTCATCGCAGACCACCGCCACGTGGGGATGGCGGCGCAACACCACGGCGATGGCCTCCAGCTCCGGGCGGCTGAGCACCATCCCGGTGGGATTGGACGGGCTGTTGAGCACCAGCAGGCGGGAAGCCGGAGTGATCGCTGCCTCCAGCTCCTGGGGATCCAGGCGGAAGCCGTGCTCGGCGTCGCTGGGCAGCAGCCGCACCTTGGCCCCGGCCAGCTGCACCATCTCGGGATAGCTGAGCCAGTAGGGGGCGGGCAGGAGCACCTCATCGCCGGGGCCCAGCAGCACCTGGAAGAGGTTGAACAGAGCCTGCTTGCCGCCATTGGTGACCAGCACCTGCTCGGCCTTGGTGGCAACCCCGTTTTCCTCACTCAGCTTTATGGCGATCGCCTCGCGCAGGGCCGGCTCGCCGGCGGCCGGGCCATAGCGGGTGGCGCCGGCCTCGAGGGCATCGATGGCCGCCTGGCGGATGAAGGGCGGCGTGTCGAAGTCGGGTTCGCCGGCGCTCAGGCTGCAGATGTCCTGGCCCTCGGCGCGCAACTGCTTGGCGCGGGCGGCGATTGCCAGGGTGAGCGAAGGCTGCAGGGCTTCGGCCCGGGCCGAGAGCTTCAACGGACGATGCATCGGCGGGGGCGCGGCCGACGGCCGCAGCGCGAAGCGGCCGCTGGGGCCGTGGCGCTCCGAAAGAAGCGCCTGGGAGATCTTGCATCCTGCCTGACGCCCTTCCAGGGAAAGGTTCGAGCGGGCACCGTCGCGCCAGGCACCTGGACAGCTGCACCCCGCTGCGGCCAGCGTGGGCGCTCAGCCACAGGAGAGGAGAAGGGTGAAGGGTGATTCCGGCGCGTCACAACACGACGCAGCCCTGCAGGACGCGGCGCTGCAGCAACTGGCCCAAGCCTGCTCCGAGTGCCGCCGCTGCTCCCTGGCGGACGGCCGCCAGCAGGTGGTGGTGAGCCGGGGGGACCCCCGTGCCGCCCTGATGGTGATCGGCGAGGGGCCCGGCGCCCAGGAAGACGCCAGCGGCTCCCCCTTCGTGGGCCGGGCCGGCCAGCTGCTCGATCGAATGCTCGCCAGCGTCGGCATCGACAGCAACCGCGACGCCTACATCTGCAATGTGGTGAAGTGCCGTCCACCGGATAACCGCAAACCCACCCCCCAGGAGATGGCCGCGTGCCTGCCCTGGCTGCTGCAGCAGGTGGAGCTGGTGCAACCGCAGGTGGTTCTGCTGGCCGGCGCCACCGCGGTGGAAGGGGTGCTGGGAATCAAAGGCGGCATCACCCGCCTGCGGGGCCAGTGGCGTTCCTGGCAGGGGCGCTGGTGTCTGCCGATCCTTCACCCCTCCTATCTCCTGCGCAATCCCTCGCGGGAACCGGACACCCCCAAGTGGCACACCTGGCAGGACCTCAAGGCCGTCAGGGGTCGCCTTGACCAACTCAGGGCCGCCCCAGACCCCGCTCCGGATTCGTCAGGCGACCCCTGATCTGTGGCAGGGTGAGCCCACTTCCCGGCCCCCTGGCGATGACCGGCACCCTCGCCCGCCCCGACACCAGCCTTCCGGGCCTCCCCGCCGACTGGGCCAGCAACCCCCGCTACGACACCCTGATCCGCCGCCGCAAGACCCGCAGCGTGCGCGTCGGCGATATCTGGGTGGGCAGCGAGCACCCGGTGGTGGTGCAGTCGATGATCAACGAGGACACCCTCGACATCGCGGGCGCCACCGCCGGCATCCGCCGCCTGCATGAAGCCGGCTGCGAGATCGTGCGGCTCACGGTGCCCAGCCTGGCCCACGCCAAGGCGGTGGGGGAGATCCGCCAGCGCCTCGAAGACAGCTACCAGCCCGTGCCCCTTGTGGCCGATGTGCACCACAACGGCATGAAGATCGCCCTGGAGGTGGCCCAGCACGTCGACAAGGTGCGGATCAACCCGGGCCTGTATGTGTTCGACAAGCCCGATCCCAACCGCAGCGAGTTCACGCCCGAGGAAGTGGCGGCGATCGGCGCGCGCATCCAGGCCACGCTCGAACCGCTGGTGAGCCTGCTCAAGGAACAGGACAAGGGCCTGCGCATCGGCGTGAACCACGGCTCCCTGGCCGAGCGGATGCTGTTCACCTACGGCGATACGCCGCTGGGGATGGTGGAGAGCGCCATGGAGTTCATCCAGATCTGCGATCGCCTCGACTTCCACAACATCGTGGTGTCGATGAAGGCGTCGCGGGCGCCGGTGATGCTGGCCGCCTACCGGATGATGGCCGACCGCATGGACGCCGCCGGCTTCCACTACCCGCTGCACCTGGGCGTCACCGAAGCCGGCGACGGCGACTACGGCCGCATCAAGAGCACCGCCGGCATCGCCACCCTGCTGGCCGAGGGCCTGGGTGACACGATCCGGGTATCGCTCACCGAGGCGCCCGAGAAGGAGATCCCGGTCTGCTACTCGATCCTGCAGGCCCTGGGCCTGCGCAAAACGATGGTCGAATACGTGGCCTGCCCCAGCTGCGGCCGCACCCTGTTCAACCTGGAGGAGGTGCTGCACGTGGTGCGCAACGCCACCGCCCACCTCACCGGCCTCGACATCGCCGTGATGGGCTGCATCGTCAACGGACCCGGCGAGATGGCCGACGCCGACTACGGCTACGTGGGCAAGACCCCTGGCACCATCTCCCTGTACCGCGGCCGCGAGGAGATCCGCCGGGTACCGGAAGCCGAAGGTGTGGAGGCCCTGATCGCCCTGATCAAGGAGGACGGTCGCTGGGTCGATCCCTGACGAGTCACATCCTGACTTGCCTGTGACCGTCTTCGATCCCTCGCCCAGCCCTGTAGCTGGGGCTAGCTTGGGTGGACAGTCAAACTCCAGGGAATCAGCCAATGGGCAGGGGTCGCACCAGCATCGCCGTTCTCGCCGGACTGGGTGCCTGCACCACTGCCGTGATCGTCGGCACCGACTGGCTGGGTTCCCCGAGCGCCGCCTCGCTGATCACCGACAGTCCGAAGGAGGTGATGGATCAGGCCTGGCAGATCGTCTTCCGCGACTACCTCGACACCACCGGCAAATACACGCCTGATCAATGGCGCAAGCTGCGCCGCGACCTGCTGGCCAAGAGCTACGGCAGCACCAAGGAAAGCTATGAGGCGATCCGGGGGATGCTCGGCACCCTCGATGATCCCTACACCCGCTTCATGGATCCGCGGGAGTTCAAGGAGATGCAGATCGACACCTCGGGAGAACTCTCCGGGGTGGGCATCCAGCTGAGCCTCGACAAGGAGACCAAGGAGCTGGTGGTGGTCTCACCGATCGACGGCTCCCCCGCCTCTGAAGCCGGCGTGCAGCCGAAGGACGTGATCGTCTCGATCGACGGCAAGAGCACCAAGGGGATGAGCACCGAGGATGCAGTCAAATTGATCCGCGGCCAGGCCGGCACCCAGGTGACACTCCAGCTGCGCCGCCGTAGCCAGGTGGTCACCGTGCCACTCACGCGCGCGCGCATTGAACTGCATGCGGTCGAGCACCAGATCAACACCGGCCCCGACGGCGTCAAGGTGGGCTACATCCGCCTTAAACAGTTCAACGCCAACGCTGCCAAGGACATGCGCGCTGCCCTGCGCGATCTCGAGCAGAAGGGGGTGCAGGGCTACGTCCTCGACCTGCGCAGCAACCCCGGTGGGCTGCTGATGGCCAGCGTGGAAATTGCCCGCCAGTTGTTGGATGAAGGTATCATCGTCTCCACCCGCACCCGTGACGGCATCCAGGACGTGCGTCGCGCCAATGGCCGCGCCCTGACTAAATCACCGATCGTGGTGCTGGTCAACGAAGGTTCCGCCAGTGCCAGCGAGATTCTCTCCGGCGCCCTTCAGGACAACAAGCGGGCCGTGCTGGTGGGCCAGAAAACCTTCGGCAAGGGGCTGGTGCAATCGGTGCGGGGTCTCTCCGATGGCTCCGGCATGACCGTGACCATCGCCAAGTACCTCACCCCCAGCGGCCGCGACATCCACAAGCACGGCATCGCCCCGGATGTGTCGGTGAAGCTGAGCGAAGCGGAGGCCGCCAAGCTCAAGCTGGAAGATCTGGGCACCTCCAAGGATGTGCAGTACCGGGCGGCTGAATCAACCCTGGTGAAGAAGTTGCGGGAAACCAGCGCCTCCCGCACCACCTTCAATCCCACCAGCGCCAATCTGCCGGCCGCCCTGCCCGTTCAGCGATAGGGCGCCAGCCCGAAACCCTCGCTCTGACTTGGGCTCCTGTCGGTGATTCCCGGTCCGTTTACAGGCCAGGGGGCGACGGGCACCGGCCTGGTGGCGATGCGGCTGCCGCTGCGATCTAGCCGGGCCATCAGGGAGCGACAGCCGCCGGCCGCGCCGATGGCCTGCCCCAGGCGGCGGGGGTCGATCGAGCGTTCCCAACCCACCGGCCATCTGCGGCGGCGACCCTGCTGATCGATCAGGGCACGGGCCTCGTCATCGCCGATACGGCCCTCTTGATAGAGGCACTGGACCACGGCCAGAGTGTCGACCGGCAACGAACTCGAACCCGAACTCAAACCCTGGCGGTAGCCATACCCCCGCCGAACTGGCCGAGTGCGCTCAGAAGCAGTGAAAGCAGAACGTTGTTCATCGGAGCGAAGGGGTACGAAAGGCGAGGCCGGCAGAGGAGCGCCGACCGCAGTAGCGATCGAACAGCTGGATCACCTGATCGGGTGGCAGCTGGGCGGTGTAGCGGGCCTCCAGTTCGCTGAGGCGCTCCCGGGGTGGATAGCTCTGCAGGGAGCGCCACTCGAGCGGTGCCCGGTTGGCCAGAGTGGCCGCCATCGCCCTGTGGTGACGCGGATCCGTGATCGGACCGCCTCGGCAGACCTGCATCCGATGGGTGGCTTCATGAGCCAGGGTGTTCCACACTGCAACCGGATCGCTGTGGACGCGGCAGACCACGATCGTCTCGCTGCTCGGGTGATACAGGCCCTGGAGACCACGCTGACCGCAGTCCCGCTGCTTCACCCTCACGCCGTTGGCTGCCAGACGATCTCGCAGGATGTCGAAGGCTCGCCAGTGATCAAGAGCCTTTGCAGGGGCAGCCGCCAGGCTCAGCAGCAGAGCGGCGAAACAAGCCGTGGATCCACCCCCGGACCACTGACGGTGGGCCGAACGACCTGGGGTTGGGGCAGCAGCGAACGGGCCACGACAACGACTTATTACTCCTCCACCCTGACGCTGGGGGGCAGCCAAACGATGACCGGAAAGGCCCCAGGTTCTGACTGGATGTGTCCGGCCGGGTCCCCCGGATTCAGGCGGACAGTTTCGGGCTGACAGGCTCCCGGCCTGACCCGGTTCAGGCCGCGCCCGTGACGGGCTGCATCAGGCCGCCACCGGGGTTGGAATCGTCGTCGTCGTTCTCCTGGTCGTTCTGGAAAAGGGCAAACAGGCCGAGGGCCAGCACGCTGATCAGAGCTGAGGCGAGCGCATAGCCGCTCTGAAGACCAGCCGTGACGCCGCCGTATCCACCCACCAATTCACCCATGTCCGCGTTTCAATTCTTCGCACTGTAACGAACTTTTGCGGAGATGAGACAGAAGACAATCTGAAGCCTTCCTTAACTCGCCCTTCACCACAACCGGTCATCCCCACGCCGCAGGGACTGCACCTTCCTCTCCAGCACCACCAGGGCCGGGACCAGGGTGAGGGCATTGGCGACGATCAGGGGCCCATCACCGGTGATCAGGCCATAGATCCCCCAAGCCGTGATCCCCAGCGTGAACAAGAGGTACATGCGCAGAGAAATGCCGCGGGTGTCGCCGCTGCGGACGGTCTTGATCGCCTGGGGGAAGAAGCTCAACGTCGTGAGGGTGGCGGCTCCGTAGCCCAGAAGCATCACGGGCAGGGGCTGGGTCATGGCTGGGGCGGGAACCGAGCGCATTGTCTCCGACGCAGTTTCTCCCTCCACGTTTCACCCACCCTCAGCAGCCGATGGCGCTTGCACGCGGCGGATGCGTTCTCACACCACCAGCACCGCCTCGTTCTTGGCCCTGAGCTGCTCGATCCGCTGGGCATCGGTGAGACCATCGGCTCCGGGGATCTGCTCGGCCATCGCCGAGAGCCACTCCTTGAGGGTGTCGAGCTGGCGTTCGGCAGCCAGCACATTCAGACCCCGGGCGAGCACCTTGGCCGTGCTGCCGCCGCCGCCCTGATACACCAGCCGGCCGTGCAGATGCTGGGGCAGACCCTGGCGCAGCAGGCGGAAGGCGGGTTCCTCCATCGGGGTTTCCAGCACGAGGTTGGGCTTCTCCAGCCGGATGCGCGAAAAGCCGCAACGCCGTGCCAGCAGCTTCAACTCCATCAGCTGCAGCAGGCTCGCCACCGGCGAGGGCAAGGCGCCATATCGGTCCACCCAGTCGGCGGCCAACTGCACCAGCTCCTCGCGGGCGCGGCAGTCGGCGGCGGCGCGGTAGGCGGCCATCTTCTCGTCGCTCTCGGGAATCCAGTCGGCGGGGATGAAGGCGGTGATCGGCAGATCGATCTGGGTCTCCTCCACCACGGGGATGTCCTGGCCCTGGATCTCAGCCAGCGATTCCTGCAGCATCTCCATATAGAGATCGAAGCCGATCACCTCCATCTGGCCGCTCTGCTCCACCCCCAGCAGATTGCCCACGCCGCGGATCTCCATGTCGCGCATGGCCAGCTGGTAGCCGCTGCCCAGCTGGGCGAATTCCTGAATCGCCCGCAACCGTTGCCGCGCCGCCTCACTCAGGGAGGCATCACCGGGATAGAACAGCCAGGCATGGGCCTGGATACCACTGCGGCCCACCCGCCCGCGCAACTGATACAGCTGGGCGAGACCGAAGCGGTGGGCATCCTCCACCAGAATCGTGTTCACGCGCGGAATATCGAGGCCCGATTCGATGATCGTGGTGCAGAGCATCACGTCGGCCTCACCGGCGTTGAAGGCCACCATCGCGCTCTCCAGTTCCCCCTCCGCCATCTGGCCGTGGGCCACCAGCAGCTTCAGGCCCGGCAGCATCTCGCGCAACTGGCCCGCCACCTCCTCGATCCCCTCCACCCGCGGCACCACGTAGAACACCTGGCCGCCGCGGTCGAGCTCCTGGCGAATGGCGCTGCGCACCGCCTCCTCATCGCGGGCGGCCAGGTGGGTCTTGATCGGACGGCGCAGGGGCGGTGGGGTGGTGATCAGGCTCATCTCCCGCACCCCCGAGAGGCTCATGTAGAGCGTGCGCGGAATCGGTGTGGCGGAGAGGGTGAGCACGTCCACGTCTTTACGCAGCGCCTTGATCTTCTCCTTCTGGTTCACCCCGAAGCGCTGCTCCTCATCCACCACCAGCAGACCGAGCTTCTCGAAGTGGGTGCCCTTGCTCAGCAGCTGGTGGGTGCCCACAACAACATCCACAGTTCCGTTCTTGAGGCCTTCAAGAATCGTCTTGCGCTCGGTGGTGGTGCGGAAGCGGTTGAGCAGGGCCACCTTGAGCGGGTAGGGAGCGAAGCGTTCGCTGAGCGTGCGCCAGTGCTGCTGGGCCAGCACGGTGGTGGGGGCCAGCAGGGCACATTGCTTGCCGGCGGTCACCGCCTTGAACACGGCCCGGATCGCCACTTCCGTCTTGCCGAAGCCCACATCGCCGCAGACCAGCCGGTCCATCGGCTCGGGCTTCTCCATGTCGCGCTTCACATCCGCGATCGCTTTGACCTGATCGGGCGTGGGCTCGTAGGGGAAGGAGTCTTCAAGCTCTCCCTGCCAGGGGCCATCGGGGGGGAACGGGAAGCCGGCCGCCTGCTGACGCTCCGCATAGAGCTTCACCAGGTCCATCGCCACCTTGCGCACCGCCTTGCGGGCGCGCTCCTTGGCCCGGCTCCAGGCCACCCCGCCCATGCGATTCAGCTCCGGCGGACTGTCGGTGCTGGCGCGGAAACGCCCCAGGCTGCCCAGCTGGTCGGCCGCCACCCGCAGCAGACCATCGGCGTACTGCACCACCAGGTAGTCGCGCGACTCACCGCTGATCGCCAGCTTCTCCAGCTTCAGGAAGCGGCCGATGCCATGGTTGCGGTGCACCACGAAGTCGCCGGGACGCATCTTGTTGGGGTCCACCGTGCGGCTGGCCGCTTTGCGGCGCCGGCGCACGTAGCCCGAGGCAGCCAGGCTGTGCTGGCCGAAGAATTCCCGGTCGGTGAGCAGCACCAGCTTCCAGGCCGGCAGCTGCAGCCCCTCCAGCTCGGCGGTGCCCTTGAGCTTCAGCGCCACCGGCGTGGCCTGCTCGATCAGGCGCTCGATCGCCGGCACATCATGAGGATTGGGCACGAAGCGGGCGATGCAGTCGTGCTCCTCCAGCAGCGCCACCGCCCGCGAAGGCTGGGCCGACACCAGCCACACCCGGCTCTTCTCCTGCTGATACCCCTTCACCAGCGCAGCCAGGCGGCCGAACTGATTGGGGTGGGCCGGCACCGGACGGCTGGATAGATCGAAGGCGTTGGGGTGGCGGTCGCTCTCGTGCAGCTCGGCCAGATCGAAGCCGGCAAAGCGATCGGCCGCCGCCAGGGCTTCCGCCACCGGCCGGTGCAACGACGGTGGCAGGCAGTCCGGCGGCAGCGGGGCACTCACCTCGGCGTGGTGGTCGCTGGCGTGGTCGAACCACTGCTGGCCGTGGGCAAGTCCCTGGCGGCGTTCATCCACGGCGATCAGGGTGGCGCCTGGCAGGTAGTCGAGCAGGGAGGCGGGCTGCTCCCAGGCCAACCCCATCAGGCGACGCATCCCCTCGGGCGTACCCCCCTCCAGCAACTGCTCGAGGGCCTCAGCGCCCAGCAGCTCCGTGAGCGCCTCCGGCATCGACTCGCGCAAGGCGTCTGCGATCAGCGGGGCATATCCCGTGGGGGTGAGCCGCACCGCCTCGATCGAGTCGAGAGAGCGCTGGGTGGCGGGATCGAACTCCCGCAACTTCTCCAGGTCTTCCCCGAAGAACTCCAGCCGCACCGGCAGCTCGGCACTCACCGGGTACACATCGACGATGTCGCCGCGGCGGCTCCAGCTTCCCTCCTGCTCGATCGTCGGCACCCGCTCGTAGCCCAGGCGGGTGAGGGTGTCGGCCAGTTCCTCGAGGTCGATAGTGCTGCCCTTGCGCAGGCTCAGGCAGCGGCCGGCCAGGGCTGCAGGCGGCGGCAGGTGGGGCTGCAGGGCGCGCTCCGTGGCCACGATCGCTCCCGACCAGGAGCGGCCGGTGGCGTCGATCAATTCACTGAGCACCTGCAGCTGGCCCCAGGTGATCTCGCTGGTGGGATCGAAGGGTTCGTACGGGGAGCCCTCGCTGGTGGGATACAGCTGGGCTGTGGGCCAGCCCATCAGCTCCAGCAGGGCGGCCCAGCGGCCGGCCTCCTCCAGGGTGGGCACGATCACCACCAGGGGCCTGCCGCCGCGACGGGCCAGGGCACTGGCGATCAACGCCCGGGCCGCCCGGGCCGCCCCACTCAGCCGCAAGCGCTCGGGCCGCCCACTGCGCTCAAGCACCTCCCCGGTGAGGGGCACCTGCTCGAGCTGGCGCACCAGGGCGGTGAGGGGCATCGGAGAGCAGGCGGGCAGGAGAATTGATCTTCGCAAGCGGAGGCCGCGGCCGCGGCCTGCCGCCGGAGTCGATCCCACGCGCTATGACCAGAACCTGAGGCCATCAGCACCTGCCTCCGCCCGTGCGCCTGGCGCCGTCATGAGCAACGCCCGCCGTCCCTCGCGCCGATCTCGCCCAGACCGCCGCTCCAGTGGCCAGAGGCCCCAAAGATCCGCGTGGGGGCTCGGTGCTCTACTGATGGGCGCGGCCCTCAGCGCCGGGGGCGCTCTGGCCGCCCTGGCGCTGCTCTCACCCCAGCCAGGCCGCAACGACACTCTCCTGGCTCTG
Source organism: Synechococcus sp. J7-Johnson (assembly GCF_024345795.1). Taxonomy (GTDB): domain Bacteria; phylum Cyanobacteriota; class Cyanobacteriia; order PCC-6307; family Cyanobiaceae; genus Regnicoccus_A. The sequence goes on from NZ_JAGQBU010000005.1 coordinate 26,911, forward strand.
CACGACCTCACCGTCCAGCTGCAAGAGGTGGTGCTTGCCAGCCGTCCACAGCCGCCGCGGCCCGGCGATCGGGTGCTCACCAGCGTTGATCTGCCTGAGCTTCTGGCCCAGCTGAGGACAGCCGATCAGAGCTGGCTGCCACGGGCCGAGCCCCTCGGCAACGGCCGCATCCGCTATGTCTACAAAAGGCGCCTCGAGGATCCGCCGCTGACCATCGCCCAGATCGAGGCGCTGCGGCTCAATCCCCCCAGCTACCAGGCGGAACACGACGCCATCGCCAGCCTGCTGACCATGCTCGAGCGGGCGGGGGTGCAGGTGGTCATCGGACCGCCCCGCAAAGCTCGGGCCGCAGGGGAATGGGAACCGGCAGCCCGCACCCTGCGCATCCGCCCCGATGTGATCGAGAAGGGGAGCGTGGAGTTCGCCAGGGTGCTCAACCATGAGGCGATTCACGTGGCCCAGAGCTGCCGTCGTGGCGGTCTGGGGGCCCGGCCCAGCCTGCTCGGTCTATCGATGGTGCTGGATCCGATCAGCCAGCGCCATCTGGAGGATCCGGTCTATGCCAATGCGAGTCCCACTGAGATCCGACTGGAGCAGGAGGCCTATGCCAACCAGAACCAGCTCAGCCTGGGGCCGACCCTGCTGGCGAAGGAATGTCGTGCTCCGGGCAGGGCGCGGTGGGGGCTTCCAGGCGCTGGGCCAGGAGTTCGTTGAAGCGCAGCAGATCGTCGTCGCTGAGCTGCTGACGGCTGGCCAGGTTGAAGTCGCGCTCCAGCAAGGCGCGCCCCTCCGCCGCTCCCCAGCCCAGCCGCGCCAGCAGCACATCGGAGCTTCGCAGGAGGTCGGCGCGGCGCAGGGGCAGGGCGGCCTGGGCCGGATCCACCCCAGACTCCAGCCGTCGCAGGGCGCCGAGGTAGGCGAGCAGATCGGCGTAGCGGATCAGGCGGCTGCGGCTGGGATGACCGAAGGCCCGCTCCAGGTAGATCGACTCCTGCTCCCGCTCCCAGCCCAGCTGTCTCAGCAGCCGCTCCAGCTCGGCCAGTTCCTCACTCCAGTCGTCGGGATCAGCCAGCGGTTCGGCTTCCGCAGCAGCCGGCCGGCCAGGAGCCGCGGGGGCTTCGAGGGCCGGAGCAGGCGCTGAAGGCGCTGAAGGTGCCGATGGTGGTGCTGGTGGTGCTGGTGGAGCCGTTCGCTCATCTGGCTGCACAGCCGGCTGGTGAGCACCGATCGGCTGTGACAGCCGGGCAGGGTCCTGCAGCCGCCGCAGAAGCCGCTGCAGCGCACGGTCTTCAGCGGCCTCGGCCGTTGGCGCCTCCCCGAGGGCGCTGCCCAGGCAACGGCCGTCTTCCCAGGCACTCACCTCCACGACCCGCTGGCCGGAATCGGCATGGGCCAGTCGTGCCCGAAGCAGCATGGCAGGGGAGCCGGTGACAGTGACTTTCTAGAGTGGCGCCACCGAACCCGCTGCACGCCAATGGAAGCGGAGTCGATCCCCTCCCTCACTCCCCTGCTGGAAGGGGCGGATCAGTGGGGGGAGCTGCTGCTGCTGCTGCCGCTGCTGGTGGCTCTCGAAGCGGTGCTCTCCGCCGACAACGCCATTGCCCTGGCCGCCATCTCCCGGCGGTTGCATGATCCGCAACGCCAGCGTCAGGCCCTCAACCTCGGACTGGGCCTGGCCCTGGTTTTTCGCCTGGGGTTGATCCTGCTGGCCCGCTGGGTGCTGAACTTCTGGCCCCTGCAGCTGGCCGCCGCCGGCTATCTGCTCTGGCTGTGCGGGAGCAACCTGCTGCAACCCGGCGATGAAACCAGCGGCGACGGGCCGGAGCCCGCCAGCGACGCTGCCGCCGCCACGGCGCTTCATGCCCAGGCGGCCAACGACTCGGGCGGCCATCACGGCGCTGGCGGGCTGGGGTCCGTGGTGCTCACCCTGGCGGTCACCGACCTCGCCTTCTCCCTCGACAGCGTGTCCGCCGCGGTGGCCGTCAGTGATCGGCTCTGGCTGGTGATGACCGGCGGGGTGATCGGGGTGGTCGCCCTGCGCCTCACGGCCGAGCTGTTCATCCGTTGGCTGGGTGTGTACACCAACCTGGAGCGGGCCGGGTACCTGGCTGTCGGCCTGGTGGGGCTGCGCCTGCTGCTCCGCCTCGGGCTGCCCCAGTTGGTACCACCTGAGTGGACCCTGCTGCTGCTGGTGGCGGGTTTGTTCCTCTGGGGGTTCTCCAGACGAGTGAGCGGCGAGACCGGTGAGGTGAACCCCTGAAGCCCTTGCGCATCGAACTTCGCCAGGCCGGCAGTGGCCTGCTGCTTGCCCAGCTCGAGCTTGATGAGCTGGGTGAGATTCCCCAGCCCGGCCGTTGGTTTCTGCATGGAAGCCGCAGTTTCCTGGTGCTGCAGCGGCACCACCGCTACCAGCTGCGCAATGGACGCTATGAACTGGCCACGGTGGCCCTGCAGGTGAAAGCGGAGCGCCAGCCCAGGGAGGCTCGCTGGTGGAACGGAGGCTGGGTGATCGGCGACCCCAGCTGCCGCTACAACGCCCGTTCACCGCTGTTGCGCTGTGCCGTGCTCCCGGACGGCCCCTGCGAGCGTTGCGCCCATCACAGCGGCCGGCAGAGCTGAAGCGGGCTCAGCGGTACGTCCTCAGCAGTACGTCCTCAGCTCAGGGCCTGGCGCAGGGCCACCGCGGCAAACGCCAGGAACAGGCCCCCACTGAGCCGGTAAAGCAGACGCTCGGAGAGGAGCTGGCCGATCCATTTGCCCGCCCCAACCGCCAGACCCGTCACCAGGGCATGACCCGCCAGGGTTCCCGCCAGCAGTGCGTTGAAGGTGAACCCTGGCGCCGTGGCCAGAAAGACGGTGGCGAACTGGGTGCGATCGCCCAGTTCGGCCATGAAAACCAGCAGGAAGGCTTCACGCACCACCAGCCAGCCCCCCGCCCGGCTCTGGTCCTGGCTGGCTTCGGCGGCATTGACCAGATCCTCGGCCTCCTGGGCCTCCTGCTCGGCGGCCTGGTCACCCATGGCCTGGGCATCGATCAGCAGCTTCAGACCGAACCCACCGAAGAGCACGGCCGCCAGCCAGGGCACCAGCTCAGGCGGCAGCAAACTGCGCAGCCCCAGACCCAGGGCCAGGGAAATCAGCGTGACGGCCGCCAGGGCTGCAAATGCCCCGATGAAGACCCAGCGGGCCCGGTGGCGGGCGGCCAACAGAAAGGCCACGAAAAAGGTCTTGTCCCCCAGCTCCGCCAGCGTGATCGCCGTGAAGCTGGAGCCGAACGCGGCGATGGCGGGATCGCTGGCCATGGAGTGTTTGGGGCTGGTGCTCAGAGCGGCTCGGCCTGGGAGACGAAGCCAACTCCTCCGTAGTACTCCAGGATCGGCCGCAGACCCTGGCGGAGGGTCTCGATCGCCTCGTTCTCGCAGAACACCATGACGTGGACGTTGGCGCCCAGGCCACTGAATTCCATCGATTCCGAGACCGAGCCATGGGGCCCGCGCCCCGTGACATGACGGACCACCGAGTAACCGGGGGCGCCGGCGGCATCGATCAGTTGCACCACCTTCTCGAGTTCCCGTTCACTGCAGATCAGATCAAGACGTTGCATAGCAAAAGCCGGACACTCAGACAGGAATCAGACGGCAGGGATGACCAGCCTCACCATCGCCATGTAAAGCGGGATGCCCACGATGATGTTGAACGGAAAGGTCACCCCCAGGGCCGTGGAGATGTAGAGGCTCGGGCTGGCCTGGGGCACGGTCATCCGCATCGCCGCTGGCACCGCGATGTAAGAGGCACTGGCGCTGAGCACGATGAACAGGAGCGCATCCCCCTGGGGCAGCCCCAGCAGCCACGACACCGCCAGCCCCACGCCGGCATTGAACAGGGGCATGAGCACGGCGAAGCCGATCAGGAAGGCCCCGGCCCGCTTGAGATCTGCCACCCGCTGGGCCGCCACGATGCCCATGTCGAGCAGGAAGAAACTGAGGGCTCCGTAGAAGAGCTTGCCGGTGAAGGGCTCCATCTTCTCCAGACCCGAGGGGCTGTAGCCCGCCACCAGCACACCGATCACCAGGCTGCCCACCAACAGGAACACAGAGCTGTTCAGGAACGCCTCGTGCAGCAGCGCGCCCCAGCGCATGCCCTGCCCCTCACCCGGCGACTGCTTCCCCCCAGCCAGCTTCACCAGCAGCAGTCCGACGATGATCGCCGGGGATTCCATCAGCGCCAGGGCCGCCACCATGAAGCCGTCGTGGGGCATGCCGGTGAGGCCCAGGAAGCTCTCCGCCGTGATGAAGGTGACAGCACTGATGGAGCCGTAGGTGGCGGCGATCGCGGCTGCGTTGTAGGTGTCGAGCTGCCGCTTGAGCACCAGGAAGCTGTAGAGGGGCACCAGAGCCGACATCAGCATCGCCGCCGCGATCGTGCTGATCACCTGGGGGCCGAGGCCGCTGCGGAGCAGCTCCACACCCCCCTTGAAGCCAATCGCCAGCAGCAGATAAAGGGAGAACAGCTTCGGCAGCGGTGCCGGGATCTCCAGGTCGGATCCCACCAGCACCGCGATCACCCCGAGTGCAAAGAACAGCACCGGTGGCGAGAGCAGGTTCTGCAGAACCAGGCTGGTCTCCATCGGCGGCCCGGCTACCTGCTGAACGTGACCGGGAGACTATCGGCGCTGCCTGGAAGGGGCCGGACGACCGATGGGATCAGCACAGATCGAAACGACAGAGACCAGTCAGCGCCGCAGTTCGAGAATCGGGGGGCTCAGCCCTTCACCGCATCGCCGCTGGCGCTGGGGAGGATGTAGCGCTGCAGCAGTACGAACAGCACAAGCACCGGCAGAATCGAAACCACCGACCCTGCCGCCACCAGCCGCCAGTCGAGCGAGAAGCTGCTGGCCAGTTGCTGCAGTCCCAGGGGCAGGGTGTAGAGCCTGGGGTCATCGAGGATCACCAGGGGCCAGAGGAAATCACTCCAGGTACCGATGAACACAAACATCGCCAGGGTGATCAGGTCGGCCCGGGCGGCGGGGATCATCACATTCCACCATTCGCCCAACGGGGTACAGCCATCGATGCGGGCCGCCTCCTCCAGCTCCACAGGCACACCGAGAAAACTCTGACGGAGCAGAAAGATGCCGAAAGCCGTGGCTGCCTGGGGCACAATCAAAGCCCAGAGGGTGTTTCTCAGGCCTAGCTGAACCATCATCAGATAGAGGGGAATCATCACCACCTGGAAGGGAATCAGGATGGTGGCCACCACCAGGGCAAGCACCAGGCCCCGACCGGCGAAGCGCATCCGCGCCAGCGGATAGGCCGCCAGCGAACAGAACAGCAGGTTGCCCAGAACCGCCAGCAGGCTCACCACCGTGCTGTTGAACAGGTAGAGGCCCAGGGGATGGTCGGCGAAGAGGCGGCCGTAGGCCTCCAGGCTCGGCTGGGCCGGAATCAGGGACGGCGGGGTTGAAAAGATGTCTTCGGCGGGCCCCTTGAGCGATGTGCTCACCAGCCAGAGCAGGGGCACGAGCATCAGCAGGGCCAGCAGCAACAAAGCACCCAGTTGCAGGGCGCTCGCCCAGAGAGGCCGCTGCTCCTTCACAGCCGCGGCAGCTCCGCCACCGGCACAGACGCCATCTGGGGATGCAGGGGCTGGCGCTCCATGCCATGCACCAGCCGGTTGAGGGCGTTGACGAAGGCCTGGGCCGCGGCCACCACGATGTCGGTGTCGGCGGCATGGCCGGCGTAGAGCACCCCTTGATGGCGCAGGCGGATCGTGACCTCCCCCATAGCATCGATGCCGCCTGTGACCGACTTGACGCTGAACTCCACCAGCTCGTTTGGCACCCGCGCCAGGCTGTTGAGGGCCTGGCAGACGGCATCGACCGGACCGGTGCCGATGGCGGCTTCGGTCAGCTCGGCGCCATCACTGGTGGTGAGGGTGACGGTGGCCGTGGGCCGCAGGTTGGTGCCGGTGCTCACCTGAACCAGCTTGAGCACGTAGCGGGCCTCGGGCTGCTGGGCCTGATCGCTGACGATCGCCTCCAGATCCCGGTCGGTGATTTCCCGCTTGCGATCAGCCAGTTCCTTGAAGCGGGCGAAGGCCTCGTCGAGGTCGTCGCGATCGAGGCTGTAGCCCAGATCCTCCAGGCGCGCCCGGAAGGCACTGCGGCCGCTCAGCTTGCCCAGGGAGATGCGGTTGTCGGCCAGGCCGATGGTGCGGGCATCGACGATCTCGTAGGTGAGGCGGTTCTTCAGAACACCATCCTGATGAATGCCCGATTCATGGGCGAAGGCGTTGGCACCCACGATCGCCTTGTTTGGCTGCACCACCATGCCGGTGAGGTTGCTCACCAGGCGGGACGTCTTGTAGATCTCCTCGGTGCGCACCCCCGTCAGCGGCTCGCTGCTGCCGGCCTCTCGGCCGAGAAAGGGGTTGAAGTAGGCGCGGCGCACGTGCAGCGCCATCACCAGCTCCTCAAGCGAGGCATTGCCGGCCCGCTCGCCGATGCCGTTGATCGTGCACTCCAGCTGGCGGGCTCCGTTCTTGACCGCCTCGAGGAAGTTGGCCACCGCCAGACCGAGGTCGTTATGACCGTGCACGGAGATCACCGCCTGATCGATGTTGGGCACGTGAACATTGATGCCGGCGATCAGGCTCCCGAATTCGGCCGGAGTGGCGTAGCCCACGGTGTCGGGGATGTTGATCGTGGTGGCGCCGGCAGCGATGGCGGCCTCGATCACCTCATAGAGGTAGTGGGGATCAGAGCGGCCCGCATCTTCACAGGAGAATTCCACGTCATCGACGAGGGAGCGGGCATAGGCAACCATCTCCGCGGTGATCGCCACCACCTCGGCACGACTTTTGCGCAGCTTGTGCTCCAGATGGATGTCGCTGGTGGCGATGAAGGTGTGGATGCGGCGATTGGCTGCGGGGGCCACCGCCTCGGCACAGGCCTTGATATCGCCGCGGGCTGCCCGGGCGAGACCGCAGATCACCGGTCCGTCGGGGGTGCCGACGGCAGCGGCTATGCGCTGGACAGCATTGAAATCACCAGGGCTGGCAAAGGGGAAGCCGGCTTCGATGATGTCGACGCGCAGGCGGGCGAGCTGTTGGGCAATCGCCAGCTTTTCCTCCAGGTTGAGGCTGGCGCCGGGGGACTGTTCACCATCCCGCAGGGTGGTGTCGAAGATCAGTACGCGGCCCGGGTCCTTGGCCATGACCGTTGCAAGTCGATGTGACTATGAGTTGAACCGATCCTAGAGGGGCGGGGAGATCACCACCTGGCTGGCACGGCTCTCCCCAGCCTCCTGCGGAAGGCGCACCAGCTCCCGGCTCAGCGGCTCGACCCTCACCGGGCTCTCCAGGCCCCGCTGAAACACCGGCGGCTGAACCGCTTCGGCCTTCTCCAGTTGCTTGCGCCAGCCGGCCAGATCCAGGAAGACATCCACGGCGTTGCGCAGCTCCCTGGGCACCATCCCATCGGCGTTGAGCAGCGTGATCCGGATTCCCTTCGCCCGCAGGGTTTCAACAACCCGCTCCAGATCCCGGCTGCCGCTGAGGAGCCAGACCTCATCGAGGCGGTGGGCCACCATCATCAGATCCAGGCAGATCTCCACATCCAGGTTCGCCCGGGCGAACTGGCGGTGGTCGGGATCCGCGCCGAACTCCCGCAGAGGTTTGCTGCGAACCGTGTAGCCGAGGCTGGTGAGCGCATCACGGAAGGGCCGCTGATCGGCAGGATCCTTCAGGCCCGTGTACCAGTAGGCGCCATCGAGTTCCACGCCGGGGTCGGCGGTGGCCAACTCCAGCAGCCGGCGTGGATCGAAGAACCAGCCCAGCTTCTGCTGGGCATAGAACATGCCGTGGCCATCCACGATCACCACGCGCCGAATCTTGCCTTGATCCACCTGCAACCCATCTCGCCTCATCGCTTCAGCGTAGAGAAGTGTGATCTTCAGGACTCACAGATGGGTGCCCCGTAAGGTGGCTTCATTGATGGATGGTCGATGGCCACAGGCACCCTGGCCCTGGTCCTTCATGCCCATCTCCCCTTTGTTCGGGACAGCCAGCCCGGCTCCCTGGAGGAAGACTGGTACTTCCAGGCCCTGCTGGAGAGCTATCTGCCGCTGCTGCAGGTGCTGGAAGACAGCCGGGATGATCCTGCCCAGCGGCCCTGCCTCAGCCTCGGGCTTTCGCCCACCCTGCTGAGCCTGATCAGCGATCCAGTGCTGATCGCGCGCTTCCCCGCCTGGCTCGCCCAGCGCCAACTGTTACTGCGGCAGGCCCCATCCGGCCACCGCAGCGCTGCCACCGCCCTGGCCGAGACCCTGGAGAGCACCCGCCAGAGCTGGATCGAGAGCGGCGGCCAGCTGCTGCACCGCTTCCGGCAGCTGCAGCAGGACGGAGTGCTCGACCTGCTCACCTGCGCAGCCACCCACGGCTACCTGCCGCTGCTGCGCCACAGCCCCGAAGCCGTGCGGGCCCAGCTGATCAATGCCGTACGCGAGCACCAACGGTTGCTGGGGGAGCGGCCGCTCGGGATCTGGCTGCCGGAGTGCGCGTACTACGAAGGTCTTGATCTGCTGCTGCGGCAGTGCGGCCTGCGCTACTCGGTGCTCGATGCCCATGGCCTGCTGCATGCCTTGCCGCGGCCGCGCTACGGGGTCTACGCGCCGATCTGCTCGCCTGCCGGCATCGCCTTCTTTGCCCGCGATGGCGCCGCCACCCTGCCGGTGTGGTCGGCTTCGGAAGGCTATCCAGGCGATGGCAGCTACAGGGAATTTCACCGCGACCTGGGCTGGGATCTGCCCGAAGCGGAGCTGCACGCCCATGGCATCAGCACGGCCAGGCCCCTGGGGCTGAAACTGCACAGAGTCAGCAGCCAGGGCTCTGCTCTCGATCAGAAACTGCCCTACGACCCGGAGGCAGCCGCCCAGCTGGCAGTGGAGCATGCCAGCGCCTATCTGGCAGGGCGCAGCGAGGAGCTGGAAAGCCTGGCTGCGGCCATGGCCCGTCCCCCCCTGCTGGTGGCACCGTTCGACGCGGAGTTGTTCGGCCACTGGTGGTACGAGGGTCCCCGATTTCTCGCCGAACTGTTCCGCCAGGCTCCTGCCGCAGGAGTGGAGTTCAGCAGCCTGCGCGGCGCCTTGATGCGGGAGGAGCCCCTGCAGGTCTGCCGTCCTTCCCCATCGAGCTGGGGGCAGGGCGGCTACCACCACTACTGGCTCCACCAGAGCAATGCCTGGGTCGTGCCGGAGTGGCATCGCGCCTCCGCGGCGATGGTGAAGCGGGTGAATGGCGGCGTGGCCTCGGATCACCAGAGGAGGCTGCTCACCCAGGCGGGACGGGAGCTGCTGCTGGCCCAGAGCTCAGACTGGAGTTTCATCCTTCGGGCCGGCACCACCACCGGACTGGCCCGGGAGAGGATCCACCGTCATCTCGATCGTTTCTGGCGGCTGATGCATGCCATCGACACCGGCGCGGCCTTGCCCGATGGCTGGATCGAGAGCATTGAGACCGACGATGGTCTCTTTCCCCAGCTGAACGCGGCGGACTGGGCCAGTGTCAGCGGCCAGCAGACCTCTCCACCAACCGACGAGCGACCCATCACCCATGCCTGACTCACCAGCCCCGCGCCGGCGCGACCAGGCCATCGATCTGATGCGCGCCACCTGCATCCTCTGGATCGTTGGCTTCTGGCACCTGCTGGGTTACGCCCCCTCGATCGATGGCTACAAAAACGACCTCACCTACCGGCTGACAGTGGTGGTGCTGGGGCTGTTTGTATTCATCTCGGGGCATCTGATCGGCAGGGCCCGGATCACCAACGCAGCCGAGGTCTGGCGGTTCTACCGGCGACGGATGGTCCGGATCTATCCCCCCTACCTGGCGGCCCTGCTGCTCTTCGATCTCTGCGGACTGCTCAAGCCGGGGCAGTTCGCCGGGGCAGCGCTGCTGACTGCGAGTTTCAGCCTGGAGCCACCCCTGACCCTCTGGTACATCTCGATGATCGTGGTGTTCTATCTGCTCGCCCCGTTGCTGCTGCTGCTGGTGCACAGCCTGAGCCAGACGCCCTGGCGCTGGACATCGAACCGGCTGGTGGTGTGTGCCGGGATCATCGGCCTCAACGTGCTGCTGGGCAAGCTGCTGGATGGGGTGGATCCGCGCCTGTTCCTCTACTTCCCGTCCTTCATTGCAGGCCTGGTGCTCTCCCCCTCGCTGGTGGAGCCGCGGGTGAGCGGCCGCAACATCGCCCTCACGGCCCTGGCCACCGTGGCGGCCACCCTGTTCTCCTTCCACCACCAGGCCCGGATCGACGAGAGCCTCAATGCCATCCCCCTGGCCGTGTTCGGTCCACTGCTGACCTTTCTGGTCTGTGAACGCTGGGGCCGCCATCTGCGTCTGCCCCCCCTGATCCTGGCGATCAGCACCGCCAGTTTCTTCATGTACCTCTTTCACCGGCCCATTTTCCTGCTCTTCACCAGTCGCGGTTTCCCCAGCAGCGCAAGCCCTCAGCTCGCCGTGCTGCTCCTGCTGGCCCTGCCGGTGATCGTGGCGGTCTCCTGGACGGGGCAAGCCCTCTACGACGCCGCTGTGAAAAGGCTTCAGCGGCCAGCCACCGCCCCTGGCTGAAGATCTCGGGCACCAGCCCGCGTACGCTCCTTGGCAAGGACTTCCTCGGGCTTGCCATACCCCAGGCCTCCAGCCATGTACTCACATCTGCTCGTTCCCATCGACGGATCCGAAGTCTCCCTGAAGGCTGTTCATGGGGCCGTGGCATTCGCCAAGGAGATGGGTGCCCGTATCACCTTCCTGAATGCCCGCAGTGTTCTGCCGGTGTCGATGGTGGGCACCGGAACCATGCTCGATGCCAGCACACTGGAGCACCTCAGCCTGGTGGCACGGGAAAATGCCGAGCGGATTCTGGCGGAAGCCCAGGCTGTGGCTGAAAGCGCCGGTGTGCCCTGCAGCAGTGAGGGAGTGATCAACGATCTCCCCCATGAGGCCATCATCGAGGCGGCCACTCACCACGGCTGTGATCTGATCTTCATGGCTTCCCATGGACGCCGGGGCCTTAGTGGACTGTTGCTGGGCAGCCAGACCCAGAGAGTGCTTATCCATGCCACCCTGCCGGTCCTGGTGTTCCGCTGAACGTCCGCAGGGCGGCTAACCCCGCAGGGCTCGCCAGAGCAACCCCGCTTCGCGCCCCTTCGGCTGCATCAGCCCCCAGCGCACATCGGCTGGCGCCTGAGCAAACAGGCGCACCATCGCCGACACCAATTCGCTGAGACTGAGGGTGTTGGTCAGAAAGCCGTACCACTGCAGCTCGGGCAGGGCGAAAAAGGTGCTGAAGAATGCACGCAGATCCTGCTCGGAGAAACGCATCAGCTTCTCGAGGCCGAACTGGTAAATGCCGTGCTTACGCACCAGCTCCGGGGTCCACAGGGCGCCCCAGGCCGTCTCGGCCACCTGGGCGGCGGAGAGCTCAGGCCGGGCCAGGGCCGCGAAGATCGCAGCGGCCAGGCCCGGGGCACGCCGCAGCAGGGAGCCCACCATGTAGCCCGAAGCGGGGTGTACCAAGCTGGCGGCTCCTCCGAAGCCCAGCACCCTCTGGCTGAGATCGGGCAGCGGCAGGTTCATCGGGAACAGGCAGCGCTCTTCGTGCTCCACCTGCAGTACCGCCACGCCCCGATGGGCCAGCCTCCTCAGCAGACGATCCCGAAGCACCTCGATCGGCACAGGTGGCGCCAGGGCCAGGGAGGTTTCCTCCACAAAGAATCGCCCCTCTCCCAGGTCCATGGCGTACAGGAAGGTTGGCGGACCCTCTCGCTCCTCCTGGCTCAGGTGGTCGCTGCGGTAGTCCATCAGCACGAACTGGCCTGGAGGCACGGGATCCGCCGTGAAGCTGCCCACGATTCCGTATGCAGCCTGGGCGGCCACGGGTCCAAGGGCCGGCCGGCGCACGAACACCGGGTCGTGGCCGGTGGTGTCGATCACCAGGCGGGCCCTAAGCACCTCCCCCTCCCGGGTGGTCACCTGGGAGCCCTCTGCGTCGTGGATCAGCTCAGCAGCCAGTCCCCGCCGCCAGTCCATGCCGGAGCAGCGCCCCAGCCAGTAAGCCTGGAGTTTGGCGCGATCAAAAAGGCCATAGTCGTGGCCGAGGGCCACTGGATCAGCACCGAAATAACTGACGCAGTTCGACCAGCGATGCTCAAGGAGATGGGCGAGATCGCGCTGGTCGAGCTCGGCGGCCCAGATGCCGTAGGTGTTCTGCCAGGGGCTGGCGGGATCGTCAGCCGCCAGCCCCATCACCCTCAGACCAAGCTCGACGAGCTCACTGGCGATCGCCAGTCCCGCCGGCCCGGCACCGAGAACCAGCACATCGGCCGCGGCGGGAAGCGTCAGGGGGACTCCGGTGTCGTGGAGGCATCAGGGGTGCCTTCAAGCTCCTCGTCCTCAGGGGCCGGCGGCACTAGCACCACCTCACTGAGACGATCACCACTGTCGAGCTTCTGCAGGCGCACACCCGTGGCGGCCCGCGACTGCTGGGGAATCGCATCGGCCTGCATGCGCACGATCACGCCCCGCTCACTCACCAGCAGCAGTTCCTCCCCTGGGCCCATCACCGTCAACCCCACCAGCACGTCCCCGTCGCGGCGGAACTTGATGGCGCGCAGGCCCAGGCCGGCCCGGCGCTGCAGACGGAACTGGGTCACCGGCACCCGCTTGCCCAGCCCACTGGCGGACGCCACCAGCACCCAGGGGCCCTCGGCGCTGACGCCAGCTTCCGGAGCCTCCTCCTCCTCGTCGCTTTCTAACGCGGCCGAACTGGCCACCTGATCGGCCAGTTCAGCGGGCAACACGTCCATGCTCACCAGCTCATCCCCCGGCCGCAGCGCCATCGCGCGCACGCCCCGGGCAGTGCGACCCAGGGGCCGCAGTTCGCTATCAACAAGGCGGAAGTGGATGGTCATCCCCTTCAGCGAGCCGATCAGCACGCTGTCGCATGGCAGGGCTAGCCGCGCCCAGCGCAGTGCATCACCATCTTCAAGACTGATCGCGATCAGACCGTTGGAGCGGATATTGGCGAAGGCCGAAAGCCGAGTGCGCTTGATGTAGCCGCCGCTGGTGAGCATCAGCAATTGAACATCGTCGTCGAAGGCACTCACCGCCACCAGCGAAGTGATCTGCTCCTCACGGGGAATCGGCAGCAACTGCACCACAGGGGTGCCCTTCGCACCGCGGCTGCCGACGGGCACCCGGTAGGCAGGAACGGCATAAACCACACCGCGATCGCTGAACAACAGCAGGGTGTCGTGGTCATTACAGCTGATGAACAGGCGCACGGCCTCCTCACCCTGGCTGCGGGTTCCGGCCTTGCCGCGGGTACCGCGACTGGTGGCCTCGAACTCACTCACCGGCATGCGCTTGAGATAGCCGTTCTCGGTGAGCAGAACCACGGAACGCTCATTGGCGATCAGATCGATGTCTTCAAGTCCACCCTCAAGATCAAGAATCTCGGTGCGACGTTCCGACGGATAGCGCTCCCGCAGCTGAATCAACTCGGCTTCGATCAGTCCAAGCACCCGCTCGCGCCGGCCCAGAATATCTTTGTAGTCGGCGATCTTAGTGACAAGATCTTCATGCTCCAGGCGGATCTTATCGGCTTCAAGAGCCGTGAGCCGGCGCAGCTGCATCTGCAGGATCGCATCAGCCTGGATCTCACTGAGTCCATGGCGCTCCTGCAACTGCAACCGGGCCGTGGCCGCATCCGAGGCCGCCCGGATCAGAGCGATGATTGGATCAAGCTGATCCAGGGCGAGAAGCAGACCCAGCAGGATGTGATCCCGTTCCTCCGCCTTGCGCAGCAGGTAGCGAGTGCGCCGCTCGATCGTCTCGATGCGGAACTCGAGGAACACCTCCAGCATTCGCCGCAGGGTGAGCAACACCGGTTCGCTGTTGACCAGCGCCAGCATGTGGGCGCTGAAGTTGCTCTGCAGGGGCGTGAGCTTGAACAGGTTGTTCAGCACCACCTGGGGATAGGCATCCCGGCGCAATTCGATCACGATGCGCATGCCGTCGCGATCGCTCTCGTCGCGGATGTCGGAGATGCCATCGAGCTTCTTGTCGTTCACCATCTCGGCGATGCGCTCGATCAGCGCCGCCTTGTTGGTCTGATAAGGGAGCTCGGTGATGATCACCGCGTCGCGATCCGGCCGGCCGGGTACTTCCAGCGTTTCGATCGATGCCACACCGCGCATCGTCACCGAGCCGCGGCCGGTGGTGTAGGTCTCGCGGATGCCGCGGCGACCAAGGATCTGACCGCCGGTGGGAAAATCAGGACCTGGAATCAGGGCCAGCAAGGCCCTTTCCTCGATCTCTGGATCGGCGATCAGGGCCAGCAGACCATTGATCAGTTCGGTGAGGTTGTGGGGCGGGATGTTGGTGGCCATGCCCACCGCGATGCCCGAAGAGCCATTCAGCAGCAGGTGCGGTACCCGCGCCGGCATCACCGTGGGTTCCTGCTGGGAGCCGTCGAAGTTGTCGATGTAATCGACGGTTTCCGCTTCGATGTCTTCGAGCAGGCTGTCTGTGGTGAGCGCCTGCAGCCGCGATTCGGTGTACCGCATCGCGGCCGGGGGATCGTTGTCGACCGAGCCGAAGTTGCCGTGGCCATCGATGAGCGGCATGCGCATCGAGAAGTCCTGGGCCATGCGCACCAGGGCGTCGTAGACGGCCGTATCTCCATGGGGGTGGTACTTACCAAGCACCTCGCCCACCACCCGGGCGCATTTGCGGTAAGGCCGGTCGCTGGTGAGGCCGAGCTCATACATCGCGTAGAGAATGCGCCGGTGCACCGGTTTGAGCCCGTCGCGGGCGTCGGGCAGAGCCCGGCCCACGATCACGCTCATCGCGTACTCCAGGTAGGAGCGCGACATCTCATTGCGCAGGTCGGTCTGGATGATCCGTCCGTCGGACTCGCCGGGACCCGTTGGATCCGCCATCTCGCACCACAATGCCGAAGGCCAGGTTAAGCGAGGCTGGGTCCACCCCTTCGTGGTTGCCAGCGCCGATGGGCTCTGCCCCCCCCCGCTCCCGCACAGAAGCGCAGCTGCGGGAGCGCCAGAACGCCGGCGACCTGGCGGTGCTCAGCGGCATGGACTTCCGTGCCCTGGTGGCCGCCGAGGGACTGGAGGCGGCCTATGCCTGCACCGACGTGGTGGTAGCGGCTAATGCCGAGTTCACCGACCAGGCCACGCTCCAGCTCAGCCTCGGCCCCTGTGATCCACCCATGCGCCTGCGCGAAGCGCGGCTGGACGGGGTCACAGCCCTGGGGGCCAGCGGCAGCGGTGGCCTGACTCTGCCGATCGGAGGCGGGATCTCGGACCCGGAGCGCCGGGGCGGCGCCCAGGTGCTGGGCAAGCTGCTGGCTGGCCAGGAGGTGGAGCTGGTGGCCAGCGGTGAAGGCACGGCCCTGCACCCTCGCCGTGAGCTCCAGACCCGCCTCCAGCTCGAACGCCTGGGCGTGGCACGCCTGCTGCTGCACCGCGCCATCAGCGAGAACGGCATCGTGGCGGTGAGCAGCGCCGAAGGGGTCACCCACAGCCCCTACGGCCCCCTGCTGGGCCCTTACGGCAGCGCTCTTTACAGCAGTGGCGGCTGCCGCAGCATCGGTCTGACCATGCCTGGACTCAGCTTGCTCGGCCCCGGCTCGCCAGTGCTGGTGGGAGGAGCGATCGGCTGGGTGATCGGAGCCGGCAGCGGCCACCAGCCCCAGATCCGGCGGTTGCCGAGCGGCCATGCCCGCGGGCCGGGGGCCGTGGCGGCGGTGAGCGTCGATCTGGCGGAGCTCAGGGCTGAGTGGATCCGCCCCTGCCACTTCGAAGGACATGGCAGTGCCCTGCTGGTGGCGATCGCGGCACCGGTTCCCCTAGTCAACCTGGCCGTGGCTCGCCAGGCAGCCTGCCGCGACGACCAGCTCGAGGCCCCCGTGCTGGATTTCTCGATTCCCCGCCGCATCCGACCGAGCTTCGGCTTCGTTCCCTACAGCCACCTGCTCACCGGCCAGATCCAGGTGGACGCCCGCCGCCTGCGCTGCGCACCTGCCCACAGCCCCCGCCTGGCCGAGGAGATCAGCTCCGTGCTGATCCAGCGCCTGCGCGATGGCTCGTTTCCCCTGAGGCTTCCCCTGCTCCCCTTGAGTGATCGCCCGGGCCTGATCCCGCTCGAAGGCTGAGCGCAGCAGCGGCGGGGATAGGGGCAGGGACAAGCCGGAGGAAACGGCGTAAGCTCCACCGGCGTTTTCGCGCGTTTACCGGTGGTCGAGTCTTCTGCTGCGTCCCATGAGCCCGAAGAGGGCCAGGACCTGCCATCAACGCCCCCACTCAGTGAGGCTGAACTCAGCGCTGAGCCTGGCCCCAGTCCATCAGCCCCGGACGAAGCGGTGACCACTGATGTCGAGCCGAGCGCCGGCGGAGAGTCCGCCGTGGAGCCCGAACCTCAACCAGCTCCAGAACCCGAGCCCACAGCGGTCCCCGAGCAAGAACAAGACCCCCAACCAGTCCAGGAGCTCAATACGCCACCACCTTCTGAGCCTGAACCTGCGCCAGCATCGTTTGTTGAGCCCTCGGCCGATCCAGCCGTGGCGACAACCCTGCACATCCCGGCCAGTGAAGCAGGCATCGACGGGGACGCAGGTGGAGAGTGGGAGCTGCTCATGGGCAAGGTCCGTGACTGGTTCAGTCGCGGTGACCTCCAGCAGCAGCTGAAGCAGTACAGCGGCCCCCTGAAGCTGCTGGCGGGCTTTGTGGTCCTGCTGCTGCTGCTCAGGATCTACGCCGCCCTGCTGGGAGCGATTGAGAGCCTGCCCCTGGTTCCCGGCCTGCTGGAGCTGGCCGGGGTGTTCTGGCTGAGCCGCTTCGTGCTCACGCGCCTGGTGCGCAGCAGCGACCGTCAGACGCTGCTGGCCTCCTGGAGGGAGCGCTGGGCGTCGTTCCGCGGCCAGCCCTGAGGCCAGGTTCATTGCAGCCTGGAGCGGGCCAGACCGGTTGATAGCTTGTCCCGACTGCAGAAACCCCAGTGGTGTCCATTCAGTTAGGCCGATCCCGAACCGTCCGCCGCGCCTATGGGATCGACGAGATCGCCCTGGTGCCCGGCGGTCGCACCGTGGATCCCGAGGTGACCGACAGCCGCTGGAGCATCGGCGGCATCGAGAGGGAAATCCCGATCATCGCCAGCGCCATGGACGGTGTGGTGGATGTGTCAATGGCTGTGGAACTCTCCCGGCTCGGGGCACTGGGGGTGTTGAACCTGGAGGGGGTCCAGTGCCGCTACGACGACCCGAATCCGATCCTGGATCGCATCGCTGAGGTGGGCAAGGAGGCCTTCGTGCCCCTGATGCAGGAGCTCTACGCCCAGCCCGTGCGTGAGGACCTGATCCGCCAGCGCATCGCGGCGATCAAGACCGCCGGTGGCATCGCCGCCGTCAGCGCCACCCCAGCCGCGGCCCTGCGCTTCGGCCAGGTGGTAGCAGAAGCTGGCGCCGACCTCTTCTTCGTCCAGGCCACCGTGGTCTCCACCGATCACATCGGCCCGGCCGGACGCGAGACCCTCGATCTGGCCAGGCTCTGCCGCGATTTCGGCATTCCCGTGGTGATCGGCAACTGTGTCACTTATGACGTGGCTCTCGAGCTGATGCGCGCGGGCGCGGCCGCCGTGATGGTGGGCATCGGCCCCGGCGCCGCCTGCACGTCAAGGGGCGTACTGGGCGTGGGCATCCCCCAGGCCACGGCGGTCGCCGATTGCGCTGCCGCCCGCGACGATCACGAGCGGGAGACAGGTATCTACGTGCCGATCGTCGCCGATGGCGGCATTGTCACCGGTGGTGACATCTGCAAATGCATCGCCTGCGGCGCCGATGCGGTGATGATCGGCTCGCCGATCGCCCGGGCCAGCGAAGCCCCCGGACGTGGCTTCCACTGGGGCATGGCCACACCCAGTCCGGTGCTGCCCAGGGGCACCAGGATCAGTGTGGGAACCACCGGCAGTCTGGAGAAGATCCTGCGCGGGCCGGCCAGCCTCGACGACGGCACCCAGAACCTCCTCGGCGCCCTGCGAACCTCGATGGGCACTCTTGGTGCACGCACCATCAAGGAGATGCAGCAGGTCGAGGTGGTGGTGGCCCCATCCCTGCTCACCGAGGGGAAGGTGTACCAGAAAGCCCAGCAGCTCGGCATGGGCAAGTAGCCCCCGCACCTGGGCTCTTGATTCCAGCCCGAAACGACAGAATCCCGGCGAAGATGGGCGTTAACCTCAAGGTGTGGGGGCTCCGGCTCGCACACTCCTCACACCAACCCGCCCGGCGCGTCCGGGCATTTTGTCTTCCTACGGTTGCTCCGCCGTCAGCGGGGATTCCGGGTCCTCGTTGCTAGATTCCAGGTACCTTGTCTCCTCCCTCGAATGTCCAGCGCCACTGCCGTCACCGATGCTTCCTTTGAGCTGGATGTGCTCAAGAGTGACGTGCCCGTGCTGGTCGATTTCTGGGCCCCCTGGTGCGGTCCCTGCCGCATGGTGGCCCCGATCGTCGACGAAATCGCCAAGGAATTCGAGGGCAAGCTGAAGGTCTACAAGCTCAACACCGACGAGAACCCCAACGTCGCCAGCCAGTACGGCATCCGCAGCATCCCCACCCTGATGATCTTCAAGGGTGGGCAGAAAGTGGACACCGTGGTGGGCGCGGTTCCCAAGAACACCCTTTCCGGCACGATCGCCAAATACCTCTGAGCATTCCCTCCGCTTCCCCCGCCTCAGCGTCATTGATGACCCCCGCCTCTCCCTCACTGGAGGGGTTGGGCCATTCCCTTGTTAACAACCCCCATCGCCTGCTGATCGAGCGCTCGCTCCACTCGATCCTGGAGATGGCCAGCATCGCCGATGACACCGACGACTGGCAGCTGATCTGCGGTGCCCTCAGCGATCTGCATGAGGCTCTGGCTGCCTTCCATCCGCACCGCACCACCCGCAAGGTGGCGGTGTTCGGATCGGCCCGCAGCCTGCCGGAAAGCTCCACCTACCAGCTGGCCGAGGAGGTCGGTCGTGAGGCCATGGCCAGCGGCTTCGATGTGATCACCGGCGCTGGCGGCGGGGTTATGGAAGCGGCGAACCGGGGAGCGGGAGCGGAGCACAGCTTCGGGCTCAACATCCAGCTGCCCTTTGAGCAGGAACCCAACCCCTACGTCGCAGCAGCCGGCGACCGCCTGGTTCATTTTCGTTACTTTTTCACACGCAAACTCTTCTTCCTGCGAGAGAGCGATGCCCTAGTGGTGCTCCCCGGCGGCTTCGGCACCCTCGATGAACTGTTCGAAGCACTCACCCTGATCCAGACAGGACGCACCGCTCCGATTCCGGTGGTGCTGCTGGCGCCGCCTGGCCATGAGCTCTGGCAGGGCTGGCCTCAGGAACTCCTCACCGGCCTCGAGCGCGACGGGTTGATCGGTCCAGACGACAGGGGCCTGCTCAGCCAGGCCAGCTGTGCCAGCGAGGCGATCGAGCTGATCCGCCACTTCTACCGGGTGTTCCACACCACCCGCGTCACCGACGATGGGCTGGAGCTGCTGCTGCACGTGCCTCTGGCGGAGGCTGATCTGCTGGCCATCCGCTCCGGCTTCCAGGATCTGCTGCGAAGCGGCGATTTCGAGCTGGGGGAAAGCTGCGACGACAATGATCGCCTGCGGCCCTGCCTCCAATTCGACTTTGATCAACGCCGCGTCGGCCGCCTTTACCAGCTCATTGCCGCCATCAACGCCCTCGATCTGCCCCGTTGCGACGACCTGATCCATCCGGAGCAACGCAGCTGCCTGGAGCCACAGCCATGAGCCTGCGAATCGGCCTGATCGATTACGGCATGGGCAACCTGCATTCGGTGGCCCGGGCAGTGGAGCGTCTAGGCGCCGAGCTGATTCCCGTACTGGACGCCCCCGCGATGGAGGCCTGCGCCGCCCTGATCCTGCCGGGAGTGGGTTCATTCGATCCGGCCATGGAACGCCTCCACCAGGCCGGGCTGGCGGATCCAGTGCGGGAATGGAGCGCCAGGGAACGCCCCCTGCTGGGGATCTGCCTGGGGCTGCAGTTGCTGTTCGAGGGGAGCGAGGAGGGAGAAGCAGCAGGCCTCGGACTGCTCAAGGGCAGGGTGCGGTCCCTACCGGCCACCCCGAGGCATCCGGTCCCCCACATGGGCTGGGCCCCCCTGATCTCCTCCAATCCGAGCCCCTTGCTGCCAGAGGGACATTCAGCCGCCTGGGTCTATTTCGTGCACTCCTACGCCGCCGCTCCCGATGACCCGGCCTGCACCACGGCAGAGGTGCTTTTCGCCGATCAGCCTGTGACCGCGGCGGTGTGGCAGGGAGCCCTGGCGGCCTGCCAGTTTCACCCCGAAAAGTCTGGTCCCCAAGGCCAGCGCATGCTTGAGCGCTGGCTGGGCTGGGTGGGAAAGGACGGGGCATGAGCCTGCGGCTGAGTGGCGGTCGCAAACTGCTCAGCCCGACAGGGCAGCACACCCGCCCGACCAGCTCCAGGGTGCGGTTGGCGGTGCTCAACCTGCTGGCGACTGAACTGAATGGTTGCCGCTGGCTCGATCTCTGCTGCGGCAGCGGGGTGATGGGCTGCGAGGTCCTGCAACGGGGCGCCAAGCTGGTGGTGGCCCTCGATCACGACCGGACCACCCTTGGAATCGCCCGGCGCAATCTGGAGGCCGTCAACGCTGGTATGAATCCGGCCAGCGACCTACGCGTGATCAGAGCCGACCTGCCGCAATGGCTGATGAATGGCCCAGCGCAACAACTGGGGGAGCAAGCGGCGAGCGGCTTCGATCTGATCTACGCAGATCCCCCCTACGCATCAGATCTTTATGCCCCTATCGCCAAGGCTGTGGCCGCGTCCGGCTGGCTGGCCGAGGGAGGACGGCTGCTGTGGGAATGCTCAAGCGACACATATCCGGAGGTGCCTCCCGGCTGGCAGCTCAGCGACCAGCGGCGCTATGGCAGTTGCGGCCTGATGATCCTGGTGCCTGCAGCCTGACTCAGCCGCCCAGAGCGCTGCCACGGCGGTACTGGTTCCAGGCCGCCACGAACAGGCCCACCAGGGTGATCGGGATCAAACCCAGAACGATGCCGCAGAGGAGGGGTTCAATCATCGGGAGCCGGAAGATTTGCCTTCCGCAATTCTCCCACGGCCAAGGCAGGCTGGGAGGGTCTTCCGAGTGATCCGTGACCGGCGATCCTTCCACCATCCTGGAGGCCCCCCAGGCGCCGGTTCAGCGCCAGGGCCTGATCACCGCCCTGGTGCTGCTGGCAGCAGCCGGCTGCATCCTGCTGCTGCTGCTCATTCTTCCAGCAGCCCGCAGCGACCCGTACACCCGCCGCACTCTTGAACTCTCGGGCTCCCCTGAAACTGGTGGTCGGCTGTTTCGGATGAACTGCGCCGGCTGTCACGGCATCGCCGCCCAGGGGCTGGTGGGTCCCAGCCTGCATGGGGTGAGCCAGCGCCGCAACGACCGCCAGCTGATCCGCCAGGTGGTGAGCGGCCGCACTCCACCGATGCCGCGCTTCCAGCCCGAACCCCAGGCCATGGCCGACCTGCTGGCCCATCTGCACACCCTGGAGTGAGTGCCGGCTCGGTGCCCGACTACCCAGAACTGGCCCTGGTGCTGGTGGAACCCGCCGGCCCCCTGAATGTGGGCAGTGTGGCCAGGCTCTGCGCCAATTTCGCGGTTCACGACCTGCGGCTGGTGGCCCCCCGCTGCGATCACCTCGGCGAGGAAGCCCGGCGCATGGCCGTTCACGCTGGAGCGTTGCTTGAAGCTGCCAAGGTCTATCCGGATCTGGCGGCAGCCATCGCCGACCGCACCCGGGTGGTCGCTGCCAACGGGCGAGTGGACTCGCAGGCGGTGCCCATCGAAGGGCCCGCCCAGGCCATCCCCTGGTTGCTGGGTCACCCGAGCCCGAGCCGGCCTGGGCCAGCGCGACGGACCAGCGCCGGGGCGCTGGTCTTCGGGCGGGAGGACCGGGGCCTGAGCACCGACGAACTGCTCCAGGCGGGCCGCATCCTGCGGATCGGCACCGACGCCGGCTACCCCTCCCTCAACCTGTCCCATGCGGTTGCCATCACCCTGCACGAACTGCGCCGCTGCCAGCTGGAAGACACTGAAAGCCGACCAGCCGGCCCGGCCCAGTCGATCGGGCCAGAACCCGCTGCTCGGGAGCTGCTCGAAGCCGCCCTCGCCGATGCCGAGGAACTGCTGCTGGAAGTGGGGTTTGTGCTCCCTCACACGGCCCATGCCCGGATGGCCAAGCTGCGGGCGCTGCTGCAGCGTGCCCAGATCAGCGCCGAGGAAGTGGCCCTGGTCCGGGGCATGGTCCGTCAGCTGCGCTGGGCCAGCCAGCGGGGAACCCCCTAAGGTCCTGCCATCTCCGTCGCCCCTGGCTGAATCGTGCGTACGGGTCGCTCCCCCCGTTCCGGATCCCCCGGCTGGTTCCAACCCCTCGCCCTCGTCATGCGCCTGCTGGTGATGGGCCTCGGCCTCGGGGTACTCACCGGCACCGCGTTGAAACAACTGGCTCCGAAGCTGGCCCAGGGGGCGATGGAAGCCCCCAAGGCAAGCAGCGCCAGCTCACCGGTGCCCACACCCAAGGGGGGCCTGGCCCTGGGCCGCTTCGAGCCCAGGGTGGAGCTCACCAAGCTCAGCCAGAGCTGGAAGGCCCTGGCCGCCGAGCACAAGGATCTCAAGGTGGGCGGCTTCCTGCTGGTTCTCGATGACGGCCGTTTCGCCCAGCTCAATCCCGACACACCCCTGCCAGCGGCCAGCTCGATCAAGACCCCGATCCTGCTGGCGGCCCTCGACGACCTGGACGCCGGCAAGCTGCGCTGGAACGAGCCGCTGCCCCTCACAAAGGAGGTGATGGGTGGGGGAGCCGGCTGGATGGCCAGCCGGCCGCTGGGCACCCGCTTCCCCTTTTATGAGGCCGCCACCGAGATGATCCGGGTGAGCGACAACAGCGCAACCAATCTGCTGATCAAGCGGCTCGGGGGCAAGGCCGCCACCAATGCCCACTTCCAGGCCCTGGGCCTTCCCGCCACGGTTATCAACAACTGGCTGCCCGATCTCGAGGGCACCAACACCACCAGCCCCCGCGACCTGGCCCGCTCGATCGCCCTGGTTGACATCGGCGAGAAACTCAGCCCCCGGGCCCGCGACCATTTCCGCACGATCATGGCCACCTCCCGCACCAACACCCTGCTGCCCGCAGGTCTGCTCAAGGGTCTGGGGGGCACCTCCAGCGACCCCGACAGCGAGCTGATGGCCCGGGGAGTGACCGTGCTCAACAAAACCGGCGACATCGGCATCGCCTACTCAGACGCCGGGCTGATCGAACTCCCCAACGGCAAGAGAGCCGTGGCAGGGTTCATGGTCAAAGGCCCGTTCAACGACCCCCGCTCCACCGATCTGATCCGCGCCATGGCCGCCGCCGTGAGCGAGACCCTCGTGGGTCGCAGCAACCCCTCATCCCAACCCCGCTGAGCCCTGATGCCTTTCCTGACCATGGCCGCCGGGTTGCTGCTCTCGGCCGGCGCGGCCCGGACCCCAGCAGCGGCACCGGCCCCAGCAGCCCCGGCACCGGCCCCCACCACCGAGCTGAGGACCCAGCAGGTGCGTCCTCTAGGCGGCGGGCTCGACCGGGTGCCCGTCGTCAACGACAACAACCCCGAGCTGATCATCCAGCCCGGCATTCTGCTCTCCACATTCAACGGCCGCGGGACCCTCTCGGGCCAGCCGTTCTCGAGCCCCGACGCTCACCTGAACGTTCCCCTGCAAGGACGCTTCGACCTGTTCAGCCACCACGTCTATGCCGGGCGTCCCGAAACCCTCGACTCGGTGCTCTGGCTGGGGGTGGTGGCGGCCCCAGTGAACAGCAAGCCGGTGCGGCTGCGGGTGCTGGGCGGATCCACGGCCCTCTCCCAGTCGAGTGATCCAAGCCAACCGGCGGCCCCCTTCCTGCCTCTGCCTGCGCTGATGTCCCACGACGGCAGTTCGGTGTTTGCCGGCCCCGGCTCACGTGTGGCGGCTGAACTGCTCCAGAACCGCAGAGGCGCAGGGATTCCCCAGGAATGGACCCTGGCCCCTGGCCAGCTCACCACCATGCTGGCCCTGCCGATACCCGTGAAAGGGCTAGATCCCCTGCTCAATGGCCGCAACCTGCAACTGCGGCTGGAGAGTGACGGCCCCGTGCAGTTGGCCACCCTGGCCGCCTTCGGTGGCGAGCAGGCGCCGGGGCCGGAAGTCTGGAGCGGCCTGCTGCGCGCCGGGCTCAGCGCCAAAGAGCATTTGCCCACGCCCAGGGGGCAGACCGGGGGCATCATCTACTCGAGGGTGAGCGGGGTGCAGACCGGCAGCCGCTGGAGTGCCCAACTCACCGATCCAGGCAGCAAGCTGCTCTCAGTTCGCAGTGCGCCGGTGTCCTGGCCTATCGCCTCGCTGGAGCGGGGCAGCCTGGGCAGCGGTCAGGTCCAGACTGCTGAGCTGAAGGCCTTCTACCCGGGAACCGCCTGGGCCGCCCACGGCAACTACGGCGTGGAGTACGACCTGATCCTCCCCCTGGTGAACGACAGCAAGGGGCCAGTGGCTCTCGATCTGGCCCTGGAATCCCCCCGCAAGACCGACAGGGCCGAAGGTGGCCTGCGCTTCAACCTCAACCCGCCGCGGGCCGTGATGTTCCGCGGCACGGTGGAGGTGAGTGGGCTCGATGGGCCGGCGGGCCGCCCCGCCGGTCGGCGCTGGTTCCATCTCGTGCAGCGCCAGGGAGAGAAGGGCCCCAGCCTTGGACGCATAAGCCTGGCCCCCGGACAGCAGCGGCAGGTGAGGGTGCGACTGATCTACCCCGCCGACGCCACGCCGCCTCAGGTGCTGAGCCTGCTGCCCGCTCCCGCGCTCCCACAGGCAGCTGTGAAACAATCCGAATCCGTGCCGGCCCCCCGTCCGTGAGTCAGACCCGCAAACGCAGGGCGTTTCCCTTCACCGCCATCGTCGGCCAGGAGGAGATGAAGCTTGCCCTGCTGTTGAACGTGATCGATCCACGCATCGGTGGGGTGATGATCATGGGCGACCGGGGCACGGGCAAGTCCACCGCTATCCGCGCCCTCGCGGATCTGCTGCCGGAGATCGATGTCGTTGCCGGCGACCCCTACAACAGCTCCCCCAGCGACCCCGACCTCCAGAGCGCCGAGGTGCGCCAGCGGGCTGAGAGCGGCGAAACGCTGCCGGTAGAGCGGCGCCAGGTGCCGATGGTGGATCTGCCACTGGGCGCCACCGAAGACCGCCTCTGCGGCACGATCGACATCGAGAAAGCCCTGAGCGAAGGGGTGCGGGCCTTCGAGCCGGGCCTGCTGGCCAAGGCCAACCGGGGCCTGCTCTATGTCGATGAAGTGAACCTGCTCGACGACCACCTGGTGGACGTGCTTCTGGATTCGGCCGCGTCCGGGTGGAACACGGTGGAGCGGGAGGGGGTGTCGGTGCGCCATCCGGCTCGCTTCGTGCTGATCGGCTCGGGCAACCCCGAGGAAGGGGAACTGCGCCCCCAGCTCCTCGATCGCTTCGGCATGAGCGTGGAGGTGCGCACGGTGCGCGATCCGGAACTGAGGGTGCAGGTGGTGGATCAGCGCACTGGCTACGACAGCGACCCTGACGGCTTCAACAGCCATCACCAGGGAGCCCAGGAGGCGCTGCAGGAGCGGGTGGTGGTGGCCCAGCAGCGGCTCCCCCAGGTGCTGATCGACCCTGATCTGCGCATCCGCATCTCGGCGGTGTGCGGCGAGCTGGACGTGGACGGACTGCGCGGCGACATCGTCACCAACCGGGCGGCCAGGGCCCTGGCCGCCTTCGAAGGCCGCACCGAAGTGAGCGACGACGACGTGGCCAGGGTGGTGGCCTGCTGCCTGCGCCACAGGCTGCGCAAGGATCCGCTGGAGCAGATCGATTCCGGCGATCGCGTGATCAAGGTGTTCTGCAAGATCTTCGAGATGGCGGACACCGCCCGCGACGCCTTCCAGCTAGCTCTGGCGGCCTGAGTCCTTGCGCATCCTCGGCATCGATCCAGGCCTGGCCCGCGTGGGGTATGGCCTGATCGAAACCGGCCCGCCGCAGCGACTGCTGGACTGCGGGATGATCCGCACCGAGGCCGGCACTCCGGAGGGTGAGCGGCTGGTGGAGATTGCCCGCGACCTGCGCTGGCTGGTCCGCCGCTGGAGCCCCGACCTGGCCTCCGTCGAGAAATTCTTCTTCTACCGCTCCAGCACCACGATTTCGGTTGTGCAGGCCAGGGGCGTGGTGATGATGACCCTGGCCCGGCTGAAGGTGCCGGTGGTGGAATACCCGCCGATGCAGATTAAGCTGGCCCTCACGGGCTCAGGCCATGCCGACAAGAACGACGTGCTGGACGCCGTCATGCGGGAACTGGAGCTGGAGCATCCCCCCCGCCCCGATGACGCCGCCGATGCCCTCGCCGTTGCTCTCACCGGCTGGTTTCAGCGCTGATGGCGGGCGAACCGGGGCTAGGCGACCCCAAACCCGTCTGGCGCCGGCATTTTCGCCAGCGGCGGGCTGATCAGCCCGAGGCGCAGCAGAAGCGGCTGCTGGCTCAGGCCCTGACCGGGGTGCCGCCCCTGCTCGGGGCAGACCAGCGGCTTGGGCTCTACTGGCCCCTGGCGGGTGAGCCGGATCTGCGTGAACTGACCCGGGCTCTTCCAGGCCGGCTGGCACTGCCCGCCATCCGAGATCTGGCAGACAAGAGGAGACTCGGCTACGAGGTCTGGGGGGGCACGGATCCTCTCCTGCCCGATGCCACGGGGGTGCCGGCGCCGGTGCCGGCAGGCACATCCTTACCAGCCGCGGCCCTTGGCCTGCTGCTGGTGCCGGCCCTCGCCTTCGACCGCCGCGGCTTCCGGCTGGGCTACGGCGGTGGTTGGTTCGATCGGCTGCGAGCCGATCCCTCCTGGCGCGCAGTGCCGGCCCTGATCGTGGCCCCAGCCAGCTGCGCGGTGGAGCAATTGCCGGTCGACCCATGGGATGTTCCCTTCAATGGCTGGCTCAGCGAGGGGGGGATTGAATGGTTGCAACCTGTTGAGAGGTCCGGGCTTTGATGGTCCCAGCGTCGATCTCTTTGCCAGGATCCCCAGGTTCGAGCCCCTACTTCCTTGGACCTCAGCTTCGATCACTCCCGCCCCTCTCCCGCCCGTCGGGTCGGTGCCACCGCATTCGGGGCCGGCACGGTGCCCGAGCGGGTGATGGCTGCTGAGCTGGGCCACCGCTCCCAGCCGAGTGAAGCTCTCTCGATGATGGTCAGCTCGATGGTGCGCATGGTCCAGGCCGGCAAGGGTCAGGCTGCCGGCAGCCGCTGGTCAGCCTCCTGAAGTCGCCTTAGTTTTGGAGCAACTTCCCTCCGACGCGACCACGCCCTGCCGATGACGACTCCACGTTTCACCGGGCTGTCCAGCCAGCTCGCCCTCGCGGCCCTGGCTGCATTGGTTGGCTTGATCGCAGCTCCAGGCAGGGTCGAGGCCCATGCGATCGAATCCAGTCTGGATCGGCTGGAATCCCTGCGGGACGGGCTGATGCTCGAGAGCCACTTCTCCAATGGTGAACCCGTGGAGGGCGCCACAGTGAGGCTGGTGCCCCCCAATGGGGGACAGCCCGTGGAGGTGGGTCAGATCGATGCCAAGGGGCGCCTCAGCTTCAACATGCCCAAGGGCGCCGATGGCAACTGGGAGTTGCAGGTCGATGCAGGTCCCGGACATCGGGATTTCCTTGAGGTGCCCACACAAGCGGGCCAGGCCCAGCTCGATCAGGTGAGCAGTGCCGATCCGGGGCTGAAGCCCACGCTGCTCTCAGTGCATCAACACCGATCGCTGCTGCTGATTGGCGGAATCACCGGGCTGGGCGCTCTGGTGGGTGGGTTGGCGATCCAGCAGCGCCGCCGCGGCTGAGAGCAAGCGCCACACTGGGTTTACGTCTCCCTTGACCCAGTCCATGAGCACCGGCAGCGAAAGCCTCGACGCGATCGTGGAGCGCCTGCGGGGCACCAGCGACCCCAAGCGCCGCTACGAGTACGTGCTGTGGCTGGCCAAGAAGCTCGCCCCCCTGCCCGAGGAATTCCGGCAGGAGGTGTTCAAGGTGAAAGGCTGTGTCTCCCAGGTGTATGTGGTGGGGCAACTGGTCGACGGCAAGCTCCACTGGCAGGGGGATTCCGATGCCCAGATCACCAAGGGGCTGCTGGCACTGCTGATCGCCGGGCTGGAGGGCCTGGCGCCTAACCAGGCAGCTGGTCTGGACCCTGGCTTTCTGGCCGAGACGGGCCTTCAGGCCAGCCTCACCCCCTCCCGGGCCAATGGATTCCTGAACATTCTGAAGATGATGCAGGCCCAGGCCAGGAGCCTGGCGGCGGAATGATTTCTAGGATCATCGGTTTCGCGCTGTAATCGGTATGACCATCGGCATCGGCTTGCTCGGTCTGGGCACGGTGGGAGCCGGAGTCGCCGAGATACTCACCTCCCCAGGCGGGCGCCATCCACTGGTGGCGGAGCTGGAGCTGCGGCGCATCGCCGTGCGCGATCCGAACCGCCCCCGGCCCGTGGCCCTGCCTCCCGAGCTGCTCAGCACCGACCCGGAGGAGGTAGTGAACGATCCCTCGGTGGAGATCGTCGTGGAGGTGATGGGTGGGCTGGAGCCGGCCCGCAGCCTGATCCTCGCGGCCATTGCCGCGGGCAAGTCGGTGGTGACGGCCAACAAGGCCGTGATCGCCCGCCATGGCGAGGAAATCGCCGATGCCGCAGCCCGCCAAGGGGTTTACGTGCTGATCGAAGCGGCGGTGGGCGGAGGCATTCCCATCATCGAACCCCTCAAGCAATCCCTTGGAGGCAACCGCATCCAACGGGTGAGCGGCATCATCAACGGCACCACCAATTACATCCTCAGCCGCATGACGGATGAGGGGGCTGCGTACACCGAGGTCCTGGCGGAGGCCCAGAAGCTGGGTTACGCCGAAGCCGATCCCGCCGCCGATGTGGGGGGCCATGATGCGGCAGACAAAATCGCGATTCTCGCCGGGCTGGCCTACGGCGGCTCGGTGGAGCGTTCCTTGATTCCCACCGTCGGCATCAGTGACCTGCAGGCGAGGGATGTGAGCTACGCCAGCCAGCTGGGCTACCGGGTGAAACTGCTGGCTGTGGCCCAGCACCTTGGCACTGCGGCAGATGGCAGCGAATGCCTCGATGTGCGTGTGCACCCGACGCTCGTCCCCTCTGACCATCCTCTGGCGGTGGTCAATGGGGTCAACAACGCGATCCTGGTTGAGGGAGATCCCGTGGGGCGGGTGATGTTCTACGGCCCGGGGGCAGGGGCAGGCCCCACCGCTTCGGCCGTGGTGGCCGACATCCTCAACATCGCCGGCATCCGCCAGATGGGCGGCACCGGCGGAGGGCTGGATCCCCTGCTGGCGGCCAGCCGCTGGCGCCGCTGCAGCCTGGTGGAGACTTCCCGCACCAGCCACCGGAATTACGTGCGCCTGCAGACCAGCGACCAGGCCGGAGTGATCGGCCGCATCGGCAGTTGCTTCGGCCACGAAGACGTCTCGATCCAATCGATCGTGCAGCTGGAGGCCAGCGGCGGACAGGCTGAAATCGTGGTGATCACCCACGAGGTGGAGGAGGCCCGATTCCAGGCGGCCCTGGCCGCGATCCAGGCTCTCTCAGGGGTCCAGAGCGTGGCAGCCTGCCTGCGCACCCTCTGAGGCCCTGAGGCCATCAGCAGACCTGCTGGCGGCCAAAACGAGCGCTCATGCGGCAGCGGTTGACGAGCAGGGGCAGAGCAGGGCCAATATGGAAACATTCCTTCACCAGCATCCGGATGCTCATCCGCTCACCTGGCAGCGCACGTTGTCCAGGTTGAACGCCACCTGAGCCACCCCTGCGAAATCCTGAGCCGACAACGGCTTTTCCCCATTCCTTCGCTTCCCGGTACCCAGCCCTGTCCCTCGCCCCTGCCAGCCCTGATCAGGGCTGCCGTTCGCCCCACAACCCAGCGACCGCCATGACCCTCCATCAGGGTGACTGCGTTCACCTCAGTGCCGACATGGCCCTCAGCGCCGGACCCACGAGCGATGGCCTGTATCAGGTGATCGGTGTAGATGCACCCCATGACCGCTGCTGGGTGCGTCGCTGGCCCCTGGCGCGGCACGGCTCTCCGGTGTTCGAGGTGTCGATCCGCCAGGTGGAACTTAATCACCTGCCCCATTCCCAGAGCTGCCCGTCGCGGTCTTGAATGGGGGCCTCTGAGCACCCAGGAGCCTCCTGAACGCTTTGCCTGGCTTGAAGCGGCTGCGCACGGTGTCCTTGCTGGCCATCCTGATGGGGGCCCTGCTGGGTTGTCAGCCCCAAGGCCCCGGGGGGCGGCTGGTGGTGGGCAGCCGCACCAGAATCGACTCTGTGGACCCGGCTGCCACCTACAGCTTCGGGGCTCTCCAGCTGATCAGCGCCATCGGCGATCCGCTCTACGCGATCGATGCCAAGGGTCAGCTGGAACCACGGCTGGCCACGGCCCTGCCGAAGCTGAGTCCGGATCGGCTCACCGCCTGGGTGCCGTTGCGGCAGGGAGTGCGCTTCCACGACGGCACCCGCTTCGATGCCGCCGCCATGGTGTTCACCCTGGAGCGGTTTCTGGCCATCGGCAAGCTCAGCTATCTACTGGGTGATCGCATCGTTTCGGTGCGGGCCAGCGGCAGCCATGAGCTGGAACTGAAGCTGCGGCGCCCCTTCACCGCCCTGCCCCAGCTGCTGAGCGCAGTCAGTCTCACGCCCCTTTCCCCCACTGCGTACCGAAGCCACGACAAGCGCTTCCTCAATGACCGCTTCGTGGGCACCGGCCCCTACAAGCTCACCTTCTTCGCCGATCAGCAGCAGCGGCTGGAGCCCTTCAGCGACTACTGGGGGGAGCGTCCAGCCAACAACGGGCTTGACCTGGTCAACCTCAGCAACTCCACGGCCCTCTACGGGGCCCTGCGCAGCGGCGAGGTGGATGTACTACTCTCCACCAGCCTGGAGGGCGACCAGCAGCTCTCCCTGCACCAGGACGCCCAACGGGGGCGCTTGCTGGAAGGGGTGGGACCGGCGCTGGAGATCGGGTACCTGACCCTGCTCAGCGACCAGCCTCCCCTGGAGAACCCGCTGGTGCGCCGTGCCATTGCCCACAGCCTTGACCACGAACTGATCAGCCGGCGGGTGACCCATGGCCTGCGGCCGCCGCTGCGTGATCTGGTACCGCCCAGCCTGAGCGGCTCCGAACCGACGGCCTGGCCGGCCTACGACCCAGCGCAGGCGCGGCGCCTGTTTGAGCAGGCCGGCTACTGCCGGGGCCGAACGCTGAACCTGCCCTTCACCTTCCGCTCCAACATCCCAGCCGACAAACTCTTCGCCCTGATCTGGAAGGAACAGCTGCGCCGGGATCTGGGTGATTGCATCGTTCTGGAGGTGAGCGGCATGGAATCCACCACGGCCTACCGTCAGCTTGGAGAGGGGGCTTTCGCCTCGATCCTGCTGGAGTGGATGGGCGACTACCCCGACGCCGACAACTACCTGCAGCCGCTGCTGGGCTGCAACAAGGCCGTGGGCTATCGCTGCCTGGAAGGACCCAGTGCCGCCAGCGGCAGCTTCTGGACCCGCCCTGGCCTGAACGAGGAGCTGCTCCTCAGCCAGAGCCTGGAGGGAAGCGAGCGGATCGAGCTGCTGCAGCGTCTGCAGCGGGACACCGCCGCCGCCGCCCCCTACATCCCGGTCTGGCTGGTGGCGCCGCGGGCATGGGCCCAGGCCAGCCTGAGCACTCCGGTGTTCGATGGTTCCGGCCGCGTGATGCTCAGCCAGCTTCAGCAGCGGCCTGCCGCTTCGAGGCCTGCGCCATGAGCCGCCGCCGTCAGCTGCTGGGCTACCTGGGCAGCCGGCTGCTGCTCGCTCCTGTGATGCTCTGGCTGATCGCCACTCTGGTGTTTCTGCTGCTGCGGCTGGCGCCTGGGGATCCCATCGACGCCCTGCTGGGCACACGGGCGCCGGAGGCGGCGCGTCAGGCCCTGCGCCAGCAGTTGGGGCTCGACCAGCCCCTGCCGGCTCAATACGGCCACTTCCTGGCCGATCTGGTCAAGGGGAATCTGGGGGAATCGCTCACCAACCAGACCCCGGTGCTGGAGGTGATCCGCCAGAGCCTGCCGGCCAGCCTCGAACTGGGACTGTGTGCGCTGCTGATCGCCGCAGTGCTGGGGTTGGCGGTGGGCTTCAGCGGCATCGCTCGCCCCGAGGGCAGGCTCGATCTGGCAGGCCGGCTCTATGGCATCGGCACCTATGCCCTGCCGCCGTTCTGGGCCGCGATGGTGATCCAGCTGATCTTCGCCGTCTGGCTGGGCTGGCTGCCGGTGGGAGGGCGCTTCCCCGCCACCCTGATGCCCCCCAGCGGCAGCGGCTTTTATCTGCTTGACAGCCTGCGTGCCGCCAATCCCCAGCAGCTGGCCGGCAGCCTGCGGCACCTGGTGCTGCCCGCCAGCACCCTGGGCCTGCTGCTCAGCGGCATCTTCGCCAACGCCCTGCGACTCAACCTCCGCAGGGTGCTGCGCTCCGACTACGTGGAAGCGGCCCGCAGCCGGGGGCTTAGTGAAACCCGGGTGGTGCTGCGCCATGCCCTGCCAAATGCACTGCTGCCGGTGCTCACGATCACCGGTATCACCGTGGCGTCTCTGATCGGCGGCGCCCTGCTGATCGAGGTCACCTACTCCTGGCCAGGCATCGCCTTCCGACTTCAGGAGGCCATCGGCCAGCGCGACTACCCCCTGGTGCAGGGGATTGTGGTGGTGGTGGCGGCCCTGGTGGTGCTGGTGAGCGTGACGGTGGACATGCTGGTGGCGGTGCTGGATCCACGTATCCGCTTCTGAGCCACGCCTTCAGCGGCCGATGCGACTGCGCCAGCGCCGGGCATTGCGGCCATCGAGCACATAGGCCGTCACGCCATCGCGGCTGCGGCGCTGAGGGGCCATCGGCACGGCCGTATCCACCGACGCCAGGAACTCGCTGGTGAGGCTGAGCAGCAGCTCCTGCACACGCACTGGCTCCACTCCCACCAGGCCATCACCGAGCCGCCAGAGCGCCTGCTCGTGCTCCTTGACGCGCACCACGGAAAAGTGGCTGCCGCCCTCCACCATCACCAGACGGCTGCGTGGTTCCGGGTGCTGCAGGAACAGTGCCAGCTGCTCGCTCACCGGCGGGGTGACCAGATCCAGCCCGCCGCCTGTGATCAGCAGCGGGGCCTTGAGGCGCTCCAGACCACGGCCAGGCCAGAGCAGGCTGCCGAAGCCGTTCAGGCTCACCACGGCAGCCAGGGTTCTCGGCTGGCCGCTCGCCGGCTCAGGCAGGGGCACCTCCTGAAGCTGACATTGCAGCAACCTTGAGATGTTGATCAGGGGGATCACATCCAGAGCCCGGTCACAGCGGCGGGCCAGGCCCGGGAGCGGGCGCAGACCGGCCGCCAGCATTGCCGAAAGCCCCCCCAGGGAGTGGCCCATCAGCACCACCGAGTGGCCAAGTCGGGGAATCTGCCCCTGCCGTTCCGCCGCCAGGACCGCCTCCACATCTGCCAGACGATCGGGCAGGGTTTCAGCCCCTGGCGGGGGCCGCTGGCCATCGAGCATCTGGCGCACCGCCGTCTCGTTGCTGCCAGGGTGTTCGATCAGCACCACCGGCCAGCCCCGGGCCGCCAGGCCCTGGGCCATCCAGCCGAGCTGGGCACTACTGCCCCCCAGTCCCGGCATCAGCACCACCCATGAGCCCTGGCGGGGCGTCACGGCCGGCCAGAGTTCCAGCTCCAGCGGGGCTGACCGGTGGGCCACCTTCAGGGCGATGGATCTGGGCCTGAGGTCAGGCTGAATCGCCGAGAGCCGTTCCCTGGTCGCTGAATCCTCCCGGAAGCGCAGCGGCAGGTCCCGCAATCTCTCCAGTGCCAGAGTCTGCTCCTCCAGCTGCTGCCGCCAGAGACCCGCGAGCTGCAGCAGCCCATCGAGATCGAGGGTTAGCTGGGGCGTGGGCACCGCCAGCAGTAGTTCCACGAACCGAATCGGCTCGGGCCGCTGCAGGCGCTCCCGCAGGGTGGTGAGCAGCATCACACCGCTGCCGGGCTTCCCTCCGGCGAACAGTTCGCCCACCTCCTGCAGCACCTGGCGGCCAGCCCAGCTCTGCAGCAGCTGCAGAGCGAAGCCCCGGTCAGGCAGCAGGGGTGCACGCAGCAAGGACAACAGATCATCGCGACTGCGCTCGTCGAGCAGCTCGAACCAGATGGCCAGTTCATTGCGGCTGCCCTTCGGGTCCCGGCTCCAGGCATCGAGCTGGTGCAGGTCGAGGGGCAGGGAGAGGCCATCGAGCTGCACATCCAGCCGGTCGGCGGCCCGAGCCGACGCTGCCAGCAGCGGCGTCAGCGAGCCCACCAGCAGACTGGTCAGGAGTGCCAGCCCCCGGCGAACGTGTTGTGACTGAGCCGCAGGCAGGAGCAAGCCAACCAATCTGGTGGCTCCAGTTTCCCGCGCCGCTGCGCGAGCTGACCCTGATCCGCCTGGTGGGCAGCTTCGGGGCTGGGGGGATCCTCTATCTCACTCCAGTGGTGTTCCACCAGGCGCAGTTCTCGGCCCTGGATGTGGGTCAGGGCCTGGCTGCCGCGGCACTGGCTGGCACCATGGGCCGGCTGCTGAGCGGCTGGTGGCTCGACCATGGCCTCAGCACCACCCGGCCGGTACTGCTGGCGGCCCTGATCTCAGTGCTGGCCGACAGCCAGCTGTTCAGGGCTGAAACCTTCGCCGCCTTCGTGCTGGGGCAGGTGCTGCTGGGCATGGCGATGGGGATCTACTGGCCGGCGATCGAGCTGGCAGTGCCCCTGAGTGCGCCACCCCTGTCCAGCAGCCGTGCCTATGCCCTGGTCAGAACCGGTGATGCCCTGGGCGCGGCCCTGGGGGTGCTGCTGGGAGCCCTGCTGGCGAGCAGCCGGCACCTGCGCGGCATCTATCTGGTCGACATCGCCTGCATGGTGGTGGTGATCACCCTGCTGCTGCGCTCACCTCTGCCCGTGGCGGCCGCCAGCAGCGACGGGGATCGCCGGCTTGCCTGGCGCCAGTGGGTGAAGCCCCTGCTGCCCCTGCTGGGCGTGACTCTGCTGGCCACGGCCATGGTGTCGCTCCTGCAGAGCGCCCTGCCGCTGGATCTGGTTCGGGGTGGGCTGGAGCGGGCACCGCTGCCCGAGAGCCTCGGGGCCCTGCTGCTGGGCCTGCAGCTCAGCTTGCTGCTGCTGTTCCAGTGGCCCCTGGGGCGCTGGCTGTCGGAGCGGCGGGTGGCCTTTGGGCTGGGCTGGAGCCTGCTGGGCTTTGCACTCGGCAGCCTGCTGCTGGCCCTGTCAGCCCTGGGCTGGCAGAGCCTGCCCCTGCTGGTGTTGGCCCAGGTGCCACTGGCGGCAGCGGCGGCGGCCTTCCTTCCCACCGCCAGTGAAGCGGTGATCGAAATCACTCCAGCAACGCACCAGGGGATGGCTCTGGCCCTGTTCTCCCAGTGCTTCGCAATCAGCTCCTTCGTGGCTCCCCTGGTGGGGGGCTGGCTGCTGGAAAACCAACGGCACGGAGCCGGCCTCTGGCTGCTGATGACGATGCTGAGCCTGCTGGGTCTGCTGCTGGTGGGGGAGCTGAACCGCTTCCATCCCCACCCCGGTCAGCGGCGGATCCAAGCGGGCCCCTGAGCGATGGCGCCCCCTCAGGGGCCCTTGACCTGGGCGTCGGCATTGGCCTGCTGGGCGCGGATCCAGGCTTCCGACTCATGGGGGAGCGGCTCGGTGCCGTATTCCCAGTCGTCGTAGTCGGGGTCGTTGCGGATCCGCTGGTGCAGTTCCTTCTGAACCTCGAAGTTGTGGGGGTGATCGGCGGGAGCGGCCGGATCGATTGGCGCTTCCGGATCGTTGGCGGGAGACGTCTGGGATGTGGGCATCACCGGCCACTGCAGCTGCTCCCATTGTCCCCCCTCAGCGGGGGCGCCGCCGGGACAGACGCTGGAGCGGGTCCGCCGTAAAAATGGAGCCGCCAAAGCAAAAATAAGACTGTGACGTATTGCGTGGGCATGCTGCTGCAGGAGGGTCTGGTGATGGCCTCCGATTCGCGCACCAATGCCGGCGTCGATGATTTCGCCAGGTTCTGCAAGATGACCACCTTTGAGCGGCCCGGTGATCGGGTGATCGTTCTGCTCAGTTCGGGCAGCCTGGCCGGCACCCAGGCGGTGGTGAGCCTGCTGCAACAGCGGGCCAGTCGCAACGACGGCAGCTCCACCCTGTGGACCGCCCAGACCCTGTTCGATGTGGCCATGCTGGTGTCGGATGCGATGCGCGACATCGAACATCGCGATGCCCCCTTCCTGGAGGGCAGTGCACTGAAATTCAACGCTTCCTTCATTCTGGGCGGCCAGATCAGGGGAGAAGTCCCGCGGTTGTTCCGCATCTATGCCGAAGGCAACTTCATCGAAGCTGGCGAAGACACACCCTTCCTGCAGACCGGCGAAGCGAAATACGGCAAGCCGATCATCGACCGTGTGATCACCCCTGCCACGACATTGGCCGATGCCACCAAGTGCGTACTGGTGTCCTTCGATTCCACCATGCGCAGCAATCTGTCGGTGGGCATGCCGATCGACCTGATCTGGTACGAGCGCGACAGCCTGGCCATTCGCCACAGGCGCCGCTTCCTCGATGGCGACCCCTACTTCTCAGCCCTGAGCACCGGCTGGAGCACAGGCGTACGCCAGGCCTTCCGCGGACTTCCCGCTCTGGACTGGTCCTGAGCCCTGCATTCAGAGTGAGCGAGTCAGGCAACCAGACATCCACATACCAGCCGTGAACCCTGAAAAAATCCTGCAGACCGGGATGGCCTTCTGGGCCTCGAAAGCCCTGATGAGCGCGATCGAGATCGGTGTGTTCGCGGAACTGGCCCGGGGGCCTCAGTCGTTGGATGCCCTGCGCGAAGGCCTGGGGATGCACCCGCGCTCGGCCAGGGATTTTCTGGATGCCCTCGTGGCCCTTGGCTTCCTGAAGCGAAAGGCAGATGTCTACAGCAACACCCCCGAAACCGACGCTTTCCTGGATCCCGGGAAGCCGTCTTACATGGGCGGCATTCTTGAGTTGGCCAACTCACGTCTCTATCCCTTCTGGGGCCATCTCACCGAGGGGCTGCGCACGGGCCTGCCGCAGAATGAGCTCAGGTCTGGAGGACCAGCCCTGTTCGAAACCCTCTACGCCAGTCCCGCGCGCCTCAAGGAGTTCCTGGTGCCATGAGCGGGATCAGCCGAGGCGCCAACATGGCCATTGCCAGAATGTTCCCATGGAACGAACAGCGCACCTTTGTGGATGTCGGCACCGCTCAGGGCGATCTGGCGGTCCAGATTGCCCTCACCAACCCCCATCTGGAGGGTATCGGCTTTGACCTGCCCGAGGTGGCGCCGATTTTCAAGGACTACGTTTCATCTCATGGCCTGTCGGCTCGACTCAGATTTGAATCTGGTGATTTTTTCAAACAGGAATTACCCAAAGCTGATGTCGTTCTGATGGGTCACATCCTGCACGACTGGGACCTGTCCACGAAACGAATGCTCATCCAGAAGGCATTTAACGCATTGCCTGATGGTGGCGCTCTCGTGGTCTACGAGGCCATCATCGACGATGATCGATCTCAGAATACTTTTCGACTGCTGATGAGTCTGAACATGCTCATCGAAACACCGGGCGGCTTCGACTACACCGGCGCCAACTGCACCGGCTGGATGAAGGAGGCCGGATTCTCGACAACGAGGATGGAGCATCTCGTCGGACCCGACTCGATGGTGATCGCGATCAAGTGACCGAGTCCGGGCCAGCGTGGCCGGTTCAGCCTCGATCCGGCTGCAGACTGATGGGCTAAGTGGAGCCTGACCTCTCATCAGAGTTCCAGCCATCGTGTTTTTCCATGTCACAGATTGACCAACTGCCAGCGGGCGTCGTCGTGGTCACCGGTACCAGTCGCGGCCTGGGGCGCGAGCTTGTGAATCAGCTCCGCCAGCGCGGGCGGTCCGTGATTGCTGTGGTGCGCAGGATCGTGAGCTGCACCCTGCCGGCCCACGACGACGACCTGCAAATGGTGGAAGCTGATCTTTCCACCCCCGCCGGAATCGAGGCCGCCATCGAGGGCATCGAGCTTGCCCTGGGGCCCCGTAGCCTCGCCGCCCTGGTGAATGGAGCAGGGGCGGTCACGCCGGTCGGTCCGCTGGTGGCTCACTCCAGCAACGCCATGACGGCGGCGCTGACGCTCATGGCCATTGCCCCCGCGCGGCTGAGTGTGGCCTTGGCGCAGCGCATGGTGCCCGCAGCCCGGGTGCTGAATCTCTCCACCCGCTCAGCCCACGAAACCTTCCCAGGGCTCTCTCTGTACTGCATGAGCAAACACGCCCTGCATTCCGTGAGCCGCTCCCTGCAGCTTGAGTGCCCGACCACGATGGCGGTGGCCGAGCTCATCCCCGGGGAAGTGGATACGGACATGCAGTCGGACCTGCGCACCCCCGATCCGGCCGACTTCAAGATGGCGGAATTCTTCCGCATGAATCAGCCCAACTTGATCCCCACGGGACTGGCCGTGGCTTTCATCGCCTGGGTACTGCTGGACACCTCTCCGGATGATTACGCCCGCACCGACCCCTGGTATGTCTATGACGCAAGCACCCACCCCCAGTGGCTGCCGCAGGGGGTGGCCTTCAATTATCCAGAGCCCTGACCTGAGCCGTGACCTCAGCCCTGGAAACCGCACCGCCATGCCAACACCCCATGATCCGCCTTCTGAGAATGCGCGCAGAAGCCTTCTCTGGCTTCATCAAACAAGCGATCGAGAGCTCTCTGGACGATATCGAAGGCTTGAATCGATGGCCTAAAACAGAATCTCTCGAACTTGCACAAGCCGAGATCAAAAGGCTTCTCCCCCAGGGCCTGTCAACGCCTAACAACATCTTTTTGGAGATCGTTGAAAACGACAGCAAATCGGCAATCGGCTTCATCTGTGTCAGCCTTGGCAGCAGAGGATCTGAGCAGATCGCATTCATTCATCAGCTATTCATCTATCCACAGCACAGACGCCAGGGGCATGCCCGGGCAACATTGGAGGCGATCGAGGCCGCCCTCCTGGCGCGGGGGGTTGCAGCCATTGTCTTGCACGTGTTCAACTCCAACAAGACGGCTCAGCAGCTTTATGCAACAGCTGGATACGAAGTGGCCAGCCTGAACCTGCAGAAAAAATTGGCACAACCTGCTGGCTGAAGCGTCGGCTCAGTGGCAGGTCCAATCTCTAGAGATCACGCCATGTTCAGTTGCTCCAGCTGTGAGCGGCGGGAGGCTGAGGCTTATCTCTTCAGACGTTGAACAGAAACTCCATCACGTCCCCTTCCTGGACCACATACTCCTTACCCTCACTGCGCAGCCAGCCGCGGTTGCGGGCTTCCGGCAGGGAGCCGGCCTCCACTAGCTGGGCGTAGGCCACGGTCTGGGCACGGATAAATCCCCGCTCGAAGTCGGTGTGGATCACCCCGGCGGCCTGGGGGGCTGTCATACCGGCGGTGATCGTCCAGGCGCGGGTTTCCTTCTCGCCGGTGGTGAAGTAAGTGCGCAGGCCCAGCAGGCGGTAGGTGGCGTGGATCAGGCTCTGCAGCCCACCCTCGCTGACCCCCAGGCCCTCCAGGTAATCAGCGCGCTCAGCCTCGCCAAGCTCGATCAGTTCCGCCTCCACCTGGGCCGAGATGCGCACGGCCTCGGCGCCTTCCTTTAAAGCCAGCTCCTCCACGGCGCGGCTATGGGCATTGCCCTCGGCCAGATCGTCTTCCGAAACGTTGGTGGCGTAGATGATCGGCTTGGCGGTGAGCAGCCCCAGGGGCTTCAGCATGGGCAACTCCTCCTCCCCCAGCTCCACGTTGCGGGCGGCACCTCCCTGCTCGAGCTCCGCCTGGATCCGCGCCAGGGCTGCATCCTCGGCCTGGGCCTCCTTGCTGGTGCGCGCCTGCTTCTTCAGCCGCTCACGGCGCTTCTCGATCTGGCCCAGATCCGCCAGGCCCAGCTCCAGATTGATCACTTCGGCGTCACGCACCGGATCCACCTCACCCGACACGTGTATGACGTCGTCGTCCTCGAAGCAGCGGACCACGTGCACGATCGCGTCCACCTCGCGGATGTTGGCGAGGAACTTGTTGCCCAGGCCCTCCCCCTGACTGGCTCCCTTCACCAGACCGGCGATGTCGACGAACTCCACCCGGGTGGGGACTATCTCGCGAGAGCTGGACAGATCCGAGAGCATCTGCAGCCGCCCGTCAGGCACTGCCACAACGCCCACATTCGGCTCG
This sequence comes from Synechococcus sp. J7-Johnson, assembly GCF_024345795.1. Classification (GTDB taxonomy): domain Bacteria; phylum Cyanobacteriota; class Cyanobacteriia; order PCC-6307; family Cyanobiaceae; genus Regnicoccus_A. The sequence goes on from NZ_JAGQBU010000005.1 coordinate 67,411, forward strand.
ATCGTGCAGAAGGGGAAATTGGCCGCCTGGGCCTGGGCGTTGGCCACCAGGGCGTTGAACAAGGTGGATTTGCCCACGTTGGGCAGCCCCACGATTCCGGCTTTGAGCATGGGGCGAAATCTAGACGGGGGCACCTCCGGGGACAGGGCCACAGTTGGGAGCAACACCAGGAAGACTGGTCGCAGTGAATGGAGCACGGCCATCGCCACGCGGATGCTCGAACAACCCCCAGCCCCGAAGCCGCCCCAGGCTCCGCTGACCCGCGGCGTGTCCGCAACGGCTGGAGAGGGGGCAATCGGCCCGGCTCCGAAACGCCGCTGGCGGCGACTGGCGGCCGGGGCCGTGGCCTTGCTGGTGGTTGTGGGCGGTGTGACCGTCTGGCAACGCCAGCGCCAGGCCGCCAAGCGCAGCAACCTGGCCGATTTCACCGTGGTGGCCCAGCGCGGCACCCTCCCGGGAGTGGTGAGCGCCAGCGGCGAGCTGGAGGCAGGCCGCAGCGTCAACGTCAGCCCCAAGCGCGGCGGTGTGCTCGAGTCGCTGTTCGTGGATGAAGGCGACCGGATCAGCGAGGGCCAGCCCATCGCCCTGATGGACAGCGGTGACCTGCGCCAACGGGAGCTGGAACTGGAGGCCCAGGTGCGCCTGGCGGAAGCGGAGGAGAACCGAGCTCGCTCCGACTACGAACGCCGACTCAAGCTGTTCGAGCAGGGGGCCATCAGCGAGGACGACATCGTGTCCTTCCGCACCCGTGCGCTCACGGCCAGGGCCTCACTGGACGTGGCCCGCAAGCGCTTCAACCAGCGCACGGTGGAACGCGCTGAGCTCACGATCCGGGCCCCCTTCGATGGGGTGATCACCCAGCGCTTCGCCGACCCCGGCGCTTTCGTGACTCCCACCACCTCCGCCTCGGCCAACGCCGGCGCCTCCAGCTCCTCGGTAGTGGAGCTGGCTCAGGGGCTGGAGGTGGTCGCCAAAGTGCCCGAGAACGACATCGGCCGGATCAGCATCGGCCAGAGCGCCAGCGTGCGAGTGGATGCCTTCCCCGACAAGAGATTCGCTGCACGGGTGATCCAGGTGGCACCGCGGGCGGTGAAAAACAACAACGTCACGTCGTTCGAGGTGAAACTCTCACTCAGCGATCCCAACAACCTGCTGCGCATCGGCATGACCGCCGACATCGACTTTCAGACCGGCAGCCTTCCCCCACAGACCCTGGTCCCCACCGTGGCGGTGGTGACTGAGGAAGGACGGCCGGGCGTGCTGCTGGTGGGCAAGGACAACCAACCCCGCTTTCAGCCGGTGACCCTGGGCTCGAGCAGTGGTCGCAACACACAGATCATCACGGGTCTCAAGGAAGGCACCCGGGTGTTCATCGACCTGCCCCCCTGGGCCAAGAAACGGGATTCCTGACGGCGGCCGGATGCCCGATCAGTTCCGGCCTCCGCTCAGGAAGTTACGGCTGGCCTCGAGGATCCGGCCACTGGCCTGGCCATCGCCGAAGGGGTTATGGGCCTGGGCCATGGCGGCATAGGCCTGGGGATCGTCCAGCAGCCGGCTGGCCTCGTCCACGATCGACTCCCTGTCGGTGCCGATCAGGCGTGCCGTTCCGGCCGTGACCGCTTCTGGCCGTTCCGTGGTTCTCCGCAGCACCAGCACCGGCTTGCCCAGGGCCGGCGCCTCCTCCTGCAGACCGCCGGAATCGGAGAGCAGCAGGGTGCAGCCCCTGATCGCCCCCACCAGCTCGTCGTAGTCGAGCGGTTCGCAGAGGTGAGCGCGGGGATGGTCGCCCAGCAGCTCCTGCAGGGGCTCCCGCACCGTGGGGTTGCGGTGCAAAGGCAACAGCAGGGCCGTGTCGGGGTGGCGGTCCAGCAGCTGACGGAATCCCTCTCCGATGCTGGTGAGACGCTCCCCCCAGTTCTCTCGGCGGTGGACAGTGGCCAGAATCACCCGCTGCCGCTCCCAGTCGAGGCCTGGGACCTGGGGCAGGGGGGCCGAGGCGGCCATCAGCAGCAGCGCATCGATCACCGTGTTGCCCGTGACCAGGATCTGCCCCACCACGCCTGACGCCTTCAGGTTCGCCTCGGAGACACTGGTGGGGGCGAAGTGCAGCTGGGCCACCTGGGAGATCAGGCGCCGGTTCGCCTCCTCCGGGAAGGGATCGAGCAGGTTGTCGGTACGCAGCCCGGCCTCCACATGGCCCACGGGGATCTGCTCGTAGAAGGCCGCCAGGGCCGAAGCGAAGGCGGTGGTGGTGTCGCCCTGCACCAGCACCAGCTCGGGTCGATGCTCCAGGAACTCCTCGCGCAGTCCCTGCAGTGCCGCGCAGGTGACATGGGTGAGGGTTTGCTTCGGGGCCATCAGGGCCAGGTCGCGGTCAGGGGTGAGCCCGAACAGATCCATCACCTGGGCCACCATCTCCCGGTGCTGACCCGTGAGCACCACCCGGGTGCGGAAGCCTGGATCGCGCTGAAAAGCCAGGATCACCGGCGCCAGCTTGATCGCTTCAGGCCTGGTGCCCAGCACGATGCTCACGAGCGGTGCGGTGGCGGACAAGGGGGCGAGGCGGTGGCTCGGATCCTAGGGAAGGGGGCCCGCAGGCTCTTCCGTGACAGGGGCTCAGTTTCGAGCAATGCTGCTTGCACTGGCCGCAGCCAACCTGTGAACCCGCTCGAGAGCAGCAACGCTCCCCAGGCCCTGGTCGATGCCGCAGCAATCAGACTGCCGCCCCCACCTCCGCCGACTCCGGCCCCTGTGGATTCGGTCCATCCAACGCCGGAATCCGTGCGCCCGACCTTCGGCGATCTGCCTCCCAGCCTTGAAGCGATCGTGGCAATCGCCGAAGCCAGGGACTTCTCCGACGTGCACATCAGCGTGGGCGAAACGCCCCGCTATCGCGACCAGGGGGTGATGGTGAACACGGGCTGGCCCACCACCGACCGGGAGCAATTCCGGCGCTGGCTGGAGGAGATCGTCGAGCCCGCCGACCTGGATCGTTTCCGTCGCGACCTGGACTTCGACGGGGCTTACGCATTCCCCTTCGCGCGCGTCCGCATCAACCTGCTGGAGAACGTGCGCGGCCCTGCGATGGTGCTGCGGCTCATCCCGTTAGAGGTGCCAAGCCTGGATCAACTGGCGATGCCGCCGGTGATGAAGCAGCTGGCCAACTATCCGAAGGGGCTGGTGCTGATGACCGGCCCCACGGGCTGCGGCAAGAGCACCACCCTGGCCGCGATGATCGACTGGATCAACCGAACCGCCGCCAAGCACGTCATCACGATCGAAGATCCGGTGGAATTCGTGCACACCAGCCGCACCTGCCTGATTCGACAGCGGGAGGTGGGGCATCACACCAAGCACTTCCACACCGCCCTGAGAGCAGCGCTTAGGGAGGATCCCGATGTGATCCTGATCGGTGAAATCCGCGACCGCGACACCCTCACCACCGCCCTTGAAGCCGCCCAGACCGGCCACCTGGTCTTCGGAACCCTCCACACCAATTCAGCCGTTCGCACGGTGGACCGGGTCATGGGACTGTTCGACCCGGCCAGCAAGGAACAGATGCGCCGCGAGCTGGCGGAATCCCTGCTGGCGGTGATCTCCCAGGGGTTGATCCGCACCGTGGGCGGGAAGCGCAGGGCCTATCACGATCTACTGGTGAACACTGAAGCCTGCCGCGACTACATCCAGCGCGGGGATCTCGACGAGGTGGAGCAGATCATGGCCCGCAGTGCCTTTGACGGAATGCAGACCATCAATCAATCACTGGCCGCACTTGTGGAAGAGGGTCAGGTGGATCCCCGCGAAGCCCTCTCCCACAGCCTCAAACCGAACGAGCTGGCCCAGACCCTGCGCGGTCGGATCAGCTGAGGGTGCCGACGCTGCTCAGGAGCGGGTGACCAGACGGATCAGCAGCAGACTCGCCAACCCCAGGGACAGGCCAAGCATGGCCAGGCGCCCGTTCCAGATCTCAGCCTGGGGAGTGAAACCACGGCGCCAGGCATTCAGTTCCTGTGGGTCGACATCGACGGGCTCGAGCAGGTTCTCGCTGATCTCAGCAGGGGCCATCTGTTCTCGTCCCAAGACAGATTTCCAAATACTCTAAAGCGACTTACAACCGGACCGCGTTTCGTAAAGGCTGCCGGCCTGCTCAAGCGTAAGGCGTGCCATCACCCCCAGATCGCAGCCGCTGCGGGCCCCGCTGGCCAGTCGGGCCGCGCCTGCCACGCCGATCATGGCGGCGTTGTCGGTGCAGTAGGCCAGGGGAGCCACGCGCCACTGCAGGCCGAGGACGGCGCAGCGCTCCTCCATGGCCTGGCGCAGGCGGCGGTTGGCAGCCACTCCGCCCACCAGCACCACCGTGTCCAGCCCCTGATCCAGAGCGCAGCGGCAGCTGCGCTCCACCAGCACCTCCGCCACCACCCGCTCGAAACTGGCGGCGATGTCGGCAACAGGAAGCTCCTGCGGCTCCTGCTCGAGGCGCTGCACCAGCCGCAGCACCGCGGTCTTGAGACCACTGAAGCTGAAGTCGTAAGGATGGAACCCACCCTCTGGCCTGGACACCCGGCCCTTGGGCAAGGGAAAGCGTTGGGAATCGCCGGTGGCGGCGGCCGCCTGGATGGCGGGGCCGCCGGGGTAGCCCAGTCCCAGCAGCCGCGCCACCTTGTCGAAGGCCTCCCCGGCTGCGTCGTCATGGCTGCGTCCAAGCCGCTGGTAGGAGCCGACCCCATCGACCCGCACCAGCTCCGTGTGGCCGCCGCTGACCAGCAGCACCAGGTAAGGGCCTGGTGGAAGTGGCTCCCCCAGCTGCACCGAGCAGAGGTGCCCCTCAAGGTGGTGCACCCCCAGAAAGGGCAGGCCGTGCAGGCGGGCAAGGGTGCGACCGGTGATCGATCCCACCAGCAGGGCCCCCACCAGCCCCGGTGCCACCGTGGCCGCGATTGCGTCGAGATCGGCGTAGTTCAGCCCCGACTCCGCCATCACCCGCTCCACCAGCTGGGGCAGGGCCTCTACATGGCGCCGGGAGGCGATTTCCGGCACCACCCCCCCCCAGCGGGCGTGCTCCTCCACCTGGGAGGCCACAGCGCTGGCGAGCACCTGGCGATCGCGCACGACGGCGGCGGCGGACTCGTCACAACTTGTTTCGACGGCCAGAACGGTGGGCATGGGCTCCAGGGAAGTCCCCTACTGTCCGCGTGTGACATCCTGCCTTCCCGCAGGTCTTAATCCCAGCACCGGACACGATGCGCCGTCTCTTTGCTGTTCTGATTTCAGCCTTCCTGATCTTCGGCTTCGCCCCCATGGCGAACGCCGATCTGGCAGGGCTGACCCCCTGTGCTGAGAGCCCCCGCTTCCAGCAGCGGGCGAGCCAAGCCACCAACGACCAGGCCAAGGCCCGGTTCGCGAACTACAGCCAGGCCCTCTGTGGCACCGATGGATTGCCCCGTCTCATCGTCGATGGCCGCTTCAGCCATGCCGGTGATTTCCTGATCCCTGGCCTCCTCTTCCTCTACATCGCTGGCACGATCGGCTGGGCCGGCCGTAGCTACCTGATTGCCATCCGCGGCAGCAAGGACGCCACCATGCGTGAAATCCAGATCGATCTGCCCCTGGCGTTCAAATCCACCCTGTCCGCCGCCGTCTGGCCCCTGGCAGCCTTCAGTGAGTTCGCCAGCGGAAAAATGGTGGAAGCCGACGCCAAAGTGACCGTTTCCCCCCGCTGATTCCTAGACCCATGAAGAAATTCCTCACCACCGCCCCCGTTGTTGCCGCCGTCTGGTTCACGCTCACGGCCGGGATCACCATCGAGATTTTCCGCTTCTTCCCGGATCTGATCATCCACCCCCTCTGAAAGCCTGCATCAGGCCTCATTGATCGTTAAAAGCGGCCCTTCAACAGGCCGCTTTTTTCATGTCTGCTCCTCCCTCCTTGGGTTCCAGTCTTCGCATGTCTCGTCTATTGGATATGGCAGGCATCACCGAACCCCAGCAGCAGCTCCAACTCCTCCAGGGCCACGCCAAGGTCGGCGTTCACCAACACGGCGTCGAACTCAGCCTCGGCCATCAGTTCCTGGCGTGCGCGTGCCAGCCGCCGCTTGATGGCCTCCTCGTTGTCGGTGCCCCTTCCACGGATGCGCCGCTCCAGCTCCTCGAAACTGGGGGGCTTGATGAACACATGAAACCCGGCTGGGAAGCTGCGCCGCACCTGACGGGCCCCCTCAAGTTCGATCTCCAGCAACACCGGCTGTCCCTCGGCCAGATGCTGCTCCACGGGAAGCCGCGGCGTGCCATAGAGGTTGCCGGCAAACTCGGCCCACTCCAGAAAACCACCTGTCTGCACCTGGGACTCGAAGCGCTCGCGATCGAGAAAGCGATAGGTGGCTGCATCGATCTCACCAGGCCTGGGCGCGCGGGTGGTGGCCGAAACCGACAGCCAGATGTCGGGATGGCGCTGCAGAAGAGCCGCCACGAGTGTGCCCTTGCCCACACCACTGGGGCCGCTGATCACGGTGAGCCGTCCTGGCGTTGAAGGCGATCCCATGGGGGTCATCGGCTGGCCAGCAGAGTAGAGGGATCCCACCGCACGCTCCGGCGTGGAGCGGCAGCCCATGGCGCCCCAGACCCAGCCAAGCCCGGCCATCCAGGCCATGGATCTCACCACCCTGCGGGCGGTGCTGGCGGAGCTGCGTCCCCTGCTGGTGCCGGCACGCTTCGAGAAGGCTCAGCAGCCCAATCCCCACACCCTGCAGCTGGGGCTGCGCGGTCTGAGCGGAATGCGCTGGCTGGAGATCAGCTGGCTGGCGGCGGCCCCCCGATTGCTGGCGATCGATCCGCCGCCGAAGCAGGGGGACGGCAGCACCCTGGCTCGGGTTCTCCAACACGGCCTGTCTGGACTGGCCCTGGTGGCGATCGAGCAGGAGGGCTTCGAGCGGGTGGTGGATCTGCACTTCGCGCCCCGGCCCGGGGAACCCAGTGGCCGCCGTCTGGTGGTGGAGCTGATGGGCCGCCACAGCAACGTGTTCCTGCTCGATGCCCAGGGAAGGGTGGTGAGCCTGGCCCGCCAGGTACGGGAGCAGCAGTCACGGCTGCGGCCGATCGCCAGTGGCTCCAGCTATGTACGCCCGCCGGCCCTGCAGTCGGATCAACCCAGCCTCAGGGAGACCCAGGAACGCTGGCTGCGGCGGCTGCAGCTGGTACCGGTGTCCTTGCGTCAGGCCCTGCAACAGACTTACCAGGGGATCAGTCCAGCCCTGGCGCTGCAGCTTGCCGATGGGGCGCCGGTGCCGGCGGTGGAGTTGCTGGCTCAACCTGTGGGCGAACTCAGGCAGGAGCACTGGGATCACCTCTGGGCGCGCTGGCAGCGCTGGCTGCAGGACCTGGAGCAGGAGCGCTTCGGCTGGGAAGAATGTGACTCCACAACTGGCTCTGGCGGCTCCAGCCACTACCGCTGCTGGGGCACCGCCAGCCGTGGGCCCGTCAACGCCCCCCTGGCGGCCTACTACAGGCAGCGGCTGGGCCAGGGGGAACTGCAGCGACGCCGGGCGTGCCTGGAGCTGAAACTGCTGGCGGCCCGGGAGCGGGAGGAACGCCAGCGGCAGCAGCAGCAAGCCCTGCTCGATCAGGTGGAGAGCGGGCATGATCTGCGCCGGCAAGCCGACGCCCTGCTCTGTCTGGAGGCCCCCAGCCGCGAGCAGGTGGGCGAGGCCCAGGCCCTCTACCGGCGGGCCCGGCGGCTGCGGCGCTCGGTGGTCTCGATCACCCCCCGGCTGGAGTTGCATCAGCGACAGCTTGAGCGAATCGACGCCAGCCTGGCCTTCCTCGCCCTGCACAGCCCAGAGATCAGCCCCGGCCACGGCAACCATGTCGGGGATCTGGAGGACGCCCTCAGCCAGCTGGAGGCCCTTGAGCAAGAGAGCGATGAGCTGCTGGCCAGGGGAGGCGCTGAAGGGCGCCGCTCCGGCCGCCGCGGTCCGCCCCGCCCAGGCCAGGCCAGCACCCCGTCCCCCCTGGAGCTGCTGACGCCCGGCGGCCTGCGGGTGCAGGTGGGCCGCAACCACCGCCAGAACGAGTGGATCAGCCTGCGCCAGGCCCGCCGAGGCGATCTCTGGTTCCACGCCCAGGAATGCCCGGGCAGTCATGTGATGCTCAAGGCCTCAGCGTCTGTGGCAGCCGACGCCGACCTCCAGCTGGCCGCTGATCTGGCAGCCCACTTCAGCCGAGCTCGTCACAATGGGCGCGTGCCGGTGTTGAAGGTGCCCTGCGATCAGCTGCAACGACTTGCCGGGGCTGCCGCCGGCACCGTGACCCACAAGGGGGGGGAGGTGGTCTGGGCCTCGCCCGAGCGGGCCGCCCACTGGCTCGCGGCGGCGGAATCTGTGCCTAAGGTCCCAGCGGAGCCAGGGCCATGAGCGAACCAACCCCATCCACAGCCAGCGGCGGATCAACCGGAACCGCCCTGCCCGCGCCGGCACCCATCCGCGTCAGCCGCCCGGATGAGTTCCCCGCAGAAGTGGAGATGACCCTGGTGGAACACCTGGAGGAGCTGCGGCGGCGCGTGCTGCGCAGCCTGCTGGCCCTGGTGGTTTCCGCGGCCGTCTGCCTGGCGCTAGTACGCCCCCTGGTGCGTGTGCTGCAGGTGCCGGCGGTAGGCATGCGCTTTCTGCAGCTGGCACCTGGCGAATTCCTGTTCGTCTCCCTGAAGGTGGCCGGCTACGCCGGACTCACCCTGGTGCTCCCCTACATCCTCTATGAGCTGCTTTCCTTCGTGCTGCCCGGGCTCACCCGGCGTGAGCGGCGACTGGTGGCCCCCGCAGTGGCGGCATCGGCGGTGCTGTTCATGGCAGGCCTGGCCTTCGCCTGGTGGGCGCTGGTGCCCGCTGCCCTGCGCTTCCTGGTGAACTACGGGGCCGATGTGGTTGAACCGATCTGGTCGATCGAGCGCTACCTCGACTTCGTACTGCTGCTGATGGTGGCCACTGGACTGGCCTTCGAGCTGCCGGTGCTGCAGCTGCTGCTCGGGGCCTTCGGGCTGGTGGGATCCCGCACCATGCTGGGTGCCTGGCGCTGGGTGGTGCTGGGCTCGGCCCTGGCCGGCGCCGTCCTCACTCCCTCCACAGACCCGGTGACGATGTTGCTTCTCACTGGAGCAATCACGGCCCTGTTCCTGATCGGGGTGGCGCTGGTGGCACTGGTGGAGCAGGTGAGGCCCGAGCCCGCCTGAACCGCTCTGAGGTCAAAGCAGGAATTCACTGCTGCGCCCATCCGCTGCCGGCTCCAGAGCCAGGCTCATAGCCTTGCCAAGCCGCGGCCGATCTCTTGTGGTGCTCAGCCACCCCCTCACCTGCTCCGCCACCTGGAGATTGTTGAGCACCTCCACCAGCTCCCGCAGACGGGCTTCGTAGCCGGCGGCATCGAGCGGGAAAGACTGCTGCTCGAGATAAGCCCACATCACCTGCAGGTACAAGCGCCCTCGGCGCTGGACCAGCTGCAGGTCGTAGGAGGCCTGCCAGCGAGAGCGCAGCAACGTGATCACCTCCTCATAACGAAGAGGCGCCGGGGCGAAGGGAGCGGCTGGATCGGACAACGGCGAGGACGGCGAGGAGGAGCGCAGCGGTGGAAGTCACAACAGCATGTTGCGGCAGCTGATCAGACCCCCGATCTGGCCGCCTGGGGCCGGAGGTGCAACGGTCATAATGATCGGCACGTTGCTTCGGCACCAAGGAACGCCTCGTATGACCCAGATCCCTGTGAGCGATGTGCCCGGAATGGGTCGTCGGCAGTTCATGAATCTGCTCACCTTCGGCACGGTCACAGGGGTTGCCCTTGGCGCTCTCTACCCGGTGGTCAACTACTTCATCCCCCCCAGGGCCGCTGGCGGTGGCGGCGGCACAACAGCCAAGGATGAGCTGGGCAACACCGTGACGGCCACCGGCTGGCTCTCCACCCACAAGGAAGGCGACCGCAGCCTGGTGCAGGGGCTCAAGGGTGATCCCACCTACCTGCTGGTGGAAGGTCCCGAGGCGATCGGCAGCTACGGCATCAACGCCATCTGCACCCATCTGGGCTGCGTCGTGCCCTGGAACAGCGGCGCCAACAAGTTCATGTGCCCCTGTCACGGCAGCCAGTACGACGCCACCGGCAAGGTGGTGCGCGGTCCGGCACCCCTCTCCCTGGTTCTGGCCAACGTCACGGTCGAGAACGACACCGTGTTCCTGAGCCAGTGGAGCGACACCGACTTCCGGACTGGCGACAAGCCCTGGTGGGCCTGATCCACCCCGTTCTCCCTTTCCTTCGTCGCCCGTTCGCCCACCCACCATGCGTCGTTCCCTCTCCCTGCTGCTGAGCTCCCTGCTCGTCGCTGCTGCCCTGCTGGTCGCTCCCCAGGCCAGCTGGGCCTATCCGTTCTGGGCTCAGCAGAATTACGCCAGCCCCCGTGAAGCCACCGGCAAGATCGTCTGCGCGAACTGCCACCTGGCCAAGAAGGCCACCCAGGTGGAGGTGCCCCAGGCTGTGATGCCCGACACCGTCTTCAAGGCGGTGGTCAAGATTCCCTACGACACCGCCGTGCAGCAGGTGGGAGCTGACGGCAGCCGTTCCGGCCTGAACGTGGGTGCGGTGGTGATGCTCCCCGATGGCTTCAAGCTGGCTCCTCCTGAGCGACTGAGCGAGGAGCTGAAGGAAGAAACCGCTGGTGTTTACTTCACCCAGTACAGCGAGAACGATCCCAACATTCTTCTGGTGGGCCCCCTGCCTGGCGACCAGCACCAGGAGATCGTCTTCCCGATCCTCTCGCCTGATCCGGGCAGCGACAGCTCCATTCACTTCGGTAAGTATTCGATCCACGTTGGGGGCAACCGGGGCCGTGGCCAGGTGTATCCCACCGGTGAGAAGAGCAACAACGGGGCCTTCAACGCTTCCGTGGACGGCACAGTGGCCGCCATCACCCCTGGTGAGAACGGCGCTTCCGTGGTGGAGATCAGCACCGCCGATGGTCAGAGCGTGAGCGACACCATTCCCGCCGGCCCAACCCTCACCGTGGCGGTGGGTGACAGCGTCAGCGCCGGTGCCCCTCTCTCCGATGACCCCAACGTGGGTGGCTTCGGTCAGCTCGATGCTGAAATCGTCCTCCAGAATCCTGTCCGTATATATGGGATGCTCGCCTTCTTCGCGGCGGTGGCTCTGGCCCAGATCATGCTGGTGCTGAAGAAGAAGCAGGTGGAGAAGGTCCAGGCCGCTGAGGGCATCTGAGGAGCCTTGACCACCATGCCGTTCGCCTGAGTGCATTCGTTGGAGTTTCTCTCCCAGGCCACTGCCCTGGCTGTGTTCACCTCACCGGGTCCCCTGATTGTTCAGCTGGGCCCCTTTTCCCTGCGCTGGTACGGCCTGCTGATCGCCTTGGCAGTGCTGGTAGGTCTGCGGCTGGCCACCCGGCTGGGCAAGGCCCGGGGCATCGACCCCGCCCTGATCGCTGACCTGCTGCCACTGCTGGTGCTGGCCGCTGTGCTGGGCGCCCGCCTCTATTACGTGTTGCTGGAGTGGCGGCAGTATCAGCTCAACTGGCTGGAGGCGCTGGCCATCTGGCGCGGCGGCATCGCAATCCACGGGGCTCTGATCGCCGGCACCCTGGCGGTGATCGCCTATTGCCGCTGGCGCAAGCTGGCCTTCTGGAACCTGCTTGATGTGCTGGTGCCCTCCGTTGCCCTCGGCCAGGCGATCGGGCGCTGGGGCAACTTCTTCAATTCAGAGGCCTTCGGCCTTCCAACCGACCTCCCCTGGAAGCTCTACATCCCCGCCCTCAACAGGCCGGCACAGTTCCTCGATCAGCAGTATTTCCACCCCACGTTCCTCTACGAATCCATCTGGAACCTCGCTGTGGTTACCTTGCTGCTCGCTCTGTTCCGCGCAGGGCTCAAAGGCCGCATAGCCTTGCCCCCCGGCGCCCTGAGCTGCATCTATCTGGTGAGCTACAGCCTCGGCAGATTCTGGATCGAAGGGCTGCGCACCGACCCGCTCTGTCTTTTCTCCACGCCGCCCTTCTGTGAGGGAGGCCTGCGCATGGCCCAGCTCATGAGCCTGCTGCTGATCGCGCTCGGCAGCTTCGGCCTCTGGCGGATCTACGGCCAGGACCGCCCCCTGCCCGATCCAGGCGGTGCTCCCCTTCTGCCCCGGTACCCCTCTTGAACGAACCGTCGACCCCAGCGCCAGGTTCCTCAAGCCCGGTGCTGATCGTGGGTGCAGGCCCCGGCGCCGTCGATCTGATGACCGTGCGGGCCACCCGTGCCGTTGAAGCCGCTGATGTGCTGGTGTGGACTGATTCCCTGGTTTCGCCCCAGATTTCCGCGCTGGCCCCTGCGCAGTGCGAACGGATCCGCACCAGCACACTCACCCTGGAAGAGGTGATCGATCTGGTGGTGGAGCGGGCGCGGGCCGGCTTGCGGGTGGTGCGCCTCCACGATGGCGATCCCTGCCTCTACGGAGCCCTGGCGGAGCAGATCTGCCGCCTGAGCGAATCAGGGCTCGAGGTGGAGGTGGTGCCTGGCCTGAGCGCCTACCAGGCCACCGCCGCAGCTCTCAAGGCCGAGCTCACCATCCCGGGGCTGGTCCAGACCATCGTGCTCAGCCGTGCTGGTGGGCGCACCGGGGTGCCGGAGCGGGAATCACTGGCACACCTGGCTTCCCTGAGAGCCTCCCTCTGCCTGTACCTCAGCGCCCGCCATGTGGAGTCGGTTCAGCAGGAGTTACTGGAGCACTACCCCGCCGACACCCCGGTGGCTATCGGCTACCGGGTGAGCTGGCCGGATCAGTGGCTGCAGGTGGTGCCGCTGGAGCAGATGGCGGCTGTGAGCCGAGAGCGACAGCTGATCCGCACCACTCTGTATGTGGTGAGCCCGGCGCTGGCCGCGCCTGAACAGGCTCGCTCCCGGCTGTACTCCCCGAGCCATGATCACCTGTTCCGGGCTGCCACTGCTTCAGGCTCGGCTGAGTCTGCAGCGGTCCAGGCAGCGGGATCAGTGAGCTGAACCGCGGTGTTTTAAGATCAACGGGTGCGGGCGATTAGCACAGCGGTAGCGCACTTCCTTCACACGGAAGGGGTCACTGGTTCGAATCCAGTATCGCCCATTCTTCAGTTCAGGCCGGTGCCTAGGCCCGCCTCTCAGGATCAGGCCGCCACCGGACTGCAGACCAGTTCGGCATGCAGGATGTCCATCACCTCAAAAATCCGGGCTGATTCGTTGTCAGGAATCTCAAGCTGAGCAGCTAGATCGGAGAGGATCTGTTGTTCCTCGGGCACCAACGGCCCGTCGGAGCGCATGATTTCAGCCGCCACCGCAAAGGCGGTGCGGCGCTCGTGCGGATCCAGTTGCAGAGCCGCGCGGGCCATCAGGATCGGTGCACCATCGCGGCGCAGGTCAGCGAGCAACTGGTCGAACAGCTGAATCATCACCGCATCTCCCATCTGATTGAAGGGCACGCGGTAGTCGAGGGAGTGGCGCAGGGCCCGGGAACCGGCGCGGGTGAGCAACCCATCCCAGGACACGGCGGCAAGGGCCACGGCCACGAAGGCGGTCGGAGAATCCATGGAACTGGCGGCTCGAATGTCCTTCATCTGTCATGGCGAAAGCTGGACCAATCATGCGGTTGTCGTCGCTACCGGCTGTCGGATTCCACCAGCAATCGCACCCCTGTTGCTTCCGCCAGGGGCTCGGCGCACCCCTGCAGGCTCCAACGCTCCAGGCTCAGATCCAGGGGTGAGGCCGCATCGAGCCCGATGCTCAGCTCACTGGTGCTGCAGGCGATCCGCAGGCCCGCCACCGCAGGCGTGGGACGGCGATCGAGGGAAGCGGCCAGCCGCAGAAGCATCGCCATCGCATTGACAGTGCGCCTCTGCTCGCGGCCCGGCAGCAGAAGCCAGGCCTCGTGGCGCTTCTTGGGGAGGCTGCGGCGGTGATAGCGGGCAATTGCGGCCACCATCAGCTGCTCGGTTTCGGAGTAACCGAGCAGGTCGCCATGGCGGATCAGATACCAGCTGTGCTTGTGGTACGCCCCGATGTTGATGTGCTGGCCCGAGGCATGCAGCATCGCCGCGGCCCAGAGCAGTTGTCGCCCCTCTCCTTCGTCGTGGTGCAGCACCCCGCGACAGCGGTCGTAGAGGCTGAGAGCATGCTGGGCCACCCGATCCGCGCGCGCCTGGACGACGCCGTAGCGCTGGGCCAGCTGCAGCACCGTGCGACGGCGGATGCTGCTCTGGTAAGCGAAGCGATCCACGATCAGGTCGTGGCGGAGCATCCAGTCGACGATCAGTCCTTCACGCAGGGCCCGCTCGCTGATCACCATCTCCCCGGCCTGCAGCATCGCCATCGCCTGCTGCAGCACCAGCGCCCCCGGCACGATGATCTCAGCGCGGCGCTCATTGATGGCGGGCAAGGAGCGCCGCTGCTCCGGCGTCAGAGTCGTCAGCCGGTTGACCTGCTGATTGATCTGCTCCCGGCTCATGCGGAATCCCTGCAGGCGCAGGGGGGTGCGCTCCTGCTCGGAGGCCACCAGGGCTGCCAGTGCCGTGGCGGTGCCGCTGGTGCCCACCATCACCGGCACCTCCCCCGGCCGCAGCTGACGCTTCACGCGCTCCACAGCCGGCTCCAGGGAACCCTGGATGAACGCCCGCAGGAAGGTGAGCCGGGCTGCCGGCATCGGGTCCTCGCGGATGAAGTCACGCTGCAGTCGCACTGCGCCGATGCGGGTGCTGGTGAGTTCACGGGCATCAGCCCCGTCAGCCAGGATCAGCTCGGTGGAGCCACCGCCGATATCGAGGATCAGGTGGGGGGTGTCACCGAAGGCCATCCCCGAGAGCACCCCGAGATAGATGAGGCGAGCCTCCTCCTGGCCGCTGACCAGATCCACGTCCAGACCCAGTTGCTCCTGGACCGCCTGCACGAACAGTCGGCCGTTGGGCGCCTCCCGCACCGCGCTGGTGGCGGCCGTGAGAATCTGCTCAACGCCGTGGCTCTCGGCCAGCTGACGGCAGTGACGCAGGGCGATGAAGGCGCGCTCGATCGCCTCGGGGGTGAGGTCTCCCGTTTCGGGATCCCGCTCTCCCAGCCGGGTGGACGACTTCTCCGCCAGCACCAGGCGGAAGCTGCGCAACTCCGGGTCCACCGCCGCGATCAACAGGTGGATGGAGTTCGAGCCGATGTCGATGGCCGCCACATGCCTTAGCCCAGTGCCTGGGCCCTGGCTGACGGGAGCGACCACCGTGACGGCGGGGTCGGGAGGGACCATCTGGCGACCAGCCGGCACTGACCGCGCCACTTTGCCACCGAAGCCTGCAACCAGTCGCCCCATGTCACTGCCCCAGGCATCCCCAGCCCTGAAGCGCCGTAACCTGCGCCGATGAACATCAGCGCCTCCCTGCGGGGTTGGTTCGAGCTGCTGCGCTGGCACAAGCCCAGCGGACGTCTGATCCTGCTGATCCCGGCCGGCTGGGCCCTCTGGCTCACCCCCCAAGCCCCGCCAGCTCCCAGCCTGGTGGGCCTGATCGTGGCCGGCGGGCTGGCCGTGAGCGGCGCCGGCTGCGTCGCCAATGACATCTGGGACCGGCGCATCGATCCACTGGTGGAGCGCACCAGCACGCGCCCCCTGGCCAGTGGCCGGGTGGGCTTGGTCGAGGCGGTGATGCTGCTGCTGGCCTGCCTGCTGGTCGCGCTGACGGTGGTGCTGGCTCTGCCGGAGCCCAGCCGCGGCCTGTGCCTGACCCTGGCGGTGGCCACCCTGCCGCCGGTGCTGCTCTATCCATCGGCCAAGCGCTGGTTTGCCTATCCCCAGCTGGTGCTGGCCTTCTGCTGGGGGTTCGCGGTGCTGATCCCCTGGGCCGCAGCCACGGCCGCTCTGGGGGGAGGCTGGACCCTGCCGCTCGTCTGGCTGGCCACCCTGCTGTGGACCTTCGGCTTCGACACCGTCTACGCCATGGCCGACCGGGCGGATGACGCCGCCCTGGGGGTGCGCAGCAGTGCCCTCAGCCTGGGGGAGAGCGCCCCCACCGCGGTGGCCCTCAGCTATGGAGCGGCCGCCCTGCTGCTGGCGATGGCAGCCACCAACGCCGGGGTGAGCTGGATCTTCTGGCCCCTGTGGACCATCGCCGCCGCAGGCATGCAGCGGGAAGCCCAGCGTCTGCGGGGGCAACCGCCGCGCTCCCGCTACGGGGAGCACTTCAGCCGCCAGGTGCAACTAGGCGCCCTGCTGCTGCTGGCCCTGGTGCTAGGGCGCGGGGCATGAGCGACTGGTTGCCACCCCCACTGCGGCCGGGGGACCGGGTGAGGCTGGTGGCGGCCAGCTCTGCCCTGGCGGAACGCCAGCGGCTGGAAGCAGGCATCGCCGTGATCGAAAGCTGGGGACTGAAGGTGGAGCTCCCTTTCGCCCCGGAGCGGCGCTGGGGGTATCTGGCTGGCAGGGACCATGAACGTCTTTCCGACCTGCTGCCGGATGGTTCTGCCAGCACTGGCGAAGGGGCCGCCCTGCTGGCCTGTGTGCGGGGCGGCTGGGGAGCGGCACGCCTGCTGGAACAGTCGCTGTCCCTGCCTGAGGGCTGGTTGCTGGGTTTCTCTGATGTGACCTCCCTGCTGCTGGCCCAGCAGGCCCGGGGGCGGCGCGGCGCGGTCCATGGCCCCATGGTCACCACCCTGGCGGCCGAGCCGCCCTGGAGCCAGGATCGCCTGCGCCGGCTGCTCTTCGGGGAAGCGCCGGGTGCGTTGCAGGGAACCCCATGGCGGGGCGGGCTGGCGGAAGGACCGCTGCTGGTGGCGAACCTCACTGTGGCCACCCATCTTCTGGGCACGCAGCACCTGCCCGATCTCAGGGGGGCGGTGCTGATCCTGGAAGACGTGGGCGAGGCCCCCTACCGGATCGAGCGCATGCTCACCCACTGGCGCCTCTGCGGCGCTCTGCAGCAGCTGGCCGGGATCGGCTTCGGCAGCTTCCAAGGCTGTGAAGAGACCGACGGGGAGGGAGCAGCTGCCGGAGAACGGTTCAGCCTCGAGCAGGTGCTGCGCGAACGCACCGCGGATCTCGGCATCCCAGTGCTCGCGGGGCTGCCCGTGGGCCATGAGCCCGGCAACGGCGCCCTGCCCCTCGGGGTTCCCTGCCGCCTGGATGGGGAGTGCGGGGAGCTGAGCCTGCTGCTCTAGGCCCCGTCGCTGCGGGCAGCCAACACCGCAGCGGCGATGGCCAGATCAAAGGTGGTGGTGAGCTTGATGTTCGAAGCCGAGGCCTCGATCACCCGCACCGGCCAGCCCAGGCGCTCGAACAAGGAGGCGTCGTCGGTGACGCTCCAGCCCTCGGCCGCTGCCATGGCATGGCCGAGGAGCAGCTGGGCCAGGGGGAAACCCTGGGGGGTCTGGGCCGCCCAGAGCACCTGGCGATCGGGGGTGTCCTCGATGGTGCCATCTGCCGCCACCCGTTTGATCGTGTCCGACACCGGCACCGCGGCGATCACGGCTTCCCCTCGGGCGGCAGCGGCGGCGCACCGGCTGATCAGCTCCGGCTCCACCAGGCAGCGGGCGCCATCGTGAATCAAAACCGCTTCAGCGTCCGGAGGCAGAGCCGCCAGGCCGAGGCGCACCGACTCCTGGCGGGTGTCCCCGCCCTCGATCCAGTGCACGGGGCGCTCAGGTGCCGCAGCCACCACCAGTGCCTCCACCTCCGCCTGATCGCGGCTCTGGCCCACCACACCGATCCAGCTGATTTCCGGCGTGGCCAGAGCCGCCTCAAGAGTCCAGGCCAGGACGGGGCGCCCTGCCACAGGCAGCAGCAGCTTGTTGCGCTCACCGCCCATCCGGCGGCCACTGCCTGCAGCGGCGATCAGCAAATGCACAAGGGACTCCCGCGCAGCGGACAAACCAGACCAGATTCATACAATCAGCCCGCCCGCCGCCTTCCAGCCACCGCTCTGATGCGTGTACTTGTACTGATCCCGGGCGGCATGGCAGACCAGCTGCAGGCCGTTCCGGCGGTGGCCGCCGTCGCCAACCATCTCCATGCCCAGGTGCAGGTTGCCTGCACCGCTGGGGTGGCTGCGGCCTGGAAGCTGGTACCGGCCGTGGAGAAAGTGCTTGGCTACGGCTTCGATCAGGGGGTGAGCCTGGCCGACTGGGCCAACCTGCTGGGTGGGGTGCGCGAGCCCGATTTCCAGGTCTGCCTGAATCTGGGCAGCGGCTGGCCGATCGATCTGATGCTGTCCCTCGGCCACATCCCCACCCGGATCGCCACCGGTGGCTTCTCAGCCACCACCACCGTCAGTCGCCAACCGGGTTGGCCAAACCAGACGCTCGAGGCCTGGCTGCGACCGATCGGTGTGCCCCTCGATGCGGCCGGCTACCGCCTCAGCCTGCCCAAAGCCGACCTGGAGAAGGCGGTTGCTGCCACGCCGGCAGGCGATGGCCCGCTGCTGCTGCTGGCCCCTGACCCCCAGCCCACCGTGGCGGAACCCGACTGGCCGGCCCAGCGCTGGCAGGAGCTGCCGGAGGCTATCCGGACCCGGCTCCCCCAGCTGCGCGTGCAGCAGGCCCGCCGTGATGGCAGCCCGCTCGAGCGGGCTGCCCAGGTGGCCGCCGCCGACGTGGTGCTCAGCCACGACCCGATCACCACCGAACTGGCCCTGCTCAGCGGCACCCCCCTGGTGGCCCTGGGTCGCAGTGGCGACAGCCTGCCCGTCAGAGCGGGTGTACAAGGACTCGGTCTGGCATCATCCCTGCACGAGCTCGATGTTGCTGACGTCCTGCAGGCACTTGGCCTGGGCTAAGCGTCCACTCTTCAACCCCGGCCCCTCGGATGCCTCCACTCACCAGGCGCCGACGCCCCAGGCCTCCCTCCTCCCGGATCCGACAACCCTGGCGAACCCCCCTGATCGCCCTGGTGGCCCTGGTGAATTTCTCGGCAGCGGGTTACCGCTTCACCGAGGGCTGGGACTGGGGCGACTGCTACTGGATGGTGCTGGTGATCCTCACCACCCTGGGCTGGAGCGACGGCACCACCCAGCCCCTCTCGGGGGCCGGCCGTGTGGTGACCACCCTCTCGATCGCCGGGGGGTTGGTGGTGGTGCAGATGACGATCCAGGGCCTGCTTGGGCTCACCGATTCCGGCTACTTCCGCCGGATGCGCGAACTCCGCTTCCGCCGCTGGCTTCTCACGATGAATGACCATGTGATTCTCTGCGGCTATGGCCGCATCGGCCGGGAGATCGCCGATCAGATCACCGCCGAGGGCGTGCCGCTGCTGGTGGTGGAGATGGATCAGAGCCGCAAGGATGCCGCCGAGGAGAGCGGCCTTCCCGTGCTTCAGGCCGATGCCACCCTCGATGAAACCCTGGTGGAAGCCGGCATTCACCACTGCCGCAGCCTGGTGGCCGCTCTGCCCAGCAACGCCGCCAATCTCTATGTGGTGCTCAGTGCCCGGGGCATTGCCCCCCGCTGCCGCCTGATCGCCCGCTCCGACAGCGATGAGGCTGCGCGCAAACTGCGGCTGGCCGGCGCCGATCAGGTGGTGAGTCCCTACGTGGCCGGCGGGCGCAGCATGGCAGCAACTGCCCTGCGGCCCCTGGCGGTGCAGTTCATGGACCTGCTGGCGGGATCGGAGTGCGAGGTGGAGGAGTTTCAGATCAGCAACAACGGCCAGCTGCTGGGGGATCTCAACGGGCGCACCCTGGCCGAGCTGGAACTGCGCAAGCGCACCGGTGCCCTGGTGCTGGCCGTGCGCATGCCCGCTCCGAAGGCGACCAACCAATCGGTTTACCGCGGCATCACCAACACTCCGCCCCCCCCGAAGCTGATTGCCAACCCCAATGGCGATGTGAGGCTGTTGCCGGGCCAGTTGCTGGTGGTGATGGGCAGCAAGGAGGAACTCCAGCGCTTCGCCCAGCTGCTGGGCCCCGCCGTGGAGGGGGTCGAAGCGATGACCAACTGAGTGCGGCCATGGGGCGCATACGATCACTGCCTCCTTGCTGCCTTGCCGATGAGCGGATCCGCTGTTGCCCCACTCACGGGCCAGGTGGCTCTCGTCACCGGAGCCAGCCGCGGCATCGGACGGGCCATCGCCCTTGAGCTGGCCGCCAGCGGAGCGGAGGTGGTGGTGAACTTTGCCGCTTCCGCCGACGCCGCCGATGCGGTGGTGGCGGCCATCAACGCCGCCGGCGGCCGGGCCTGGAGTCACCGCGCCGATGTCTCCCAGGAGGCGGAGGTGGAAGCCATGGTCAAGCAGGTGCTGGAGCGCAGCGGCCGACTCGACGTGCTGGTGAACAACGCCGGCATCACCCGTGACGGACTGTTGATGCGCATGAAGACCGCCGACTGGCAGAGCGTGATCGACCTCAACCTCGGCGGCGTCTTCTTCTGCACCCGAGCCGTCTGCCGCACCATGCTCAAGGCCCGCAGCGGCCGGATCATCAACATCACGTCGGTGGTGGGGCTGATGGGCAACCCCGGGCAGGCCAACTACAGCGCCGCCAAGGCAGGGGTGATCGGCTTCACCCGCAGCACTGCCGCCGAGCTGGCCAGCCGTGGGGTCACCGTCAACGCCGTGGCCCCCGGCTTCATCGCCTCAGACATGACCAAGGACCTGGACGTGGAGCGGATCCAGGCGGCCATTCCCCTGGGCCGACTCGGTCAGCCCGAGGACGTGGCCGGTGTGGTGCGCTTTCTGGCCGCCGATCCAGCCGCTGCCTACATGACCGGCCAGGTGCTGCAGGTGGATGGAGGCCTGGTGATGCGCTGAGGCCCGATCACGACTGGATCGGCTGCCCCAGCTCCTCCCGCAAGCGGCGGATTCGCTGCAGCAGCCGCAGCCGGCGGCTGCGGGCCGTGATTGTGAGAAAGAGCCGCAGGGGCACGTAAACCAGAGCCATCGCCAGCCCAAGGCCGGCGATGACAAGGAACACCATCAGACTGGCCCCCGAGACCGTGTCGATCGCGGGGTCGGTGAGCGCATCGGCCACCGAGGCCGATAGGCTGGCGCGCAGGTTCTCCTCCATAGCAGGACCCTATCGAGAGATGGAGCCGGCCGCAGCGCCCGGGTGGGCGCGCGATTCGGCTTTCCCCACCCGCAGGCTCCTGACTGGTCCACAGCCGCTGTGGGACGCTGATTCCATCTGGGTACGGAGGCCGTACCCAATTCCGCCAGGGAGGTAGCACCACCCCGGCGTCAGCCCTTCTCCACCTCCTCCACGACCGATGGCCAAGCTGATCAGTTTTTCCGACGCCTCCAGGGGCTCGCTCGAGCGGGGGGTGAACGCCTTGGCGAATGCCGTACGGGTCACGATCGGACCGAAGGGCCGCAACGTGGTGCTGGAGAAGTCCTTCGGGGCACCCGACATCGTCAATGACGGGGTGACGATCGCCAAGGAAATCAGCCTGGAGGATCCATTCGAGAACGTGGGAGCCAGGCTGATGCAGCAGGTGGCCTCCAAGACCAAGGATCAGGCGGGCGATGGCACCACCACCGCCACAGTGCTGGCCCAGGCACTGGTTCACGAGGGACTGCGCAATGTGGCCGCCGGCGCCAACCCGGTGGGGCTTCGCCGCGGAATGGAGCGGGCCGCCGCCCGGGTGGTGGATGGCATCGCCGCCCTCTCCCAGCCCGTGGCCGGCGATGCCATCCGTCAGGTGGCCACAGTCAGCTCCGGCGGAGACGAGGAAGTGGGCCGGATGGTGGCCGAGGCCATGGACACAGTGAGCACCGACGGGGTGATCACCGTGGAGGAATCCCGCTCCCTCTCCACAGAGCTGGAGGTAACCGAGGGCATGGCCTTTGATCGGGGCTATTCCTCCCCCTACTTCGTCACCGATGGCGACCGCCAGGTGTGCGAGTACGACAACGCCCTGCTGCTGGTGACAGATCGCAAGATCAACAGCATCAATGATCTGGTACCGGTGCTGGAGGCCGTTTCCCGGGCCGGTTCCCCCCTCGTGATCCTGGCCGAGGATGTGGAGGGCGAGGCTCTCGCAACCCTGGTGGTGAACAAGAATCGTGGGGTGCTGCAGGTGGCGGCCGTGCGCGCGCCAGGATTCGGCGACCGCCGCAAGGCCATGCTCCAGGACATCGCCATCCTCACAGGCGCCACCCTGATCAGCGAGGACCGGGCCATGACCCTCGAGAAGGTGGCCCTGGCTGATCTCGGCCGCATGCGCAGGATCACGATCAGCAAGGACACCACCACGATCGTGGGCACCGAGGACCACAGCGCCGCCGTGGCCGATCGCGTGGCCTCGATCCGCCGTGAACTGGAGGCCACCGAATCCGAGTACGACCGCGAGAAGCTGAACGAACGCCTGGCCAAGCTGGCTGGCGGTGTGGCCGTCATCAAGGTGGGCGCCCCCACCGAAACCGAGCTGCGCAACCGCAAGCTGCGCATCGAAGACGCCCTCAACGCCACCCGCGCTGCGGTGGAGGAGGGAATCGTGGCGGGCGGTGGATCCACGCTTCTGCAACTGGCCAGCGAACTCGACTCGCTGATCGCCGACCTGAGCGGAGATGAGCGCACCGGCGCTGAGATCGTGCAGCGTTCCCTACCGGCCCCAGCCCGTCAGATCGCCGAGAATGCCGGCGCCAACGGCTCGGTGGTGGTGGCAGAAGCCCAGCGCCTGGGCAAGGGCTACAACGCCATGACCGGCACCTACGACGACATGGTGGCCGTCGGCATCCTTGATGCCGCCAAGGTGGTGCGCCTTGCCCTGCAGGACGCCGTTTCGATCGCCGCGATGCTGATCACCACCGAAGTCGTGATCACTGACAAACCGGAACCGCCGGCCCCCGCCGGTGGCGGTATGGACGGCATGGGAGGAATGGGCGGTATGGGAGGAATGGGTGGCATGGGCGGCATGGGCATGCCCGGCATGATGTGAGCCTTCCCGCGGGCCGCTTGCTTCAGCGGCCCGCGTCCATCCGCCCCACGTAGGCGCCCACCTGCAGATCCACCCCAGTGATTGCGGTGCCAACGACCACGGCGTCCGCTCCTTTTTCCAGAGCTCTGATGGCCTGATCTGCCGAAGCGATTCCCCCTTCGCAGATCAGGGCAGTTTCAGGGGGCAACTGCCGGCGCAAAAGCGGCAGCAACTCCCAGGCCGGGGGGCGAAGTTCGGCTGTGGCCTCGGTGTAGCCCAGCAGGGTGGTGCCCACCCACTGGCAGCCGAGAGCAGCAGCTCGCAGGCCGTTCTCGAGGCTGTCGACATCGGCCATCAGCGGGACCTTCAGATCGCGTTGGGTCCGCTCGATCAGGCTCGCCAGTACCTCCCCCGCCGGGCGATGCCTGGCGGTGGCATCGATCGCCACGATGTCGGCCCCCGCGGCCCACACCGCACGCATCTCCTCCCAGCCAGGCGTGATGTACACGGAGCTGTCGGGGTAGACCTGCTTCCATAGACCCACGATCAGGGCCCCGGGGCAGCGCTTTCTCACGGCGCCGATGTGCTCCGGGCTCTCGAGGCGAACCCCGAACGCACCATTGGCCAGGCTGGCCTCCGCCATCGCGGCGATCACCGAGGGATCACGCATCGGCGACCCTTGAGGGGCCTGGACTGAGACAATCAGGCGGCCGTTCAGCGCTCCACGAAGCAGCCTTGAATCAACGATCACAGTCCTCAGGAGGCCTGACGTTGGTCGTCCTGCTCCAGAGCGTCCGGCAGCCACGAACGCAGCGAGTCGAGGGCGGGATGGCTGGGAGCGGGCGCGGTCGATCCGGGCGCCGGCCGGTTTGACCGAGCGCCACGGCCGGCCGAACTGTTGCGTTCGCCACGCAACCGCCCCTGGTCCTGCCTGGTGGGCTGAGGAGGCTGCTGCAGAGCGAAGGGTGGTGGAGCAATCGGGCCCCGAGGAGCTGGCGGCTGGACCGGAAAAGCGTCGAAGAATGGATGGGGAGGAGCAGAGACATCAGGAGCGGCCTGGTAGTCGCCCATCAGGGGCGCCTCAGCCGATGCCGCCGCAGGTTTCACGGGTTTGTAGGCCGCCTCATCGTCGTTGCCGAAGGTGCTTGCCACCTCTTCGACGCAGTCCTTGAGCAAGCCACGCAGACGGGAGAAGGGATTGCGACGAGGCTCAGCAACCTTCTCGGGAGCCGACTCAGCCGGAGTGGAAGCAGCCGGAGTGGAAGCCGTCGGCATCGGGGTGGCTTCGGCTGAAAGCTCCTCCTTGAATGGAACCAGGGGTTCAGCCTGGAGTTCAGCCTGAACTTCATTCTTGAACTGAGCCTCCAGCGGCGGGAAGGCCTCCAATTGCAGCTCTTCGGGCAGGACTGCGGCCATCACTGGCGGGACGATCGGGGGGGCCAGTGGCCTTTCCGCCAACTCCGACTGCATCGCGAAGATGGCCTGGACGTTGAAGCTGGGCAGGGGTTCGAGTCCGGGAATCGGGCCGAAGGCCTCGGCCAGGGGCGGCAGCGGCTCTGGGGCCGAAGCGGCAGCCGGCTCAAGACCAGCTGGCTCAACAGCGACGGGCTCAAAGGCAGCAGGTTCAACTACCCCCACATCCAGTTGGATCACTTCAGGCTGAACAGCCTCGCCGTCGCCAATGGCTGCAGCAGCAGGCTCCAGCTCAGGCGCAGGCTGCTGGTCAAGGCTGGCAGGCACCAGCCACTCCGCGGGCAGCGGGACGGAGTCCTCATCGACAGAAAGAGTGAGCAACGGCTGCGTCGCCGAGGAGATCGCGACTTCCTCCACTAGCTGGGACCCATGGAGAGCCTCCGTGACAACTGCAGCCGGGGTTGGGCGCACCAGTTGTTCGCGCCACCAGAGTCGGGCAGTTTCATCAAGCGCCTGGTCCTGGATCAATCTCTCCAGCGCCTCAACCCCATGGCGGTGAGCCCAGCGCAGGGAGTGGGCCGCGAGCAAGGCACCGTCTCTTTGCTCCAGAGCCTCGCGCAGGTCCTGAGAAGAGAGCCTTGTGCTGACCTGGGACATGGCGTCTGCTGCAAGGAGGGAATCGGTGGTGGACACGGGTTGACTCAACTGAGTTTGCGATCCAAAACAGGACGGATCAGGAGAAAGAGGCCGATGGCAAGAGCGGCGAGTATGCCCAGACAGGCGAGACCTGTGAGATCCCCGTAGGGGGCTTCCAGGACTACCGCCTGAAGAGAAAAGCTGCCTGCGTAGGCAGCGCGTATGGGTTCAATTGCGAAGGTAAGTGGATTCAGGGCCGCAAGCCAGCCCAGCCAGGTGGGCATGAAGGAAATCGGAGCCAGCGCGGTGCTGGCGAACAGCAGGGGCAAGTTGGCCACGAAGATCACCGCGATCAATTCGATGTGACCCGGCAGGGTGAAGGCCAGCCCCAGGCTGAGGGCCGTCACGGCAAACACCAGCAGCAGCAGGGTCACCAGCACCAGCAGCAGGCCAGCGCCGCCCGGCCAGCCGTAACCCAGCAGGGAGGCTGTGACCATGATCGCCAGGCTCTGAACCAGGCTGAGGCTGGTGATGTAAAGCACCGAGGCCAACACGATCGAACTGCGGGAGCGCAGCGGCGCCACCAGAAGCCGGTTGAGGAAGCCGAATTCCCGGTCGAACATCACCGGCAGGCCGGCGTTGAGAGCCGCACTGAAGGCGGTGAAGACGATCACCCCAGCCCCCAGGAAGCGGCCATAGCTCATGCCATCCGGCAGCAGACCTTCCGGAGCCTTGGCGAAGAGCGCCCCGAACAGCACCAGCCAGATCAGCGGCTGCAGCACCCCCGCCACCAGGGTGGAGGGGCGTCGGGCCAGCTGCAGGAACAACCGGCGGGTGAGGGCCAGGGTCTCCTGGCTGAGGTCAGCGAAGGCGGAACGCTGGGCCGGACCCTGATCGGGCAGGGCGGCGTTGAGCGTCAGGGGCGAAGCGCTGGTCATGGCCGGGGGACGGAAGAAGCGGGCGGTCGGGAGATCGGGCAGGACATGGTGGGAAGTAACTCAGCGCATGGCCTGCTTGCGCTCGGCCTTGGGATCACGGTTGCCGACCACCTCCAGTTCGGCATCCATCAACGTACGGCCGGTGGCCTGGAGGTAGACGTCATCGAGGCTGGGACGGCTCTGGGAGAGTGAGAACACGGAAAGCTGGGCCTCACTCAGTTGGCGGCGCAGTTGCTCGATCACGGCCTCCCCATCCACCACCAGGTTGAGGGAATGTCCCTGGGCACGGTTGACCACCACCTGGCGCACGCCCGGGCAGCCCTGCAGCACCTGCTGCACCCGGGCCGACTCCGACTCATCACTGAATTCGCGCACCCGCAGGGTGACGCGATCGCCTCCAAGAGCACGCTTGAGCTCGCTGGGGCTGCCCTCGGCAATCACCCGGCCCCCGTCAAGGATCGCCAGCCGATCGGCGAGGGCATCGATCTCCTCCAGGTAATGGCTGCTGAGCAGAACCGTGGTTCCGGCGTCGCGCAGCTGCCGCAACACCTGCCAGATCACCGCACGGCTCTCGATATCCAGTCCCACGGTGGGTTCATCCAGCACCAGCACCGAGGGCTGATGCAGCAGGCCGCTGGCCAGATCAAGGCGGCGACGCATGCCACCGGAGTAGGTGCCGCAGCGACGGTCGATCCAGCCCGCCATACCCAGAAGCTGAATCAGATCGTCGATGCGCTGGCGCAGATGGGGCGCAGCCAGGTGGTACAGAGCGCCTTGCAGGAGCAGCATCTCCCGTCCGGTGAGAATCTTGTCGATAGCCACCTCCTGGGCCACGTAGCCCAGTCGCTCGCGCACCTGGCGAGGCTGCTGAAGGGCATCGATACCAGCCACACGGACCCCACCGGTATCTGGGGCCAGCAGGGTGCAGAGGATGCGCAGGGCGGTGGTCTTGCCGGCCCCGTTTGGTCCAAGCAGGCCATAGAGGCTGCCGGCAGGAACATGAAGGCTGAGGCCATCAAGGGCCACGACCGGCCCGTACGCCTTGCTGATCTGATCCAGATGGATCATGGCTTCTGGCTGTACTGCTGACACACCGGCCCGGCCAATTGAAGCTTGCAATCTAGAAAGCGGGGGAGGGGAGGTTGAGCGCAGCCAGCAATTTCCCGGTCTGGAGGCTGAAGGTTTCAGCTCCGGGCAGCCGGGCCAGCAGCAGCAGGAGGCAGATGCCGAATAGATAAAGGATCGACCAGCGGAACAGTCCCCGGGCCGGGGCGACCTCATCGGGATTGAGGCCCAGGGTGTGGGCCATCTGCAGCAAGCGGGCATTGAAGGGGATCACCAGCAGGCCGTAGAGCCAGCCGCCGGTGGGGAGTGCGAGCACCCCCAGCAGGCTCACCAGCACTGTGGCGCGGGCGTAATGGCCGATCGCCGCCGCGGTCACCTCGGTCCCTTTGACCACCGGCAGCATGGGAATCCCGACCGAGCGGTAGTCCTCCTTGAGCAGGAGGGCCAGCGCCCAGAAATGGGCCGGGGTCCAGAGCATCACCAGGCCGAACAGCCACCAGCCGCCCAGGCCCACATGGCCGGTGGCCGCGGCAGCGCCCACCAGGGGGGGGATCGCTCCGGCCACCCCACCGATAACGATGTTCTGGGTGGTGCGGGGCTTGAGCAGGGCGGTGTAGAGCAGCACGTAGCTGCACAGGCCCAGCAGGGAAAGCCCCGCAGCCAGACAATTCACGCCGCTCACCAGCAGCAGGGCAGCCGCGCACGTGAGGGAGACCGCCACGGCGAAGGCGGTGCCGGCCGAAAGCCGGCCTGAAGGCAGGGCACGGCCGCTGGTGCGCACCATGCGCCCATCAAGCTCCTGCTCCCAGAGGCAATTGAGAACCCCGGCGGCCGCAGAGGCCAGGGCGCCACCGCCGAGGGTGCAGGCCAGCCGCGGTGCCGTCATCGGCCAGCCCTCGGAGAGGGCCATTCCCCCCAGGGTGGTGGCCAGCAGCAGGGGGATCAGTCTGGGTTTGGCGATTTCGAGCCAGGGTGGCAAGCGCACCTTGGAGCGGGAAGGGACTACCTGGTCGCGGCTGCTGAGCTGGGGGCTGAGGCTGGTGGCGCTAACCATGGCAGGACTCGAGACGGGGGTTCTGGGGCTGGACGGAGGTGATTGCCTCGGAGGAGGAGATCGGCCGGTGGCGCATCGCCAGAGCGCTGAGCACCGCCACCAGCAGGGCGGCGGTGAGCTGGTGGGTCACCGTGACCAACGGCACCGCCAGGGAGAGGCGAAGCGTGAGCACCCCAAGGGCGATCTGCAGGCAAACCAGCAGCAGCGCGGCGAGGGCATAGGGGCCTTGTCGACTCCGTTTCCGGCTGACCAGCAGATGGGCAGCCGCCAGCACCAGGACAGAGGCCGCCACGGGGGTAGCCAATTGACGGTGCAGGGCCAGCCAGCCGCAGGCCACACCTGAGGTCAGGCAGCTGCCCGAAGCCCATTGGGTGGCCATCAGGGCACCGCTGACCGCCTGGATGAAAACGGCCAGAGCGGTGATGGCGGAGGCAAGCCACCAACCGTTGCGCCCTAGCCAGGCCAGAGGCGAAGTAACGATCGGCTCTGCAACCAGAGCCCGCCCAGCGGCTGGCCGGGAATTCGGCGAAAGGGCCAGAAGGTCAGGATCAGCCAGTCCCTGGTGGATGGCACTCACCAGGGCCACCAGCACGAGCGCGGTGGAAAGGTGGGCAGTCACCACATCGAAACGGAGAAGCTGGGTGACAGTGAGCGCCCCGAGCAACCCCTGAACCGCCACAAGGCCAAGAGCGGCTGCGCTGGCAGCGATCAGCCAGACCGGACGCCTGCCGGCGGGCCGCCTGAGCACAACCACCTGGAGGGCCACCAGAGCCAGCCCGACAAGAAAGGCATCCAGCCGGTGAAACCACTCCAGGAAGACCTGAAGGTTCATCTGGCGGCCCGGCAGGAAGGTCCCATAACAAAGTGGCCAGTCCGGACAGGCCAGGCCGGCTTCCATAACCCTGGTGGCTCCACCGATGCCCACCAAGGCGATCAGCGCCACCACCAGATGGGAAGTCAGGAGAGTGGTGAGACGGGCGGATCGCATTGGCGAAAGCTAGCGATCACGGTTGGTGCTGCCGTCCGGTTGTGGGGAAGCACTCACGTGCTCGGGCAGGGCCCATCAGCAACGACTCGCCATCATGTGCTGAGTTCCTCACAGGTTTCCAACGCACACCGAAGGCCTGCGGACAGCCCCGAGCGCCACGCCGACGATCCCCATATGGTGGAGCGAGCTTTGTTCCAGTCGTGCCGATCCCCTCTGCCATTCTCAGCCTTGTTCTGGGAATGGCCCTTGTGCTCACTGGCCTCTGGATTGGCCAGAACGTTGAACTGCTGCCAGTAGCAGCCAGCTTGAATGCGCCGATTTACGACCAGCTGTTCAAGGTGCTTTTCAGCATTGGCAGCATCCTGTTCATCGGAATTTTTGGACTTCTGTTATTCAGCTTGATCCGCTTCCGCCGCCGCGACGGTGAGACTGGAGATGGCGCAGCCGTCGAGGGAAATCTGCAGCTGGAGATTTTCTGGACCGCAATTCCAGCGATCGTGGTGCTGTTCGTTGGCATTTACAGCTACGACATCTACGACCGCATGGGTGGCATGGTTCCCCTCAGCGATCCCCACTCCATGCATGGCGCGGCAATGGCGCCGCAGGCGAGCGATGGCAGCGCCGGAGCCGTGATCCAGGCCTCCGTTCTCGGCACTCCCCCTGAGCCTTCCAAACGGATCTGGGGTGGTATCGGATCCGGCCAGATCTCGGCTGGGCCAGCTCTCCCAGTCGAAGTGACCGCACTCCAGTTCGCCTTCCTGTTCCATTACCCGCAGGGCGACATAACCAGCGGCGAGCTGCATGTTCAGAAGGGTCAGCCTGTGGAGTTACGCATGGAGGCCCGCGATGTCATCCATGCCTTCTGGGTGCCCGAGTTTCGTCTCAAGCAGGACATCATCCCCGGACAGCCGACCCTGCTTACCTTCACCCCGATCAAGGCCGGCAGTTATCCGATCATCTGCGCCGAGCTCTGCGGCCCGTACCACGGCGGCATGCGCTCCACAGTGGTGGTGCATGAGCCCGACGAGTTCGCAACCTGGTTCGAGAAGAACAACACCGCCACCGTGGCCATCGCTCCCAGCACCAGCTCCACCGGCTGATCGGCCATCCAGCAGCTCAGTTTTCCCCCACCGCTTCGCCGCTCGCCCCCATGACCATCGCTTTTCCGCCGCAGACCAGTTCGTCGCCGCCTGGGCTTCAGCCCGAGGGTTGGCTGCGTTATCTCAGCTTCAGCCTTGATCACAAGGTGATCGGCCTGCAATATATGGTGGCAGGCTTCTTCTTCTATCTGGTCGGCGGAGCACTGGCCGGGATGATCCGGGTTGAGCTGGTGAGCCCGATCTCGGATTTCATCAGCAGGGAAACCTACAACGAGGTGCTGACCCTCCACGGCACGGTGATGATCTTTCTCTGGATCGTGCCGGTGGTGAACGGTGCTTTCGGAAACTACCTGATTCCCTTTTATGTCGGTGCCCGCGACATGGCTTTCCCGCGGCTCAATGCCGTGGCCTTCTGGCTGATTCCCCCGGCAGGTTTCCTGCTGATCGCCAGTTACTTCATTGCCGGTGCGGCCCAGTCAGGCTGGACGGCCTACCCACCCCTCAGCCTGACCACTCCCGCGGCGGGTCAGGTGGTCTGGATTCTGAGCGTGCTGCTGCTGGGGGGCAGCTCCATCTTCGGTGGAATCAACTTCATCGCCACGGTCCTGAAGATGCGCAGGCCAGGTCTGAAGTTGATGCAGCTGCCGATGTACTGCTGGGCCATGCTCGGCACCAGCATTCTGGTGGTGCTCTCCACCCCGGTTCTTGCAGGCACTCTGGTGCTGCTCAGCTTCGACATCATTGCCCACACAGGTTTCTTCAATCCTGCCTTGGGCGGCAATGCGGTGGTCTACCAGCACCTGTTCTGGTTTTACTCCCACCCTGCCGTCTACATCATGGTGCTGCCGGCCTTCGGGCTGGTGAGTGAGATCCTGCCGGTACACGCCCGCAAACCCCTGTTCGGTTACACCACCATGGTGTACTCGATTCTGGGCATCGTGTTCCTGGGGCTGATCGTCTGGGCCCACCACATGTTCACCAGCGCCACACCGCCCTGGATGCGCCTGTTCTTCACGATTGCCACCGCCTTCATCGCCGTGCCCACCGGCATCAAATTCTTCAACTGGCTAGCGACCCTCTGGGGAGGCAAGATCGCCCTGAACAGCGCGATGCTGTTCTCTTGCGCCTTCATTATTCACTTTGTCTTTGGAGGCATCACCGGCGTGGCCCTGGCCCAGGTGCCCTTTGATATCCACGTTCACGACACATACTTCGTCGTAGGGCATTTCCACTATGTGGTGTACGGCGGAACGGTGTTTGTGATCTTCGGATCTATTTACCACTGGTTCCCGAAATTCACCGGCCGGATGCTGAATGAAGATCTCGGCCGGTTCCACTTTCTGATCACCTTCATCGGTTTCAACCTCTGCTTTGCTCCCCAGCACTGGCTCGGCCTCAACGGCATGCCCCGTCGCGTCGCCGAATATGATCCCCAGTTCACACTGATGAATCAAATCAGCAGTGTCGGCGCTCTGCTGATGGCGGTGAGCACCCTGCCGTTTCTGATCAACGTGTTCTGGAGTGCCTTCTCAGGCCGTGTAGCCGGCGACAACCCCTGGAACGCCCTCACACCTGAGTGGCTCACCAGCTCGCCGCCACCGGTGGAAAACTGGAAAGGGGAAGCCCCTTTGGTGCAGCACCCCTACGGCTATGGGGTTACGCCTGGCCAGATAGATCTCGGAGCCGCTACCGGCCGCGAGATCTGGTCCAGCGGCCAATGATCAGGTCATGGCCTGGCCGTCGCGACGACTGCAGGCCCAGCCTTACGTCCAGCCATCCCTGATTTCCTCCTTCATCGCCAGGAGCACCCATGACAGCCTTCTCCCCCAGCTCTGATCAATCTCCCTCCAACACCCTCGCCCCGCCACTGCGTGAGGGATCGGCGCCCATGGCCCAGGTTGCGACCGAGAACGGCCATCCTGACCACCGCATGTTCGGCCTGGCCACATTCCTGGTGGCCGACGGCATGACCTTCGCAGGCTTCTTCGCCGCCTACCTGACCTTCCGGGCCGTGAATCCACTGCCAGCCGGTGCGGTCTACGAGCTTGAGCTGATCCTCCCCACGATCAATACCGTGCTGCTGGTTTTAAGCAGCTTCACCTTTCACCGCGCCGCCAAGGAACTGCGCCACGATCAGCTCGGGGCCTGCCGCCTCTGGTTGCTGATCACAGCGGGGCTGGGTCTGGCTTTCCTCGGAGGCCAGATGGTGGAGTACTTTTCACTGCCCTTCGGCCTCACCGACAATCTCTATGCCAGCACCTTCTACGCCCTGACTGGATTCCACGGTCTGCACGTATCGCTGGGGGCTCTGATGATTCTGATCGTGTGGTGGCAAGCCCGCACCCCCGGACGATTCACGGCCGATCATCACTTCGGCGTAGAAGCCGCCGAGCTCTACTGGCACTTCGTCGATGGAATCTGGTTAGTTCTTTACGGCATTCTCTACCTGCTTTGAAGGGCCCCTTGCCGAATCTGCATCCCCCTGGCCACAATCGGAGCTAGGACTGTCAAAACCATGTCGAATGTCATGCCGTCACTCGGCAGAACCATGCTCCAGGGCAAGGAGTTGCTCGACAAGGCCCGCTCCCTGAGCAACTGCTCGGAAGATGAAATCGCCAGGGGCTGCGGCTACGTGAGCCCGGGGGGACGGGTTCTCAAAAAGAGCTTTTACAGGGCTCTGGTGGAAGCCAAGGGCTACCGGCTGGGGGGAAGTGCGGCCAGCTCCGGAGCGAGCAAGGGGCGTCAGGCCGAGTTCCGCACCCGCGTGCATGGCAACGGCAACCTACTGATCGGCCATGCCTACACCCGTCGCATGGGGTTGGAGCCCGGGCAGGAGTTTCACATCCAGATCCACCACGAAACCGGCTCTATCTGGCTGCTCTCCGTTGATGGCGACGCTGCCGATCCCGAAACCGGCCCTACATCACCGGTCCATCCCTGAAGATCGGGGCAGCAACGAGTCTGCGATTCAGTCCTCGTCAGGATGGAAGCTGGCGCCGAAGGCCAGCAGGTCGACACCGCTGAACAGGAAGCTCACCCCCACCAGGATCCCCAGTACCGAGAGCTGACCCCCCAGTTTCATCGACAGGATCAAGGCGCCGAGCACCAGGGTGACCAGGCCGTTGAGCAGGCCCCAGGCCCAGCCAGTTGCGCCCCGGTGGCTGATCGCCACCAGCACCGCCACCAGGCCTTCCACCAGAAACACCACCCCCACAGCCAGGGAGAGGGCCGCCACCTGACTGGCTACCTGCAGCGGCCCACCGCGGAACTGGGAGATCATCCAGCCGCCGGTCACCAGGAACAGGGTCGAAACCACCAGCCGCCAGAAGGTGTGGCGGCGGCTGAGCTGACGGGCCCTGACCAGGTTGTCGATCCAGCCCACCAGACCTCCCACCAGGAAGGCCAGGGCCACCATCGCCGTGATCCAGAAGGAGGCCACCACCGGGAACACCAGCGCCAGCACCCCCAGAACCAGCATCAGCACCCCTTCGGCGATGGTGAAGGTGCGCAGGGCGGTCGCCTGACGCGGCTCGAGAGGACGCAGGGGCGGAAGCGGCGAGGTCATGGTTGCCCAGTCAGCGTCGAAGTCCATCAGGCTACGGCGAGTCTCCGGGAGCCCATGCCGGGGCTGGCTGCCTCTGTTCAGCTCCAACCATGCTCCGCCAGCCAGGATCGGTCCAAGGGCGGCGCCGAAGCCCGAGGGTGCGATTCATGCCGCAGCAGGCGTTCTGTGTACTTCGCCAGCAGATCTGCCTCCAGATTGACCCGGTCGCCCACTTGCCGCTCCAGCAGGGTGGTGCTCCCCCAGGTGTGGGGGATGACAGCGATCCAGAAGCGCTCCCCGGCCGGGCTGCTGCCAGCCACCGTCAGGCTGATGCCGTCGACGGCCACGCTGGCTTTGTCGCAGACATAGCGGCCATAGGCGGGATCCTCCCAGGCAAGCTCCAGCCGCCAGGAGCCTGCGTCCTGCGTCACCGCCAGCACTTCGCCCACGCCATCGACATGGCCGCTGACCAGGTGCCCCCCCAGGCGATCCGAAAGCCGCAGCGCCGGCTCCAGATTCACCGCCGCGCCGGCCTCGGCCTTGCTTGCCAGGGTGCTGCGCCGCAGCGTCTCCTCACTGACATCGGCGCGGAAGGCATCCGCCATCAGGGCACTGACAGTGAGGCAGACCCCATCCACCGCCACGCTGTCACCAAGGGCCAGGGGATCCAGGCCGCTCAGGCCCTCGATGGTCACGCCATGGGCGTGGCGCCGCAGGCGGCCCACCGTCTGAACCAGACCGGTAAACATTGGAGGTTGCGGCGCTGCTGGCCATAATCGGATAAAGGGCCAGCGCTGCAGGACCATGGTGGAGATGCGCGTCGCCGGAATCGCCCTTGATGCGGCCAGCCGCAGCCCGATCGTGCTGCTGCGGGATCCCTCCGGCCGGCGGCAGGTGCCGATCTGGATCGACCAGGCCCAGGCCCAGAACATTCTCGCGGGCCTGGGGGGAACGACTCCGCCCCGTCCACTCAGCCACGACCTAATGGCCGCCCTGATGGCCGTGGGCGGGGTAAGCCTGGAGCGGGTGATCATCCACTCGATCGAAGACGCCACCTTCCGGGCCGTGCTCAAGCTCACCGACTCCGACGGCGAGGCCAGCGAACTCGACTGCCGGCCAAGCGACGCGATCGCCCTGGCCCTGCGCACCGGCAGCGGGATCTGGATGCTGGAGGAGGTCGTGGCCGACGCCTCGATCCCAGTGGATTCCGAGGCCGATGCCGAGGAAAAGGCCGATTTCCGCCGCTTCCTCGACCAGGTGAGCCCCGCTGAGCTGATCCGCAACCTCAGCCGGGCCCAGCGCCAGGACAACCCCGACAGTGACAACCCCGACAGTCGCGAAGACAACGGTGGTGGTGACGACGGTGGCGACGACGAGCCGGGCCCAGGTGCTGCGGACAACGGTTCCGCCAATGGTCCGATGGATGAACCTCCAGCCCCCTCCTCCAGCAACTCCTGAGGCCGGCGTGCCACCAGAGCGGCGCCCGTTCGGCTCCGGTCCTGGGGTTTCCCTGTTCACCCTCGGCACGATGCGAGCCGCCGGCAGCCCCGAGCAGATGCTGGAGCTGCTGGAGGCCGCCCTTGACGCCGGCATCAACCACGTCGAGACAGCCCCGTCCTACGGACCGGCCGAGGCCTACCTGGGCCAGGCCCTGGCCAGGATCGCCACCAGCCGCGCCGGGGATCGCGCCGATCTTGTGCTCACCAGCAAGATCCTCCCCGGCGCCTCTCTCGAGAGCGGCCAGGCCCAGCTGCTCGGCAGCCTGCAGCGGCTGGGGGTCCACCGTCTCGACAACCTCGCTGTGCATGGGCTCAACAGGCCAGAGCATCTGGAGTGGGCCCTGGAAGGGGCGGGGGCGCGGCTGCTGGAGTGGGCCCTGGCGCAGGGGCTGGTGGGTCAGCTGGGGTTCAGCAGCCATGGCTCCACCCCCCTGATTGAGCAGGCCCTGGCCAGCGGGCGGTTCAGCTTCTGCAGCCTGCACCTGCACCTCTTCGATCAGGAGCGGCTGCCCCTGGCCCAGCGGGCCCTGGCCGGGGGCCTTGGAGTTCTGGCCATTTCGCCGGCCGACAAGGGCGGACGCCTCTACGACCCTCCCCCTGAGCTGATAGCCGACTGCTCGCCCCTGGAGCCCCTGCGGCTGGCCTACCGATTCCTGCTGGCCGAGGGGATCAGCAGCCTGACCCTCGGTGCCGAGCAAAGGCAGGATCTTGAGCTGGCCAGGCAACTGAAGGCGGCCGCCGGCCCCCTGGACACCCAGGAGCTCCTTGCCCTCCAGCATCTGGAGGGCAGCGGCCACAGCCGCCTCGGTGCCGAGCGCTGCGGCCAGTGCCGGGCCTGCCTGCCCTGCCCGAGCGGTGTGCCGATCCCCGAGCTGCTGCGCCTGCGCAATCTGACCCTGGGCCATGGCATGGAGACCTTCGCCAGCGAGCGCTACAACCTGATCGGCAGGGCCGGCCACTGGTGGGCATCGCTCGATGCCAGTGCCTGTCGCAGCTGCGGCGACTGCCTGCCCCGCTGTCCCCATGGGCTGGAGATTCCCGCCCTTCTGGCCGACACCCACAGGCGCCTGGCCGCAGCCCCTAGGCGCCGGCTCTGGGGCTAGGAGCCGCTGCGGTCCCAGAGCGATTGCAACTCGGGGCGCTGCTCCTCCGCCAGCGGCGGCAGGGAGGTGCAGCGTGCCAGCAGGGCCGGCGCCGGATAGAGCAGGGCAGCCACCGCCGGCGGCCAGCTGGAGAGCGCAGCGGCCAGCAGGTCCCGACGCAGCGGCGGCACCCAGCCTGCCGCCAGCAGACGGTTGAGCAGGGGCGCTTCCCGGGCCTGCAGCAACCAGCGCAGCGGCGGAACCTCCCGGGTCTGGGCCGGGCGCAGCAGCAGGTTCCACCAGAGGGCCGAACCGCTGGCGGGCAGCAGGGCGCTCAGGCGGGTGTCGCTGCGCAGCAGCGGCAGCACCCTCTGGCTGGGCAGCACGGCGGCCTCCACTTCGCCTGAGAGCAGCAGGTTGAGTCCATCGCGATCATCGAAGGCAGCGGCCTGGCGGCGCAGCCGGCTGAGCTGATCACCCAGGCGAGGGTCGCTGACACTGGCCGGAACGCCCGGAGGCAACCCCAGCTGACGCAGGGCCAGATCGATGACCAGCCGCGGCGAGGAGGGCAGCAGCAGCTGACCTCGCAGGCTCGGGTCCAGCAGCAGCGCCCAACCCTCAGCCGCCCGGGCCACCAGGTCTCGGCGGTTGCGCAGCACCAGCAACCAGGTCCCGAAGGACCAGGGGTAAGCCAGGGCGGGGGCCGGTTCAGGGCGGAACAGGCGGGTGAGCGGCTGGGCCTCGGGCGCCAGCCCCTCCCAGAGCTCAGTTGAGGCAGGGGAGCCAGCCGACACGAATGGTTGCCAGGCATCGGCATCCGTCGCCTCCAGCCAGCCGTCCCCGAGCTGCACAAGGGCGGCAGCGCGGGCGGAGAGCACCGCTTCTGGGCCTTCCACGGCCTGGGCCCGCCAGGGATCCGGCAGTCGTTTTGCCCAGACGGCGGGCAACTCCCCACGCCCGTAGACCAGCTGCGCGCCGGAGCCCCGGCCGCAGCCACCCACCAGGCCCAGGCCTGCAAGGGCAGAGAGCTGCAGCAGCCTGCGGCGGCTCATGGAGCAGCTGAGAGGACGGGGATCGGCCTGCATGGCTGGACCCTAGGAGGCGATCAGATGCTGTCCTGCAGCTCCTGCATCGCCAGATCGCAGGCGGCAGCCAGGGCCCCTGGGGAGCGGCCGCTCAGCTCCCAGAGCAGGGCGAGACCGCCGGCACCTACCCCCTCCTTGACGTACCCCCGCTCGTAGTCGCGCAGGGCGACGCTGCGGCAGGCGCCAAAGCGCAGGGAACTGGCAAAGGCCATCGGCCTGACTCCCCAGCGCTCCCCGAGGCGCTCCAGCAACAGGCTGAGGTTGCTGCCGGGCTCGTGGGCCACCCAGGCGGTGGTGGCGATGGCCCCGTGGTTCGCCAGACAGGATCGCTGGCTGGCCGGTGCCAGAGCCAGGGCCAGGGCCAGCACGGCGGCCATCTGGCTGCCCCCGGCCAGCAGCACCGGTACTCGCCGGCTGGCGATCCCCAGCAACAGTCCCGTCGCCAGAGCCTGCATCGGATCGCCCACGGCGGAGAGCACCGCCAGGGGATCAAGCGCCAGCAGCGCTCCAGGAATCGGCTGAGCCTCAGAAAATTCCAACCCCAGCCCCGCCGCCGCCAGCCCGCGAGCCGTGAGCTCGCTCTTGAGTGCATGGGCCGGCTGGCGCAGGCTGCCGCTCACCAGACCCGCAGCTTCCACCCCCAGCCCAGTGAGCACAGCCTGAGCCGTGCTGGTGCCCCCCGGCACGCATTCGGCAATCAACACCGGAGGCGGCTCGCCCGTCGCGGTGTCGTGGCGGGCCGCACACCAGCGGGCTCCCCAGCGCTGGCCCAGGCGCAGCAGCCGCTCCACCCGTTGCCTCGGCATCGCGGCTCCGCTGCTGAGGCAACGGGCCGGCGTGCCGCCCAGGCGCAGGTGGGAGACCGCTGGTGCCACGGCGCAGCCCAGGTCGGCCACCAGCGGCACCAGAGACAGCTCCCGGCAGACCACATGGGAAATCAGGGCCGGGCTGACCCCGGCGGGCAGAGGCGGCAGGGCGTGGGGCCGCTGCCCCGACGGGCCGAGCAGGAGCAGCTCCGCGTCGGCGGCGGCGGTGTGGAGACGCACCTCTGGGGTGGCTCCGGCAGCGGAGATGCCTGGCACCGCCGCTGTATCGGTACCGGCCAGAAGTAACAGGATCTGGCTGGCGGGCCAGTCGCGGGCTAGGCGCTCACACCAGCGGCGGGCCTGGTCCGGGTCACCGCAGAGGCTGATCAAGGGGAATCAGAGGGGATCGAGCGCCACCAGGGAACGCAACTGGGGGGGCGGCTCACTGATCGGGGCCTGCAACCGGGGGAAGATCCAGTAAGCCACTGCATGGAGCGCCAGCACGTAGATCAGGTTCTGCACCAGCACCAGAGCCAGGGCCATCAGCTGCACCTGCAGCAGGTCGGGGCCGACCCCCAGGTTGAGCAGCGAGCTGAGGCGCTCGAGCAAACCGGCGGCTGCGGCGGTGATCAATACCCAGAGGTTCTCCCCCAGCAGGAGCGAGAGAACTGCCACCCGCACCAGAAAGCCACCACTGCCGATCAGCAGGCCCACGCCCCAGGTGAGCCACCAGCTGCGCCGGGCACACCAGCCCCAACCAAGCCACAGGGCCAGCAGTCCGTAGGGGAAAAGCACCAGGGGCCCACGGATCGGGCCCATCAGCGCCACCAGCAGCAGAGACGCCACCACCGCCCCCTCCCAACCTGACCTCCAGCCCTGACGCACCTGCAGAAGGGCCAGGGGGAGGGGCAGGGCCAGTCGAAACAGGGCTCCCCCCACGGGCAGGTAGTAGAGGCCCGCCCAGAGCAGGGCGGTGGCTGAGGCCAGATAGGCAGTTTCCACCAGCTGGCGGGCCTGGCGGGGGCTGAGGCTGGTGGTGGGGGGAGACGAGGGAGGCATCGCAGCAGGCTCAGCGGGGGGCCGGGGCAGGGCTGGAGGCCGGGGCGACCGCGTTGGAGCCCGCAGGAGCGGTGGCACGGCCGCCATCTGATGGCATCCGCTCGATCGTCTCCA
This sequence comes from Synechococcus sp. J7-Johnson, assembly GCF_024345795.1. GTDB lineage: Bacteria > Cyanobacteriota > Cyanobacteriia > PCC-6307 > Cyanobiaceae > Regnicoccus_A. The sequence goes on from NZ_JAGQBU010000005.1 coordinate 106,652, forward strand.
CTTCGAAACTCACCCCCGCGGCCCGCAGGGCCTCGGTGACCACCTCGGCGGGGGCGGAGGGATCAGCCCCGGGCAGCTTGATGGTGATTCGGTAAGCAGCAGAACTGGCGGGGGACCGAGGGGCAGAACCTGCCCCCTGGGAGCTGGCGACGGGCTTGGCGGGCTTGGTGGCTGCCGCCTCACCAGGCTTGGCAGATCCGCTCGCCCCGGCCGTGCCTGCCCGCGAGGTGGGCGAAGGGGACGGGGGCGGCGCGGCGGCTTTTCCGGCGGCGGGACTGGTCCCTGCCGCTCCAGTGGCATTGCCGGCGCCGGCCTCTGATCTGGTGTCGGTGGAACTCCCCGGAGCAGCGGCAGGGGTGGCCGGTGCTCCGAAACTGCCAGAGAGACGATCACCGAGAGGAGTGCCGCTGCAGGCGGACAGGGCAGCGAGCAGAACGCTCGCCAAACCCGCCAGGCTGAGGCCATGGATCAGGGGGCGGGCCATCAGCCCGAGCCAGCCTGGATGATGCGCACCAAGCTGGCCCTAGGGCGGCCCGTCTTGGTGGTGGAGGGGACCTTGGGCTTGCTGGCAGCGGCTGCCTTGGGCTGGGCTTTGGGCTTGACCTTTGACGAGCCTGCCTTGCTGGCGGCTGCTTTCGTCGCACCGGTTTTACCGGTCTTGCTCTTGCCGCTGGTGGCCTTGGCCGCCAGCAACTCGACGGCCTGCTCGAGAGTGACGGCCTCGGCACCGGTGCCCTCGGGCAGGGAGGCATTGACCTTGCCCTGCTTCACGTAGAGGCCGTAGGGGCCATCGAAGACCTGGATGGCTTCGCTCGCGCCTTCGGGGGTGCCGAGATCGCGCAGGGCGGTGCGCCCGCCCCGGCCGCGCTTGGGCATGGCCAGCAGCTCCAGGGCCCGCGACAGGTCCACTGCCAGCACGTCGTCCTCGGCCTTGAGCGAACGGTAATCCTTTTCGCCTTTGCCCTTGTCGTGCACCACATAGGGGCCAAAGCGCCCCAGACCCGCCTGAACCTTGCCGCCGTCCGGGTGCTCCCCGAGCTGGCGCGGCAGCCGCAGCAGGCCGAGGGCATCTTCAAGGCTGAGCTCCTCCGGCTTGACGCCCTTTGGCAGGGAGGCTCGCTTCGGTTTTGGGACCTCATCGCTCACCTGCCCCCGCTGCAGGTAGGGCCCGTACTGGCCGAAAATCAGGTAGATGGCTTCGCCGGTTTCCGGATCGACACCGATTGATTCCGGTCCTTCGCTCTTCTGGCGCAGGATCAGCTCGGCCTGCTCGCTATCGAGTTCTCCCGGGGTGATCTCCTGGGGAAGGGTGGCCTTGATCAGCTCCTCGTTGCCGTCGTCATCCACCCGCTTGGCCTCGAGGTAGGCGCCGAAACGGCCGATCCGCACCACGCAGGGGAGGCCCTCCAGCTCGATCGTGCGCGAGACGGTGGGGTCGATGTCGTCCTCCCGCTGCTGCACCTGGGTTTCCAGGCCCTTCTCGCCCTTGTAGAACTCGGTGAGATAAGGGAGCCACTCCAGCTTGCCGGTGGATATCTCATCCAGGCTCGACTCCATCCGGGCGGTGAAGCTGGTATCCACCAGGTCGGGGAAATGGCCCTCCAGCAGGGCAGTCACGGCGAAGGCCGTGAAGCTGGGGGTGAGGGCGTTGCCCGAGAGCGTTGCGTAGCCACGGTCGACGATCGTGCCGATGATGCTGGCGTAGGTGGACGGGCGGCCGATGCCCTCCTTCTCAAGCATCTTCACCAGCGCGGCCTCGCTGTAGCGGGCAGGCGGCTGGGTCTGATGGCCGAGGGCCTCCACCCCGGAGCAGGCGGGCCGGTCATCGACGGCTAGGGAAGGCAGGAGCACTTCCTGGCCTTCGAGAGCGGCGTCGGGATCGTCGCTGCCCTCGACGTAGGCCCGGAAGAAGCCTGGAAAATCAATGCGCTTGCCGCTGGCTCGGAAGCTCGCATCCGCCACCTGCAGCTCCACGCTCAGCATTGTCAGCCGTGCCTCCGCCATCTGAGACGCCACGGTGCGCTTCCAGATCAGCTCGTAGAGGGCCAGATCCTTGCCATCCAGTCCACTGTCCCTGGGGGTGCGGAAGGAATCGCCAGAGGGGCGGATCGCCTCGTGGGCCTCCTGGGCGTTGCGGGATTTGGTGCTGAATTGCCGCGGCGCCGGACTGAGGTAGTCGGGTCCGTACTTCTCCCTGACACAGGCACGGGCGGCATTGATCGCCTGATCGGAGAGATGCACCGAGTCGGTGCGCATGTAAGTGATGAAGCCGCGCTCGTAGAGCCCCTGGGCGGTGCGCATGGTGTCGCGGGCGGAGAGGCGCAGCTTGCGGTTGGCCTCCTGCTGCAGGGTGCTGGTCGTGAACGGCGGCACCGGCTTGCGCATGGTGGGCTTGGCTTCCACCTCAGCGACACGCCAGGGTTGGCTGAGCACCTTTTCCCGCAGATTTCGGGCTTCCGATTCCTCCAGCAGACGCACTTTGCTGCCGGCCTTGAGCGCGCCGGTGGTTTCGTCGAAATCAGAGCCGCCGGCGATCCTTTCAGCACCGACATGGGTGAGCCTGGCCTCGAACTCGCTGCCGCCGTGCTCCAGCCTGGCCTTGAGATCCCAGTAGGAACCACTGCGGAAGGCCCGGCGGGCCCGCTCCCGCTGCACCAGCAGCCGCACCGCCACCGACTGCACCCGGCCGGCGGAGAGGCCCCAGGCCACTTTCTTCCAGAGCAGGGGGGAGAGGGTGTAACCCACCAGCCGATCCAGGATCCGGCGGGTTTCCTGGGCATGGACCAGCTCCATGTCCAGATCGCGGGTCTCCTCAAGTGCGCGGCTGATCGCCTCCTTGGTGATCTCGTGAAACACCATCCGCTTGACGGGAACCTTGGGGTTGAGCAGCTCCTGCAGATGCCAGCTGATGCTCTCCCCCTCCCGATCCTCGTCCGTGGCCAGCAGCAGCTGATCAGCACCCTTGAGGGCCTCCTTCAGCTCCTTGACGATCTTTTTCTTGTCCTTTGGAACCACGTAGAGCGGTTCGAACTGGTGGGCCGTGTTGACGCCGAGGTTGGCCCACTTCTCCCCTTTGTGGGCAGCCGGAATCTCACTGGCGTTGTTGGGCAGGTCACGCACGTGTCCCATGGACGCCTCGACCCGGAACTCCTTCGGCAGGTAGCCGCGGATGGTGCGGGCCTTGGTAGGGCTCTCAACGATGACCAGCGTGTGCGCCACAGGCAGGCATGAACCGGTTCCCTCTTTATCGCATCGGGGGGCCGCACTGCCAAACAAGCTGCCAAACAAGTCCTGCCATCGCGGCTACAGTCCGCAGCATCACGACCTGCCGAAGACCAGTGATGACGGTGTTTTGCGCCTTGACCGCTGGGGGAGCTCCGGCCATCACGGCTCTGCAGCTCAACGCCGGTGCCATTGCTCCTGAAAGCGCCGTACTGGTGGCCCTGCTGGTCTGTCTCCTTGTTGATCTGGCCGGTGAGGAAGCCGCCAGCCGCTGGGTGCCGCCCATCTGCTACGCGGGGCTGGGCTCCGCCCTGGTGCTGCTGGCCCTGCAGTGGAATGCACCACTGGAGCCCTCCTTCATGGGATCGTTCCTGGCCGACAACCTTGCGATCGCCTTCCGCGGCGTCGTTGCCGCCTCCACCCTGCTCTCCTTGCTGATCAGCTGGCGCTATGTGGAACGCAGCGGCACGCCTGTTGGGGAGTACGCAGCGATCCTGCTGGCGGCGACCCTGGGGGCCATGTTCCTTTGCGGTGCCACCGATCTGGTGAGCATCTTCATCTCGCTGGAAACCCTGTCGGTCTCGAGCTATCTGCTCTCCGGGTACATGAAGCGGGATGCCCGCTCCGGGGAAGCCGCCCTCAAGTACCTGCTGGTGGGTTCAGCAGCAGCGGCGGTGTTCCTCTACGGCGCCTCCCTGCTCTACGGCCTCACCGGTGGCGAGACCAGCCTGGAGGCGGTGGGTCTGGCCCTGCAGACCAGCGCCACCCCCGTCACGGCCCTGGCCCTGGTGTTCGTTCTGGCCACGGTGGCTTTCAAGATCGCGGCGGTGCCCTTCCACCAGTGGACACCGGATGTCTACGAGGGTTCGCCGACCCCTGTGGTGGCCTTCCTCTCGGTGGGCTCGAAGACAGCAGGCTTCGCCCTTGCCCTGCGACTGCTGGTCGGCTGCTTCGAGAGCTTCGATGCCCAGTGGAAGGTGCTCTTCACGGTGCTGGCGATCCTGAGCATGACCCTGGGCAATGTGGTGGCACTGGCCCAGACCTCGATGAAACGGATGCTGGCCTACAGCTCCATCGGTCAGGCCGGATTCGTGATGATCGGCCTGGTCTGCGGCACCGAGGACGGCTACGCCGCCATGGTGCTTTACATGGCGGCCTACCTGTTCATGAACCTGGGCGCTTTCGCCTGCATCATTCTCTTCTCCCTGCGCACCGGCAGCGACCGCATCTCCGATTACGCCGGTCTGTACCAGAAGGATCCCCTGATCACCCTGGGCCTGAGCCTCTGCCTGCTCTCCCTGGGCGGAATCCCTCCGATGCTGGGATTCTTCGGCAAGATCTATCTCTTCTTCGCCGGCTGGGCCGATCAGCAATATCTCCTGGTGGTAGTCGGACTGATCACTTCTGTGGTGTCGATTTACTACTACATCTCTGTGATCAAGATGATGGTGGTGAAAGAACCCCAAGAGGCCTCCGATGTGGTTAAAGCATATCCGGAGATCAGCTGGAACCTCGCTGGAATGCAACCCTTGCGGACCGCGCTGGTGGGCTGCGTGCTGGTGACTGCCATCGGTGGAGTCCTCTCCAATCCGTTGTTCACCTGGGCCAATGCCGCCGTGGCGGGCACGCCGATGCTCCAGCACGCGATCGCGGCCAGCGAAGCCGCCGCCGCGGCCCTGGGATGAGCGGACTGAGCGCCCCAGCCTCTTCAACTCGGCCCGGCACCAGTCCGGTGGCTGATCAAGAACCGGTTGCTCGCCTCGAGCACATCACCAAGATCTACGGGTCCGGTGATACGGAGGTGAGGGCCCTCGACGACCTCTGCCTCACGGTCCAACCCGGCGACTATCTCGCCGTGATGGGTACCTCAGGGTCGGGGAAAAGTACAGCAATGAACATCATCGGCTGCCTGGATCGCCCCACCTCCGGCAGCTACCTGCTGCGGGGAACCCCAGTGGAGCAACTCGATGACGACGCCCTTGCGGACTTGCGCAACCGCAGTCTCGGCTTCGTGTTCCAGCAGTTCCACCTGCTGCCCCAGATGAGTGCGCTCGACAATGTGATCCTGCCGATGGTCTATGCCGGCATCCCGGCCAAGGAGCGTCGTGAGCGGGCCGTGGCTGCACTGGAGAGGGTTGGGCTGGCCCAGCGCCTGCGCAACAAGCCCAACGAACTCTCAGGAGGCCAGCAACAGCGGGTGGCTGTGGCCAGGGCGATCATCAACCAGCCGGCCCTGCTGCTGGCCGATGAGCCCACCGGTGCACTTGATTCCCACACCACCCAGGAAGTGCTGGAGATCTTCGACGACCTCCATCGTCAGGGGATGACTGTGGTGCTGGTGACCCACGAAGACGACGTGGCCGCGCGGGCCCAGCGGGTTGTGCATTTCCGCGACGGCCGCATCGCCGACTGATTGATCCACTCACCAAGGATCAACCAAAACGCCGAATCAGCCCGCCGCCGGGGCCGGGGCCACAGGCCGCTCCAGGCTCTGCAACAGCTGGCCCATCAGCAGAGCGATGGCATCGGGACCACCGACCACCGAACCGCCGGGATCGAGCATGCCTGGGTCCACAGCCACCCAGCCGCCGTTCTCCGGCAGCCGCAGTTCGAAATGGAGGTGAGGACCCGTACTCAGGCCAGTGCTGCCCACCCGTCCGATCACGGCGCCCTGCTTCACCTGTTCGCCTTCCTTGACGTAGAGCTCAGAGAGGTGCCCATAGAGGGTGCGGCGCAGGGGATTCCTGTGCTCAATCTCCACCGCCAGCCCGTAACCGCCCGCCACACCGCTGCTCACCACCCGCCCGGCGAGAGCTGCCACCACGGGGGTGCCTTCCGGGGCTGCCAGATCCTTGCCGGCGTGCATCAGCCAGCTGCCCAGCACCGGGTGCAATCGCCAGCCGAAGCCGCTGGTGGTGACGGCGGAGCCGATCAGGGGAAAGAGCAGGCCCCGGTTGCCATTGCCCGCCAGGGGAGCTGGGCGGGGGGTCACACCGAAGACATCACTGAGGCGAAAACTGCCGCCGGCACCGGAGAGCAGAGCCGAGACGGGCACGGTGATCGGAGGGAGGGGCAGGCCGTCACTGCCGAAGCGGCCCATGCCTGCCATCAGCGTTCCACTGGTCTTGCCGCCGTTGTCGAGGCGCTCCTCCTCCAGGGGATTGCGCCCGCGCCAGCGCACGGACACGCCGGTGCGGCACTCCTGCTCTGAGAGAGCGCCATTGCTGCAGGCCTGTTGGTGGGCAGGCAATTCCCCGGGCCGCAGGGCACCGGAGGATTGAACCCGGCTGCGCTCAGCAGGGGTCACGACCCCCTGGCGAACCAGTTCGTCAAGCGACTGATCAAAGCGGCGAGGCCGGCCCTGGGGAACCTGATCGAAACTCGGCTTCAGCGGCGCCGGGGGATCGTTGGCCAGGCGAGGTGAAAGGGCGCGGGGAGCTGGCGCCGGGGGGGGCACAGCCGGAGCAGCCAGGGTCTGAGGTGCGGCCGGTGCAGCAGGCTCAACAGGGGCCGTCAGCTCTGCCGGAGGCTGCAACTGAGCCAGGCTGAGGGGAGCTGACACCAGCACCAGGGAGCCCAGCATCAGGCGGTTGTACCAGGAGTAGCGACGCAAACCGGAATCAGAGTTGATTGGCAGGAGCATAAGAAACTCTGCCTGTGTTCAGCCACACAACTGACCCCCTCGGCAAGTGGGCCCCTCAGAAGCTGCGCCTGAGCACAATCCGCTCGCCAGCGCGACTAAGCAGCAGGCCGCCAGCCACGCTCAGACCCTCCACCTGCCAGCGTTCCTGGCGGTAGGTCATCCCCTCGGCGGGCACCAGCAGGCGGCGCTCAGCCAGGCGGCGCACCAGTTCGGGGCTGGTGCTGCGGAACACCGCCCACTCCAGAGCGGCAAGCACGCGAGCCGTCAGGGCCGGCACATCGCTGGCCGTGGTCTGACGGCCGAGAGCCTCGCGCAGGCTGATGGCACCGGCCGGCACCCGGTTGCGGCCATTGAGACCGACCCCCACCCTGGCCAGGCGAATCGCTGGCCCCCGCAGGCTCAGGCGCGGCAGCAGGCCAGCCAGCTTGCGCCCATTCACCAGCAGATCGTTGGGCCACTTGAGCTGAACGGTCAGACCGAGTGCTTCCAGCTGCAGGGCCAGGCCCACCGCCACGGCCAGCCCCAGCGCCGAGCTGGCACCAGGCTCCGCCGGCCAGGGCAGGGCCGCGCTCAGCCACACCCCCCCCGGCGGGGAGATCCAGGGCCGCCCCCGTTGGCCATGACCGAAACGCTGGTGGCCGGCCAGCACCGCCAGTGGTGGCTGGCCTCCGGAGGCCAGTTCCTGCTCCAGCCGCTGCTCGGTGCTGCCGCAGCAGGGCCACCACGTAAGCCGCCAGGGCAGCCGCGGCGCCGGCAGGTCCGGACCCAGCGTGGCGCACGCTTGTCGTCGCGCCGCCTGAACCCTGCCGATCACGGCTTTCTCAATGGCTGGGGCTCAGTGCATCATCGAGGCGGCGCAGCCACTCGCCAATCCGCTCGGCGCCCGCCTCCAGCTCCTCCACCGGATGCACCAGCGCCAGTCGCATCCAGCCCTCGCCGCTGGGGCCAAAGCCGTTGCCGGGGGTCAGCGCCACGCCGGTGGCCTCCAGCAGGGCCGCGCAGAACGACTCCGAATCGAGACCCCGGGCCCGGGCCACCTCCGGCAGGCCCAGCCAGAGGTAGAGCGCCATCGTTGGCCGCTGCAACGGCCAGCCCTGGGCCTCCAGGGCCGCCGCCATGCGGTCGCGGCGCAGCCGATACACCTCCCGCAGCTGCGCCGGCCACTGGGGCGCCTTTTCCAGGGCAGCTATCGCCCCGGCCTGGAGGGCCAGCGACTGGTTGAAATCCACCACGCCCTTGAGCTGGCGCAGGGCTGTGATCAGGGGCTCGGCGCCGATGGCGAAGGCCAGGCGGAAGCCACCCAGGCACCAGCTCTTGGAAAAGGAAAAGAACTCAATGCCGCAGCTGCGCCAGTGGGGATTGCGCAGCAGCGCCGGTGCCTCGCCCTCGAGGGCCAGGTCCACATAGGGGTTGTCATGAGCGAGCACGAAGCCATGGCGCCGGGCCCGCGCGACGGCCTGATCCAGCCACTCCTGCTCTCCCACCGTGGCGGTTGGGTTGTGGGGAAAGCCGAGGACCATCAGCCTCAGTTGATCCCAGACGGCCGGGGAGATCGCCTCGAACTGGGGCTGCCAGCCCTGGTCGGCGCGCAGGGGCAGCAACTCGGTGCGGGCTGAGGCCAGCTGCAGCCCACCGTGGTGAGAGGGGTAGTAAGGATCCAGCAGCAGGGCCGGCTCGCCGGGGTTCAGCACTGCCAGGGGCAGGTGGGCCGTGCCCTCCTGGGAGCCAACCAGCAGCAGGACCTCAGCCTCAGGGTCAACGGCCACGCCGAAGCGGCGCCCGGCCCAGGCCGCCACTGCCTCCCGGAACGGCAGGGTGGCGCCGTGGAGGCAGTAAGAGGCGCTGCTGGGCAGTTTCATGGCCGCGGCCATGGCCTCCAGCGCCACCGCCGGAGGGGGCAGGTCGGTGGAGCCGAGGGAGAGATCCAGCAGAGTGGGGCGGCCGGGGGGCCGCTCCGGATTCAGCAGACCCTCGCTGTAGGCGATCTTGCGCTGGTCGTTGCGTGCGAAGACCCCCTGACCCAGGCGGGTGACCCGTTCAGAGATGGGCATCAAGGAAGGCCTTGAGCTGGGGCTTGGCCATGGCGCCCTCGTGGCGAGCCAGTTCCTTGCCGTCGCGGAACAGGATGAGGGTGGGAAGACCCTGGATCCTGTGGCTGTCGCGGACTTTGGGATTCGGATCAGCTTCGAGTTTGCCAACCAGCAGCAGACCGCCGTACTCGGCCGCGGCCCAGTCCATCAGGGGAGCCATCAGCCGGCAGGGGCCACACCAGCTGGCCCACACATCCACCAGAACCGTGCCGGGGGCGGCAAGCACGTCAGCCTCAAAGTTGGCATCGGTGAAAACAGCAACGGCCACGGACCCGGTTCAGCTGACTGGATTGTATGGAGCCGGCCGGGGTCGCCAGGGAGATCAGATCCTCCTGGCTGGGCTCAGAGCTTGTCGATCGAGCGTTTCAGTTCCTCGAGCTCTGCGTCCACCTCAGCCACCTTCACCGGTTCGAGCTGGGGAACAGGGCCGTTATCGACCGGCAGGGAGATCGGATGGGCGCCTCCCTCGAGGCGGGTCTTCAGAGCGGCGAGCTCGTCGTCAACGTCGGTGCCTTCAAGGGCCGCGAACTGGCTTTCGAGATCGGCGCCGGCCAGCTCGGCAGCCGCCTGGCTGCGGGCCTCCTGCTGCAGCACCTTCTCCTCCATCTGCTCGAAAGCGGCCATGGCGTTGTTGGTGCCCAGGCCGCTCACGGCGCTCTGAAGCTGCTCCTGAGCCTGGGCCGCCTGGGAGCGGGCCTTGAGCATGTCCTTCTTGGTCTTCGCCTCGGCGATCTTGCCCTCAAGGGCGGTCAGGCTCTTCTTGAGCGTTTCCACCTGACCGGCCTGGCTGTTGAGCTGGGCATTGAGAGCCGTGGCGGTGTCCTGGTACGTCTTGCGGCGGCTGAGGGCCTCGCGGGCCAGATCCTCCCTGTTCTCCTTGAGAGCCAGCTCGGCCTTGTTCAGCCAGGACTTGCTCTGGGAGTCCGCCTGCTCCGCCTGGTTCTGAAGCCGTTTCTGACTGGCGATCGCGGTGGCCACCGCCTGGCGCAATTTCACCAGGTCGGACTGCATGTCCGCCACGGACTGATCCAGGATCTTGGAAGGATCCTCGGCCTTGCTGACCAGATCGTTGAGGTTGGCCCGCAGCAGGCGGCTGAGCCGGTCGAAGAAGCCCATGGGTCGAGGTGGGGGCAACTCGGAGGGTAGCCGCTGTGGCTCACCGGAACACGGACGGTTGCCCGCACCCTCACTCCCTAATCTCAGGCCATGGCCAAGGCTCCGCAGGACCAGGTGCGCCGGATCGGCAACGTGAGCGTGCTGATGCCGGCACCTCCGGCGCCGATCGTTGCTGTGGGCTCCTGCCTGGATCAGATCCAGCAGGAGTGGCGGCGGGCCGGCAGCCTGGCCGCCCTGTGGCAGGCCTGGCCTCGGATCGCCGGCGACCAGCTCGCCCCCCACTGCCGCCCTCTCAGTCTCCGCGGCGGCGTGCTGACCGTGGGCGCCCAGCATCCCCAATGGCTGCAGGCCCTCCGCTACAACCGCCATCAGTTGCTGGGCGCCTTGAGGGGGTCCGGTTTTCCCGTCCGCGACCTGCGCTTTCGTCAACACCAGGTCCATGCCGCCAGGCTGCCGGGCAGTGAGGACATCGCCCAGGTCTGGGCCGCCCATCCCAGCCGGGTGGACGTGCATGGGCTGGGACTCTGCCCGGCCTGTTGCAGCCCCGCCCCAGCCGGTGAACTGGCCCGCTGGGGCCACTGCGGCCTTTGCCACCGCAACCTGGAGTAGGCCGGAGGTCAGTAACGCTCGGGCACCGGCAGCTGCCAGGTGGGCGCCACTCCAACGGCCCGCAGCTCAGCGGCCCGTCGCTGGAGCCGGCCCCTATCGAGGCGCCAGAGCCGGTACAGCCCAGAGCGGCCCAGCTCGACTGGAGCGAGGCCCTGCCAGTGGGGCTTCCTGGCCGTGCCCTGATCGATCACCACCAGCACGGTGGGTTGAACCTCAACGGAGCTGGGGCTCAGACCCAGGCGGTGTTCCCGCTCGAGGCGGTCGGCCAGGTTCACCAGCGCGGTGCGGGATATCCCCTCGTAGAGGACCACCTGACGGGTGTAGTAGTGCAGCGACGGTTTGAGGATTCCCACCATCGCCAGGGGCTCGGAGCCCAGGCGCTGCAGCCGAACCTGCTGGGCCACCGTCCGTACCGGCAGCCCCCTCACCCGGTCCCCGAGATTCCACATCGGCAGGACCGCCAGCAGGTGAAACAGCACCAGGGCCAGCTGGGCTGGCACCAGCCCCCAGGGCCGCGGCTTCGGCGTCCAGCAGAGCCAGATCCCGGCCAGGGTGGCCAGGGCAAAACAGACCGCCGCCCGCAGCACCAGGCCACTGGCCAGCAACTCCGCCGGCAGGGTGGGCATCTCCGGATCGTTGATCAGGGGAATCCAGCGGGGCGAGAGCGCCAGGACCAGGGTGAGCGCCGCCATCAGCGCCACGGAGGCCCCCAGGGCCCAGCGGCTGGCCCTACCGCCTTCGGCGGCGGTGAGGGCGACCAGCAGGCCGGCGGCGGGTGTGGCCGGCAGCCAGTAGCTGGGAAGTTTCGTGGCGGCCAGGGTGAAGAAGATCAGCACGGCCAGCAGCCAGCAGGCGGCGTAGCTGGCCAGGGAGCCGGCGGGCTCGAGCAAGGCGGCAGCGGGGGCCACCGGCCCACGCCTGCGGCGCCAACAGCGGCCAAGGGCCCTGAACAGGCCGAGCAGGAGCAGGGGAGTGAAGGGAAGGCCGGCCAGCAGCAGCACCGGCGCGAAATACCACCAGGGCTGGAGGTGCTGGTTCACCACCGAGGTGAATCTCTGCACGTTGTGGTAGCCGAAGAAGCTGGCCCAGAACGGCTCGCCCTCCAGCGCAAGAGCCGCCAGGTACCAGGGCAGGGCCACCAGAGCGGTGAGTGCCAGACCCGGCAGGGGCCGCAGCCGTCGCCAGAGCGCCCCCAGGCGGCGCTGGCTGAGCCCGAACCCCAGCAGGGTCAGGGCCGCAAGGGCCAGGGCCACCGGCCCCTTGGCGAGCACCGCCAGGCCGAGCACGATCCAGGCGGACCAGACCGCTCGACGCGGCTCAGCCCAGCTCTGCCAGAACAGCAGCAGCGACACTGCCAGACAGCCGGTGAGCAGGGCATCGCTGACGGCGATCCGCCCCCAGAGCAGGATCAAGGGCGAGAGGGCAAAGGCCAGAGCAGCCCCGAGGGCGGTGCAGGCGGAGCGCAGCCCGCCGCTCGACTGTGGCCAGCGCAGCAGGGTGTAACCCAGGCTGAGCATCACGGCGATCACCGACAGGGCCGAGGGCAGACGAGCGGCCCAGGTGCCCAGGGGGTTCCACTGCTCCTGGCCGGGGATCGCATAGCCCACTCCCATCAGCCAGTAGATCAGCGGCGGCTTGTCGTAGCGCGGCAGTCCATTGACGTGGGGAATCAGCCACTGGCCGGTTTCGGCCATGGCCCGGGCGGAAGCGGCGAACAGGGGAGGTGTCTCATCCACCAGCCCTGTGGCGCCGAGCTGCCAGAGGAACAGGGCGATGCCCAGCACCAGGATCAGGCCGAGCACCGCCCAACTACCAGTGGCACGTTGACCCCCATCCGGGGAACGGGAAGGGGACGGGGACACGGGTGGAGCCTGAGTCGCTGCGAACTTAGGCCGGGCGCAGACCCTCCTGGATCCAGGTCTCGATCCGCTCGGCGAAGGCCTCCCTGGAGGCGTGGCGCTCCACCCAGCGGCGGCAGGCGGAGCGCTCCAGCCCCGCCGCGCCCCGCGCCGCCAGCGTCAGGGCGGCCACATCGTCGGGGGGCACCAGCACCCCGGTGACACCCGGCACGATCAGTTCGCCGGGGCCGCCACGGGCGTAGGCCACAACAGGCACGCCACAGGCCATCGCCTCGACCACCACATTGCCGAAGGCCTCGTTCCACTTGGGCGTGTTCAGCAGCAGCCGGCAGCGGCCCAGCTCCGCCTGCAGGGCACTGGTAGGCAGGAAACCACGCCATTCGATGGTGCCTGAGGGCACCGAAGCCTCCACAGCGGCGGCGTAGGTCGGGTCCTCACGCACCCCCCAGACCAGCAGCCGCTCACCCAGGCTGGCCGCCACCGCCGCAGCGTCCTCCAACCCCTTCTCAGGCGCGATGCGGCCAGCCCAGCCGAGCAGGGGCTCGGGATCCGGCCGCTCGCGGAAGCTGTAGGCCGACAGGTCGAAGCCATTGCCCACCACCAGCGGCGGGGCGGGCAGGCGGAAGTCGCTGGCCTGGGCCCTGCTGTGAAAGGCCAGCCGGCGCAGGTCACTCAGGGCCACCGCCTCGATCACCTCATCCATCACGGTCGCCACCGAGCCCATGCTCACCAGGTGGAACAGCGGCGTGCGCAGCAGGGGGGTGAGCCAGAAGGGCAGCCAGTCGTAGGCAAGGTTCAACACCGCATCGAACTGCCCCTGGCGAGCATGCACCTGCTGCCAGATGGCCGGCAGCAAACCGGCAGCGGGAATCTGAACGGGGGCGTCACGAAGCTGGTGCTGCCAGCTGGGCTGATCGACGCCGGCCGCCGTCCAGAGGCGGGCGGCCTGGCAGCTGCTGGAAAGCCGCGACCCCTCGGCGGCCAGCACCGTGAGCTGGTGACCGCGGCCGAGCAGACCGGCCACCAGGCTCTCGAGCGTGAGCTCCACCCCGCCGCCAGCACCTGAGCCGAGCGTTCCTACCGGCGTGCTCACCACGAGCAGGCTCCAGGGGGCCGTCATGGCGTCAGGCACGGCGGTTCCGGTTCGGGCAGCGCCGGGCGCCAGAGCCGCTGGCGTTGGTTGATCAGCAGCACCGAGCCAAGCGCCAGGACCGAGCCGAACCACTGCAGCGGCCGCAGCCGTTCCTCCAGCAGCAGCAGGCCGCAGAGCAGGGCGAACACGGGCGTGAGAAAGGTCAGCGCGGTGAAGCCGGTGAGGTCGCAGCGGCTGGCGAACCAGAAGAACAATCCGTAAGCCAGGGCGCTGCCCAGCAGGCTGGCATAGGCCATCAGCCCCCACTCCAGGGGGCTCCAGGCAGGCCAGAAGGGCGCCGCGGCGGGATCCAGCCGAGTGACGCCCAACGATCCGATCAGCAGGGGCACCCCACCGATAAGCATGTGCCAGCCGGTGACGGCCACCGGATCGCTGCCGCGACTGGCATAGCGGCAGAGCACGGTTCCCACCGCCATGGCCACCGCCGCCCCCAGCATCCAGGTCTCGCCATGGCTCCAGGGATGCAATCCCAGGGCCTCCGGTCCATCCAGCCACCAGTGCCGCAGCAGCGGCGCCGGCAGGCCCAGGCAGGCGATGCCGGCCAGACCCAGCAGCAGACCCGACCAGCCCACCGGATTGATGGCCTCACCGAAGAGGCTGCGGGCCAGCAGGGCCACCAGCAGGGGCTGGGAGTCGATCAGCACCGAGCCCAGACCCGCACCGGTGCTCTCCAGACCCCGGGCCAGCAGCCCTTGAAACAGGGTGCCGTCCACCAGGGCGAAGGCCAGCAGCCAGAGGCGATCAGAGGCCGCCACCGCCAGGGAACGCCCCTGCAGCCGCGCCACCACCAGCACCGCCAGGGCTGCCGGCAGCAGGCGCATCCAGGCGATCGTGAGCGGGCCGGCTGACTCGAGCAGGGGTTTCATCGCCGCCATCGCCGTGCCCCAGAGGGCGAAGGGCAGCAGCATCAACAGCCATCGCAGCTGGGGCGTCATCGAAACGGTCGTCGGTGACCTTTTTAAGATCCAGCGACATCGATCTGCATCGCATGCCCTGGCCCTGGCGCCGCAAGTCCCGCAAGAGCATGGCGAGGATCGTGATCGAGGGGGCGATCGCCGGCCCGACCCGGGAGCGGGTGGTGAGAGCCCTCCGGCAAGTGGAGGACAGGGAATTCCCTGCGCTGCTGCTCCGCATCGACAGCCCCGGCGGCACCGTGGGCGACAGCCAGGAGATCCATGCGGCCATCGGTCGCCTGCGCAGCAAGGGCTGCCGCGTGGTGGCCAGCTTCGGGAATATCTCCGCCTCCGGAGGCGTGTATGTGGGGGTGGCCGCCGAAAAGATCGTGGCCAACCCGGGCACGATCACGGGTTCGATCGGCGTGATCCTGCGCGGCAACAACATTTCGAAGCTGCTGGAGCGCATCGGCATCAGCTTCGAGACCGTCAAGAGCGGCCTCTACAAGGACATCCTCTCGCCTGACCGGGCCCTGACCGCCGATGAACGGGAGCTGCTGCAGGGTCTGATCGACTCCAGCTACGGCCAGTTCGTCGAGGCGGTGGCCCAGGGCCGCGGACTGAGCGACAGCGTGGTGCGCGGCTTCGCCGACGGAAGGGTGTTCAGCGGTGCCCAGGCCTTGGCGCTCGGGTTGATCGACGAACTCGGCGACGAGGAACACGCCCGGCGGCTGGCCGCTCGCCTGGCCGGTCTGGATGAGGAGAAGACCCGGCCTGTGATGTTCGGCAAACCCCAGAAGCGGCTGGCGGGCCTGATCCCCGGCCGGAACCTGCTGGGAGGTCTGCAGCAGGCCCTCAGCCTGGAGCTGGCCTGGTGCGGCCAGCCGCTGTGGCTCTGGCGGCCATGAACGAGGACAGGGAGTTGCGGGCGCTGAGGGGCGCCACCACCGCCACATCCAACACCACGGGCGCCATCGAGGAGGCGGTGAGCGAATTGCTCGCCAACCTGATCGATGGCAACGGCCTCAGTGGAGCGTTGGTGTTGTCGGTGACCTTTTCAGTGACCGCCGATCTCGACGCCGGGTTCCCAGCGGCCATCGCCCGACGGCAGCCCGGCTGGGACGGAGTGGCGCTGCTCGACTGTCAGCAGATGGCCGTGGCCGGCGACCTGCCCCGCTGCATTCGCCTGCTGGCACACGCCTGGATGGAGCCAGGCAGGCAGCCCCTGCACCCCTACCTGAGGGAGGCGGCCCGGCTGCGGCCGGACAGATCCGGTCACAACTGACAGCTGTGCCGCTGCCCCCACGAGGGGCTGGCCCCGATGGCGCCGGCCGACAATCCAGACAACACCCGGGCCCGCTTGCGCCGGCCACTCCTGATCCACTCTCCATGACCCTTCCGACCCTGCAACAACGGCTGCGCCGACTGACGCCCTCCCTGCCCAGACGCACCGGCCTGCTGATGGCTGCCGCGGGCATGGGCCTGGGGACCTTGATGGCCGGTGCTGGCGCCGGAATCGCTCCGGTGGCAAGCCTGGCCCAGGGCACCCCCGGGCTGCTGGAGTTCCGCTGGGATAACAACAAGGACTACCGGCGGCTCTATTTCTTCATGACCGACACCTCGCGGCTGAAGCGATCCGATTACTACCTGATCCTGAGGCCAAAGGATCGCAAGACGGCCATGCTCAAGCTCACCATTTCAGTTCCAGATAACTTCGATACAAAAATCGATCCCAAAGACATCAAGCTCTGCATGATGAAGGAAGGCGGGATGCTCTCCCGTACCCGCTGCAAGGAAACGATTCCTGCCGTTATTGAAGTGAATGCCAACGGCAAGTCGATCGAGATATTCCCGGAACGGCCTGTGCCCGTTGATGGCACCATCGGCGTGTTCATGTCGATCTTCAATCCATTCAACATCGGCATGTACCAGTTCAATGCTCTGGCCCAGGCACCTGGCGATGTGCCATTCGGCGGCTACCTGGGCAGCTGGCTGATCCAGATCGATCCGGGGATCGATTGACCCCTGGCTGGTAAGTTGACAGATCGAGAACAGGCCAGACGCCGAGACGCACCATGACCAAGCGAACCCTGGAAGGAACGAGTCGCAAGCGCAAGCGGGTGTCGGGATTCCGCGTACGGATGCGTTCCCACACCGGCCGCCGCGTGATCCGCACCCGCCGTCGCCGCGGACGTGCTCGCCTGGCCGTCTGAGGCCTTGCAGGGAGCTTCCCAGCCCTATGGCCCTGCCCAGGGATCTGCGCCTGCGGGGCGACAAAGCCTTTGATCACCTCTACCGCAAGGGCCGCCGTTTTCACGGCACGTACCTGGTGCTTCGCTCCGTCGTCGGCGAGCCCTCGCTCCTGCGTGCTCCCCTGGGCCAGGTGCCGCTACAGGGTTGCCGCTGCGCCGTCGTGGTGAGCACCAAAGTGAGCAAGCGTTCAGTACGGCGCAACCGGCTCAGGCGCCTGCTGCACGGCTGGCTGAACGAGCACTGCGGTCACTGGCCCGCCGACCCCAACGGCCTGTGGCTGCTGCTCAGCCTCAAGCCCTGCTGCGTTGAGGCCAGCCCCGAGGCCTTGCTGGGAGAATGTTCCGAGCTGTTCCGCAAGGCAGGCCTGAGTCGATGACCATCGAGGTGACCGAGACCACGTTCTACGAAGGGGGACCGGCTCGGGGAGATCTGCTGTTCAACCTGCTCTTCGGCCTCACCCTGATCGGCATCCCCTTCGCGGTCGGCGCGATCGTGCGGGCCCTCTGGCTGCGCTTCCGGATCACCAGCCGGCGGATTTCGGTCAGCGGTGGCTGGCTGGGCCGTGACCGGACCCAGGTGGTCTACAGCCAGGTGCAGGAAGTGCGCTCGGTGCCCCGGGGCTTCGGCGCCTGGGGCGACATGGTGCTGGTACTCACCGACGGGGCCAAGCTCGAGATGCGCTCCATGCCTCGCTTCCGTGAAACCGAGGCCTACATCCTCGAGCAGATGGCCCGCCGTGGCGGCGCCAAGGCCCCAGCCGAAAACAAGGGATTCGCCGACTCCCAGGCGGCCAGTGCCTGACCCCCAGGAACAGTCCGCCAGTTCGAGGCCTCCGGACGGGATTTCCCCGCATCGGCGGCACTCCGATCGGCTGCTCGGGCACACTGGTCCAAACCCTCACCCTTCCGCCGCCTCCCCGCTGTGATCGGCTACATCTCCGACAACCTGCTGCTGCCCATCCTCGACTTTTTCTATGGGCTGGTGCCGAGTTACGGGCTGGCGATCATCGCCCTCACCGTGGTGATCCGGCTGGCCCTCTTCCCCCTGAGCGCAGGCTCGATCCGCAGTGCCCGGCGCATGCGCATCGCTCAGCCCGTGATGCAGAAGCGTCAGGCTGAGATCAAGAGCCGGTACGCCAGCAACCCCCAGAAACAACAGGAGGAACTGGGCAAGCTGATGAAGGAGTTCGGCAGCCCCCTGGCCGGCTGTCTGCCCCTGCTGGTGCAGATGCCGATCCTGTTCGCCCTTTTCGCCACCCTGCGCGGCTCACCCTTCGCCGATGTGCCCTACACCCTCAATCTGAAGGTGTTACCGGCCGATCAGATCGCTGCGGTGGAGATCAAACCGTTCAACAGTGCCAGTCACTCGATCTTCATCACCGAAACCAGCCATGTGCCCGTCGTTGCCAGCCTTGAGGCCGGCACCAAGCTGGGCATCGGCGACTCAGCCCAGGTCAACCTGCACACCAAGGACGGGCAACCCTTCAGCAGCGTGCTCGAGGGCGTGGAGAACGGCTCGAAGTACACACCGGCCTGGCGCGTCAGCAAAGGCGAAGGCGTGGTGCGGGTTAGCGAGTCAGGCTTGATCGAGGCGATCGCCCCTGGTGATGCCACGGTGGAAGCAACGGTGCCCGGCCTGGCGGCTCGCAGTGGATTCCTGTTCATCAAGGCCCTTGGTCAGGTGGGCTTCTACACCGACGGGGCGATCAACTGGGACATCGCCATCCTGGTGGGGGCCTTCGGAGCCAGCCTGTTCATCTCCCAGATCCTCTCGGGGGCTGGGATGCCGCCGAATCCTCAGCAATCAACGGCCAACAAGATCACGCCGGTGATGATCACCGGAATGTTCCTGTTCTTCCCTCTGCCCGCGGGGGTGTTGCTCTACATGGTGGTTGCCAACATCTTCCAGGGCCTGCAGACCTTCCTGCTCAGCCGGGAGGCCCTGCCTGAGAACCTTCAGGACATCCTCGATCAACAGCTCGCCCAGCAGACGGTGGCGGTTGCCGCCAGCACCGGTGGGTCTGAGCGGCTGCCATTTGAGCCCAAGGGCAAGAAGTGATGACGCGGCGTCCCTCGCCGTTGCCTGAACCATCCCTGCTGCGGCCCGTGCCCCTGCAGGAGCTCCGCCTGCTGCAGGAACCACGCTTGTGGGCTGTCGACCAGCAGCTGGAGGATCTCGAGAGCCTCACTCCGGTGAGGGGTTGGTTGAGCGTCCGCCACGGTGAGCCCGTGCTGGAGGTGGAGGGGGAAGCCGAAACCATCGTCACCCTCTGCTGCGACCGCTGCCTGAGCACCTACAACCACACCCTGCACTTCCGGGGGGAGGAGCGACTCTGGCTCGGAGAGGCCGATCAACTTGGCGATGACCTCGACGCAAGCGAGCTGATCGAGGCTCTCGATCCCCGCGGCAGCTTCGATCCGGCCCGGTGGCTGTTTGAGCAACTCAGCCTTCAGCTGCCCTTGCGGAACGACTGCGGCCCGGGCTGCCCCGGACCGGACCTGCCAGAACAACCTGAGGCCAGACAGGAAGCCTCCTCCACGGCCGGCGGGGGAGACCCCATCGATCCCCGCTGGTCGGCCCTGCGCCAGTGGCGATGAGCGAGGAGTGGGCCGACCAGCTTGATCTGCTGATCCGTGCCCGCGCGCCGATCCTCTGGATTCGCAGCCCCGAGGAGGAGCGCATCGCTGCTCTGCTCCAGCGCGCCGCCCAGCGCCTGGGCCAGCGCACCTTGCTGCGCTGGGATTTCGTCGAGGGGCTCCAGGGGCTGCCGAACCGCGAGGGTGAGGCCACCCGCAATCCAATGGGAGCCCTGGAGGCAATCGATAGCCTGCCCCCGGATCAGGCGGCGATCCTGCTGCTGCTCGATTTCCACCGCTATTGCGACGACCCCGGCATCGGCCGCCGGCTACGCAACCTGGCCACCAGCCTGCGCCAGAAACCGCGCACCCTGGTGATCACCGCCCCGGAATGGCAGGTGCCGCGGGAACTGGAAGAGTGCCTCACGATCCTGGACCTGCCCCTGCCCGATGCCGGTGAGATCAGCTCTCTGCTGGAGAGCATCGCTCAGGCCTGCGGCCACCCCCTGAGCCCCGGTGTGCTCGAGCAGCTCACCCACTGCTGCAGCGGCCTGAGCGAACAGCGCATCCGTCAGGTGGCGGCGCGGGCCCTGGCTCGGCGCGGCCAGCTGGGGGAGCCCGATCTGGCAGAGGTGCTGGAGGAGAAGCGCCAGGCGATCGCCCGTAGCGAGCTGCTGGAGTATTGCCCCACCGAGGCCAGCCCCGCCGACATCGGCGGGCTGGAGGCGCTCAAGCACTGGCTGGAGCAGCGGCGACTGGCCTTCAGCGATGAGGCCGCCGCCTATGGCCTGCCCCTGCCAAGGGGAGTGTTGCTGGTGGGTCCCCAGGGAACCGGTAAGTCACTCACCGCCAAGGCGATCGCCCACAGCTGGGCCATGCCGCTGCTGCGCCTGGATGTGGGGCGGCTGTTCGCCGGTCTGGTGGGCGCCAGCGAAGCCCGTACCCGCGACATGATTCGCCGTGCCGAAGCCATGGCACCCTGCGTGCTCTGGATCGACGAAATCGACAAGGGATTCGGCGGTGACAGCCGCAGCGATGGCGGCACCAGCCAGCGGGTGCTTGCCAGCCTGCTCACCTGGATGGCGGAGAAGCGCTCGGCGGTGTTCGTTGTGGCCACCGCCAACGGGGTGGAGAGCCTGCCGCCGGAGCTGATGCGCAAGGGGCGCTTCGATGAGATCTTCCTGCTGGATCTGCCCGATGCCGCCGAAAGGCGCACGATTCTCGACCTGCAGCTGCGCCGCCGCCGCCCCGAGCACCGCATTCCCCTCGAGGTGCTGGTGGACCGCACCGCGGGATTCTCCGGTGCCGAACTGGAGCAGACGGTGGTGGAGGCGATGCACCTGGCCTTTGCGGTGCACCGGGAATTCGGCGAGGCGGATCTGATCGCCGCCGCCAGTGACCTGGTTCCCCTCTCGCGCACGGCCCGCGAACAGCTCGATGCGCTCAAGCAGTGGGCCAGCAGCGGCCGGGCCCGACCTGCATCCCGCCTGCTGCGCTGAGGCACTCGCGTGCGATCAGGCCCTCCTCATCGGCGGGGACCCGCACCAGCTCAATGGGCCCGAGCCAGCCCAGGGACGACTCAAGATCCGCCAGCAGGGCGTGATCATGCTCACCGATACCGCCGCTGAGGGCGATCACATCAACACCACCCAGGTTTGCCGCCATCGCCCCGATGCCCTCCAGCAGGCTGTGGCGAAACACGGCAAGGGCGAGGCGGGCGCCGTCGTGACCGTCGCTGGCGGCCTGGCGCAGCTGGCGCATATCGGAGCTGAGGCCACCGGAGAGCCCCAGCAGGCCACTCGCCCCCTGCAGCCCCTGCTCCAGTTGCTCGGGCGTCAGCCCTTGGCGAAGCAAGTGCAGCAGCAGACCGGGGTCGATCGAGCCGCTGCGGGTGGCCATCACCAGGCCCTCCAGGGGCGTGTAACCCATGGTGGTGGCCACACTGCGGCCATCCCGGATGGCGCAGAGCGAGCAGCCGGCACCGAGGTGGCAACTGATCAGCCGCAACGGCCGAGGAGGGGAGTGGGGCTTGTCAGACCAACGATGGCTGACGGTTTCGCTCACGTGCTGATGGTTGAGGCCGTGAAAACCGAAACGGCGCAGACCCTGCTCCCGCCAGGCCGCCGGCAGGGCATAGGTGCGGGCCTCCGGCGGCAGGGTGCTGTGGAAGGCCGTGTCAAAGCAGGCCCACTGGGGCAACTGGGGATTCCAGCGGCTCAGCCAGCGCATAACGGCCAGGGCAGGTCCGTTATGCAGCGGTGCCAGGGCGATCATGGCCTCCAGAGCGTCCAGCACCGGGGAGCTCAAGAGGGTGGGGGCGGTGAAGCGCTCACCGCCATGGACCACCCGGTGGGCCGCCAATAGCGGTTCCCCATTCCAGGAATCCAGGGCGGCTGGCAGCCAGCCGTCGAGGACCTCCTCCATGGTGCCGGAGGCCGGCTGCCAGCTGCGTTGCTCGCGCCACTGGCAGCGGCCATCCGCCGAGAACAGCCCCGCCTTGAGACTGGAGCTGCCCGCGTTCAGCACCAGCACCGATTCCCGGGCGTTCATCCCTAGTGCGGGCTTGGCAAGGACCAGCGCCAGCCGGTCACATCGGGAGAATCCATGCCGTGGGTGTGGGCATAGCGGCGGTGGCCGAGGATCTCTTCCTTCATCCGCTCCTTGACGTGGGCGGCGCGGGAGCCGAGGCCAGGCACCCTGTCGATCACATCGATCACCAGGTTGAAGCGGTCGATCTGGTTGTTCATCGCCAGCTCCAGCGGCGTGTTGATGTTGCCCTTCTCCTTGTAGCCCCGCACATGAATGTTGGGGTGGTTGGTGCGGCGGTAGGTGAGC
Organism: Synechococcus sp. J7-Johnson; assembly: GCF_024345795.1. Taxonomy (GTDB): domain Bacteria; phylum Cyanobacteriota; class Cyanobacteriia; order PCC-6307; family Cyanobiaceae; genus Regnicoccus_A. Next base: position 128,901 of record NZ_JAGQBU010000005.1, read on the forward strand.
CGGTGAATCAGCCACGGGTAGCCGTGGAAGTTGAAGATCACCGGTTTGTTGGTGGTGAACAGGCTGTCGAAATCCCGATCCGAGAGCCCATGGGGGTGCTCGCTCGGCTGGGTCAGGGCGAACAGCTTCACCACATTGATCACCCGGATACGCAGCTTGGGAACCTCACCGTGGAGGATCTCCACCGCCGCCAGCACTTCTTTGGTGGGGATGTCGCCGGCGCATGCCATCACCACATCGGGTTCATCTCCCTGGTCATCGTTGCTGGCCCAGCCCCAGAGACCGATACCCTTGGCCACGTGACTGCGGGCCTCCTCAAGGGTGAGGTACTGGAGATGCTTCTGCTTGTCGGAAACGATGATGTTGCAGACGTTCGTTTCCACGAGTGCCTCCTCCGCCACCGCCAGCAGGCAGTTGGCATCGGCAGGCAGGTAGACGCGCACCACATCGCCACTCTTGTTGCCGGCAAGGTCGATGAAGCCAGGGTCCTGATGGGTGAAGCCGTTGTGATCCTGGCGCCAGACGGTGGAGGAGATCAGGCAATTCCAGGGCGCGATCGGCGCACGCCAGGTGGCATGGAGCTTGCAGGATTCCAGCCACTTGGCGTGCTGGTTGAACATCGAGGCGATCACGTGGGCGAAGGCCTCATAGGTGTGGAAGAAGCCGTAGCGGCCGGTGAGCAGATAGCCCTCCATCATTCCGACCAGGGTGTGCTCGGAGAGCATCTCCACCACCCGTCCCTCGCGGGCCAGTTCGCTGCCATTGAGGTCTTCAGGGAGGAACTCCTCCATCCACACTTTTTTGCTCACCTCATATATGGCCTGCAGCCGGTTGGAGGCGGTTTCATCGGGGCCGAACACCCGCAGGGAGTCGGGGTTGCGCAAGATGGTGTCGCGCAGCAGGGCTCCCAGAGGTGCGGTGTTCTCGTGCTCGCTCTGGCCTGGCCGCTCGATGTGCACGGCATGGTCCTCGATCGGTGCGAGCCGAAGACTGCGGCGCAACCGGCCGCCATTGGAATGGGGGCTGGAGCCCATCCGCCGCGCGCCCGTCGGTGAGAGGGCCTGCAGCTCGGGCCTGAGGGTGCCGTTGGCGTCGAACAGCTCCTCGGGGCGGTAGCTGCGCAGCCAGTCGTGGAGCATGGTCAGTTGCTGGGGATCCTTGTTCGGTGCCGGCAGGGGCACCTGGTGGGCACGCCAGAAGTTCTCCAGCTTCTTGCCGTTGAGCTCGCGGGGGCCTGTCCAACCCTTGGGGGAGCGCAGCACGATCATCGGCCAGGCAGGCCGCACGGCCTCTCCGCTCTGGCGGCAGTCCTGGCGCACCCGCAGGATGGTGGCGATGGCCTGGTCCATGGCGGCGGCCATGGCACGGTGCATCTCCTCCGGCTCACTCCCCTCCACCAGAATCGGATCCCAGCCGTAGCCCCGCATCAGGTTCACCAGCTCCTCCCTGGGGATGCGAGCCAGCAGGGTGGGGTTGGCGATCTTGTAGCCATTGAGGTGCAGCACCGGCAGCACGGCGCCGTCGCTGATCGGGTTGAGGAATTTGTTGATGTGCCAGGAGGTGGCCAGGGGGCCGGTCTCGGCCTCGCCATCTCCCACGCAGGCCAGCGCGATCAGATCGGGGTTGTCGAAAACGGCGCCGCAGGCATGGGAGAGCACGTAGCCGAGCTCACCGCCCTCATGGATCGAACCCGGAGTTTCGGGGGTGCAGTGGGAGCCGATGTGGCCCGGGAACGAGAACTGCTTGAAGAAGCGCTGCATCCCGCCCGCATCCTGCGACTTGTCGGGATAGACCTCGCTGTAGCTGCCATCGAGGTAGGTGGGGCCAAGCACGCCGGGGGCTCCATGTCCTGGCCCCGACAGGTAGATCATCTCCAGATCGTGGTGGCGGATCACCCGGTTGGCATGGGCCCAGATGAACGCCTGGCCAGGGCTGGATCCCCAGTGCCCCAGCAGACGGGCCTTGATGTGCTCAGGCCGGAGCGGCTCGGCCAGCAGCGGATTATCCCGCAGATAGATCATCCCCACCGCCAGGTAGTTGGCGGCACGCCACCAGGCATCGAGAAGCTGGAGTTCCTGCTCGTGATCCATAGCCATGCCTGATGCCCATCGCCTGTTCAGTGCAGGCTCACATGAGCCTTGGGCTTTGCCAACGCGAGGTGTATCGACCCTGACAGCAGTGAGTCAGCACAGCGACGGCAGGCCTCGGCCTGCCCCAGGTTCGTCTCACTCCCAGTCGAAGCTGAGCAGACGCCGTCCGGGGACCAGGGCACGGGCGTCTTCCAGCAACGCCTGGATAACCTCCAGCTTGGCGTTGGGATGCCCTCCACAACCCCCCAGATCGCCACCATCCGTCAGCGAACCTGGTTGAGCCGGCGGCGCCCGGACGATTTCGCCCTGTTACGAAGCCCAACCGCCGGTAACGAAAACCCTGATCCCCGCTGGTGCCTTCAAAAGGGCTCCCTACGTTACTCATCAGTTGTGCCCTGTCCTGTGGATCGTCCCTCAACCGCCACCCAGATCGTCGTCGCCTGCCTTGGGGCTGGTGTCGTCACCAGCTTCGCCGTGGCCCAGGGACAGAATCCCCTCACCGCCCTCGGCATCACCCTCTTCTCCGCCGTGGCAGCGGTGATGGTGGGTCAGGTGCTCTGACAGGCACAGATTTCGTTAAGCACCAAGCTTCCAATAGCCCGCTCGGAACTCCGAGCGGGCTTGACAGTGTGATGGGGCAAACCATCCTCGCGGCCTGCTGAGGCCATCCCCGTTGGTGTCGAGTTGCTTGAGCCGCTCCGTGAGGAGTCAGTCAGCCCCAGACCAGTCGATGGAAAACATCATGGCAATCGATGCAACCCATTTCCAGCCGCTCCTGACGAATCTGCAATAACGAATCTGGAATCGGGAATGGCCATTTTCGGCTCATGAACCGACCACAGAGGCAAGCGTGAGAGCCGCAGCAGTCCACCGACCCAGAAACAGTTCATTCGCGCTGAATCTTTTCAGCCAGGCAGGCGGCCTGCGCCAGGGATTACTCCCCTATGGTGGAAGATCTCCGCAGGTTGATCATGCGGCTCCCCAGGGCTCGATTTCTGAACTTGCTGTTCAGTCTCATGCTCAGCATCTTTCTGATTGGGTCGATGGATCTCAGCTTCGGTCAACAGATTGAGGGAGGAGCCCCATTCTTCAATGACTCCGGCTCATCAACTTCGCCTCCAGAAAGCACGGAGGAACTGCAGGAATCAATGCCGGAGTTGCAGCTCTTCCCACCTCAGAACCCTTCCCAGGCTCTGCCTTCTCTCGGTGAAGCCCTTGGGTCTCCTTAGCTATGAGAACAAGACCTCTCGGCCTCTGCTTCGTTCAGGGCGCTTGATCCATGCTCAGCTGTTCAGGACCCTCACACTCAAGGACATCATTATTTTCACTGCGGCGAGACAATGCGGGCGTGGACTATGCCCAGAGCGACTGGCGCAACGACATCAACGAAGAACGTCTGCTTCGGCAGCTGATCAGCCAGATGGGACCCCTGGCCGTGAGGGTTACTGATCCAGGCGTCCTGTTCCGGCTGCGATGCTTTCAGCCCATCACCTCCGACCTGTGACGAGCGACCACAATCCAGCCCGGCAGGCCATGACCCCAGTTCAGTTGCGGGATCTGATGCCCGCCCTGGCCAACAAGACCTACTTCAACTACGGAGGCCAGGGGCCGCTGCCCACGCCCTCGCTGCAGGCGATCACCGCCAGCTGGGAGCGGATCCAGGAGCTGGGGCCCTTCACCGCCGACATCTGGCCCTGGCTGGAGCTGGAGACAAGGGGGCTGCGGGGTTCGCTGGCCGCGCTCTGCGGGGTGCCGCCCGAGCGCCTTGCCCTCACCGAGAACGTCACCAGTGGTTGTGTGCTGCCCCTGTGGGGCTTGCCCTGGCAGGCGGGCGATGAGCTGCTGATCAGCGATTGCGAGCATCCGGGCGTAGTGGCCGCCTGCCGTGAGCTCGCCCGCCGCGAAAAGCTGACGATCTCCACCCTGCAGGTGAAGGCCCTGCGGGGCGACCTGACCAGCAGCAATGCCTCCGTGCTGGAGGCCCTCGAGAACAGCCTCACCCCAACCACACGCCTGGTGGTGCTCTCCCACCTGCTCTGGAACACCGGTCAGTTGATGCCGATTGCGGCTGTGGCCCAGCGGCTGGGGGAGCACCCGCGTCGGCCCTGGCTGCTGGTGGATGCGGCCCAGTCGGTGGGCAGCTTGCCGCTGGCCGAGCGCGGGGCTGAAGCCTTTGGCGCAGGTGCGGCATCCGTGGCCGACATCTACGCCTTCACCGGTCACAAGTGGTGTTGTGGCCCCGAGGGACTGGGCGGTGTAGCGCTCTCGGAACGCCTGCTCCACGAGTCGCAGCCCACGATGGGCGGCTGGCGCAGCCTTGCCAACGAGAACATTGCTGGGGGAAGCGACGCCAGCAGTGCCTGGCACCACGATGCCCGGCGCTTCGAAGTGGCCACCTCCTGCGCTCCGCTGCTGGCGGGCCTGAAACGGTCCCTGCAGCTGCTGGAGGCGGTGGCGCCGGCGCCGCAACGGCTGGAGCTGATCCAGGCGCGCAGCCACCAGCTCTGGCAGGGGCTTGGCCAGCTGCCGGGGGTGAATCCCCTTCTGGACGTGCCGCCACCTGCGGGACTGGTGAGCTTCGTGGTGGATGGAGCGAATCCAGGGGAGCTGGTGCACCAGCTGGGGCAGCGGGCCATCTGGTTGCGCACCCTCGACGATCCCCATTGCCTCAGGGCCTGCACCCACATCACCACCACCGAAGAAGAGGTGGAGTTGCTGCTTGATGCCCTGGCCTAACGAACAAGGATAGATCGTGCGCAGCCACGATCTTATCCGGTGGTTGGACTAGCCCTTTTCGCTATTGACCAGTGGCTTACGGTAGATACGTCGGCCCGAATCTCAGCTTTCCTTCTGAATTCC